>CAXSEF010000103.1:0-10919 GCA_964236535.1 uncultured Acetobacteraceae bacterium
GATGGCTGCTGATCCCTCAGCAACCTCCTACACCACGCCCCAGGACACGACTCAGAGCGGTGCGTCGCCCTGCGTGGCTTTGACCAGCGTGCGCCACACTGCCGAGACTTCCGGCTACGCCCGATCGCCGAACGCGCGTGTTGCTGGGCGCGGTCCCGCGAACTTGCCGACAGGCGGTCCGTTGTCGGGCCGGGATTTCCATCAGGACACACCATGAGCATCTTTGGTTCCATCATGTCGGCGATCTTCGGTGCTCAGCCGGCGCCGGCCGACGCGGCGCCCTCGGCTGGTGCCGCCGACGTCCCCGTTTCCGGCATCCTGACGCCCGTGGCGCAACCGCCAAGCCCTGCCGGGATCCGGAGCCCCGGCGGAGTCCAGGGTGTGGACGTAGCGGCGGTGCTGGGCGCAAAGGCGGCGCAAGGGGGGAGAGCCGCTGAACTGGCGCACCTCGATTGTGGACTTGATGAAGCTGCTCGGGCTCGACAGCAGCCTGTCGGCGCGCAAGGAACTGGCGGGCGAGCTACACTATGGCGGCGATTTCGGAGATGCGGCCACAATGAACACGTGGCTGCACAAGGCGGTCATGCAAAAGCTCGCCGAGAACGGCGGTCAAGTGCCGGCGGATCTGAAGGGCTGAAGGAAGGTCAGGCCTCTATCCCGGCCCCGCCACACGCCGAGGGTACGCCAGCCGGGTTGTGCCCTCGACGAATTGGACGCGGGCGGCGTCGACAGGACCGCGCCTGACCACGCCTTTCGTTACGCGGAACCGACATCGCCAAAGCGGGGCGTCGAGGAGTAGGACTGCGGCTGTCAGGTGATCGCGCGGTGTTTCGGCAGGCGGGCGATGAAGCAGGCGGTGCCGCGGCTGCGGTCAAGGGTCAGGCCGGATGCCGGGCCGCGCAGCAGGCCGGAGACAAGGCGCATCCCCAGGCCGGCACCTTTTTGCGGGTCGAAATCCTCGGGCAGCAGGCCGTCATCCTCGACCACCAGCGAGGCGGCGCCGTCGGCATCCTGGACAAAGCGGATGCGGACGTCGCCCATACCGTACTTGAGTGAATTGGTGACCAGCTCGGTCAGCACCAGGCCGAGGGTGGGCATGCTGATCGCGGGCCAGATCACCGCCGCCGCCTCCAGCAGGATGCGCCGGCCCTCCACCGCAGAGGCAAGGCCGGTGCGCAGGTCGTCAACCAGCCCCTCCAGATAGAGGTCGACTTGCACGTCGAGCGAGCCGCCCGCCTTGTACAGCCGGTCGTGGATCGCGGAGATGGTGCGCACCCGGGTGGCGCTTTCGGTCAGGTGCCGCGAGGCCTCCTCGCCGGAAGCGCGGGCCTGAAGCGCCAGCAGATTTTGCACCAGCTGCAAGCTGTTCTTCACCCTGTGGTGGATCTCGACAATCAGCAGATCCTTGTCGCGCAGCATGTCGTCCTTCGCGCGGATCGCCAGTACCCGGTCGGTGACGTCGCGCGAGATTGCCACGAGCTCATCGGCGTCGCCCGCGTCGCGCAACGGCGACACCACGACATCCCACCAACTCGGCTCGCCGTCGGCATTCAGCGTATAGGCCTCGAACCGGCCGGTGCCGCCCGCCGCGGCGGCCACGAGCGCCGCCTCCACCTTAGGAACTTCCTCGGCCGGCCACAGCCCGGTCCACGGCGTGTCCTGCAGCGGCGCGAAGTCGCAGCGATCAAGCAGCTGCAGGCCGTTCGCGTTGATCGAGCGCAGCAGCCCGTCACGGCTAAGCACTTTCACGCAGTCCGGGCTGGCCTCCAGCAGGGTGCGCACCCGCTCCTCACTGCGCGCGAGTGCGGCCACACGTTCCTGCTTTTCTAGCGCCACCGTCAGCGTCACCGCCAGAGCGCGCAGGAAAGCGGTGTCGGCGTCGGTGAATGCGGCCCGCTCGGTTGCGTCGACCTCCAGCACGCCCAGCTTGCGCTCCAACCCGATAGGCACGTTGAGCGCGCTTCGCACCCCGTGCTCGGCAAGCAATTCCGGCATCCGGAACCGCGGATCATGCACTGCGTCATTGGACAGAACCGGGATGCCGGCTGCGAATGCAATCGCGGCTGGGCTGTCGGTGCCGTCGAGCCGGGCGTGACCGACGGTGCCGGCGCGCCAGCCGACGCCGGAGCACACCAGGAAATCGCCGCAGTCGGGCTGGAACAGCAGCACCTTGGCGAGCCTGGTGCCGAGGCCTTCGGCGGCCACCCGGCAGGCCTGGTCAAGGATGCGGCTGGGTACGTCCTCGCGGATCGCGAACAGGCCGAAGCCCGAAATCAGATCGTGCTGGCGGTGCATCTCCTGTGCCGCCGCCGCGCTGATCATCGTCGGAAAAGCTGTCTGGGCGTCGATCTATCACGTCCCGTCATAAGCTGCGGTCGGAGCACCGGTCGTCCGGCGACCTTGTTGGGGACGTGCCGCATCAGCCACACGCAGGCACAAGACCATGCTGGCGCAGAGGCACCTTATACCACTCGGGAGCGGACCATAGCGATTGGCCTACGGTTCTGGCAAGCGACTCCGGGCCGCCGAAGGCCGGGCGTGCGGACCACAGTTCCGGCGCGCGGAGGATGGGCGCAGCCCGTGCAGCGTTACCGGGCGGAAGGCACGGACGTCCACCCCGACGTCGAACTGCCGCGGCAGCGGGGCGAGCTGACCATGGCTGTGTCCGTGCAGGTTGAGCGCGCCGCGCCGCATGCCGTTCCACGAGCGCAGCGCGTAGTGGCACAGCACCAGCAGCACGCCGTCGGTAGCGATCTCCGCGTAGTCCTGCACGCTGGCCCAACCCGTCCAGGACCTGACGCCGGCCGGGTCGTTGTTGCCTGCAACCAGGTGCTTGCGGCCGTGCAGCCGGGACAGCCGTTCGACGAGGCGCATGGCGAAGGCAGCGGCGGAGGCTGGCGACCGGGGGCCGAGGGCGACGTCGCCCAGGTGCCAGACCTCGTCGTCCGGACCAACGGTCGCGTTCCAACGCTGCTCCATTGCCGCATCCATTTCGGCCACGCTGGCAAACGGACGCCGGTATAGCCCCAGCGCGCCGCCATGGCTGAAATGCGTATCGGCGGTGAAGAATATTATGGCCCGGCCTCCAGGAGCCGCGCCAGCATCGCGCAGGATGGGCGCCGCCGCGAGCCCCCCCCCGTCACGCGGGCCTAACTGTTCGGCAAGGATTTGCGGCCATGCTGCTGCGGCAGCCCGGTGTCCGCGCCCGGCGGACTGGCCGCACAGGACCAAGCCATGCGTATAGCATCCTGTCTCGCCCGGTCGCATGGCGCAGCAGGGCCGGCGCGCGCCTTGCTGCGCCATGCCGCAGGCAGCGGCTGGTGTGGCAGCGCCGTCGTGCGTCGCTGGATGGCGACCGCGCTGGTGCTGCAGGTGGTGGTGTTCGCGGTGTTGCTGGCAGGCACGCATGGCTGGATCGCGCCGCTCGACCATCCGGTCTCGATGGACTTCGTCAGCTTCTATGCCGCCGGGCGGCTCGCCGACCAGGGCCAAGCGGTGCTGGCCTACAGCCGGGAGGCGCATTTCGCCGCCGAGCAGGCGGTGCTGGGCAAGGGGATCGAGTACCAATACTTCCTCTATCCGCCGCCGTTCCTGCTGGTCTGCGCGCTGCTGGGACAGCTGCCTTGGGTGGCCGCGTTCCTGGCGTTCCAGGCGGCGAGCCTGCTCGGCTGCCTCGCGGCGCTGCGCGCGACCCTGGACCTGCCGTGGCGGCGCTGCCTGGTCCCGTTGCTAGCATTTCCTGCGCTGCCCTGGGTGCTGTTGCTGGGACAGAACGCGTTCCTGACGGCGGGTCTGTTCACGTGGGCACTGCTGCTGCTGGAACGGCATCCGGTGTTGGCCGGGCTTCTGGCTGCGGGACTCGCATGCAAGCCGCACTACGCACTGCTCATCCCGCTCGCCTTCGCGGCTGGCGGATACTGGCGTGCCTTCGCTGCCGCCACTCTCGGCACATTCGCGCTGTGCGCCGGCGCCACGCTGGTGTTCGGCACCGGTATCTGGCCCGCCTATCTCGGCTATTTCGCCGCCTGCCAGCCGGACCTGCAGGCCGGGCTGGTCGGCCGCTTCGGCGCCATGGTCAGTCCCTACGGGGCGCTGCGTGCGGCTGGCGGCTCGCACGCCGCCGCAGCGTTGCTGCAGGCCGTGGCGCTCGCCGTCTCGGCCACGGTCGTGGCTCTGCTGTGGCGCCGTGGCGCGGCCCTGCCACTGCGTGCCGCGGCGCTGCTGGCCGGAGCGATGGTCGCGGCACCGATGTCGCTGTTCTACGACCTGATGTTCGCGCTGGCCGCGCTGTGCTGGCTGGTGCGCCACGGCCGCAAGGAAGGCTTTCCACCCTGGTCGGCGAGCGTGATGGTCGCCTGCTGGCTGCTGCCGGCCGCAGCCCTGGCGCTAGGCGACCGTCACGTGCCGGTCGGCGGGCTGGTGGCGCCGGCGCTGCTGGGGATGTGCTGGGTCTGGGCTCGGGGCGAGCAGGCAAGGCGGGCATCGTGTCGCGGCGCTTTTCGAGCGGATGCGGGCAACCTGTCCCCGGTATAGTCCCGCGGCCTTACTTCTCTCCCGCCGCCGCCAGCACCCGCCGCGCCAGCCTGGCCGTCGCTTCGTCCACCATCGAGCCCGCGACCATCCCTACGCCCTTGCGGTTCTCCTCCAGCACCGCCCGCGCCTCGGCCACCGCAACAGGCGAGGGTGTCAGCGCCGCATTGATCGGCCCGACTTGTGCGGGGTGGATCGCCGCCTTGCCCGCGAAGCCCAGCGCCACCGCGCGTGCCGTCTCGTCGCGCAGGCCCTCGGCATCGGCCGGCCTGAAGAACGGCGTGTCGATCGCGCGGATGCCGGCCAGTGCGCAGGCCAGCACCATGCGCGAGCGTGCGTGCAGCAGCGGCTCCCACTCCGCGGCGGCGCCCAGGTCGGCCGCGAGGTCGGCGGCGCCCAGGATCAGCGCCTCCAGTCTCGGGGTGGCCTGGGCGATCTCGCGCACCGCCAGCAGCGCCGCGGCGCTCTCCACCTGGGCCGCCAGCCGCGTTTCCCAGTCGGCTTCCCGCAGCAGCTGGTCGAGCAGGCGCACCAGAGTCGGCGAGTCCGCCTTGGGCAGGATAAGGATGTCCGGCCGCGCGTCCGACTGCAGCAGCGCCAGCAGGTCGGCGAGCCCCGCCTGCGTGCCCAGGGCGTTGATGCGCAGCGCCCGTGCCAGCGACGCCGGCTGCGACAGCGCGGCCAGCGCGTTGTCGCGTGCGCGCCGCTTGTCGGTGGGCGCCACCGAGTCCTCCAGATCAAGGATCAGCACGTCGGCGCCGGCTTCGGCGGCCCGGTCGAAGCGCTCCGGGCGGGTCGCCGGGGTGAACAGCCAGCTGCGCCGTGGTCCGGTCATCGGGCAAACCCTCCTTGAGGCGGCAGTGGGCCCTGTCGGACCGGAAGCAGGCAACCGTGCCCGTGTGCAGGTCGTCCATGTGCAAGTCTGGGCCTCAGGCTTCAGCGGGTTTCCGCCTTGTAACAGCAGGCTTGAGCGTGCGTGACCGATTTAGGCAAGCAAGGCCAGAGGCTCTGCCTCTGGACTCCGCCAGAGGCCTCAGGCCTTTGGCGGGTCTGGACGTAGTCCGCTCAAGGTTCCGACAACCCGCTTGGGTTGTTGGAATGCGGGCGGAGGGAAAGCCCAGACTTGCTTGCGCGCCTCAAAACAGCCCGTGCAGGAACCAGCGCAGGTCGCCGGTGGCCGCGTCCTGCCCGTCGCCCGCCCGGAACAGCCAGAACCGCCGGCCCGCCTCGTCCTTGACCCGCCAGTAGTCGCGCACCGCCCGCATTTCCGCCTCGAGATGCCACCATTCTCCGGCGATGCGTTCCGGCCCGTCGGAGTGGCGCACGCGGTGGCGCACCCGACGCCAGGTGAACGCCGCCGGCGGCTGGTCGGGCAGCATCGACAGCGCCTGCACCGGCTGCGGCGGGTCGAGCAGGCGAACCGGCCGGGGCAGGCGCGGCCAGGTCAGCCCTGAGGGCAGTGACAGCGCGGGTACCCTGCGCACCGAGTGCTCTGGCACGTCGCTCTCGACCGGGACGGCGCGATAGACCCGACCGCGACCGAGCCGGTTCTCCAGCCGGTCCACCAGGACGGTCAGCGGGTCCTGCGCGGCGGCGCTGCCGTCGGTTGCGAGCTGGGACGCGGGCATTGGTTCGGCCTGCCCGACGCCAAGCCGCATCGCCTCGACGCCCTGGCCGAGATCGACGCCCTCCAGCCGCTCGGTAAGCAGGCGCGCGAGGTGCGCCGCGTCGCGCGAGGGCCGCACCGTGCTGATCCGCACTGCCTGCGCCGAGCCGTCGACTCGCTCGAACAGCAGGTCGAGCTGCCGCGCGCCGAGGCCGTGGCGCTCCAGCACAGCGCATACCACAGCACTCAGTCGAGCGATCACCGCGGCGGACGCGGCGGGGTCGAGCATCGGCTCCTCGAAGGCGAAGCGGTGGGCGATGGTCTCGGCCGGCAGCAGCGGCACGGTCGGCTCCGCAGCCAAGCCGAGCGCCTGGTCGAGCCGGTTGGACAGGATAGCGCCGAACCGGCATGCGAGCAGCGCGCGCGGTGCCTCGGCGAGCTGGCCCACCCTGCACAGCCCGAGCCTCGCCAGCGCCGCCGCCATCTCCGGATCGAGCCGCAGCGCTGCCACCGGGAGCCCGCCAGGGCCGCGCGCGTCGTGCCGGGCGGTGCGATGGTGAGCGGGCCGGGCGCATGGCGGGCCAGCGCGTGCGCCGCCCCAGGCGTGTCCGCGGCCGCTGCGCAGGCCGTGAATCCGCCGGCACGCAGCCGCGCCGCCAGGTCGTCCAGCAGGGCCGCTTCCTGCAGGCCCGCTTGCTGCGGAACCGTATCCTGAGGGGCTGCTGCGGGGCCTGCGCGGCGCAGTCTGGTGACGCCCGGCCAACGGTGCGCGCAGCCGGTGATGTCGATCCAGATCCCGTCCGGCGGGTCCGGCGCGCAGATTGGGGCATAGCGCAGGCACCACAGGGCGAGCCGGTGCAGCGCCGCGCGGTCCGCCTGCGGTTCGGCCGGGCGCATCGCGAGCCCAGGCACCATCGCCCTCGCCTGTGCCAGCGCGGTGTCCGGGCTCAGCCCGAGGCGGTGCGCCGCAGGATTTGCCGACGCCACCACCTGGCGGCGCCCGTCATGCCGCCACAGCACCAGCGGCGCGTCCGGTTCCTGTTCTGCCGGCACGGTCTGCGGGTCCGGGCCATCCGCTGGCAGGCCAGGGGTCGCCCGGTGCCGCAGTCGGTCGGTGGCGAAGCTCGGCAGCCAGAGCGAGACAATTCTGCGTATAGCAGGCCTCCAGGATCCAGCTCGACGGCATCCCGCCCCGGCAGTGCAGCAGGTCGAGCCGCCAGCGCGCCCGGCCCACGCCCCGCAGATCGGGCGCTCCCGGCCGCGGCGGTGCCGCGGGCAGGGTGGCGATCCTCCAGCGCGTGGTTGCGGCCGAGGGCGCGGACAGCGCCGGGTCGTCGTGACGGTGCGAGCGGCGCAGCACGAAGGCCGCCACCCCTGCCGCCTCCGCGCCCAGCTGCAGCCGACGCGACGCCGTCAGCCCGAGCGGCCCGGACAGCTCCCCCACCACCCCGGTGAGGCCGGCATGACCGGGGTGGTCCGGGCCGGCGTGGCGCAGCCCCTCCTCCAGAACCGCGAGCACGCTGCGCCCGGCCTCGACGAACATGATCCGGTTTGGGTGCAGCCCGACCGCGGCGAGCGCCGGCGCGAACACGTCGCGTCGCTCGCTCGCCCACAGCACCTGGCCCGGGTGGCGCGCCAGCAGCCCGGCCACCAGCAGCGCCGGCGTCGCGCCGTGCTCGGTGTCCGGGCCGGTTCCCGACAGCTCGTGCAGGCCGGCGCAGTCCAGCCCGCCCGCGGGCAGGTGGTCGTTGATCGCGGCGATGCCGAAGCGCAAGCCCGGGCAGGCACCGTTTCCCTGGTTCTGGCTCCGGCCGTGGCGCCAGTCCTGGCTCCGCTCCTGGGTCCGGCGTCGCTCCAGCCGGGCCACGGTGGCGCGCAGCGCCTCCAGCCTTGGCTCGGGACCGGCATGATCGTGTTCCAGCATCGCTCCTCCAGGGCCAGAACCTTTAGAGAACAACAGCGCTGGCGCAAGCGGTTTTCCGGTGGTCACGGCGGCCTGGCGGCAAAGCCCTGCGCGGTCAGTCTGCTAGACCTGTTTCCTCGCGCATGCTGCACGCGACGCTTGCCAATACGGCGCGACTGTCGTTCGGGGCGCGGAGGGTTGCGGCGGCCGGGCATGCAGGACAGGCGGCGCTCTAGCGGGCCGCACGTGGCATGATGTCGGCATGCCCACCACCCGCTTCGCCCCCAGTCCGACCGGCGCCCTGCATCTGGGCCACGTGCATGCCGCCCTGTTCGCGCAACAGCTGGCCGGTCCGAACGGGCGGTTCCTCTTGCGCATCGAGGACCTTGACCCGGTCCGCTGCCGCCCGGAGCACGTGACCGCGATCAAGGCCGACCTTGCCTGGCTGGGCCTCGCCTGGCCCTGCCCGGTGCGGCGGCAATCCAGGCATCTGTCCGAGTACCGCGGCGTGCTGGACCGGCTCGCAGACCGCGGCTTGCTGTATGCGTGCTTTTGCACCCGCGCGGCCGTCGCTCGCGCGGCCATCTCCCGCACGATCGCGGCACCGGCTACATCCCGTGCCGGACATTCCGACGCTGCCGGCGGATCGCGGCAAGCCGGCTTGGCCGCACCAGAGGTCCTGGCTGACCTGGACCCGGGCGGCGGCGCGGACCTGCATGCGCCGCACGCGGCGGAGCCGGTCTATCCTGGCACCTGTCGCCGGCTCGATCCCGCAGAGCGGCGCGACCGGGTGGCGCAGGGCGAGCCGCATGCCTGGCGCCTCGACATGGCCGTCGCCCTGCACAGCCTGGCCGATCCGCTCACCCGCACCGAGCTGAGTGACGGAGCTGCCTGCACGCTGCCCTGTGACCCGGGCCGGTTCGGCGACGTGGTGCTGGGCCGGCGCGACGTTCCGGCCTCGTATCACCTCTGCGTCACCCATGACGACGCGCTGCAGGGCGTCACCCTGGTCACCCGCGCCGAGGACCTGCGCCCGGCAAGCGAACTGCACCGGCTGCTGCAGGTACTGATGGGCTGGCCTGAGCCGGCCTACGCCCACCACCCGCTGCTGCGCGACAATCTGGGACGGCGGCTGTCAAAGCGCCGGGGCGCGCCAACGATCGCGGGCCTGCGTGCGCAGGGCGTGACGCCAGACGCGGTGCGAGCGATGGCCGGGTTCAGGGAGGCCCTTGCGGGGCTCCCTGGGGGATTGTGAGGGAGTTGCGTCACTGGTGGTGGACAAGCCATGACCTTCGCCTGCCTTGGGTGTCACCCCAAGCCCTGTGGTGCTAGAGCACGGTTACCGCCAAAAGTGGCTTCACCTGAGGCAATGAACATGCTGGCCAAAACAGATACTTAGAATGTGATTGCCGCTATTCGAAGCGATCACGCCCCAGACCCGTCGCCTGCCCGCGAGGAGCCCGCATGACCCTGACTGCCGAGCGCATCCCGCTCCTCTCCGACAACTACGCGTGGCTGCTGCGTGACGGCGTGACCGGCGCCGTGGCCATCGTCGACCCCGCCGAAGCCGCTCCCTGCCTCGATGCCATCGCGCGTGCCGGACGGCTCGACCTGATCCTGCTCACCCACCACCACGCGGACCACACCGCCGCCACCGACGCGGTCCGCGCCCGCCATCCTGCCCCGGTGGCCGGCGCCGCGGCCGACGCTCACCGCCTGCCGCGGCTCGATATCCGGCTTTCCGGCGACGACACCCTGCCGCTCGGGCAGACGCGCGGCCAGGTGATCGAGACGTCGGGCCACACAATCGGCCACATCAGCGTGTTCTTTCCCGAGGGCCCGGTGCTGCTCTGCGCCGACACGCTGTTCTCGCTTGGGTGCGGTCGGCTG
Source organism: uncultured Acetobacteraceae bacterium (assembly GCA_964236535.1). GTDB lineage: Bacteria > Pseudomonadota > Alphaproteobacteria > Acetobacterales > Acetobacteraceae > CAXSEF01. Next base: position 9,930 of record CAXSEF010000103.1, read on the forward strand.
CTGGAGGGCACGGCAGCCGACATGTTCGCCAGCCTGCACCGGTTCGACGACCTGCCGGACTCGACCCTGGTCTGCTGCGGCCACGAGTATACCGAGGCCAATGCCCGTTTCGCCTTGACGGTGGAGCCGGACAACGCGGCCCTGCGCGCCCGCGCTGTTGAGGTCGCACGCCTGCGCGCCAGGGGCGAACCCACGGTGCCCAGTACGCTGGGCGGGGAACGCGCTGCAAACCCCTTCCTCCGCGCGCCGGACGCGGCAACACTGGGTGCCAGACGCCAGGCCAAGGACCGGTTCCGATGAAGCTGTATCACTTGCCGACCAGCCCGTTCGTGCGCAAGGTCATGGCCTGCGCGATCATGCATGGCCTCGACGGTCAGATCACCCTTGTGGCCACCGACGCGCACGCCTCGCCCGCGGCGCTGGTCGGCGACAACCCGCTGTCCAAGGTGCCCTGCCTGGTCACCGATGACGGCCTGGCGCTGTTCGACAGCCCGGTCATCTGCGAGTACTTCGACGAGATCGCCGACGACATCCCGCTGTTCCCGGCAAAGGGCGCGTTGCGCTGGCGGGCGCTCAAGCTGCAGGCCACCGGCGACGGAATGATGGACGCGTCGGTCGCGCGTCTGCTGGAGAGCCGACGCCCGCCCGATGCCGCACGCACCACCTTCATCGCCAGGCAGCGCGAAATCGTCGCTCGCTGCCTGGACCAGCTGGAGGCCGACCTGCCCGCGACGCGCCCCGATATCGGCACGCTGACGCTCGCCTGCGCGCTTGGTTACCTCGACCTGCGGTTTGCCGATGATGCCTGGCGCGAGGGCCGGCCGCAGCTTTTCGCCTGGTTCGAGCGGATGGCGGAACTGCCGGCGCTGTCGCGGACCGCGCCGCCAGGTTGAGGCAGGAAGCAAGGCCAGATGCTCTGGCTCTGGACTCCGCTCAAGCCCGAGCTAAGCTCGATTTTGGCCATCAGGCTGCGAGGCAGAGCGCGTCAGC
>CAXSEF010000104.1:0-10813 GCA_964236535.1 uncultured Acetobacteraceae bacterium
GGGGCGACGCAGTGCAGAAACTCTACAGGCTGATCGGGGCCGACGGCCGACCGCTTGAAACTGCGACTCCCGGCACTTTTGGTGGCTATCGGCCTAAAAAGATCTACGGCCGACTCGATTGCCCGAGTGCCCTGCGGCACATCGCCAACGGCCACTATGTGGCGCATCGTGTGTTCTTCGCCGATGAGGCTACGGCTGTCTCCGCGGGCTACCGCCCATGCGCGATCTGCATGAAATCGGAATACGCGGCCTGGAAAGGCAGGAACAGCTAGGAACCGTCTGCAGCGTGACCGGCACCAAACCCGGCTGGCACCTTCGGGCCTGGACCCAAATGCGCCCATGAACCTCCCCGTCTCCTGCGTTGTCCTCGCGGCTCTTTCCCTCGCCACCCCTGCCCTCGCGCAAACCCCGCCGCTCGCCCCCCGCGACGTCCCCGCCAAGACCATCCCTGCCCCGGCCACCGTCAGCCCCGGCCTCCAGGCGATCATTGCCCAGCCCCTGCGCACCGGCTGGAACACCCCGCCCACCACCCCGGATGGCTGCAGCAGGCTCGCCGACACCACCCTCGCCACCCTCAAGCCGCTCGCCGCGGCGATGGCCGAGCGCCTCCACGTCAGGATCGAGCCCGACACCATCGACGGCGTGAAAACCTACCGCCTCACCCCCGAGACCGTGTCCCCGGGCAACGCCCGCCGCCTGCTGATCCACGTCCACGGCAGCTGCTACGTGCTCAACCCGCACGAGGCCGCCCTCCCCGAGGCGGTCATGATGGCCGGCCTCAGCCGCAGCCGCGTCATTGCCGTCGACTACCGCATGTCCCCGAGGCCTACTTCCCCGCCGCCCTCGATGACGCGATGACCGTCTACAAGGCCGCTCTGAAGACCACCGACCTCCGCAGGCTTGGCGTGTTCGGCAACTCCGCCGGCGGCGCCCTGACCTCGAGATGATGCTGCGCGCCAAGGCCGAGGGCCTGCCCATACCCGGCGCAGTCGCCCCCGGCACCCCGATGTCCGACGCCACCGAGCAGGCCGGCTCGTTCCGCACCAACGTCCCGGTCGACAACGTCCTGGTCTCGCCCGAAGGCTTCTGCGGCGCCGCCACCTGCTTCTACGCCGGCCACGACCTCGCCAACCCGCTGCTCTCCCTGCTCAACGGCGACCTGCACGGCTTCCCGCCCACGATCCTGGCCACCCGCGACTTGCTGCTCAGCAACACCGTCCGCGTGCATCGCAAGCTGCGCGCATCCGGCGTCGACGCCGTGCTGCAGGTCTACAAGGGCATGTCGCACGCCCAGTTCTACCGCGACGACCGCATCCCCGAGGACCAGGAGGCCTCTGGCGAGATCAGCGCCTTCTTCGACAATTATCTGACGCCATGAGGGCCAGGTTTGCCCGCGCCCGTCTCACCAGCCCATCGTGCCCGGGCCGCCCTTGAACGGCCCCTTCAGTCTCTGCGTGACCCAGCCGCCATAGAATCCGCCGGGCTGCGGCGTGACCCGCTCTTCGCCCACGAAGCACTCGTCCATCGCGCCCGCATAGACCGCGAGGTGATCGCGCAGCGCGGCGTAGGCCGCCATCGGCTCCGGGTAGCTCCACGCCACCCGCTCGGCCAAGCGTTCGCCCACCCGGATGCTCCAGTAGCGCGCCATCCCCTTCCACTCGCAGAAGCTGCTGCCGGACGCGGGTTCCAGCACGCATCCGGTAAACGCTCCGGGCGGCAGGTAGTAGACCGGGGGATGCGACGTCTCCAGCACCCGCCACGCCGCCCGGGTCTGCGCGATCACCCGCGCCGCGAACTCGATCCGCACCGGGAGCGCCACCGGCTCGATCGCGGGTGGACGCGGATACTGCCAGACGTCTTCCATCGCACCCTCCCGTCGCAAGCAAGGCCAGAGGCGCGGCCGTGGACCCGTCACGCCGGTCTCTGGAAACCGATTCTGTCCAGCTGCGCCTAAGAGTGCCGGTCCAGGGCGGCTCGCCCTGGCGGGTCCAGGGCAGGGCCCTGGCCTTGCTTCCTCTCGATCGCCCACAAGGCAAATGCCTGCACCAGCGCCGGCTCCTTCAGGTGCTCGTAGCGCCCGGAGGCCCCGCCATGCCCGGCGTCCATGTTGATCCGCAGCAGCACCGGCGCGTCGCCCGTCGTGCACGCCCGCAGCCGCGCCACCCACTTCGCCGGCTCCCAGTAGGTCACCCGCGGGTCGGACAGCCCGCCCAGCGCGAGGATCGCTGGGTAGGCCTGCGCCTCTACCCGGTCATAGGGCGAGTACCCAGCGATCCGGTCGTAGGCCTCCGCGTCGGTCAGCGGGTCGCCCCACTCCGGCCACTCCGGCGGCGTCAGCGGCAGGCTCGCATCCGACATGGTGTTCAGCACGTCCACGAACGGCACCGACGCCGCGACGCCCGCCCACAGCTCCGGTCGGAGATTGGCCACCGCGCCCATCAGCATCCCGCCGGCCGACCCGCCATGCGCGACGATCCGCCCCGCCGCGGCATGTCCCGACGCCACCAGGTGCTCGGCGCAGGCGATGAAGTCAGTGAACGTGTTGGCCTTGTGCTCGCGGCGCCCGTCGAGGAACCAGCCCCAGCCCTTCTCCGAGCCGCCGCGCACATGCGCCACGGCCCAGATCCACCCGCGGTCCACCAGGCTCAGCTTCTGCACCGAGAACCCCGGCATCATCGCGATCCCATATGCCCCGTAGCCGTACAGCAGGGTCGGACAGGCTCCGGCCGCCAGCGCATCGCGTCGCGCCAGCAGCGTCACCGGCACCGCCGCCCCGTCCGCGGCCCGCGCCGTCAGCCGCCGGCACACATAGGCGGACGGGTCATGCCCGCTCGGCACGTCCTGCGTCTTGCACAAGCGCCGCGTGCCCGTCGCCATGTCGAGGTCGAACCACTGCCGCGGCTGCGTCGGGCTCTCGTAGGTGTAGCGCAGCACTGCCGTGTCGAACTCGTATGACCCGCCGAGCGACAGCGCGTATGCCTCCTCGTCCACCGCAACCGGCCGCTCGCCACCGTCGCGGTCCATGATGACGATGCGGTCGTTCGCCTCCACCCGCTCGACCCGGACCAGGTGGTCGCGGAACGCCTCGATCCCGGTGATGAACCGGCCCGGCCGGTGCGGCACCAGCACCGTCCAGTTCGCCCGCGCCGGGTCGTGCTCCGGCGCACTCGCGATCATGAAGTCCGTGGCTCCGTCCGCGTTAGTGCGGATCACGAACCGCCCGCCCCAGTGCTCGACGTCGTAGCGCACGCCCGCCTCGCGCGCCGCCACCAGCTGCGCTGCGCCGCACGGATTGCCGGCCGGGACCACCCGGGCCTCGCTGGTCTCCTGGTTGCCGATGCTGACCACGACGAACGCCCGCGACGACGTCAGCCCGACGCCCACGAACATCCCGGTATCGGCCTCGTCGTGGACCAGCACGTCGTCGCTGGCGCCGCCGCCGACCGGCCGCCGATACACCCGCGACGGCCGCCCGTTGTCGTCGCGCCACACCCAGAACAGGAACCCGCCGTCCGGCGAGAACACAAAGCTGCCGGTCGCACTCTCGACCGCCTCGCCGACTGCGACCGCGTCCGCGATCCGGCGCACGACGATGCGGTACACCTCCGACCCCTGCCGGTCCTCCGCCCACGCGTACAGCGTGTGGTCCGGACTGTGCGATGCCCCGCCGACGCTGAAATACCCGCTCTCCTTCGCCGCCGCATCGGCGTCGAGCAGCACCACCTCGCCGGACCACGCCGCGCCGTAGCCGGTCTCCTCCGGTACCACCCGTGGCCGCCGCGCATGGAGCGGCTGCTGCGCCCCCGGCTCGAAGCGCCGGTAGTATTCCCAGGCACCGTCCGGCGCCGGCACCGAGCTGTCGTCCTCGCGGATGCGGCCGCGCATCTCGGCGACGATCGCGGCCTGCATCGCCTCGGTCCCGGCCAGCAGCGCAGTGGTGTAGGCGTTCTCCGCCTCCAGGTGCGCCCGGATGTCCGCGCGCAGCACCAAGGGGTCGCGCAGCACCTGCTGCCAGCCGGCGTCGCGCAGCCACGCGTAGTCGTCGACCCGACGCCGCCCGAGCTGCTCGATCACCAGCGGCTCGCGCCGCGCCACCGGCGGCAGCGGGACGCCTGCGTCGACCGGTACGGCCGCGCCGGATGTGGCTGCTCCAGCCTCGGCTTCGCCCGTCTCGCCTGCGCCAAACGCCGCGGTGTCCTGCCGGGCTAGGCCCGAAGCCGCAGCAGCCGGGTGCAAGGGTCGCGGGCCGATGTCGCCGCTCACCATATCCGCACGCGCTGGTCCGGGGCGCGGAACATCGCGTCGCCCGGCACGACCCCGAACGCGTCGTACCACGCGTCGACGTTGGACACCGGCCCGTCCACCCTGGCTTCGGGCGGCGAGTGCGGGTCGACCACGAGCCGCTGCTTCGCCGCGTTCTCGCGCACCTTCGCCCGAAACGCCTGCGCCCAGCCAAGGAACACCCGCTGGTCGCCGCTCGTGCCGTCGATGTTCGGCGAGGCCCCGCTGCCGATGTGCGCGTGGTACGCGTCGAGCGCGAGGTTCATCCCGCCAAGGTCGGCAATGTTCTCGCCCATCGTGAGCGCGCCGTTGATGTGCAGCCCCGGGAATGGCTGCATCGCGTCGAACTGCGTGCCGAGCCGGCCGGCCAGCACGGCAAAACGTCCGGCGCTGTCGGCGCTCCACCAGTCGCGCAGGTTGCCCGCGCCGTCGTAGTGCCGGCCCTGATCGTCGAAGCTGTGCGTCATCTCGTGGCCAATCACGCCGCCGATCGCCCCGTAGTTGACCGCCTCGTCCGCGTCGGGGTTGAAGAACGGCGGCTGCAGGATCGCAGCCGGGAACACCACCTCGTTGAAGCTCGGCTCGTTGTAGGCGTTGACCGTCTGCGGGCTCATCTCCCACTCGTCATGGTCGACCGGCTCGGGCAGGCGGTGCACCTTGTGCTCCCAGTCGAACTCGGCTGCGCGCTCCACGTCGCCGTACAGGTCGCCGGCGCCGATCCCGAGTGCGGCGTAGTCGCGCCACTTCTTCGGGTAGCCCACCTGCACGTCGAGCGCCGCGAGCTTGCGCAGCGCCTCAGCCCGTGTGGGCGGGTCCATCCACGTCACCGTCTCCAGGCGATGGTGGAACGCAGTCTTCAGCTCGGCCACCAAGCGGTCCATCGCCTGCTTCGACGAAGGCGGGAAATGGTGTGCGACATAGATCTCGCCCACCGCCTCGCCCATGCCGCGGTTGACCGCGGCGACCGCCCGCTTCCAGCGCTCGCGCTCGACAGGCTGCCCGTTCAGCGTCTTCTGGTAGAAGTCGAAGTGCGCGGCGGCAAACCGCTGCGACAGGTCGGGCGCCGCATCCGACGCCAAGTGGAACGCGAGCCATGCCCGCAGCGTCGCAGGATCGGTCTCGCCCAGCAGCCCCGCCACGTCACGCACCGCGGTGTTTTCCACCAGGACGAGGCGATCCAGGCCGCCGAGGTCCGCACCCGTTAGAAAGGCTGCCCAGTCGAAGCCCGGCGCGAACCCTGCGAGCGCCGACACGTCGGTCGGGTTGTAGGTGCGGATCGGGTCGCGCCGGTCGGCTCGCGACCATCCCGCCTGCGCGATCCGCGTCTCCAACGCCACGATCGCGTCCGCCTGGGTTTCCGCGTCCGCCCAGCCGATGCTGCCGAGCATGGTCGCGACATACGCCCGGTACTGGCCGCGCTGCGCCGCGAACTCCGGCTTGAGGTACTCGTCGCGGTCGGGCAGCCCGCCTTCGCCTTGCCCGAGATAGACGCTGTAGCGGTGGGCGTCCTTCTGGTCGGCCGAGATCGACAGCGCGAACGGGCTCCACAGAAAGCCCCTGGATGCCCGCCCCATCAGCGAGGCCAGCGCCGGGTGGTCGCCGGCGGCGCGCACCAGTGCCAGATCCGCCTCAAGCGGCGTCGCGTCAAGCCGCTCGACCTCCGCCTCGTCCATGAACGCCGCGTAGAACGCCCCGATCTTGGCCAGGGCTGCATCCTCAGCCGCCGGGCTCGCCTGCTGCGGCGTGGCCACGGCTTTCGCCGCGTCCTCCAGGATCGCGTGCACCCTCGCCTCCGACAGGTCGGTCAGCATGACGAAGTTGCCGGCCGTGCTGCGGTCCGCGGCGATCGGCGCCTGCGCCAGCCACGTCCCGTTCGCGTAGTCGAAGAAGTCGTGCCCCGGCGCCACCGCGTGGTCGATCGCCGCGAGGTCATAACCCCAGGGCGCGAACTGGGAGGACGGGTCGGCCATCGCCGGCGCAAAGCCCAGCAAGAGGGCGGCGAAGGCGGACAGGATGGAACAGGCGGATCTCAAAGGCGGGCCTCCGGACAAATCAAGCCGGAACCGTAGGCCAGCCGCGGCCTTCTTGCCAGCCGACGCTGCCGCCGGGCTGCACGCGAGGCAAGGCTGGGCTTTGACCAGACCCGCCAGAGGCCATGGGCCTTTGGAAACCCATCCAGTGAGCTATGGACGTTTCTTGGCGGCCTTTCCTCCTCAACGACCCCTTAGCCTTGGCTGGTTGACCGGTCACGCATAACCGTCGCCAGGATCAGCCCGCTGTCTCCAGCAGTGCTACCTCCCGCACGGCATCGACCGGAATCGGCCCGCGCAGATGCGGGAACGGTTCCTGGTCCGGCTCGCTGCGCACCCATTCCAGCACCCCATCGCACAGCTCCGGCCGGAACCGCATCACCAGCATTCCGCTACGCCCGGCGAAATGCCGTGCCGTCACGAAGCCGAGCTGGCCGGGGGTGAAGCAGTGCAGGAATCCCTGCTCCGTCAGCCGCGGCGGCGAATGCCGCCCGGTCGCCAGCGCCAGCACCCACTCCGGCCCGCTCAAGACGTGGCACAGCACATCCGTCATCCCGATCTCCCGCAACCATGGTTCGCCACTGCCATGCCGCCTTACGCTGGCACCACGTACGCTCAAGCCGTATACAACCTAGGCGGGCTCTCTGCGTGACTCACACCACTGGATTGACGATGCACCGAGGCACCTCGGCGTATCCGAGACAGGCCCGTCAACTGCCGCCAGCCTCATACCATGGTATGCGCGCGGTCGTCGCTGGGCATGCGCTGCCGACGTGCTGAGAGCCCGTCGGAAACCCGCTCTGCCGGTCGTATGGTATGGTTCGGTGCCTACTGCCCCCAGTCCGTCAGGCAGCCTTGAGCACCGGAGCACAGCACAAGCGCGTCGGATAGCCGGCAGGGTTGGTCCGCAAACTGATGCGGTGGACGGCTTGTGTTCGGCATCGGTGTGCCAGGCTGGTGGTTGTCGAGCGCAACGAGCCGGAAGGAGCCGCCCGTGATGGAGATCACCACGATCGGTCTGGACATCGCCAAGCGCGTGTTCCAGGCGCACGGAGTTGCTGCGTCCGGCAAGGCCGTGCTCCGGCGCAAGCTCGGGCGGGTGGAAGTGCTCGGTTCTTCAAGAGCCTGCCCCCGTGTCTGGTCGGCATCGAGGCGTGCGGCACAGCCCGTCACTGGGCGCGAGAGATCAGGGCGTTCGGCCACGAGGTGCGGCTCATGCCGCGGGCAAGCCGCGCCAGGGGCCGGCAGGTGCGAGGGTGGTGACGTGATGGCAAACCAGTCGAACCCGGGGCCTGGCAGAGCCCGTTCAGAGACCACCGCCTCCAAGCGCGACAAACTGATTGGGAGCCAGGCTGCGGATTGCATCAGGGCCAGCGGCCGTGAGCCGCACGAACAGGACGGACACATGGCTGCACCCGACCGCAGCGCCAAACGTCACATCGCCCTTGCGTCGAGGGAGCCGTCCACACAGGAGTCCAAGCCGTCCGGGGCATCTCCCCTTGTGTACCAAGCCGCGCCGTAGCACCCAGGGAGCCGCCGCACCCCGGGAGGGCCTGCCGTTGACCCAGAGCGCGCCGCTTCGCGTCGAGACCCTGTCCGGCCCGGCCTTGCTGCCCGTGCTCCCGGCCCTGCATCGCCTGCGCGCCGCGGTTTTCTGCACCTACCCATACCTCTACGACGCCGACCCGGAGTACGAGGCCAGCTACATGCGCACCTACATCGAGAGCGAACACGCCGCGATGGTCGTCGCCTTCGACGGCGACGAGCCGGTTGGCGCCTCCACCTGCCTGCCTCTGGTCGACGAGAGCACCCAGGTCGTTGCCCCCTTCGTCGCCCTCGCCCTCGACCCAGATCGCTTCTTCTATTTCGGCGAGTCGGTGCTGCTGCCGCGCTATCGAGGCCGGGGCGTGGGTGTCGCCTTCTTCGCCGGCCGCGAGGCGCACGCGCGGCAGGTCTCCGACGCCGATTTCGCCTGCTTCTGCTCGGTGCGTCGGCCGCCAGACCACCCGGCGCGGCCGTCCGGCTGGGCCCCGCTCGACGGCTTCTGGCGCCACCGCGGCTACCAGCCCGTGCCCGGCCTCACCTGCGTGATGAACTGGCGCGAGATCGGCCATGCCGAGGAGATGCCGCACGAGCTGGCGTTCTGGGCGCGTTCCCTGACCGGAGCGCCGCTGCCGCTCGCCGCCGATCCGCCCCGGCCCGGCGGCAGCCAGCCATGACCCGGCTCAGCCTCGCTTTGCTGCAGCAGCAGGTTACCCGCCCGGACAGCTTCGCCGCCTGGGCCGCCACGCTTGACGCCCGCGTTGCCGAGGCCGCCGACGCCGGCGCCGAGCTTCTGCTGATGCCGGAATACGGTTGCGTCGAGGTCGCCGCCTGCCTGGACGGGGCGGCCGCCGGTGTCAGCGCGGGCGATGTCAGCGCGGGCGTCGGGCCGGATGTCGGCCGCGAGCTCGACCGTGTATGCGCCGCCGCCGCACGGCTGCTCGACGCCATGCGCGACGCAGCCCGGCGTCACCGGGTCTGGCTGGTGCCAGGCACGCTGCCGATCCGCGACGTGGCACCGGACGGCCGCGCTCGCACCCGCAACCGCGCTCCACTGATCGCCCCGGACGGCCGCACCGGCTTTCAGGACAAGACCGTGATGACCCGCTTCGAAAGCGAGAGCTGGAATATCGCCGCCGGCGACTCGCCCGGCGTGTTCGACACGCCCTGGGGCCGCATCGGTCTGTGCATCTGCTACGACATCGAGTTCCCGGCCCTCGCCCGCGCCCAGGTCGAGGCCGGCGCCTGGCTGATCCTCGCCCCCTCCTGCACCGACACCATGGCCGGGTTCAATCGCGTCCGGCTGTCGGCGCGCGCGCGGGCGCTGGAGAATCAGTGCTACGTCGCCATCGCCCCCACCGTCGGCGATGCCCCCTGGCTCGGCACGCTCGACCACAACCGCGGCTACGCGGCGGTGTTCGGTCCGGTCGACCGCGGCTTCCCCGAGGACGGCGTGCTCGCCCGCGGTGCGATGGACCAGCCCGGCTGGCTGTACGCCACGCTCGATCCCGCGCGCGTCGACGTCGTCCGCGCGCATGGCGGGGTGCGCAACCACCGCGACTGGCCCGGTGCGGTGCCGCCTTGTCGGGTGATCGGGTTGGCATGAGGCAGGCAAGGCCAGAGGCTCTGCCTCTGGACTCCGCCAGGGCGAGCCGCCCTGGACCGGCCTCCCGAAGCGGGACGATGCCTCGCAAAGTACCCCCAATATGTATGGGTCTGAGGCCTCAGACCCCAGCGGAGTCCAGAGGCAGAGCCTTTGGCGTTGCTTCCTTGCGATGACCACGATCTGGCTTCTGGCCGGCGAGGCCAGCGGCGATGTCCTCGGCGCCCGCCTGATCGTCGCCCTGCGCGCCCAACGCCCGGACCTGCGTGTCGCCGGGGTCGGCGGCCCGCGCATGGCCGAGCACGGCCTCGCCTCCCTGTTCCCGATCCACGACCTCGCGGTGATGGGCCTCGTGGAGATCCTCCCGCGTCTGCGCCTGCTGCGCCGCCGGCTTGCCGAATGCGTCGCCGACGTCGCCCGCACTTGCCCCGATCTCGTTGTCACCATCGACAGCCCGGGCTTCGCGCTCCACCTGCTGCGCCGCATCGCCCCGCTCGGCATCCCCCGCGTGCACTACGTCGCCCCGCAGGTCTGGGCGTGGCGCGAGCACCGCGTCCACCGCTTTCCCGGCCTCTGGGACCGCCTGCTGTGCCTGCTGCCGTTCGAGCCCGCCTATTTTGCTGGCCACGGCCTGAGCGCGCAATTTGTCGGCCACCCCGTCCTGCAGTCCGGCGCCGATCAGGGTAACGCTAGCCGCTTCCGGGCTGTGCACGACCTGGCCCAGAATACACCGGTCGTCGTCCTGATGCCCGGCAGCCGCCGCAGCGAGACCCCCCGCCTGCTGCCGGTATTCGGCCGCGCCATGGCCCTGCTCGCCCGGAGCCTGCCCGGCGTCACCCCGGTGATCCCGGTCTCCTCCATCGTCGCCGCGACGGTCCGCGCCGCCGCCGCCACCTGGGCCGTATCCCCGATCATCGTCACCGAACTCGACGACAAGCACGACGCCTATGCCGCCGCCGGCGCGGCGCTGACGAAGTCCGGCACTTCCACCCTGGAGCTTGCGCTGGCCGGCGTGCCGATGGCCGTCACCTACCGCGTCAACCCGCTGAGCGCCGCCATGGCGCGGCGCATGATCCGGGTGAAGCACGTCGCCATGGTCAATCTGCTTGCCGGCCGCGAGATCGTCCCGGAACTGCTCCAGGCCGACTGCACGCCGGACCGCCTCGCCGCCACCCTGCTCGCCCTGCTGACCGATCCGGCCCTGGCCCTGGCCCAGCGCGAGGCCTTCGCCACGGTCATGCAAGACCTGCACCCCCCGGACGAGACTCCCTCCGAGGCCGCCGCCCGCGAGATCCTGGCGCTGCTTGGACAGGGATACCTGCCTCATACCAGACGGCGTTAAGCTTGGCCGGCCGGC
>CAXSEF010000105.1:0-9135 GCA_964236535.1 uncultured Acetobacteraceae bacterium
ATCCGCCGCTGCTTCAACGCGGCCAGGTTCGCCTCGCTGGCAAAGCCCGCGTCGCCCGAGACCTCGCGTGGCTTGCGTCCGAGATGGGCACGCACGTCGTCGACAAGCGGCACAACTTGTCGCGCGTGGGCGGGATGCGGCTGTCGGGATCCGTGAAGTTCGTTGGGTCCGCTTCGGTGGCCGCCGTTCTCGCCTCGTCTCGTCCGGCCCTACCAGCGCATTCCCGATGAAGCGCCCGGACCGCTCTCGTCCTGCGGGTCGGGCGGATTGGCGGCTTCGGCTTCCAAGGCCGCCTTGGCAGCCTGGATCGCCTCGAGCCGCCGCTGTCTGCTGGCCATCCAGTCCGGCGTCTCGTCTCCGCGCCGGTGCGCACCATGCGCCGCATCCTCGACCACGTCGGTCTCGCGGGCCTGATCCAGCCAGCCCTCGACCTCGGCCGCCAGCGCCGGCTCGGCCGTCTTCATCCGTCCTTGGCTCATTGCCTTGTGGCGCGAGGTGTTGGCCTTCAGCTTTGTTCCGTCGACCGCGACATGGGCGAACTGCACCAGCCCTGCCGCCCGGCACAGACGCAGCACCTGCACGAACAGGCCCGACAACGCCGCGAGATGACGCTTGCGAAACTCGGCGATGGCGTGGAAATCAGGCCGGTTCAGGCCGGTGAGCGCCATGAAGTCGACCCGTTCCTCGCAGGCACGGGCGAGCTGGCGAGGAGCACAGACCGCGGCTGTAGCCGCAGAGAAGCAGCGCCACCATCATGCCGGGATGGCAGGACGGATAGCCGCGCTCCTCAGCGTCGCTGTCGAGCATGGCGGAAAGGTCGAGTGCCTCACCCACCGTGTCGCAGACGAAGTGCGCCATGTGCCCGGGCGGCACGAACTCATGCAGGGAGGACGGCAGAAGCCAGCCCTGATCCACGTCCCACGCGCGAAATACCTGGGCCATGGCCGAGTGAATCACCCCACGACCCCGCCGTCGAGGCGTTTACCCAGACAGGCTGCTAGGTGTTTGGCAGAGCCTCTGGCCTTTCTTGCCTGGCCGGTCATGCTCAGGGCGGGTGGTATGAGGCACTCTCGTTGGGCGGCAGGTCTCCGGGACGAGTTCAACGTCAGGAGTGTGTCCTGTCAGGAGACTCGAAGCCGCGGCCGCATCTCTCCGTCCCATTGATGGACCGCGTCCGGGTAGACGATGACGTCCACCGCGCTGCCGCCGCCGAAGGTCCACGGCGACTTCGGCGCAGCAGTCGGCATGGATGAGCTCGTCCCGGCCGCCGTAGAGCATGAGCAGCGGCGCACCGGTCGTCCGGCTGTCGGCGAAGCGGGCGATGCAGGGCGTAGTAGGCGACGTGCGCGGCGAAGGGCAGCCCGTCCGGGGCCAGCCGGTCGGATCGTGTCGTACAGGGCGTAGGTCGTCGCCATCCCGCCGTGGGAAAATCCCATCAGCGCGACATGCGCGGCGTCGATGTCGGGCCGAGTCGCCAGCGCTTTCAGTCCGGCATAGGCGTCGGTGTCGAACATTGTCTCGGTGATTTGCAGGGCGCGGCCGATGAACGAGGTCGCGAGGTCAGCGCGTGATGCGTAGGTCTCGACGACCAGCACGGCGACGACCACCACGGCGACGCCCAGTTCGGCGAGCGGCAGGCCGTAGCGGTAGCCGCGCTTTTCGTAGTTGCCGACTGACCCGTGCAGAGCACGACCGCGGGCACTTTGTGGGCGGCGGAGGCACCAGGCGGGAAATAGAGCCGCGCGCGCTGCGCGAGACGGACTGGCCGATGTCCGCCGGGGTGAACGGGTCGCTGCTGGATAGGGTGACGTCGACCGGCGCCACGTCGTGAACATCCTCCGGGTCGGATGACGCAGCGTCCAGGACTCTGGCCCGGGCGAATGTCATGATGGTGGCACAGCGGAGGAACGCCGCGGCAAGCGCCGTTGCCGGGCGGCAAAGCTCAAATCGCAGGATCGCTGAGCGGATCACGGACGATTCTTCGGTTCGGAACGCGGCCTAGATAGAGCCGGGATGGCTGCACTCCAGGATCGAGCATTGTTCGAGCAGGTCGCGTCTGCGACGATGCCCGCGATGGCCTCTCGTGGCATATGAGCTGGCCGTCTCCGGCGCGGAGCGACCGGGGCGCCGGACATCCAATTTCCGCACTCCAGCCGATATGCTCGGGATGCCGTGGAGCCCGACGATGCCGTTCATGACACCCGCCGAGATCGACGCCCTGAACGCGGAGCCATTCCGGCCACCGGTCAGTGGGTCCCCACTTGAACGCGCGCGCGCAAGGATGGTCGAGACAGGCCAGTGGTCCGCAAGCCAGACCATGGGACGGCGTTGGGCGATCGGCTGCGTGGCGCTCGAGGTCACGCAGCGCTGCAACCTGGACTGCACGCTGTGCTACCTGTCGGAGGCGTCGGAGGCCGTGCACGACGTGCCGCTCGCCGAGCTGTTCCGGCGCATCGACATGATCCGCGACACCTACGGCGAGAACACCGACGTCCAGGTGACCGGCGGCGACCCGACCCTGCGCAAGCGCGCGGAGCTGGTTGCAATCGTGCGCCGCCTGCATGAGCGCGGCCTGCGTCCCTCCCTGTTCACCAACGGCATCAGGGCCAGCCGGAACCTGCTGGCCGAACTCGCCGATGCCGGGCTGGTGGACGTCGCCTTCCACGTCGACACCACCCAGCAACGCAAGGGGTTTGCGACCGAGTCTGATCTCGACGCCGTGCGGCAGGACTACGTGGAGCGCACGCGCGGGCTGCCGCTGTCGGTTTTCTTCAACACCACCGTGCATCCCGGGAACCTCGACCAGATCCCGGGCGTGGTCCGCTTCATGGTCGCCAACAGCGACGTGGTCCGCCTCGCCTCGTTCCAGCTCGCCGCGGATACCGGGCGCGGGACGCAGCGCGACGGCCTGCAGCAGGTCACCAAGGACAATGTGGCGCGATGGATCGAGATCGGCGCCCGCACGCCGATCGCCTTCGACACGCCGGCAGTCGGCCACTCCGCGTGCAACCGGTACGCGATGACCCTGGTGGCGAACGGCCGGGTCCACGACCTGTTCGACGACAAGGCGCTGATGACCGAACTGCTCGACGCTACCAGCCACCTGCAGTTCGACCGCACCAGCCGGCGGCGCGCCGTGGCCACACTCGCCGGGTGGCTCGCCCGCAACCCGCGGATGGTGCTGCGCTGCTCCGGCTGGGCGGCCCGGAAGCTCTGGACGATGCGCCGCGACCTCGTCGCGTCCCGCGCCCGGGTCGGCAAGCTCAGCTTCTTCATCCACGACTTCATGGACGCCGGACGCCTGGAGCGCTGCCGGGTGGATGCGTGCGCCTTCATGGTGGCGACAGCGGACGGTCCGCTCTCGATGTGCCTGCACAACGCCCGGCGCGACCACTTCCTGCTCAAGCCGTTTCACGTGCCCACCGCGGACGGGGAGGTCCTGTGGGACCCGCTGGCCGGGCACCCGGGCCTGGGAACCGGTCGCCCGCGCCGCCTGCCGCCCAAGGGAAGGGCCCGCCTCCCGATCGACGGCTCGCCGATAGATGGGACGCTGCGCCGGTGAAGGGTCCGGGCGGCTGCCTGGTGCTGCTCCTGGTCGCCGGACAGGGCGGCGGCGTGGTCGCCGCGCACGCCGCCACCACGGACACCGCCTGGTCGACAGTGCTTGCGCGGTTCGTCGACGACCAGGGGCGCGTCGACTTCCGCGGCCTGGCACGCGACGGCCACGACCTCGACGTGACTGTCGCAGGCATTGCCGCACTGGCTCCCGGCAATGCGCCCGCCGAGTTCCCGACCCTGGCGGACCGGCTCGCGTTCCACGTCAACACCTACAACGCCCTGGCCATGGAGCACGTGGTCCGGCGTGGCATTCCCGTGCGCCTCTCGCTGTTCGACCGCCTGGGCTTCTTCGTGCTGTCCAGCGTGAAAGTCGGCGGCAGGTCGATGTCGCTCTACGACTACGAGAACGACGTGATCCGCCCGCTCGGGGACGAGCGCGTGCACTTCGTGCTGAACTGCATGTCGGTCTCCTGCCCTCATCTGCCGCGCACGCCGTTCCATGCCGCTGCGCTGGACCGCGAGCTCGACGCTGCCGCACGCGGGTTCTTCGCAGAGATGCGCAACGTGCAGGTCGACGACGTCCGCCACGTCGTCCGGCTGTCCTCCATACTGTCGTTCTACAAGGCCGATTTCCTTGCGCATGCCCCGAGCCTTGCCGACTACGTCAACCACTATCGCGCGGAACCGGTGCCGGTCGGCTACCGCATCGAGTTCATCCCCTACGATTGGACCATCAACATCCAGCCCCGGCCGCCACCGGCGCCCTAGCTTCGGAGCAACACGACCGCTAGCAGGATGGCCACTCCGAGCCATACGGTCCGGGACAGCGCCACCGACATCGCGCTGGCTAATGAGCTCATTGCGCGCGAGGGGTTCGGATCAAGGCCGCCTTGCACACGGCTCGGCTCGCCCGCGTCAAGACCACCAGCGCCAACGACGATCTCGCGCACCTCGACGATGCGCTTGTTGCCGCCCCCCGCTTGGCCGAGCGAGATCAGCGGCTCGATCAGCGCCCATTCCTCGTCCATCAGGTCGCTCGGGGTACATGGTTGGTTCCGGTCATATCGGCCGCGGTTCTCCGCCGTTCACACTTCTCGGCGCCCGTAAGCGGGGTGCCCATCATGGTGTCACAACCAACTCGCAACACTCGGCATGCTCGTAGATAGACATCGAGACTGAATGAGATATAAAGACTAACAAACTTCGCTAGCGAATAAGTTGTGATCGGGACCTCCCGTAGCAAAGCCAACACCCACTGGGTTTACTAAGACATGCCAAATGAAAGCCGCAGGAGCGGCGCTAATGGCGGACCCTACCATCACGGTGATCTGCGGGAGACATTGATCGCCGCAGCGCTGGAGATGATCTCCGAACGCGGATTGGCAGGTTTCGCCGTTGCGGAGTTGGCACGGGCCGCGGGTGTGAGCCAGGCTGCGCCCTATCGGCATTTCCGCGATCGCAACGCGATTGTTGCCGAGATTGCCCGCAGAGGATTTGAGGATTTCGCAACTGAACTGACAGCGGCACGAATCTCCACGGCTGGCGATCCGGTGCCTGCCTTGCTCCGCTGCGCGCAGGCGCACATGGCTTTTGCGGTCCGTGAAGCTGCAGTTTATGCAGCCATGTTCGCACCTGGCTTTCCCGTCAAAGGATATCTGGGCCTGATTGGGGCCCGTGCCGACGCGTTTGCTGTCGTTCGCCGTGTCGCGCAGGATGTTGGCGACCGTAGCAGGGCAATCCCGCGGCCACCGGCACTCATGATCGCCCTGCACGTGTGGTCGCTGACACACGGCATCATCGACCTCTATGTCAGCCCTGGCCGGGACGGGTATGGACAGCTGCCCATGGCGGCGGATGAGCTGCTTGAGGCGGGCCTGCTGGTCTACCTGCGCTCGCTTGATATCGCGCCTGATCCATCATCTCATCCACGATAACGTGACCAGAACGATCCGGACGCTGTTGCCAGGCGCGTGTAATAGGCATTTACATTGGCTGTGAAATGCGCTCTTACAGCCCTGAGATAATCAGGGATGCATCTAAGCAACAAACGCAAGGCTGCACCTGATAAACTACAGTAGGTTGGGATTAGACGTCTAACCTGACAGAGTTTCCTAGTGGCGGGAACCTCTGCTTTTACCACATAGCCTGCAACGTTGCAGGCTATGATAGCATGTCCCGACTCCATCGGTCCTCAGCCGTATTGGTCGCACTTCATCGTGCACTGGTCAAACAACAACACACTCAGGATGCCTGTAATGTCTGATGAGACCATCGTCGCTGTCTACGACACCGCCGAGCATGCCGAGGCCGCCATCGCCGACCTGCGGGCAGCCAACGTTCCCCAGAGCGCAATCAGCCAGCACGCTGCCGCCGGTGCTGTGGCGGGCGGGACGAGCACTGCGCCCGGCCAGGAGCAGGGGTTCTGGTCGAGCCTGTTCGGTGGCGAGCCGGACCATGACACCGCCGTGTACGATCGCACCCTTCAGGGCGGCTCCACCGTGGTCTCCGTGAAGGTGCCCGACGTGCACGTCGCCTCGGTCACCGGGATTCTTGAGCGCCATCATCCCGTCGATATGGACGAGCGTGCCTCCAGCTACGGTCTGACCCAGACCACCACGACGACCCGCACGCCTCTGGCTTCGACGCCCCCGGTTGCGGTCGGCAACGCAGGAATGACGGCCGACGGGGCCGACAGCATCCAGCTTGCCGAAGAAAAACTGGTTGTCGGCAAGCGGGTGGTGAACCGCGGCGGCACCCGCATCCGGCGCTTCGTGGTCGAAACTCCGGTCGAGGAGCAGGTCACCCTGCATGACGAGCGTGTCGTGGTCGATCGCCGTCCGGTGGCCGATGGACGGCCGCTTGCCGATGGCAGCTTCAGCGAGAAGACGCTCGAGATGTCGGAGACGAACGAGGAAGCCGTGGTGTCCAAGACCTCCCGTGTCGTGGAAGAGATCAGCCTCCGCAAGGAGGGTGTCGATCGCACGGAGACGGTTCGTGACACCGTCCGCCGCGAGGACATCGCGATGGAGCAGGTTCCAGGCGCAACGGCTACGTCGAACACCGGAACGATGACACCGACCAGCCCGCCCAAGCCGAAGATCTAGCGGATCTGGCGGCTCGAGGGGAGGGCCTGAGCCCTCCCCTTCCTTATTCCGGGAGAGAGATATGTCAACGACCTACAATAACCAGCCTGGCCGCGGGTCGGGCCTGGTCGAGACGACCACGACAACGATGGGCGGCGGCTCGCATACGCATCGCCGCATCTCGTGGTCGGCGATCTTCGGCGGCGTTGTGCTCGTGGTCGCGATCCAGCTTCTGCTGAGTTTGCTTGGAGCCGGCATCGGACTCGGCACCATCAACACCAACGCCGCGACCACCCCGGACGCCAGCAGCTTCGGCATCAGTGCCGGCATCTGGTGGGTCGTCAGCAGCATTATTGCGCTGGCTTTCGGCGGCTACGTTTCAGCTTGGCTGGCGGGCATCGAGCTTCGCTGGGACGGACTGCTGCACGGCATCATCACCTGGGGCATCGCGACCCTGCTGACCATCTACCTGCTCAGTTCTGCCGTCGGCAGCATCGTGGGCAGCGGCTTCTCGGCAGTGGGTAGCGTGGCGTCCGCGGCTGGCAGCACTGTCAAGGATGCCGCACAGCCGCTGGCTCAGACCGCCGGCGTGTCGCCCGACATGCTCGGGCAGCAGGCGCAAGCCTACCTGCATCCGGCCAACCCGGATCCGGCCACGATGACTCCGCAGGACGCCCAGAAGGAGGTCGTGACCAACCTCACGACATACGCCAAGGGTGGTCCGGATGCGCCCGCGGCGAAGGAGCGCGTCATCAGCATCATGGCGGTGCAGCAGCACATCAGCCACGACGACGCTTCCAAGCAGTTCGACACCGCTCAGGCGAAGCTGCAGCAGACCCGTGACCAGGCGGTGCAGACGGCGAAGAACGCAGCGGACCAGAGTGCGGCGGCTGCTTCGAAGTCTTCCTTTGCCGCATTCGTCGATCTGCTCCTCGGGCTGATTGCCGCGGCAGTTGGCGGTTCGCTCGCGGTGCAGCGTCGACTGAGCGTCAGCGAGCGTGTGGTACGCTGAGGCTGGTGTCTGTCCGTCAACAGATATTTTCAACGTCGACCGACAGCCTTGCTGCGGTTGCGACAAGTTCATGAGGGTCAAGATGAGAACGACGGCTTTTCTGGCTGCCTTGGCAGTGCTGACCACGGGTATTGCAGCAGGTTCCGCACACGCCGAGACAGGCGGGTGCCTGAAGTACGGTGCCGCCGGCGCGGTGGGCGGTCACTTGGCCCACCACGGTGTCCTCGGCGCGATGGGCGGATGTGCGACCGGGATGTATGTCCGGCACAAGAGCCGGCAGGCCGCACGGGCGCAGCAGGCTGGACAAACCCAGAGCCAGGTCCAGAGTCCCAGCGGCGCGACTGCGGCTTCCAACTAGATCCTCCAGGAGAGATATTGTTATGGGTCTTCTTGATTCGGTGATTGGCAGTCTGATGGGCGGCGGCGCAGGCGGTACGGCCTCGCCCATGGGCGGTGTCCTGTCGAGCCTGCTGGGTGGGGGCGGACAGGCCGGGGGCGGCATGGCCGGCCAGAGCATGGGCGCGATGGGCGGCGGCGGGCTTGGTGGTCTCGTGTCACAGTTCGAGCAGGCAGGCCTGGGCCATGTCGCCCAGTCATGGGTCGGCAACGGGCAGAACCAGCCCGTGTCGCCGCAGCAGCTGCAGAGCGTGTTCGGCGAGAACCAGGTGCAGAGCATGGCCAGCCAGGCCGGCATGCAGCCGCAGGACTTTCTGTCGCAGCTGAGCCAGCACTTGCCGAATGCAGTGCACGGCATGACTCCGGGCGGGCAGCTGCCCGACGAAGGCACGATGTCGGTCTGATCCTGCTGCCCGCGGCCTTCGGGCCGCGGGCTGGTCTGCACCGTGCGGACTCACCAAATCACCCGGAAGGCAGACCGCATGGTTGGGCGTAAGGCTGCAGCACTTCTCACGGCAACGCTTCTTTGCCTGCAATGCGCGCCGAGCCCGGTGCTGGCGGAGAACCAGATGGGCTACCAGCTGTTTCCGGCTGACCGGGCTGCTGACTTGCCACGCCGGGGTGGAATGCTTGGGATGGACGTTGGCCGGGCCCAGCAGATTGTCGACGGCGGCATGACCTTCGAGCTGCTGCGGGTGAAGGGTGTGCGCCAGGGTTCGCCTGCCGCCCAGGCCGGCTTCAAGGTCGGGGATCAGGTCATCGCCGTCGATGGGCGCGTGTTCCCGAGTGTCGCAGCGTTTGCCGCCTTTGTCGGATCGATGCCGCCCGGGCAGAGAATCGCGATCGACGAGATGCCTGCAGGAGCCGGGCCGCAGCAGGCGCAGCGTGTAGCGGTGATGCTGGGCGGGGCAGGGAAGCCTGGCGTCGCCGGCGCGGACAATCAGGCGAGAGCTTCGAACGGAATGTCCACCGGCACGAAAGTCGCTATTGGAGCGGGAGCAATCGCTCTGTTTGGCTGCTATGAGATGGGCTGTTTTTCCCACTCGAAGGCCTCGCCCGGCAATCCTGATGTACAGCAGCAGCAGC
>CAXSEF010000105.1:9235-10801 GCA_964236535.1 uncultured Acetobacteraceae bacterium
CAGCAGCAGCAGCCGGTGACGACAACCCAGCCGCAATAGCGGGCTTTGTCAGAGGGTGCCTGCACGATTTGTCCCAGAAAAGAACTGATGCGTATGCTTTTAGCAACGATTCTGCTGTCCTGCGCTGTGCAGGGCTGCGCAACGGTGCGTCCCCCTCAAGTCGACGTGCTGCAGGCACAGCTCTCGACTGCCGGACTGCTCGATCAGCAGCTGCAGGTCCTGCTATGCGTGAGCAATCCGAACCAAAGGGAGCTCGCGTTTTCAAAGGCCACGGCCAACCTCGACATTGGGGGTCAGCGCCTGGCCAGTGCCGTCAATGAAACGCCTGTCACGCTGCCGCCTCTGGGGTCGGTGACCCTGCCCTTCCTGGTGGCCACGACCACCCGCAATCTTGTCGGCCAGATCGACAGCATCTTCAGCACTGGTGCCATACACTACACCGTGTCCGGTCACATCGTGCTGCGTGACTTCTCGGTGATCGGCATTCCCTACTCGGTATCGGGAAAGCTGACGCCACAGAGCGTTGCCGGGGAACTTGTCGGCATGGGTGGCAAACCCGTCGTCCCGGGCGCCTGCGGCCGCACGCCGCCGGAACCAAACACCGCGTCCTGATCCGCTCGTCGTTCGGGACCACTTACGTTGCAGCGGATGCTCGTTCAATTCTACCCGGCGTCTGACACCAAGCGTGCCTGACCAGCCTCGTGACGGTGCGACCCTTGTGGCGGATAGCAAGCTGGTGCCGATCACCTGGTTCGGGCTATGCACCTGAGCAGCACGATGCGGGCGATCCCGGCAGTCGAACTTGGATGTAGGAGTGGCAGAGATACCAGCTGACTAAGCATTGATCCGCAAGCACAGCAAGGTTGGGCTTTGCCCAGACCCACCAAAGGCCTGAGGTCTTTGGAACGTCTTCCTTAAGCAAATGAATTCCAAAGGTTCAGCCTTTGGCGGAATCCAGAGGCAGAGCCTCTGGCCTTGCTTATCTTGGCCGATCACACTCAAGGGCGGTTGGCATGAGTGGTGTCAGATCATCGCAACCAGCGCGGCCCGTACTACGTGCTCCACCAGCACTTCAGCCAGAGCGCGGGCCAGCATGTTCTTGTTGCGGTGACCGGCGCCGGCCGTCGGGGGTGGCGTCCAGGCTTGCAGCGGATGACCGAATCCCGCAAGGCTGGCGGCGATCCGATCGCGCGTTCCGGATACGCCGTCATGCAAGACGGTCAGGCTTCCGGTGACTTGGCTCGCCTCGACGGTGGCGATGCCGGGCAACATCGCAACCCGTTCACGCAGCAGCGCCGCGAGACCGCGATCATGACGCAACGCCTCCACCACGAAGCGCATGCGGCAAGGGAGCTCGTGCACAAGGACTGCGGTCATTCGGGCGGCACCCGGTTGTGGCGCCCGCCAAGCTAGCCGCCGGGCGTTACAGATCGGTGTGGCGACCGGGTCAGCGGCGTGACAATGCGAACCGAAACAAGCGGGCCAGAGACGCAGTCTCTAGCCCGCTTCTGCCTAGGTGTTTAGTCCTGGAGTGTGGTGATACGGGTTGGTCTTAGGCCGTTCTGG
>CAXSEF010000106.1:0-2652 GCA_964236535.1 uncultured Acetobacteraceae bacterium
TTCCAAAGGCTCAGCCTTTGGCGGAGTCCAGAGGCAGAGCCTCTGGCCTGGCTTGCTTGCCCGGCCACGCCAGGGCCGCTGTCACCAGACAAAGGGACTCTCGAGGCCTGCCTCGAGCGGAGTCCAGAGGCGAAGCCTCCGACCTAGCCCGCCGAACGGTCACGAATGGCAACCGCGGGCCCAGGCACACCCGGACCGGGCCGGCGGCGGCCGATCGGCCCTCACCCCTGCCGAAGCGCCGCCAGCACCCCCGAAGGCGTCAGGATCTGCGGCAGCACGGCGGCCGTCCCGCCCGGCGGGTAGTAGACATACAGCGGCACCCCGTCGCGTCCGTGCGCGCGCAGGAATGCGGTGATCTCCGGGTCCTGCCGGGTCCAGTCGCCCTTGAGGTAGGCCACGTCGCGCCGGGCAAAGGCGTCGCGCACCGGCTGCGGCGACAGTGCCACCCGCTCGTTGACCAGGCAGGTGAAGCACCACGCCGCGGTCATGTCGACGAACACCGGCCGCCCCTGCGCGCGCAGGCTCTCGAGCCGCGCCGCCGAGAACGGCTCCGACCCGTCCCGGGCCACACCCGCCCCGACCTGGCCGGCCCCGACCTGCGCCGCCCCGACCTGCGCCGCCCCGACCTGCCCCGACCCAGCCTGCCCCGCCCCGCCGAGCCCTGCCGTGCCCGCCGCCTGCGCCGCCACATCGTCCGCGGCCGGCAGCCGCGCCGCACCCGCGAGCACCGCCGCGGCCACTCCGGCGCCCGCCAGCGCCGCCGCCCCGCCGAAGCGCCGCCCCGCCGGCCGCGCCGGTCGCGACACCCCCCATGCCCAGGCCGCGAACCCCAGCGCCACCCCGCCCGCGAGGCAGGCCAGCACCCCCGCCGGCCCGGCTTCCACCGCCGCCACCCAGGCCAGCCAGACCGCCGCCGCATACATCGGGAACGCCAGCGCCTGGCGGAGCACCTCCATCCACGCCCCCGGCCGCGGCAGCCCGCGCGCCAGCCCCGGCACCGCCGCCAGCAGCAGCGTCGGCGCCGCCAGCCCCAGCCCCATCGCCAGGAACACCGCCATCGCCGGCACCGGCGGCGATGCGAACGCCGCGGCCAGCGCCACCCCCATGAACGGCGCGGTGCACGGCGTGGCCACCAGCACCGCGAGCAGCCCGGTGAACACGCTGCCGGCGACCCCCTCGCGCGCCGCCAGCCCCTGCCCGGCGCCCTCCAACCCGCTGACCGGCGTCACCACGCCCGACAGCATCAGCCCCACCGCGAACAGCACCCACGCGGTCGCGATCACGAACACCGGCGACTGGAACTGGAACCCCCACCCCGCCGCCGCACCGGCACCGCGCAGCACCAGCATCACCGCGCCCAGCGCCGCGAACGCCACCAGAACCCCCGCGGTATACCCGGCCGCCTGCCGCCGCACCGCCGCCCGCGACGCCCCGGACAGCCGCGCCAGCGCCATCGCCTTCATCGCCAGCACCGGGAACACGCACGGCATCAGGTTCAGCACCAGCCCGCCGGCCAACGCCAGCAGCAGCGTGCGCAGCACCGCCCCGGCCGACCCCGCCGCATCTCCCGGGCCCGCGGCCACCGCGCCGGCCGCGGGCGTACCCGCCGCATCCTGGGCCGCATCCTGGGCCGTACCCCCGGGCGCCGCCGCGACCGCGAGCCAGCTCACCCCGCCGCGCGCGTCGGTCAGCCGCAGCACCCCGTCGATCCCCTGCCCAGGGTGCGCGCCGGCGGCCAGCGGCAGCCGCAGCGTGAGCCCGTCCGCCCGCACCGAGAGCGGCTGCGGCGCCGAGTGCACCAGAACCCCCGGCTCGGCCGGGAAGAAGTACGCGTCGCGCACCGAAGCCCGGGTGATCTCGCGTCCCGACACCGACAGCGTGCCGTCACCCGCCAGCCGCGCCCCGAACGGCGAGGCCACCGGGGTGCGTGCATCGGCCGCCGCGAACAGCCCCGCCTGCGCCGACGGCGCCGCATCGCCCGGCAGCCCAGCACCCGGCAACCCAGCGCCGTGCAACCCAGCTCCTTGCAACCCAGCCGGGGGCGCGAGATCGAGCGCGAAGTCCCCGCTCTCCGGCACGCACACCGTGCTGCACACCAGCCAGTCCGCATGCGCCCGCACCGTCATCCCGCCCGGCGCCCCGCTCACCGTCACCGGCAGCAGCAGGTCGCCGGTATAGGCATAGGCCGCAAGCGACCCCTCCAGCAGCAGCTCCGGCGCCGGCCAGGCGATCGGCGACGCCTGCACCCCCGACGGCAGCACCAGCGACAGCACCGGCGCCACGCCGGCGTCGCCCGGGTTCGACCAGTAGGTGTGCCAGCCCGGCGCCATGCGCAGCCGCAGCCCGAGCCGGAACGCCCGTCCCGGCACCGGCGCGTCGGTGTCGCTGACCAGCGTCGCCGTGACCCTGGCGCTCGCCACCGCCGCACTCTCCGCCGCCCGCGCGCCCGCCGCCCAGACCAGCAGCGCCGCCAGGAGCCACCCGGCCAGCCGCCCCGCCCCCGCCGCGCCGCGCCGCGCCGATCCGCCGCCGCGGACGCCGGCGTCCCCACATCGCGCACCAGACGGCCGGGTCATGCTCAGGCTCCTGTTGCTGCGCCCCGCTGCGCCGTGAGCCCGCCCGCTGCGAGCCCCCCGCTGCGCGCCGCCACGC
>CAXSEF010000106.1:2752-10700 GCA_964236535.1 uncultured Acetobacteraceae bacterium
CCCCGCTGCGCCGTGAGCCCGCCCGCTGCGAGCCCCCCGCTGCGCGCCGCCACGCGCCGGCCGCGACCGGCCGCCGCCTTGTGCCGGAACACCCGACGGCCCAGCTTGCCACGCAAACCGCCGGGCCTGCGACCGCCTGCGCAGCAACAGCATCGGAGCCTGCCCAGTGTCAAACCGAACCACCGCCGCGCTGCTCTGCGCCGGCCTGGGCCTTGCCGGCTGCGCCACCACCCAGGATCTGGTGCAGGGCCAGGAGAACATGCTCGCCGCCGCCGGCTTCGTCGTCCGCCCCGCCAACACCGCCGAGCGCCAGCAGGCGATGGCCACCCTGCCGGCCGACAAGATCGTGCAGCGCGTCCGCGACGACACCGTCGCCTACCTGTACGCCGACCCCGTGGTCTGCCACTGCCTCTATGTCGGGGGCCAGGGCGCATACGGCCGCTACCAGCAGGAGCGGCTGCAGCAGCACCTCGCC
Source organism: uncultured Acetobacteraceae bacterium (assembly GCA_964236535.1). Taxonomy (GTDB): domain Bacteria; phylum Pseudomonadota; class Alphaproteobacteria; order Acetobacterales; family Acetobacteraceae; genus CAXSEF01. The sequence goes on from CAXSEF010000106.1 coordinate 3,228, forward strand.
GACGAGCAGGTCGAGGCGTCGCAGTTCGGCTACGGCGGCGGCTTCGGCTGGGGACCCTGGGGCGGCTTCGGCCCGGGCTTCTTCTGACCCCGCCCGACCTCGGCGCGCCCGCCGCGACGGACGCGCCCCCGGAGCCTGCCGCACACCACGCCGCACTCGCGGCCCTGCCGGTCGCAGCCATCCTGCCGGAGCTGCTCGACCGGCTGCGCACGCGGCCCAACGCCATCCTCGTCGCCCCGCCCGGCGCCGGCAAGACCACCCTGGTGCCGCTCGCCCTCCTGCACGCCACACCGCCCGAGGCGCCGTGGCGCCGGCCACACGGCCGCATCGTCGTGCTCGAGCCCCGCCGCCTCGCCGCCCGCGCCGCCGCCACCCGCATGGCCGCACTGCTCGGCGAACCCGTCGGCCGCACCGTCGGCTACCGCACCCGGCTGGACAGCGCCACCTCGGACGCCACCCGCGTCGAGGTCGTCACCGAGGGCCTGATGGTGCGCCGCCTGCTCGCCGACCCCGGCCTCGACGGCACCGACGCCGTGCTGTTCGACGAGATCCACGAGCGCGCCCTCGACGCCGACCTCGCATTGGCCTTCTGCCTCGACCTGCAGCGCGAGCTGCGCCCCGAGCTGCGCCTGCTCGCGATGTCCGCCACCGCCGACGGCGCCCGCCTCTCCGCCATGCTCGGCGCCGGCGTGCTCGACAGCCCCGGCCGCGCCCACCCCGTCGCCACCAGCCACGCCGCCCGCGACCTCGCCAGCCCCCGCGAACTGCCCGAGCGCATGGCGGCCGCGATCCGCGCTGGCCTCGCCGACCACCCGGGCGACCTCCTCGCTTTCCTGCCCGGCATGGCGGAAATCCGCCGCACCGAGCAGGCGCTGTCCGGCTGCGGCGCCGTCGTCCTGCCGCTGCACGGCGACCTGCCTCCCGCCGCCCAGGACCTCGCCCTGCGCCCGGACGCCGACGGCCGCCGGCGCGTGGTGCTCGCCACCTCGATCGCCGAGACCTCGCTCACCGTGCCCGGCGTGCGCATCGTCGTCGACGGCGGCTGGCGTCGCGCCCCCAGGCTCGACCCCGCGACCGGCCTGACCCGGCTCGCCACCCTGCGCATCAGCCGCGCCGCCGCCGAGCAGCGCGCCGGTCGCGCCGGCCGCGAATTCCCGGGCGTCGCCATCCGGCTGTGGACCGCGGCGCTGCATCGCGGCCTGCCGCCGTTCGACCGCCCGGAAATCCTGGAGGCCGAGCTGTCCGGCCTGCGCCTCGACTGCGCCGCCTGGGGCACCGAGCCCGCCGGCCTGCCCTTCGCCGACCCGCCGCCCGCCGGCGCGCTCGCCGCCGCCGACGCCCTGCTCGGCCTGCTCGGCGCCATGGCCGACGGCCGCGTCACCCCCGTCGGCCGACGCATGGCAGCGCTCGGCGCCCATCCCCGGCTCGCCGCGATGATGCTGGCCGCCGCCACCCCCGCCGAGGCCGCGCTCGCCGCCGACATCGCCGCCCTGCTGGAGGAGCGCGACCCGCTGCGCAGCCTCGACTCCCGCCAGCCGCCGCCCGCCGACATCGCCCTGCGCCTCGCCCTCCTCGCCGACGACGACACCCGGGTCGCCCCAGGCCACTCCCCAGCCCTTTCTCCGGACCACCACCCCGCCGCGCCCGGCGCCGCCCTGCCCCCCGGCCTGTCCGCCGACCGCGGCGCCGTGTCGCGCATCCGCCGCGCCGCCGCCCAGTATCGCCGCCGTCTGCGCGCCACCCAGCCCGCGGCCGGCGACCCCGCCGCCCTGCTCGCCGCCGCCTTCCCCGATCGCGTGGCGCAGCGCCGCGGCGAGCCCGGCGCGTTCCGCCTCTCCGGCGGCGGCGGCGCCCGCCTGCCCCGCGCCGACCCGCTCTCCGCCGCCGCCCTGCTCGCGGTCGGCGCGCTCGAGACCAGGGCCGGCTCGCAGATCAGGCTGGCCGCCGCCCTCGACCCCCAGGCCCTGCCCCCCTGCCTCGCCCAGGCCCTCACCGAGACCACCGAGGGCGGCTTCGACCCCGTCAGCGGCGCCGTGCTGTCGCGCCGCCGCCGCCGCCTCGGTGCGCTGGTGCTCGACGACCGCACCCTCCCCGCCGACCCCGCGCACACCGCAGCGGCACTCGCCGCCGCCGTCGCCACCCGCACCGACGCCCTGCCCTGGACCGACGCCGCCCGCCAGCTCCAGGCCCGCACCGCCTGGCTGCGCGGCCTGGATCCCGGCGTTGCCGACCTGTCCGACTCCGCACTCGCCGCCTCGGTGCAGGACTGGCTCGCCCCCGCCCTGCTGGGCATGTCGCGGCTCGCCGACCTGCAGCGCCTCGACCTCGCCCAGCTGCTGCGCGGCATGCTCGGCCGCGACGCCGGCCGCCTCGACCGCGACCTGCCCACCCACCTCGCCCTGCCAGGCGGCCGCGCCGCGGTGGACTACACCCAGCCCCTGCCGATCGCCGCCGCCCGCGCCCAGGCGTTCTACGGCCTCGCCGAAACCCCGCGCCTCGCCGGCGGCCAGGTGGCGCTGCAGCTCGCGCTGCTCTCGCCCGCCGGCCGCCCCGTCGCCATCACCCGGGACCTGCGCGGCTTCTGGGCCGGCAGCTGGGCCGAAATCCGCCGCGAAATGCGCGGCCGCTACCCGCGCCATGACTGGCCCGAGCACCCGGCATGACCGCGAAGCCAGCAAGGCCGGGCTCTGCCCGGACCCGCAAAGGGCCGGCGGCCCTTTGATCCCGTTTGTTGGGAGCGGCACGCGGGACGCCGGTTGACGGCCTGAACAGCACGCGAACGGAACCTGGCGCGGACGGCGCCCAGACCCGCCAAAAGCCTGAGGTCTTCGAAAACCTGTCTCCTGAGCATAAAGACTCCGAAGGCTGGGCTTTTGGCGGAGTCCAGACGCAGAGCCTCTGGCCATGCCTGCCTAACCGGCTCCGACACGCTGCCGGGCGCTCATGAACGGTCCGGTCGGGGTGCGTTCCGGTGCGACGCTCGCGAGGCCGATCGCGGGAACGCCGGAGTAGATGGCCTCCATCCCTCCGCGCAGCCGACAAGTCTCGTGCCAGATGCCGCCGCCGCCCGCGTCGCGGGTGAAGTCGCGCCACCACGCCGCATGCTGCGGCGCCCGGGTGAACGCCTCCAGGCTGTCGAAGTCACGCCAGTACTGCCGGAAGCCCGGGTGCATGAAGCCGAACCACAGGTCCTCGTGCGACAGCAATCCATCGGGTGCGTCCTTCCTGATCGAGCGCAGGCCGCGGCCGATGCGAAGCAGGCTGCGTGCTCCCTTCAGGTTCTTCGCGCGGTAGCCGAGATAGACCACGACAAGGTCCGGGTAGCCGGACAGGTCGACGGATCGGCGCGCATAGGTCATGGGCGTGCATCCTCGTCGGACGGCCGCGGGGGTCAGGCGATGAGCACGCTCTCGGTGGACAGCACGAACTCGCAGGCGTGCAGGTCAAGGAAACGCGCCTCGTCCGGCCGGATCGTCTCCATGTAGCCGTCCGAGGTGAACACGGCCTCCAGTCCGGCCACGTCGTCGAACCAGAGCTCGGTGACGCCGTCGAACGTGATCGGTGGCAGGCCAGGGATGGATGCCGCCACGGTATGGCACTGAACGTAGCGTCGGACGTGCTGCCTTACGGCGGGCAGCGCGCAGAACAGCGGGGCGTGCCGGTCCCGGTGGTAGGCGACGAATTCATCGTGGGTCATCTGCGGCCTGCGCCGCAGCAGGATGGTGAACTTGATCATGGCGCTATCCCGATCAGGCGACGCGGGTTGGAACAGCGTCGGCCACATGCTTACACTGCACACATCGGGGTTCTGCATACATTGTCAACATCGGCCGAACGAGGGTACCACCACGGGACGCTGCGGACGGCGCTGGTCGGCGCGGCGCTCGACCTGCTGGCGGACGATGGCGCCGACGCCGTCTCGCTGCGCGCTGTTGCGCGTCGTGCCGGCGTGTCCGCCATGGCTCCCTACCGGCACTATCCGGACAAGGAGGCGCTCCTCGCGGCGGTTGCGACGCAGGGCTTCGACGGCTTGCGCGATGTGCTCAGCGTCGCCGACGCGGCAGGCCCGACGGACCGGGCCCTGGTGGCGCAAGCCGTGGCCTACGTGCGCTATGCGCTGGAGAACCCGGCCCTGTTCCGGCTCATGTTCGGGTCCAGACGCCTTGGCACCCATCCGGAACTGGCCGCGGCCGGCGAGGCTGCCTACGCCGTGCTGGCGGCGCGGGTCGCAGCCGAGGCGCCGGCCAACATCGACCGCGAAGCCCGCGCGCTGGGCTGCTGGTCGCTGGTGCACGGCCTGGCATCGCTGTTCCTGGACGGCCGGATCAGCGACAAGACAAAGGCCTCGGATGGCGACCTCACCCGCCGGGTCGCCGAAGCCATGCTTGGCGTCTAGGCACACCCATCATCTAGATATCGCGATCCTCAAGGCGCGGCCTTGAGCGAAGTCCGGCGGCAGAGCCCGCGGCCTTGCCGATCGGACCGGGCACGCCATCGCCGCCACAGGTCCGGCAGCGGAGCCTCTCGCCCTGGGCGCCGCGGATCGCAGGGCAGGATTACCCGTCTGTCAGGGTGCCCCCGCCTCCTGCTAGAACCGCGCCATGCTGGACAAGACCTTCACGCCCGCCGAGGCGGAATCCCGCGTCTACGACCTCTGGGAGAGCGGCGGCGGGTTCGCGGCCGGGACCCGGCCCGACGCCGCGCCCTACACCATCATGGTGCCGCCGCCCAACGTCACCGGGAGCCTGCATGTCGGCCATGCGCTGACCTTCACCGTCCAGGACATCCTGATCCGCTGGCGGCGCATGCAGGGCCGCGATGCGCTGTGGCAGCCCGGCACCGACCACGCCGGGATCGCCACGCAGATGGTGGTGGAGCGACTGCTCGCGGCCGAGGGCGCCGACCGGCGCGAAATCGGCCGCAGCGCCTTCACCGACCGCGTCTGGCGCTGGAAGGCGGAGTCGGGAGGCAGCATCTCGACCCAGCTGCGCCGGCTTGGCGCCTCGCTCGACTGGCCGCGCGAGCGCTTCACCATGGATGACGGGCTGTCCGATGCGGTGCGCGAGGTGTTCGTCACCCTGCACCGCGAGGGGCTGATCTACCGCGACCGCCGGCTGGTGAACTGGGACCCGGCGTTCCGCTCGGCGATCTCCGACCTCGAGGTGGAGAACCGGGAGACGCGCGGCTCGATGTGGTACCTGCGCTACCCGGTGGCCGACGACACGGACGGCCGCTCGATCCTGGTCGCGACCACGCGGCCGGAGACCATGCTCGGCGACGTGGCGGTCGCGGTGAACCCGGACGACGCGCGCCACGCCGACCTGGTGGGGCGCGAGGTCGTGCTGCCGCTGACCGGGCGGCGCATCCCGATCATCGCCGACGCGCATGCGGACCCCGAGAAGGGCAGCGGCGCGGTCAAGATCACCCCGGCGCACGACTTCAACGACTTCGCGGTGGGCCAGCGGCACGGGCTGCCGATGCCGATCGTGCTCGACGAGCAGGCGCGGATCACCCTCGACGACCTCGTGCTGGCGGACGTGCCGGGCCTGGCCGACCCCGGCTTCACCCGCGGCCTCGCCGGCCTGCCGCGCGACGAGGCACGCCGCGCCGTGGTGGCGGAACTGGACCGGCTCGGGCTGCTCGACCGCGTGGAGCCGCACACGCTGCAGGTCCCGCACGCCGAGCGTGGTGGCGCGGTCGTCGAGCCGCGGCTGACGACGCAGTGGTACGTGAACGCCGCCGCACTCGCGGGCCCGGCAATCGCCGCGGTCGAGGGCGGCGCCGCGCGTTTCGTGCCGCAGCAGTGGGAGAACACGTTCTTCGCCTGGATGCGCGACATCCAGCCATGGTGCATCAGCCGCCAGCTGTGGTGGGGCCACCGCATCCCGGCGTGGTATGCGCCGGACGGCGCCGTGTTCGTCGAACGCAGCGAAGCCGAAGCCCGCGCTGCGGCCCGTGCCCATTTCGGCGAGGACGTGGCCCTCGCGCGCGACGAGGACGTGCTCGACACCTGGTTCAGCTCGGCGCTGTGGCCGTTCTCGACGCTGGGCTGGCCGGAGCGCACCGCAGAGCTGGCGCGCCGCTACCCGACCGACGTGCTGGTGACCGGGTTCGACATCATCTTCTTCTGGGTCGCCAGGATGCTGATGATGGGCATGCACCTGACGGGCGAGGTGCCGTTCCGCACCATCTACATCCACGGCCTGGTGCGCGACGAGCACGGCCAGAAGATGAGCAAGTCGCGCGGCAACGTCATCGACCCGCTGCTGCTGATCGACCGCTACGGCGCCGACGCGCTGCGTTTTGCCATCGCCTCGCTCACCGGGCCCGGCCGCGACGTCAAGCTCGGCGAGGCGGTCGTGGAGTCGCACCGCAGCTTCGTCACCAAGCTGTGGAACGCCGCGCGGTTCTTCGAGATGAACGGCGTGGTGCCAGCGCCGGGGTTCGACCCGGCCGTGGTCCAGGCGCCGCTGTGCCGCTGGCTGCTCGATGCCGCGGACGCCGCGATCGCGGAGGCGGACGAGGCGCTGGAGGCCTACCGCATGGCCGACTATGCCGGCGCCTGCTACCGCTTCACCTGGAACACGCTGTGCGACTGGTTCGTCGAGATCGCCAAGCCCGGGCTGGCGCAGCAGGACGCGGCAGGCGCCGAGCTGCGCGCCACCGCATCGTACGTGCTGGGCGCGGTGCTGCGTCTGCTGCACCCGGTGATGCCGTTCGTGACCGAGGAGCTGTGGGGCAGCCTGGGCTACGGCGCGGCGGGCAGCCTGATCCGGGCGCCGTGGCCCGCCGCGTCCGGAGTGACCGCGCCGGCCGCCGCCCGCGCCGAGCTGGGCTGGGCGATCGGCTGCGTCGGCGCGGTCCGCACGTTGCGCGCCGAGATGAACGTGCCGGCCGGGATGCGTGTGGCCGTGCTGCTGCGCGACGCTTCGCCGCAGACGCTGGCCCGGCTCGCGGACTGGGGAGAGACGATCCGCCGCCTCGCCCGGCTGTCCGGGCTGGCCCCGCTGGATGGCGCGGCGGGTGAACCGGTGGGCGGTGCGGCGCAGGCGATACTGGGCGAGGCGACGCTGGTGATGCCGCTCGCGGGGATGATCGACATTCCCGCCGAGCGCACGCGGCTGGGGCGCGACCTGGCCCGCGCCGCCGAGGAGCGCACCCGGCTGGAACGCAAACTGGACAACCCGGGCTTCACCGGGCGCGCCAAGCCGGAGGTGGTCGACGAGACGCGTGAGCGTCGTGATGCCGCCCGGCGCGAGGAGGAGCGGCTGACCGCGGCACTGCAGCGCCTGGCTTGAGGCATGGCCGGCCAAGACCATCGCAGCAAGAGACCTGCTCACACCAGCGACCCAAGGCATTGACCGGTAAGGCGCAGCAAGGCCGGGCTCCCCTCCGCCTGCATTCCAACGACCCAGGCGGGTCATCAGAACCTTGCGCGGGCTGCGCCCAGACCCGCCGAAGGCCTGAGGCTTT
>CAXSEF010000107.1:0-10147 GCA_964236535.1 uncultured Acetobacteraceae bacterium
CGCGCGGCCTCGTCGTCGGCCGCGACCTGGCGGGCCGAGCATCCCGCCAGCCCGATGCAGAGGCCCAGCAGGATGGCGCGGATCGTTGGCGGGTGATGGAGGCGGCCTGGAGAGTGGCGGACCCGACACGATTCGAACGTGCGACCTCTGCCTTCGGAGGGCAGCGCTCTATCCAGCTGAGCTACGGGTCCGTTGCCGCTGTCTAGCGCGCCCGGGCCGGTGCAAGCAAGCAAGGCCGGCGCTCCCTCCGCCCGCATGCCAGAGGCGCGGGCGGGCCATCGGACCCGTGCGCGGCACCACCCGGACCCGCCAAGGCCCGGGCGCCTCTGGAAACCTCTTGCTCAAGCACAGGGATTCTCAAGGCTTGCCTTGAGCGGAGTCCAGAGGCAGAGCCTCTGGCCTTGCCTGCCTTGCTCACCGCTCCCGCAGCGCAAGGGCCACCAGACCCACGCATGCTGCGCCGAGCAGGCCTGCCCGTCGGCTGCCGAGGACCGATCACCGATGCCCGATGCCCCGCTGCCCGATGCCCCGCTGCCCGACGCCGGCGACGATGCGACGCTCGATCCCGGCGACTGGGGCCGGCTGCGCGCGCTGGGCCACCGGATGATCGACGACGTGTTCGCCCATCTGGAGGGGCTGCGTGACGGGCCGGTGTGGAGCCCGATGCCGCAGGCGCTGCGCGAGGAGCTGCGCGGTCCGCCGCCGCGTGGGCCGCAGGCCATGGAGGCGGTGTATGGCGACTACCTGCGGCTGGTGCAGCCGCACGCCACGGGCAACCTGCATCCGGGGTTCATGGGCTGGGTGCATGGCGGGGGCACGCCGGTGGGGATGCTGGCGGAGCTGCTGGCGGCGGGGCTGAACAGCAACCTGGGCGGGCGCGACCAGGCGCCGATCGAGGTCGAGCGGCAGGTGGTGCGCTGGGCGGCGGAGCTGATGGGGATGCCGGAGGGCACGACCGGGCTGCTGGTGACCGGCACGTCGGTGGCGAACCTGGTCGCGGTGCTGGTGGCGCGCCGCGCGGCGCTGGGGCCGGAGGTGCGGGTGCGCGGGCTCATGGGCGCGGGGCTGGTGGCCTATGCGGCGGAGAGCGCGCATGGCTGCGTGGCGCGGGCGATGGACATGGCGGGGCTGGGGACCGACGCGCTGCGCCGGGTGCCGGTGGACGCGGCGCACCGCATGCGGCTCGACGTGCTGGCGGCGCGGGTGGCGGAGGACCGCGCGGCGGGGCTGCGGCCGTTCCTGGTGGTGGGCACGGCGGGGACGGTGGACGTGGGGGCGGTCGACGACCTGGCGGGGCTCGCGGATCTCGCGCGCGCGGAGCGGCTGTGGTTCCACGTCGACGCGGCGTTCGGGGCGATGGCGGCGCTGTCGCCGGCGCTGCGGCCGCTGCTGCGCGGCATCGAGCGGGCGGACAGCCTGGCGTTCGACTTCCACAAGTGGGCGCAGGTGCAGTACGACGCGGGCTGCGTGCTGGTGCGCGACCCGGAGGCGCAGTCGGCGACGTTCGCGCAGGACCTCGCCTACCTGCACCGCGAGGACCGCGGCCTGGCGGCGGGGCACCCCTGGCCGTGCGACCTGGGGCCGGACCTGTCGCGGGGGTTCCGCGCGCTCAAGGTGTGGATGACGCTGCGGGCGTATGGCGCGGACCGGCTGGGCGCGGTGGTGGAGCGTTGCTGCGCGGTGGCGCGGCACCTGGAGGCGCGGGTGCTGGCCGAGCCGCGGCTGGAGCTGTGCGCGCCGGTGGCGCTGAACGTGGTGTGCTTCCGGGTGCGCGCGGGCGACGACCGGGTGCAGGCGGAGATCGCGGCCGACGTGCAGGAGTCGGGCGACGCGGTGCCGTCGACGACGCGGATCGGCGGGCGGCTGGTGATCCGGGCCTGCGTGGTGAACCACCGCACTCGGGAGGCGGACGTGGAGCGGCTGGTGGACGCGGTGCTGCGGGCGGCGGATGCTCGGCAGGTGTGACGGGTGCGCTTCAGGGAAGGAAGGCCAGAGGCTCTGCCTCTGGACTCCGCTCAAGGCTCGCCTTGAGAATCCGCTTGTTCAAGTAGAAGCCAGCCCCGCGGGATGGTTTCCTTGGCGGGGATGGGCGGTTCCACTGGCCCGACCGGCCAGTGGAACGCGGGCGGGGGGAGAGGCCTCGTGTTTCCTGGGAGGTCAGGTGCGGGCGACGGGCTTCGCTGCTTGCGGCAGGCCTGGCTTGCGGGCGAGGCGGGCGGCGCCACAAGCAAGGCCGGGCGCGCCCTCCGCCGGCATTCCAGCGGCCCAAGCGGGCCCGCGGAACCTCGCGCGGGCTATCCCGGACCCGCCAACGGCCTGAGGGTGCTGGGAATCTCTCGCTTAAACACAGGGATTCCAAAGGCGAGCCTTTGGCGGAGTCCAGAGGCAGGGCCTCTGGCCTTGCTTGCTCGACCGGTCGTGCAAGGATTGTTGGCAGCAGTTTGAATGTCTGCTGCTGGTGCAGGCTGCCACTCCGCTTTCCGATGTCGAAAGCAGATACCGGGCATTCAGCGGGCGTCGGGACTGGCGGTGCGGCTGCCAAGTCTGCCGAGCGAGGCATCAAGCGCGTCGATCAGCACCAGAAAGCTCTCATCGACGGATTGCGGCAGTTGAAAGCCGCCATGCGCCTCGATATCGGCAAAACCGTGCAATCCGGCCCGGACGACGCGGATCGCGTGGATCGAGAGGTCATCCGGGACGCCGTAGCCGTTGATGGCGGCGCGAATGACCTCGACCGCACGCGTGGCCTCGGCTTGTTGCGCGGTCGAGCGCGGATCAAGGGCCGCCTGCGTCAAGGAGTAAAGCCCGGAATGCTCGACTGCAAAGCGGCGATACGCCTCGCCGACCGCAAGGAGCGCCTGGCGGCCGGAGCGTCCGACGGCGGCCGCGGACAGAACGTCGGTCAGGCGACGGATCGACAACGTGGTGACCCGAAGGACCAGGTCGTCCAGGCCGGCGACGTGCTTGTAGAGGCTGGGCGGCGCCACATGGAGATCGGCGGCCAGCCGCGCGAGCGTCAGCGCGGCGCGACCCTCGGCATCCACGATGCCTGCCGCGGCCGCCGTGACGGTCCCGGGATCGAGGCCCGCCCTAGGCATTGCCGGGCTTGAATGCGCCGCCCATCCGAATCTTCTCCAGGAACTGGAACACGGCTGGGCCGACGAGCCCGGGTCGCTCAAGCATCGGTGCGTGCCCGGCGCCGGGCACCACGATCGTCTCTGCACCCCCGAAGTTCGACGCCACCCATTTCGCCTCTCCCAGGGGGTCTTTCCAGTCCGGATCGGCATCGCCCATGACGACGAGAACCGGAGCCTGGACGCGACCGATCCATGGCTCCACGACACGATGATCGCTGGCGGACACCGTGGCCTGGAACGCGGCCCAGCGCCCGGGCCGGGTCAGCGACGCGGTCGTGATCGTTGCTCTCTCGCTCGCCTTGTCGCCCAGGCCTGGCCATAGCCTGGCGGCCTGGGCGCGCCAGATGGAGGGTCCCCACGGCCGTACCAGCGCAGCATTCAGGACCCGGCGCATGATCCCACCCATGCCGTTGCGGAGGAACGGTCCCAGGAGGACGAGGCCGGCGACCTGGTCAGGGCGACGGCCCGCCGCGACGGCGGCGGCGGATAGTGACGCGCCTGCCAGTACAGCCGGACCGCCACCGAGCACCTCGATCACCGCAAGCAGATCCTGTGCGGTCGCTTCATCACCGTAGCGACTGAAGAGCGCGGTGCTGTCGCCGTGTCCGCGAAGATCGAGGTGAGCGACGCGGTATCCGCGGGCCACCAGGTGCGCGGCGAGCGGAGCGAACGCGTCGCGCGTGTCGCCCAATGCCGGAGAGCAGATGACGAGAGCCCCGTCACCCTCGACCTCCACGGCAAGCCTGCCACCCTCGGTCTCGACAAAGCTAATTTCCATAGCTTTTTAGCTATGTGTAATAGCCTAACCCGTCAAGGAAATCCTTTGCCGGCAGGCAGGGCGGCCGGGACTGGCCGCGATCGGTGTCCGGCCGGTTGGCATGAGACACTGGCCGGAAACCACGGTGCGTTGCTTTGCTCCGTTCCTGATCCGCACCTGTATGCGGGCGCCTGCCTGCCGGTGGCCGGTCCAGGGGCGCGGCCCCTGGCGGAGTCCAGAGGCAGAGCCTCTGGCCTTGCTGCCTCCGGCTTTGCCCGCGGTCGTCACAGCATCCGCTTGCCCGCGATGCGCAGCCAGGGGTGGCGGCGTTCCATGTCCTCGACCAGCGCCCGCTTGTTGGCGCGCTGCTCGGTCTGGGTGTGGATCATGGAGCTGCGGTGCACGCGGTATTCGGCGAGGACCTCGCCGACCGCCTGGCCCCACAGGCCCTGCTCCACCAGGCGGCACCAGAAATCGTAGTCCTCCCAGCCGAAGCGGACGTGGTCGTAGCCGCCGGCCGCGGCCCAGGCCCATTTGGCGACCAGCGCCATGGCGTCGATGGTGTTGCCGCTGATCAGCCGCGGCGCGGAGAACGGCAGGGTGCCGAACACCGCGTCGCCGTCGCCGAACGAGCGGATCTGCGGGTAGGCGAAGGCGGTGCCGCGGCCGTCGGCGAGGGCGTCGAGCAGGCGGGCGCAGCAGGCCGGGGCGAGGCGGTTGTCGGCGTCGAGCGGCAGGACGAACGGGGTCTCGGCGGCGGCGAACCCGGTGTTGCGGGCGTGGCCGAGGCCGGCGTTGGCAAGGTGGCGGCGGACCTGCACGCGGTTGAAGCGGGGGGCGTGCTGGCGGGCCCAGTCGAGCACGATGGCGGCGCTGTCGTCGGTGGAGGCGTCGTCGACGACGACGAGGTCGAGCGGGTGCAGGGTCTGCGCGGCGACGCTCTCCAGCGCCTCGACGACGTAGTCGGCGTAGTCGTAGACCGGGATGACGACGCTGACCGCGGCGTCGCGCAGGCCGTCATGGGCGAGCAGGACCTCGGAGGCTACCAGCTCCGGCAGCTCCGGGCGGGCGGCGGGGCTGGAGCGGGCCTGGCGGTGCAGGTCGAGCTCGAAGGCGCGGGCGCCGGCGCGGGCGCGGGCGGGGTGGGCGCGGCCGGGGTGGGGCGAGCCGGGCCGGGGCGATCCGGGCCGCGACGCGCCGGCCTGGGCGAGCACGGAGGCGAGGGCCTCGGCCCGGGCGTTGGGTCCCCAGTGCGCCAGCGCCTCGTGGTAGGCGTCGCGGGCGATGCGGGCGCGCAGGGCGGGGTCGTCGGCGAGGCGGGCGAGGGCGGCCTCCCAGCCGGCGGGGTCGGCGGCGAGCAGCCCGGTGCGGCCGTCCTCGATGGCGCGGGCGAACGGGCCGGTGGGCGAGGCGATGGTCGGCACCTCGACCAGGGCCGCCTCCCACCATTTCAGCTCGCTCTTGGCCTCGCAGAACGGGTTGCCGAGCTCGAGCGGGGCGAGGTTGATGTCGAAGCGCGCCATCTCCGCCGGCAGCAGGGCGAGCGGCACCATGTCGCGCCACTCGATCTGGGCGGCGACGTCGCGCAGCTCGGGGTACTCGCCGGCGAGGACGACGCCCTCGCCGCTGGACGGGTCGCGGAACAGCACCAGGCGGGCTGCGGGGCGGGCGCGCAGCAGGGCGGCGACGGCGGGGACGGCGAGGGCGAAGTCGCGCTGGTGGGTGCGGCTGCCGCCGGCGTAGCCGATGCGCAGCAGGCCCTCGCCCTCGCCGCTGTCGCGGCGCTGGCGGACGGCGCGGCGGGCGGCGGCCAGCGACTCGTCGTCCCAGGCGTTGGGCATGACGTGGGCGATCTGCTGCAGCTCGCGCACGTGGCCGGCGAGCTCCTCGGTGGTGGTGGTGACCAGGTCGGCGTGGTCCATGGTGCGGCGCACACGGGCGAAGAACTCGCGGGTGCCGTCCTCGGAGAAGCGCTGCGAGCGGATGCCGTCGATCACCTCGATGGTGGCGAGCTCGGGCTTGATCATCAGGTCGTCGACGTCGAACACCACGGTGCTGCCCTGGCGGCGGCACACCTCGACGATGCCCTCGATGTGGCCCTCCCAGGCGACGCGCCACAGCACGACGACGTCGGCGCCGGCGAGCACCGTGTCGTCGACGCCGCGCAGTCCGAGCGCGTCGGCCTGCCAGCCGAGCGAGCGGGCGGCGGCGGCGTAGCGCTCCACGCGGTAGGTGCTGCCGGGGGTGTGCGGCTCGCCGGAGAGGAACAGGATGCGGCCGGCGGCGGGTGGGCGTGGCGTGGCCTGGGCGTCCGGCGGGGCCGGCTGCGGGGTGGCGGGCTGCGCGGCGTCGGGCTGCGCGGCGTCGGGGGTGGCCGGGGCTTCGGCGGCGCCCGGGGCGTCGGGGGTGGCCGGGGTTTCGGCGGCGCCGGGGTTCGGGGGGGGCAGGGCGTCGGCGACGGCGGGCGGCGCGGGTTCGGGGGCGGCGAGGCTCAGCGGCGGCAGCGGCGGCGGCGCGGTCTCCGGCTCGGGCTGCGGATCGGGGGCGCCGCCGCCGCGCAGCAGGCGCATCGCCCGGCGCAGCGGCCCGGTGATCCGCCACGCCGTCGAGCCGAGGATCAGCCGGCGGTCCAGGCGGAGCCGCGCCACCTCGGCCCAGGCGGCGTCCACGCTGCCCGCCGCCCGGGCGTGCGTGCGCCGCGCGGCCTGCTCCCACTCCGCCGAGCGGCGGTCGAGCTCGTCGCCCATCGCCTGCCTCGCCTCTCGCTCGCGTTCCAGCGTCGCCCGGTGCGCCACCGCCTGCGCCGCCGTCTCCGCCGCCATCGCCTCGTGCTCGCCGCGCATCGTGCGCTCCAGTGCGGCGATGTTGGCCTTGGCGCCCGAGAGCTGGATCCGCAGCGAGCGGCGCTCGGCGTCGGCGAGCGCGAGCCGGGCCGGGCTGTCGCCGACCTCGGCGGTCAGGCGCTCGCCCCACTCGCGCGCCCGCGCCTCGGCCTGCTGCACCTCCACGGTGAAGCGGCGCTGCAGCATCAGCGCCTGCTCGGCGTCCCAGCGCTCGCCGAGCAGGGCGAAGCGCTCGCGCACCCGGGCGGTGGCCGCGGCGTCGAGCCCGCACAGTGCCGCCAGCGCCGGCGGCGGCGTGGGCCCGGGCAGCAGCATGCCGAGGCCGTGCGCGTGCAGGAACTCGAAGGACGGGTGGCGCTCGCGCAGCTCCGCCCACAGCCGCCAGACGCCGAAGCCGCGCTCGCGCACGTTGGTGTCGTGGAACAGCACCACCGCGCGCGGCGACAGCTTCGCCGCCCAGCTGGCGTAGTCGTGCGCCACGTCGTCGTAGCCGTGCCGGCCGTCGATGTGCAGCAGGTCGATCCCCGCGCTCCGGCTGCCGGCCGGGCCCCCGTCCGGGGGGGCGTCCGGTCCGGGGTCGGGCGTGGCGTCGGGGATGTACGGCAGCGCCTCGTCGAAGGTGGCGCGCAGCAGGCGGGAGAACGTGCCGTAGCGGGCGGCGTGGAAGCGGGAGAACGTCGCGAACACGTCCTCGCCGTAGAACCCCGCGTGCTCGTCGCCCGCCCAGGTGTCGACGGCGAAGCAGCGGGTGGCCAGGCCGTCGCGGCGCACCTGCTCGCACATCGCGGCGTACGACACGCCGGTGTGGGTGCCGAGCTCGACCAGCAGGTCCGGGCGCGCGGTCGAGACCAGCCACTGCGCGAACGGGACGTGGCCGTGCCAGGCGCTCTCGGTCTCCGGCAGGGCCGGGCGCTGGAACATCGGGTCCAGGGCGGGGGAGGTCAGGGCCGCCATCTCGGGGTTCGTCGCGGTCTGGTCCATGCATTCTTCCCAGGAGCAAGCAAGGCCGGGCTTTGCCCCATGATTGGAGGCGGGCCCACCAGGGGCGAGCCGCCCCTGGACCGGCACAATCTAGCGCAGGCCGGCCCGTCGCAGGATCGCGGCGGCCAGGCGGCGAGGCGGGCTGCGTGGGGGTGCGGCGCGGCGCAGGGCGACGTCGCAGTACATGCACGACTGCAGGGCGAGGTGGGTCATCTCCCAGCCGTGCTCGATCATGAACTCGTTGGTCGCCTGGATCACCCCGTACGGCTGCATCGCCGGGGCGACCACGTCGACCATGGTGTAGTCGTTCATCACGATGACGCCGCCTTGGCGGATCTTGCGCGCCACGATCGACAGCTCGCGACGCACCGACTCGTAGGCGTGGTCGGCGTCGAGATAGACCACGTCGACCGTGCCGTCGCCGAGGTTCTCCAGCGCCCGCGCGCTGTCGTCGTGCATCACCAGCATGCGGCCGGCCGCGATTTCCGGGCCGAAGCGCTCGCGGTAGTATTCGAGGTGGGTGCGGCCCGCAAACAGCTCGGCGACCGGGCGGCCGGCCCAGTCCATCGCCCAGGTGTGGAAGCGGAAGTCGTCGATCGCGACGAAGCGGCTCGGCTGGCAGACGCGCAGGATCTCGGCGGAGAAGTCGCCGGTGGCCACGCCGACCTCGACGAACACCCGGCCGCGCGGCAGATGCGGCAGCAGCGCGTAGCGGTCCGGCAGCACCCGCGCACGGGCCAGCAGGCGCTCCGGCAGCCGCGGGGCCTCGCGCAGCGGCGCACGGGTCGGCGCAGGGGGATGGTCCAGGGCGGCGGCTCCTCGGGTCGGCGCTGGTTTAGTGCAGGGCCGGGGCGGCGCAAACCCCGGTCGGGCGCGAGGACGCAGGGCCAGGGTGGCGGTGCTTCCCCGTCGGATGGATTCTCAAGGCTTGCCTTGAGCGGAGTCCAGAGGCAGAGCCTCTGGCCTTGCTCGCTTGCCCGCTCCGCCCAGGGCTCACCGAAGGAGCCCGCGTGACCCGCAGCCCCGGCCTAGACGCGATGCGTGCCTGCGCGATCCTGCTGGTGCTGGTGTCGCACGGGGCGGACGTGTTCGCGGCGTTCTGGGGCACGCGTCCGCCGGATTTCGTCTCGCTGTCGGGCGTGTTCGGGGTCGAGCTGTTCTTCGTGCTGTCGGGTTTCCTGATCGGCACCCTGCTGGCCCGGGCGGCGGCGGCGGCGCCGGGCTGGCGCGGCTGGTGGGTGTTCATGCTGCGCCGCTGGATGCGCACGCTGCCGCTGTATGTGGCGTGGGTGCTGCTGATGGCGGTGGTGTGGCCGCCGGCGGACGGGCGGCTGGGCTGGCACCTGCTGCGCTATCTGACCCTGACGCAGAACCTCGCCTGGCGGATGCCGGCGGACAACTGGTTCGGGGTGTCGTGGTCGCTGGCGATCGAGGAGTGGTTCTACCTGCTGTTCAGCCTGCCGCTGCTGCTGCTGGCGCGGCTCGACCGCGGGCGGCGATCGCTGCCGTGGCTGGCGGCGGGGTTCATCGTGGTGCCGGTGCTGGTGCGCTGCGTGCTGCCGCCGGGCCTCGATTTCGGACAGTTCGTCTACAAGACGGTGGCGTTCCGGCTCGACTCGATCGCCTACGGGGTCGCCGCCTCGGTGCTGATCGCGCGCCGGCCGCGGGTGCTGCGCGCGCCGCACCTCTCGCTCGCGGCAGGGCTCGCGGTGGTGGGGTTCGTGTGGGTGCAGATCTCGGGGGCAGGGATCGCGCTGCCGGGGCTGTTCTACCGCGCGCTGTTCCTGCCGCTGCTGTCGGGCGGCTTCTGCCTGTGCCTGCCGGCGGCGCTGCGCGCGGGCGGCGGTCCGCGCTGGCTGGCGCGGCCGGTCGCCTGGCTCAGCACGCGGTCGTACGGGCTGTACGTCGTGCACCTGACGGTGCTGGAGGCGGCGTCGGCACGGGTGTTCGTGCACTCCTGGCCACGGCCGCCGGCGGTGGCGCTGGCGCTGGTGGCGGCGCCGCTGCTGGCGGAGCTGTCGTGGCGGCTGGTGGAGCAGCCGGTGCTGCGCCGACGGCCGCGCCAGCCCGGCGGGCAGCCGGAGCTGACCGGGAGCGCGGCTGGCGTGGCCTGAGCTTCGGCCTGCAGGGGAGGCGGCTGCAGGGGCAGCAAGGCCGGAGCTTTGGCCGGACCCGCCAGAGGGCCGAGCCCTTTGGCAACCGTTTGCCTCGGCACAGGGGTTCAGGAGGCTTGGCCTGTGTTGGGGCCCCGTCGTCCCTGGGGGCCCCGTCGTCCCTGGGGGTGGCCGGGTCGGCAAGCAAGGCCAGAGGCTCTGCCTCCGGACTCCGCCAAAGGCCGAGCCTTTGGAATCCGTTTGCTTAGGCAAGGAGTTTCCGGAGGCGTCAGGCCTTTGGCGGGTCTGCGGTCGCCCGTGCCCGCCTGGGCCAGT
>CAXSEF010000108.1:0-10128 GCA_964236535.1 uncultured Acetobacteraceae bacterium
CGGGCCGCCGGCATCAGCGCGACCCCGCCCCGTCCGCGACCGGCTGTGCCGCATCCGGGCGGCCCATCTCCCGCCGCGCCTCGCCGAGCAGACGACGCTCGTTGCGGTGCACGAACAGCCCCGCCGCGATCAGCGCCGCCCCGCCGAGCACGCCCAGCCCGATCCCCACCGGCCCGCTGATGCGGCGGAACGACTCGCCCAGCAGGTAGGCGCCGAACCCGTACAGGCTGGTCCAGCCGATCCCGCCCAGCGCGTTCCACAGCAGGAAGCGGTGCCACGCCATCCGGTTGGCGCCGGCGAGCAGCGCCACGAACGTCCGCAGCACCGCCACGAACCGGCCGAGGAACACCACCCGCCCGCCATAGCGCCGGAACAGGTAGCGCCCCAGCTCCAGCCGCTCCTCCGACAGCCCGACCCTGCGCCCCCAGCGCGCCAGCACGCGAAAGCCGACGCCGCGGCCCACGACATAGCCGATCTGGTCGCCCGCGATCGCACCCGCCGCCGCGACCGCCACCACCACGAAGATGTCCAGCCGGTGCGTCGCCGAGGCATACAGCGCGGCGGCGATCATCAGGCTCTCGCCCGGCAGCGGCAGCCCGGTCGCCTCCAGCATCACCCCCAGCCCGACCACCACGTAGCCGTAGCGCGTCAGCAGGTCGTCGATGCCGTGGATCGAGAACAGCTCCAGCGCCGTCAGCCCTGCAGGAACGGGTTGCTGCGCCGCTCCGCCCCGAGCGTCGAGCCCGGCCCGTGCCCGCACAGGAACGCCACGTCGTCGCCGAGCGGCAGCAGCTTCGCGCGGATCGCCCCCAGCAGCGCATCGGTGTCGCCGTAGGCGAAGTCGGTCCGCCCGACCGAGCCGCGGAACAGCACGTCGCCCACCAGCGCGAACCGCCCCGCACGGTCGAACAGCACCACCGAGCCCGGCGTGTGCCCCGGGCAGTGCAGCACCTCCCACGCCCGCCCCGCGGCCGCCACCCGCTCGCCCTCCTCCAGCCAGCGGTCCGGCGTCACGTCGCGCATCGCCACCCCGTACTCCCGGCCCGCCGCCGCCAGCCCGTCGAGCAGGAACCGGTCGCGCCGGTCCGGCCCCTCGATCGCCACCGCCCGCCCGATCCGCGTCCCCAGCCGCTCGCGCAGCTCGGCCGCCGCCCCCGCATGGTCGAGATGGCCATGCGTCAGCAGGATGCGGTCCGGCGCCACCCCCGCCCGCTCCACCGCATCGAGGATCGCATCCGCATCGCCGCCCGGATCGACCACCGCCGCCTCCAGCGTCTCCTCGTCCCACAGCAGCGCGCAGTTCTGCTGGAACGGCGTCACCGGCACCACGACCCGTCTGAGCTTGCCCATCGCGACTCCTCCTGCACGTGCAGGCTACAGCCGCGGCGAAACCAGGCAAGGCTGCGCGCAACCCATGGCCTGCCGACCTCTTTGACCGGCCGGCCTTGAGCACGACCGCTCAGGCAGGCAAGGCCAGAGGCTCTGCCTCTGGACTCCGCCAAAGGCTAGCCTTTGGAATCCCTGTGCTTAAAAGACGGGTTTCCAGAGGCCTCAAGGCCTTTGGCGGGTCTGGGCGGAGGGGGGCCCGGCCTTGCTTCGCCTGCAGGCCGCCCCCCCGGCCTTGCCGTCCCGCCGCCCGCCCGCCACATCCGCGCCATGAACCGACAAGCCTCGCCCGGGCCGATCCTGCGCGACGTGGTGCTGCTCGGCGCCGGCCACGCCCACGTCGCCGTGCTGCGCAGCTTCGGCATGCGCCCGCTCCCCGGCGTTCGCCTCACCCTGGTCACGCCGCAGCCCGAGGCCGCCTACTCCGGCATGCTCCCGGGCGTCGTCGCCGGACTCTACCGCCCGGACCAGGCGCGCATCGAGCTCGCCCCCCTCGCCCGCTTCGCCGGCGCCCGCCTCTACCTCTCGGCCGCCACCGGCCTCGACCTCGCTCGCCGCCTGGTGCGCTGCGACGGCCGCCCCCCGGTGCCGTACGACCTGCTCTCGCTCGACGTGGGCGCCGCCCCGGACGCCGCCGGGGTGCCGGGCGCGCTGCAGCACGCGACCCCGGTCAAGCCGCTCTCCGGCCTGCTCGACCGCGTCGACGCGCTGCTCGAACGGGTGCGCAGCCGCGGCGGCACCGCCCGCATCGCCGTCGTCGGCGGCGGCGCCGGCGGCACCGAGCTCGCCTTCGCCCTCGCCCACCGCCTGGGCGCCGCAACCCCGTCGGCGCCCGGCCGCGCGGCGCTGGTGCTGGTCGCGTCCGGCGGCCTGCTGCCCGGCTTTCCCGCGGCGATGCGCCGCCGCGTCGCCGCACGCGCCGCGCGCCACGGCATCACCCTGCGCGCCGGCCGCGTCGCCGGGGTCGAGCCGGGCCGGCTGCTGCTCGAGGACGGCGGCGCCGTCGAGGCCGACGAGATCGTCTGGGCGACCCAGGCCGGCGCCCCCGCGTGGCTGCGCGACACCGCGCTGGTGCTCGACCCGCGCGGCTTCGTCGCGGTCGACCCCTGGCTGCGCGCCATCGGCCGCGACGACGTGTTCGCCGCCGGCGACGTCGCCGCCCACCCCGCCCCGCCGAGCCACGGCGTCCCCGCCGCCCTGCCCAAGAACGGCGTCTACGCCGTGCGCGCCGGCCCGGTGCTGGCCCGCAACCTGCGTGCCGCCCTGCTCGGCCGCCCGCAGCACCGCTTCCGCCCGCAGCGCCACGCCCTGGCCCTGCTCTCCCTCGGCGGCCCGCACGCGATCGGCGCCCGCAACGGCGTGACCCTCGAAGGCGACTGGCTGTGGCGCTGGAAGGATCGGCTCGACCGCGGCTTCGTCCGCCGCTTCACCGAGCTGCCGGGCATGGACCCCGCACCACCCGCGCAGCCAGGCCTCGCCGCCGCCGACCAGGACGCCGCACCCGACCCGATGCGCTGCGGCGGCTGCGCGGCCAAGATCCCGGCCGACGTGCTGTCGCGCGCGCTCGGCCGCCTGCGCCCCTTCCCCCGCGCCGAGGTGATCGCCGGCCTCGACCCGCCGGACGACGCCGCACTGGTCGATTGCGGCGGCCCGCGCCTGCTGGTGCACAGCGTCGACCAGTTCCGCGCCATCGTCGACGACCCCTACCTGTTCGGCCGCATCGCCGCCGCCCACGCGCTGAGCGACCTGTTCGCCATGGGCGCCGAGCCGCAGACCGCCCTCGCACTCGCCACCCTGCCGTTCGGCCCCCCCGCAAGGATCGAGGCCGAGCTGTCGCAGCTGATGCAGGGCGCCAACGAGGTGCTCGCCGCCGCCGGCTGCGCGCTGGTCGGCGGCCACACCGCGGAGGGCGCGGAGCTGTCCCTCGGCTTCGCGGTCAACGGCCTCGCCGACCGCGCGACGCCGGTCCTGCGCAAGGCCGGCCTGCGCCCCGGCGACGCGCTCGTGCTCACCAGGGCGCTCGGCACCGGCGTGCTGCTCGCCGCCGACATGCGCGGCCTGGCGCGCGGCCGCCACGTCGCCGCGGCCGTCACGCAGATGCAGCGCACCAACCGGTCGGCGGCGCACGTCCTGCGCGACCACGGCGCCCGCGCCGCCACCGACGTCACCGGCTTCGGCCTCGCCGGCCACCTGCTGGAGATGCTGCGCGCCGGCAGCGTCGACGCGACCCTGTGGCCCGCCCGCCTGCCGCTGCTCGACGGCGCGCTCGAGGCGGCCCGGTCCGGCATCGCCTCGTCGCTGCAGGACGCCAACGAGCGCGCCGCCCCCGTGCACGGCGCCGCCGGGCCGCGCCGCACCCTGCTGTTCGACCCGCAGACCTCGGGCGGCCTGCTCGCCGGCATCGCCCCCGACCGGGCCGAGGCCTGCGTCGCCGCACTGCACGCCGCCGGCGACGGCCGCGCCGCCATCATCGGCCGGGTGGAAGCGCGCGCAGGGTCCGAAGCGACCATCAGGCTCGAAGCATAGCAAGGCCAGGGCCCTGCCCCATGTCCTGCAAGCGGGGACCCGCCGGGGGCTGAGCCCCCAGACCCGCACAAGTCGGGTCCCCCGCCCGAAACCCTGCCGCCTCGGGACAGGAACAATCTCCGGCTTGTGCATGAAGCGGTGATCTTCTGCCCCGTTCGCGGCGCCATCGCCGAGCCGGCTGCCGACTCCCCGAATGGCTGGGGCCGTTGCTGGATCACCGCCGCCGGGCAGGAGCCTGCTGCCGGCACTCATCGGCCATGCACGTGACGAAGCAGTCCGGGATGAGGACCGCCGTCGCGTGCGGGTCGATGCCGCTCTCCTGTTCGAGGCGACGCACCCCCGTCGGAGCACCCCGCATTGACGAACTTTAACGAGACGTTTTTGCAACGCCGAGTTGCCGAGCTTATTGAAACGGTTCAGGACGGGGACCGGAACGTGATCGCCAGCACAGGATCGCATGCAGGTCCGGCGAGAGCCCCCCGGAGCCACGAAGCCTTCTGCGGAGACGGTCCACCCGACAGGGCGAATGCCACCTGCAGTCCAGGCTGCCGCGCGGGCACGGGTTCGCAACGGCGTCACACGATGGAAGTCTCCGATGAGCGAAAGCGATCCCAGTCCCAAGGCCGCCACCGGGATCAAGGGACTGGACATCATCCTGGCCGGCGGCCTGCCTCGCGGCGAACTCCATCTGGTCCAGGGCAGAACGGGAACCGGCAAGACCACCGTCGGCCTGCAGTTTCTGCTTGAGGGAGCCGCCCTGGGCGAAAAGGCGCTGTTCATCACCTTCGCCCAGACCGCGGCCACGCTGCGGCGGGTCGCGGCCTCGCATGGCTGGACCCTGGACGGCATCGATATCCAGGAGATGACGGGCGCCCATGCCGTCGACGACAAGGCGGAGCAGACCCTGTTCCATACCGCCGACGTCGAGCTGGGCGAGATGACGGACAGCGTCTTCGCGGCCTTCGACCGGCTTCGGCCGGACCGGGTCGTCTTCGACTCCATAACCTCGCTTCGCCTGCTGGCGGGCGACTCGCTGCGCTATCGGCGGCAGCTCCTCACCGTGCGGCAGTTCTTCGCCGAACGGTCGAGCACGATCCTGTTCCTCGACAACGAGGAGGCCGACGCGGCGCTGGAAGACACCATGTACGGCGTCGTGCGGCTGGAACGCCAGGCGCCCGAATACGGCGACGTCCACCGTCGGCTTTCCATCACCAAGATGCGCGGCATGACCTTCAACGGCGGGTACCACAACTTCCGCATCCGCGCCGGTGGCCTGGACGTGTTCCCGCGCATCCGGCCGCAGGAGAAGAGCGAGTCTCCTCCGGCAGGGGTGATGACGAGCGGGGTCGTCGGCCTGGACACCCTGCTCGGCGGCGGCCTGGAGGGAGGCACGGCCTGCCTGGTCGTCGGGCCGACCGGCACCGGCAAGACCTCGGTCAGCACGCTCTACGCCTGCGAGGCGGCCAGGCGCGGCGAACGGGCGGCGCTGTTCTGCTTCGACGAGCGGCCGGAAACCTTCCTGACCCGCTCGGAAGGCCTTGGCATGAAGGTGCGGGACTTCGTCGCGGCAGGCCTGATTACCATCAAGCCGGTCAGCACCGCCGAGCTGTCGCCCGGCGAGTTCTCCCAGCTGGTGCGCAATGCGGTCGAGCAGGACCACGCCAAGGTGGTCCTGCTCGACAGCCTGACCGGCTACTTCCACTCGATGCCGCAGGAAGAGGCCCTGCTGGCGCAGATGCACGACCTGCTGATGTTCCTGAGCAACAGCAACGTGCTCTCCATCCTGATCGTGTCGCAGCACGGCTTCATCGGGCAGGGCATCCAGGGCCCGCTCGATGTCAGCTACATGGCCGACACCGTCATCCTGCTGCGCCATTTCGAGGCCGCCGGCGCGGTGCGCAAGGCGATCTCGGTCCTCAAGAAGCGGAACGGCCCGCACGAGACGACGATCCGTGAGCTGAAGCTCGCATCGGGCGGCATCGCGGTGGGCGACCCGATCAGGGACTTCTCCGGCGTGCTGTCCGGCATGCCGACCTTCCAGGGCCAGGTGAAGCGATAACCGCCGGCGCACCGGAACAGCCGGTGACGAAGGCCGAGTGCCACGAGGACGTGGTCCTGGTGCTGGCCCCGCTCGGACGCGATGCCGAGCTGGCCTGCCGGATGCTCGCCGAGGCCGGGATCGACTGCCGGGTGTGCCGGGACGTGGACGACCTGCGTGCACAGCCGGCCGGGAGCTACGGAACGGTCCTGCTGACCGAGGAAGTGCTGACCGAGGTCACCACCCGCACCCTGGCAGCCCTGCTTGACGCGCAGCCGGCCTGGTCCGACCTGCCGGTCACCATCCTGGTCGGCCGCAGCGGCCAGGCGCCGCGTCCGACCAGGAAGGGGCTGCCGGAGACGCTGGGTTCGCAGCGCGGGATCATCTTCATCGAGCGTCCGGTCCGGGTCGCGACCCTCGTGTCGGTCATGCGATCCGCCGTGCTCGCACGCCAGCGCCAGTACGAGCTGCGCGACCAGCTCGTCGCCCGCCAGAAGGCCGAAGCCCACGCGCTGATGCTCACCGAGGAGATGAAGCACCGCATCAAGAACTCGCTCGGCCTGGTCGGCGCCATCGCGTCCCAGACCTTCCGGCAGACGAAACCGGTGAAGGAGTCGCTGGAGGCGTTCTCGGCCCGGCTGAAGTCGATGGCCCTCGCCCAGGACGTGCTGACCCGGAGCGACGGCGGCGGCGTGTCCCTCCATCAGCTCGTCACCCAGGCGCTGGAGCCCTACCGCCGCCAGGACGGCCCCGAACGCATCGCGATCGGCGGACCCGAGGTATGGATCGACGGCCGCAGGAGCACCGCGCTGACCATGGCAATGCACGAGCTCGCAACCAACACCGTGAAATACGGGGCATTGTCGGTCGACGCCGGGCGGGTGGCGGTCTGCTGGCGCGTCGAGCCGTCACCCGGCAATCACCTGCAGATCGAGTGGCGCGAGCAGGGCGGTCCCCCGGTGACCCCGCCGGAACGACGGGGGTTCGGCTCCCGGCTCATCGAACAGGGCCTGGCCACGGAGCTGCAGGGGAAAGCGGAGATCGACTTCAGGCCGGAAGGCGTCGTCTGCAGGATCACGGCCTCCCTGCAGGACACCCGCTGACGCCCGCCGCCTCGCCTGGA
Organism: uncultured Acetobacteraceae bacterium; assembly: GCA_964236535.1. Taxonomy (GTDB): domain Bacteria; phylum Pseudomonadota; class Alphaproteobacteria; order Acetobacterales; family Acetobacteraceae; genus CAXSEF01. Next base: position 7,074 of record CAXSEF010000108.1, read on the forward strand.
TCGAAACCCCGACGTCACCCTCCGGGCCGAACCTCCGGTGCCCGTGCCGCCGCAACCCCGGACAGCCGTCCTACGCCGCCCGCCGACCCTCGATCGCGTCCCAGATCGCCCCGGACAGGTCGGTCCCGTCGAACCGCGCGATCTCCTGCAGCCCGGTCGGCGAGGTCACGTTGATCTCGGTCAGCCACTCGCCGATCACGTCGATCCCCGCGAACACCAGCCCCTGCTCGCGCAGCACCGGCCCGATCGCCTCGCAGATCGCCTGGTCGCGCGCGGTGAGCTTCGACAGCTCCGCCCGGCCGCCGACGTGCATGTTCGACCGCGCCTCGCCCGCCGCCGGCACCCGGTTGATCGCGCCCATCGGCACGCCGTCCACCAGGATGATCCGCTTGTCGCCCGCCCGCACCGCCGCCTCGTAGCGCTGGATCATCAGCGGCTCGCGGGAGCGGGAGAAGTGCATCTCCAGCAGCGACGCCAGGTTCTCGTCGTTCTCGCGGATGCGGAACACCCCCGCCCCCCCGTTGCCGAACAGCGGCTTGACGATGATGTCGCGGTGCTCGGCGCGGAACGCCCGGATCGCCTCCGCGTCCCAGCTCACCAGCGTCGGCGGCATCAGCTCCGGGAAGTGCGTGACCAGCAGCTTCTCCGGCGCGTCGCGCACCGCGCGCGGGTCGTTGACCACCAGCGTGCGCGGATGGATGTGCTCCAGCATGTGCGTGGCCGTGATGTAGGCCATGTCGAACGGCGGGTCCTGGCGCATCAGCACCACGTCCATCGTCGCGAGATCGAGCACCGCCGGCTCGCCGAACCGGTGGTGCGCGCCGCGCTGCCGCCGCACCTCGACCGGCCGCGCCCGCGCCACCAGCCGGTCGGTGCGCGCCGCCCCCGGCGACGCCTTGCCCTCGCGCAGCGACATCCCCCGCACGTCGTAGTGCCACAGCGCATGGCCGCGCCGCTGCGCCTCGAGCATCAGCGCGAACGTCGAATCGCCGTCGATGTCGATGCTCTCGATGGGGTCCATCTGGACCGCGACCCTGAGCGCCATGCCGCCACCCCCCGAGAGACCCGACCCCGACCGCCGCCAGCCCGCCGGCTGGACCTGCGCCGCCTACTTCAGCAGCGCGACCAGCCGCCGGCCCGCCGGGCTCGCCAGCTCCTGCTTGTCGAGCTGCCCGTCGCCCTCGGTGTCCGCCGCGGTGAACCGCGTCTCCACCAGCTTCAGGTACTCGGCCTTGTCGAGCGTCCTGTCGCTGTCGGCGTCCGCCGTCCGGTACTCCGCCGGGCCGGCGCGCCGGCCCAGCTCCCTGCGGCTCAGGGTGCCGTCGTGGTCGACGTCGAGCTTGTCGAACCGGTACGCCGCGGCGCTCTTCGCCTCGGCGAGGCTGATCATGCCGTCGTTGTCGAGGTCGTACTGCCCGTGGTCGTAGCCGCCCTGCAGGCTGTCGGCCGGCTTGTCGGCGAGCGTCTCGGTCGAGTCCGTGGCCTGCCCGGCCACCGGGGTCCGCGCCGCCGAGGGCGCCTCCGCCGCAACCGGCGTCGGGCCGGTGGGCGAGCAGGCGGCGGCCGGAAGGGTCAGCAGCAGCGCTGCGGCAAGCAGGCGGTTCGGACGCAATGAAGTTCTCCTGGTGGCCCGCACGGCGCGGGCGACATCGCCGCACCTCTCCGCCGCCCGTGCTGCACGGGCCCACGCTGGTAGCGGCGGACGGATTTGAACCGCCGACCAAGGGATTATGATTCCCCTGCTCTACCACTGAGCTACGCCGCCATCCGCGTGAGGCCGCGCAGATACCGCCTCCACCGGATGCTCGTCAACCGACCAAGCAGGCAGGGCCGGTCCCCGCCCGGACCCGCAAAGGGCCCGAGGCCCTTTGATCCCGTTCCCCAGGGGCACACCGCCACGAACGTGCCCCCAAGCATGTGTGGGTCCGGGGGCTCAGCCCCCGGCGGAGTCCAGAGGCAGCGCCTCTGGCCTTGCTCCGCCACCCCCCCGCACGAACCCACCCCCCAGAACGCGGCTCCCGTCATAGAACACGCAGGCCTGCCCGGGCGCCGCCAGCGCCGGCTCGTCCAGCCGAACCTCCACCCCCCCCGCCGTCGCCACCACCTCCGCCCCGCGCATCCGGTCCCGCGCCCGCAGCCGCACCGCGCAGCGCAGCGCCGCACCCGGCTCCACCAGCCAGTTCACCTCGCGCAGCCGCACCACCCGGTCGCCGCCCGCCTCCCGCGGCCCGACCACGATCCGCCGCCGCCCGGCATCGAGCGCCACCACCACCTGCCGCGCCCCGCCGTCCTGCCCCGCCTCGCCCAGCCGCCGGCCCTGCCCCACCGTGTAGCCCGCCACCCCGCCGTGCCGCCCCAGCACCCGCCCGTCGCGGCTGACGATCTCCCCCGGCGCCGCGGCATCCGGCCGCAGCCGCGCCACCAGCGCGTCGTAGCGCCCGTCCGGCACGAAGCACAGGTCCTGGCTGTCCGGCTTGTCCGCGACCGCGAGCCCGAGCCGCAGCGCCTCCGCCCGCACCGCCGCCTTGTCCGCGAAGCCGCCGAGCGGAAACCGCAGCCGCGCCAGCTGCGCCGCGGTCGTCGCGAACAGGAACCAGCTCTGGTCGCGCCCCAGGTCCGCCGGCCGGTGCAGCTCCGCCCCGCCCGCCCCCTCCACCCGCCGCACGTAGTGCCCGGTCGCCAGCGCCTCGGCCCCCAGCTCCCCCGACAGCGCCATCAGGTCGGTGAACTTCACCCCCATGTTGCACCGCACGCACGGCACCGGGGTCTCCCCCGCCGCATACGAATCGGCGAACGCCTCGATCACGCTGGACCGGAACCGCGCCTCCGCGTCGATCACGTAGTGCGGGATGCCGATGCGGTCGGCCACGTCGCGCGCGTCGTGGATGTCCTGCCCCGCACAGCACGCGCCGCGCGTCCTCGCCGCCCCGCCATGGTCGTACAGCTGCAGCGTGACGCCGATCACCTCGTGCCCCGCCTCGTGCAGCAGCGCCGCGGCGACCGAGCTGTCCACGCCCCCGGACATGGCGGCTACGATGCGCATCGAGGCTCCTCA
>CAXSEF010000109.1:0-10107 GCA_964236535.1 uncultured Acetobacteraceae bacterium
GAGCCGGTTTCACGCGGCGCAGCAAGCGTCGACGATGGCGTTGTCGTCGAGCAGCCGGTGCGAGAGGAAGCGCTCGCGCAGACACAGCCAGACGCGCTCGACCGGGTTCAGCTCCGGCGCGCAGGGCGGCAGCGGCAGCGGCGTGACGTTGCCGGGACCTGCAGCGCACGGGCGCCGTGCCATCCGGCCTGGCCCGGCACCGTCACGGCATGCTCGTCATCGCGGCGTTCGGCGGGCAAGCGCTCCAGGAACAGGCTCGTGGCCTCGGTCGAGACCCCCGGCAGCACGAGCGCGGTGCTCTCGCCGGTGGCAGGCTGGATGGCGGCGAAGATGCACGTCCCACTAAAGCGGCGGTCGCACAGCCCGGGCGGTCGCTGCCCCTTCCTGGCACAGCTCGGCCAGGGTCCGGCTCGACAGGCCGCTGTGCTCCGGGTGTGGTCCACGCAGGATCAGGCCCGCCAGCGCCGCCTGCTCGCCCTTGCTCAGCCTGGGCTCAGCCGCGGCTCGCGTCCGGGCCGGAGCCGGTCCACCAGCCTTGCTTGTCGAAATGCAATGCGTTGGCACGTTGCGACATGCCTAGGGGCGGGTCTCGGTGGCCCGGATGAACGTGCCGAATGCCCGCGGCGAGTCGCCCACCTTGATCTCGCCGGACGCGGTTCTGGTGGCGTCATCGATGATGCTGACCGTGTCGTCCATCCAGTTGACGACGTAGACGCGGCCGGCCGCGTCGGCCTCGATCCCTTCCGGGTAGGCGCCGACGTCGATGTCGGTGCCGACCCGCGTGAGAGTCGCGAGATCGAACACGCTGACCGAGCCACCCAGCTCGTTGGTGACGTAGCCGCGGTCGTGCGAGAGCGCCACCACGTAGGGCCGCTTGCCGGTGGGGATGCGCGCCAGCAGCGTGCGCGTCGCCAGGTCGATCACCGCGACGTCGTCGGACTCCACGTCCGCCACGTAGGCCCGGCCGCGCCCGTCGGTGGTGACGCCGAACGGCCGCCGGCCGGTGGCGATCCGTCCTACCACGGTGTTGCCGGGCAGTGCGATCAGCGACACGGCATCGTCGAGCCGGTCCGCGCAGACCAGCATGGCGCCATCGGGCGTGACCGAGAGGCCGGATGGCGATTGTCCCACGGTGATCCGGCCGGTGATGACGCCCTGCGTTGCATCGACCACAAACAGCTGGTCGGACAGCCAGTCGGCGACGTAGACCGTCGAGCCCGACACCGCGACCCCCAGCGGCTGCCCCTGCAGCGGCACGCGGCGCAGCACGCTGCGCGCGCCGGTATCCAGCACGGCGACCTCGCGGGCGTCCGGGCTGGTGACGTAGGCGCGCAGCCCGTCGCGGCTCATGGCGATGCCGGCGGGGTGGCCGCCGACCGGGATCGTCGCCACCACGCGCCGCGTGTCCAGGTCGAGGACGCTGACCGAATTGCCCTGCTGGTTGGTGACGAAAGCCTCGTCCGCCCGGGCCGGCGGCGTGGTCGCAAGCCCGGCCGCAGCCGTCGCCGCCAGGGCCAGGATGCAGCGGCGCAGGCGGTTCAGGCCCAGTTCAGTGACCGCCCTCGGCCTTCGCCTTGAGCCCGGCCAGCGCGGTCAGCACGTAGTCCCGCATCGCCTTGACCGCGGAGGCGTCGTTAAGCGCTTCGGGCGGATCGCCGTTCGGGTCGCCGCGGTACCCTGCCGCCCGGTACTCCACGCTCGACTTGCCGCCATCGGCCTCGACGACGGATATCTGCGACGAGAAATCGGCGACGGGGAGCACCTTCGGGTCGTTGTGCGGCATGAAGATCGAATAGGCGTGCTTCTCGGGCTTGTAGCTCTCGAGCGTCTGCTCCAGCTCGCCGCCAGGCTTCATGTGCATCACCCGCACGGCGTCGACGGTGTTGTCCCCGGTCCCGTCGGTCGAGACCACCGCCGGATCCCAGCTCATGTCGTGGAAGTTCCGGATGATCGACCAGACCTTGTCCGGCGGGGCGTCGACCACCACCGTCTCGTCGACCTTCTGGCGGGTCGGTCCGTGCGCCAGCGCCGGACTGACCAGCAGGAGACTTGCGACCGCCACCGCACGACTGACGAGCATCCACCAACTCCCTGAGCAGGACAGTGACGACCATTCGGCATCCTGCCCATGAGGCTGCATCTAGACCCGGATTCCCTGCCGTAGCCAGAGCCCGAATACGACCACCAGCGTCGCCGCCAGGCCGAACCAGGTCAGCGCATACGACAGGTGATTGTTCAGCGGTCGCGGCAGGCTGCCTGTCGGCGCGGGCCGCACGCCCGGCGCCAGCTCGCCGACGCCCTGCAGGGCCACGACGGTGAACGGCGCGACTTCGACGCCCAGAGCGGCCGCGATGGCGCCGGGATCGAGGGTGAAGAAACGCGCACCGGCGACGTCGTCGTGCGCGCTGAGCCAGCTTGCGCGGTCCGGCCGCCGGACGAACCCCACGACGGTGGCAGGCGTGTGCGGCAGACTCACCCGCTCAGCGTCGTCCACCCAGCCGAGGTCGACCAGCACCGCGGGGACTTCCGGGCGCTGCAGGACGCCGAGCAGCTCCGATCCCATGCGCGGCCCCTGCGGAGTGTCGCGCACCTCGGCCCCGTAGCGGGCGAGTTGGGGCAGCCAGCGCCCGCTGACCGAGACCTTCTCGAACGGGCGTGGCGCGTCGGGCAGCGGCGTGGGGGGACTCTGCTCGGCAAGGGCGATCTGGTCGAGCAGCGCCTGCTTCTCGCCGAGACGACGGAGCTGCCAGCAGCCCAGGCCGACAAGCACTGCGAGCATGACCAGAGTCGCCGCGGCAGGGCCGAGTATCGCGCGGATGCTGCGTTTGTCACTCATCCTGACGCTACTCGAGTCTCATCGATCAGGGAGCAAGGCTGGGCTTTGCCCGGACTTGCCAGAGGACTGAGCCCTTTGGAAGCCGTTTCGCTGGACGGGTGGATACCGGAGGCCCGGCCTCTGGCGGGGCGACCCGTGTTGGATGACCGGCAGAGCTCATGGCTTTGGCGACCTGACGGTCACTCGCGACGATGATGGCATGCCGCACCGGCGCCGGGCTGCTCAGCCTGCATCGCGCAACTGGGTGCGATACTGCTGCGCGATCAGGAACGCCTTGGACGGGCGCATCAACGCGACGGTGGCCGGGACGACCACGCACGGCCACAGCAGCGCGTGCACCCACAGCGGCGGGTTGAAACGGAACTCGACCCAGAAGGCGAGCCCGACCGTGATGGCACCGACGACGATGATCAGCGGCACGGCCATCGCGTCACCCACGTCCATCTGCGTGAGGTCCAGGCCGCAGATCGGACAGCGCTCGCGCAGCACCAGGACCCGGGTGAACAGCGTGCCCTGCCCGCATCTTGGGCAGCGGCAGCCGAACGAGGCCCGGGCCAGCGTGGGCTCGGTGCTGGGGAGTGCCGTCGTCCTATTCCGCCACTGTGACGCCCGCGCCCCACCAGTAGATCGCGACGAACAGGAACAGCCAGACGACGTCGACGAAGTGCCAGTACCAGGCGGCAGCCTCGAAGCCGAAATGCCGTGCCGGGGTGAACTGGCCGTCCTTGGCGCGGAACCAGCAGACGACCAGAAACGCGGTGCCGACGATGACGTGGAAGCCATGGAAGCCGGTGGCAAGGAAGAACACCGACGGGTAGATGCCGCCGCCGCTGAACCTGAACGGGGCGTCCGAGTACTCGAGCGCCTGGCAGCCGGTGAAGGCCATGCCGAGCAGCACTGTGATGCCGAGGCCCATGACCAGCGAGCGGCGGTTGCCGTGCAACAGACTGTGGTGCGCCCAGGTCACGGTGGTGCCGGACAGCAGCAGGATCATGGTGTTGAGGAACGGCAGGCGGAACGGGTCGAAGGTGCGGATGCCCTCTGGCGGCCACATCGGCACCGCGGCGCCTGCCACATGGCTTGGGTAGAGCGCGAAGTGGAAAAACGCCCAGAAGAAGCTGACGAAGAACATCACCTCGGACGCGATGAAGAACAGCATTCCGTAGCGCAGGCCGAGGCGGACGACCGGGCTGTGCAGTCCGGGGGTGCGGGACTCGTGCAACACGTCGAGCCACCACAGTGTGGCGACCACGACGGTGCCGGCGATCCCGGCGCTGAGCACCCAGTAGTCGCCGAAATGCGCGGCGAAGACGATGCCCAGCACGATCAGGCCGGCACCGGCCGAGGCGCAGATCGGCCAGGGGCTCGGGTCGACCAGGTGGTAGGGCTGCCTGAGGCTGGAGGTCTCGCCAGGCCCGGTATGCGTCTCTGCCGTCATCCGCCGCAGGCTCCCAGATCGCTGCTGCCCTGATTGGTCAGGGTCAGGCGTGTGCCAGTTTCACGATGGAAACCACATAGAAAATCACCGCGAGCGCCACCAGGACGATCAGCAACGCGATGTTGCGGCCGCGCCGCCGACGCTGGAACTCCGCGGCGCCGGTCGCCAGCCCGGCCAGCGGCCCGGCGTCCTCGGGCGTCATGCTATCCGACCATCCGGTCGATGGGCACGACCGCGAACAGGATCGCGAGATAGGACAGCGAGTAGCGGAACGTCGCCCGTGCCGCAGTATCGCCGCCCAGGCTTGTCCCGTCGGGGCCTGCGCCGTCCTGCAGGATGCGCCAGGCGCAGACCAGGAATCCGATGCCGAGCACGGCCGCGGTGCCGCCATAGACCCGGCCAGCCAGGCCGGTGGCCCAGGGCAGCAGCGAGACCGCGACGAGGAGCACGGTGTAGGCCATGATGTGGCGTCGCGTGCTGCGCGCTCCGACGACGACCGGCAGCATCGGCACGCCGGCGCGTTCGTAGTCCTTGCAGGCGTAGAGCGAGAGCGACCAGAAGTGCGGCGGCGTCCAGACCAGGATGATCGCGAACAGCAGCACAGGCAGCCAGCCCACGCCGTCCGACACCGCTGCCCAGCCGATCAGCGGGGGGAAGGCACCCGCGGCGCCGCCGATGACGATGTTCTGCACAGTCCGCCGCTTCAGCCACATGGTGTAGATGAAGACGTAGAAGGCGATCGAGGACGCGAGCAGTGCTCCCGCAACCGCGTTGGTGGCGAGCGCCATGGTCAGCACCGAGCCCACCGAGAGGACGACGCCGAAGCTCAGCGCCTCGCCAGGAGCGATCCGCCCGGCAGGGATCGGTCGGCCCGCGGTACGGCGCATCAGCAGGTCGATGTCGCGGTCGAACCACATGTTGATCGCGCCGGCCCCGCCGGCCGCCACGGCGATGCACAGCACCGCCGTGGCGGCCAGCACCGGGTTGAGGTGTCCTGGTGCCACGCTCAGGCCGACCAGCCCGGTGAACACCACCAGGCTCATCACCCGGGGCTTGAGCAGTGCCACCCAGTCGCGCCACTCGGCGGTGGGCAGGAGGCCGGGCCGCAGTTCGGCGGCGATTGCGGGGTTCTGCATCACCGTACCCGCGGGAGGTCCTCGAAGGTGTGGAAGGGCGGCGGCGAGCTGATCGTCCACTCCAGCGTGGTTGCGCCCTCGCCCCAGTAGTTGGCGGGCAGCGCCTTCGGCGAGGTGAACGTCTTGTAGCAGACGAACAGGAAGATCAGCACCGACAGCCCGCTGATGTAGGAGCCGAACGAGGCGACGGCGTTCCAGCCGGCGAAGGCGTCAGGATAGTCCGGATAGCGGCGGGGCATGCCGGCGGCGCCGAGGAAGTGCATCGGGAAGAAGGTTATGTTGACGCCGACGAACGTCACCCAGAAGTGCACCTTGCCCCAGAACTCGGGATACTGGTGGCCGGAGATCTTGCCGATCCAGTAGTAGAAGCCGGCGAAGATCGAGAACACTGCGCCGAGCGACAGCACGTAGTGGAAGTGGGCAACCACGTAGTAGGTGTTGTGCAGCACCTGGTCGACGCCGGCGCTGGACAGCACGACGCCGGTCACGCCGCCCACGGTGAACAGGAAGATGAAGCCGATCGCCCAGAGCATCGGCGTCTTCAGCTCGATCGAACCGCCCCACATCGTGGCGATCCAGGAGAAGATCTTGATGCCGGTCGGCACCGCGATGATCATCGTGGCCGCCATGAAGTAGGCCCGCGTGTCTACCGAGATGCCGGATACGAACATGTGGTGCGCCCAGACCACGAAGCCCACGACGCCGATCGCCACCATCGCGTAGGCCATGCCCAGGTAGCCGAAGATCGGCTTGTGGCTGAAGGTCGAGATGACGTGGCTGATGATCCCGAAGCCGGGCAGGATCATGATGTAGACCTCGGGGTGGCCGAAGAACCAGAACAGGTGCTGGAACAGCACCGGGTCGCCGCCGCCCTGCGGGTCGAAGAACGAGGTGCCGAAGTTGCGGTCGCAGATCAGCATGGTGATGGCGCCGGCGAGAACCGGCAGCGACAGCAGCAGCAGGAACGCGGTGACCAGCTCGCCCCACACGAACAGCGGCATCTTGTGCAGCGTCATGCCAGGGGCGCGCATGTTGAATATCGTGGTTATGAAGTTGATCGAGCCGAGCAGCGACGACACCCCGGCGAGGTGCAGCGCGAACAAGGTGAAGTCCATGCCGGGACCGGACTCGTAGGTGCTGTTCGACAGCGGCGGGTAGAGCGTCCACCCGGTGCCGGACTCGCCCATCAGCAGGCCGGCGATCACCAGGGCGAACGCCGGCACCAGCAGCCAGAAGCTGATGTTGTTGAGGCGGGGGAACGCCATGTCCGGCGCGCCGATCATGATCGGCACGAAGTAGTTGCCGAAACCGCCGAAGGTCGCCGGCATCACGGTGAAAAAGATCATGATCAGGCCGTGCGCCGTGACGATCGTGTTCCATTCCTGGCCGCTGCCGACGATCGTCCCGCCGGGATGCTGGAGCTGGGCGCGCATGATCATGGACAGGATGCCGCCGATCACGCCTGCGCACACGGCGAAGATCAGGTAGAGCGTCCCGATGTCCTTGTGGTTGGTGCTGAACAGCCAGCGCGCAACGAAGCCGGGCGCATGCGATGCGTGGCCGGGCGTGTTGTCATGAACGACTGAAGACATGTCCGTTCCTATAGGTCCGGGCTGGAGTCAGCGCGGCTGGTTGGCGGCGAGCATGGTGGAGGCAGGCCGCTGGGGCTGGGCCTGGCTGAACCTGGACTTGGCCTGGACCAGCCAGGTCTGGTAGTCGGCATCGGTGACCGCGTGGATCGAGATCGGCATCACGCTGTGGTTGGTGCCGCAGATCTGGTTGCACTCGCCGTAGTAGTCGCCGGGCTGGTCGATCCTGACCCAGGTCTCGATGGTGCGCCCGGGGATGGCGTAGCGCTGCACGCCGAGCGAGGGGATGAAGAAGCTGTGGATGACGTCGCCGGACGTCGTCAGGATCCGGATGTTCTTGCCGACCGGCAGCACCAGCTGGTTGTCGGCCGACAGGTTGCGGATCATGCCCGGCTTGAGGTCCTCCTGCGGGACCATGTAGCTGTCGAAGTGGATGTCGCCGCTGTCGGGATAGCCGTACTCCCAGTACCACTGGTGCCCGGTGACCTTGATCGTCATGTCGGGGCTGTAGGTCCGGTTCTCGAAGTAGATCAGCTTGAACGACGGGACTGCCATCACCAGCAGGACCAGCACCGGCAACAGGGTCCAGGCGATCTCGAGCACGGTGTTGTGGCTGGTGCGGGTCGGGATCGGGTGCCTTGCCGCGTTGTAGCGCCAGACGACATAGAGCAGCAGGCCGGCGACGAAGGCCGTTATGACCACGATGATCCAGAGCAGCAGCGCGTTCAGCGACTGCACGTGGCGCTCGACGGGGCTGTGCGCCGCCTGCATGCCGATCTCCCATGGCCGGGGCGCCTGCACGACCTGCGCGACCGCACCGCCCGACGCCACGCAGGCGGCGCTGCAGGCTGCGAGGCTGGCGGCAGTGGCGACCCGGAACCGCTGGAAAACCTGCATGTCGTGGTTGGTCCTGCTTGCGTCTGATCCGGCCACCTAGATAGGCTGCCTATCCGAGGTTCCACCTATCGAACAAGTCACAGGACATCAAGGAAATCGCGGTAACGCTCCGACCCCGGCGTTGAGCGGGTGACGTGGAGCGGGTGAAGGGAATCGAACCCTCGTATGCAGCTTGGGAAGCTGCCGTTCTACCATTGAACTACACCCGCCCGGGCCTCGCCAGCCGGAGCAACCCTGTATAGAAAGCCGGGTTTGGCGGCGCAAGCCGGCTCGCCCCCCGCCGTGCTGCGGCATCCGGCGGGCGCCTGCCGGCGTTCGCGACCCGGCCGGATCGGTGTTCCGGACCGGCGGCCGAAGACCCAACCCGCCGGGCGCTGCCGCCGCGGCGCGGACCCGCCTGGAGCGCTGTGATGGCCAAGCCGCCCGCCTATCGTCCCGACACCCTGCTGGTTCATGGCGGCGTCGAGCGCACCGGCTATGGCGAGACCGCGGAGGCGTTGTTCCTCACCTCGGGGTTCGTCTACGACGACGCCGCACAGGCGGAGGACACCTTCCTCGGCAGCGTGTCGCACTACCAGTACAGCCGCTTCGGCAACCCCACGGTCGGGATGCTGGAGCAGCGGCTGGCCCTGCTGGAGGGAGCGGAGGCCTGCCGGGCGACGGCGACCGGCATGGCGGCGGTGCATGCGGCGCTGCTGTCGCACCTGAAGGCCGGGGACCACCTGGTGGCGTCGCGGGCGCTGTTCGGCTCGTGCCACTGGATCGTCTCCACCCTGCTGCCGCAGTACGGGATCAGCTCGGAGTTCGTCGACGGGCAGGACATGGACGGCTGGCGGCGCGCCCTGTCGCGGCCGACGGCGATGGTCCTGCTGGAGAGCCCGTCCAACCCGATGCTGGAGGTGCTGGACCTCGCCGCGATCGCGGCGCTGGCGCACCGGGCCGGGGCGCTGGTCGCGGTGGACAACGTGTTCGCCACCCCCCTGCTGCAGCAGCCGCTGCGGCTCGGCGCGGACATCGTCATCTATTCCTGCACCAAGCATATCGACGGGCAAGGCCGCGTGCTCGGCGGCGCCGTGCTCGGCACCAGGAGCTGGGTCGAGACGACGCTGCAGCCGTTCATCCGCAACACCGGGCCGAGCCTGTCGCCGTTCAACGCCTGGCTGCTGCTCAAGGGCCTGGAGACGCTCTCGCTGCGGGTGCGGGCGATGACCGCGAGTGCGGCGCGGCTCGCGGACCTGCTCGCCGGCCAGCCCGCGGTCTCGCGCGTGCTGTATCCCACGCGGGCCGACCACCCGCAGCAGGCGCTGGCGCTGGCGCAGATGTCGGCGGGCGGCACGCTGGTCGCGTTCGAGCTGCGCGGCGGCAAGCCGGCGGCGTTCGCCTTCATGGATGCGCTGCGGCTGGTGGCGATCTCCAACAACCTCGGCGACAGCAAGTCCCTGGTCACCCACCCCGCCACCACCACCCACATGCGGATCGGCGAGGCGGAGCGACGCCGCCTCGGCATCGGCGACGGCGCCATCCGGCTGTCGGTGGGGCTGGAGGACGTGGCCGACCTCCAGGACGACCTGCTGCAGGCGCTGGGCGCCACCGAGGGACGCCTTGCCGCCGAGTAGTCCCGTGCCGCGGCCGGGGCGGCGCGATCCCTGCGGGCGACCGGGGGCGATGGGTCGCGGGGCGGGGCGCAGCCGGGCCATGGGCTCCGGCCGACGGGCCGCGGGGTGAGCGGGCCCTACAGCAAGGTGACGCGCGGCATCACGGTCGCCGTGCGCACGCGCTATCTGGCCGACCAGTCCAGGCCCGCCGAGTGCCGGTTCGTCTGGGCGTACCGCATCACCATCGGGAACGGCGGACGCGAGCCGGTCCAGCTGCTGCGGCGGAGCTGGCATATCGTCGACGCGCGGGGCCGGACCGTGCGCGTCGAGGGCGAGGGCGTGCTCGGCGAGCAGCCGACGCTGGAACCGGGCGAGGCGTTCGAATACACGTCCGGGACCCCGCTGCAGACCCCGTCGGGCTTCATGTGGGGCAGCTACCAGATGGTGGTCAAAGCCTCGGGAGAGACGTTCGACGTCGAGATCCCGGTGTTCAGCCTCGACAGCCCGCACCAGGACGCGCGGCTGCACTGAGGACACCGGTGGCGGATTTCCCGGGTCGCTCGCCTGGCCTTCCTGCGGTGGCGATGCCGTTCGAGGGCGACCCGGCAGGCAGGCA
>CAXSEF010000110.1:0-9826 GCA_964236535.1 uncultured Acetobacteraceae bacterium
CTGCCCGGCTGTCGGGTCATCGTGTGCTCTCCTTGGCGCTGGTGAATCGCATGGATTCTATATGCCGCGCTGCGGTATGCGCAGCGACCGGCGCGTCGGCGGCCGGATGATCAGCGAGCGGGGCCGCTTGGACAACGATGGGGGTTCGGAGCGCAGGCGCGGTGGCGGTGTCGCCCGGCGTGCGGGTCCGGTGGCGGGCGTGCCGGATTGCTGCTTTGCAGCAGAGTGGATCATCGGCTATCAGCCGGCGCGGGGTGGTGGTGGTGCCGGCGGGTGGGTGCGTCCCGGCGTGACGGCGCCGCCGTCGATGCCCGTTGCGGGGTGCCGCCGATGACCGAAATCCAGAGTCCGCTGTCGTGGACGTGAACGAGCCGGCGGCGGGCGAGAGCGTGCGCGCGCCGCTGCGGCCGGCCCGCCGGCTATCGCGCCCGTTGCAGGTCGGCGTGGTGCTGGCCGGAGCGGGGCTGGTGGCGGTCTGGCTGCTGGCGGGGCTGCTGCGTCCGGCGGCCGAGGCGCCGACGCCGGCGCCGACCGGTGCGGCCGCGGCGGCGCCGGACAGCTTCAAGCCGACCGACGACCAGTGGGCAGGGTTCAAGACCGCGCCGGTGACGACGCGCTCGTTCTCGACCTCCGAGTTCACCGACGGCCGGATCGCGATCGACGACGACCTGACGACGTCGGTGTATTCCCCCTACACCGGGCGGGTGACGAAGCTGTTCGCCAAGGCCGGCGACGTCGTGAAGGCCGGCGACCCGCTGCTCGCGCTGCAGGCCAGCGAGTTCGTGCAGGCGGCGAACGACCTGGTCGCGGCGCTCGCCACGGGTCGGGCGACGCAGGCCGCCCTGGCGCTGGCCGCGGCCACGGAGAAGCGCCAGCACGAGCTGTATCTGGCGCAGGGTGCCGCGCTGAAGGACTGGCAGCAGAGCCAGTCGGACCTCGCCAACGCGCAGGGCAACTTCAGCAGCGCGCAGGTGGCGCTGGGCGCGGTGCGCAACCGGCTGCGCATCCTGGGCAAGACCGACCGCGAGGTGACGGCGATGGAGACCTCGATCGACCCGATCCGCTTCAGTCCGGACGCCGTGGTCGCGGCGCCGATCGCCGGCACGATCCTCAGCCGCGCGGTCGGGCTCGGCGAGAACATCGTGACCCAGGCCGGCAACGGGGTGACGCCGATCTTCGCGATCGGCGACACCTCGCGGGTGTGGCTGGTCGCCAACGTGCACGAGGTGGACGCGCCGCTGATCCACCTCGGCGACGCGGTCGAGGTCTATGTGCTCGCCCTCCCGGGACGGGTGTTCAAGGCGCGTGTCACCTATGTCGCCTCCAGCATCGACCCGAACTCGCGCCGGCTGCAGATCCACGCCGAGATCGCCAACCCCGACGGGGTGCTGCGGCCGGAGATGTTCGCGAACTTCCGCATCACCACCGGGCAGGCCGTGGAGGCCCCGGGCGTGCCGGAGCAGGCCATCGTGTTCGATCCCGACGGCCTGCATGTCTGGCTGGTCGGCCCCGACCACACCCTGTCGATCCGCAAGATCCGCGTCGGGCGCGAGGAGGCCGGCATCGTCGAGGTGCTCGACGGCCTCAAGACCGGCGACAGCGTGGTCACCTCCGGCAGCCTGTTCATCGACCGTGCGGCCGAGGCGGACTGACCCGATGGGCAAGACGCAGATCCTGTCCGGCCCGCGGCCGCGCCGATGAACGCGGTCGTCGGCTTCGCCCTGAGGCAGCGCTTCCTCGTGCTGATCCTGATGTTCGGCATGTTCGCGATCGGGGTGTTCAGCTTCCTCGAGCTCAACATCGAGGCCTATCCCGACCCGGTGCCGCCGCTGGTCGACATCGTCACCCAGAGCACCGGCCAGTCCGCCGAGGAGATCGAGCGCTACATCACGATCCCGATCGAGATCGGGATGTCGGGCATCCCGCACGTCACCGCGATCCGCACCATCTCGCTGTTCGGCCTGTCCGACACCAAGGTGCAGTTCACCTACGACTTCACCTACGAGGAGGCGGAGCAGCGCGTCATCAACCGGCTGTCGCAGCTGCCGCCGCTGCCCAACGGCGCCCAGCCCGGCCTCTCGCCGGAGAGCCCGGTCGGCGAGATCATGCGCTACCGCGTGGTCGGGCCCCCCGGCTACTCGGTCACCGACCTCAAGACCATCGAGGACTGGATGCTGGAGCGACGCTTCAAGCAGGTCCCCGGGGTCGCCGACGTCAACGGCTGGGGCGGCAAGACGAAGACCTTCGCCGTCTCCATCGACCAGAACAAGCTGGTCGATTTCGGCCTCACCATCCCCGAGGTGCTGGCCGCGCTCAACAACGCCAACTCCAACGTCGGCGGCCAGACCGTGGACTTCTCGGCGCAGTCCGCGGTGGTGCGCGGCATCGGCCTGATCCACTCGCTCGACGACATCCGCACCACGATGGTGACCTCGGCGAGCGGCGCCCACGTGCTGCTCTCCAACGTCGCGACGGTCGCGCCCGACATCCAGCCCCGGCTCGGCATCGCCGGGCAGGACGACAGCGACGACATCGTGCAGGGCATCGTGCTGATGCGCCGCGGCGAGCAGAGCATGCCGACGATCAAGCGGGTCGAGGCGGAAATCGACAAGATCAACAGCACCGGCGTGCTTCCCCCCGGCGTGCGGATCGAGCGGATCTACGACCGCGCCAACCTCATCAACCTGACCACCCACACCGTGCTCGAGAACATGGTCGTGGGCATCGTGCTGATCTTCGTCGTGCAGTGGGTGTTCCTCGGCACGCTGCGCAGCGCGATCATCGTTGCCGCCACCATCCCCTTCGCGCTCTCCTTCGCGATCGCGATCCTGGTGCTGCGCGGCGAGTCGGCGAACCTGCTCTCGGTCGGCGCGATCGACTTCGGCCTGATCGTCGACGCCACCGTCATCATGGTCGAGAACATCTTCCGCCACCTGGCGCAGGGGCCGGGCGAACGCTTCCAGCGCTCCGGGATCGTCCACCGCTCGTCGTCGAACTCCGGGCTGGGCGGCAAGTTCGCGGTCATCGCCCACTCGGCGATCGAGGTGAACAAGGCGATCTTCTTTGCCGCCACCATCATCATCGCGAGCTTCATCCCGCTGTTCACCCTGAGCGGCATCGAGGGCCACATCTTCGGCCCGATGGCCAAGACCTACGCCTACGCCATCATCGGCGGCCTGATCGCGACCTTCACCATCTCGCCCGCGCTCAGCGCCCTGCTGTTCCCCAACCAGGTGGAGGAGCGCGAGACCATCATGATCCGGCTGATGCGCCGGGCCTACACTCCGGTGCTCTACTTCGCCCTCGCCAACCGGGTCATCACGTTCGGCGCGGTGGCGCTGCTGCTGCTCTGCGCCGGCGTCGCGGTGCACGGCCTCGGCCTCGAGTTCCTGCCCAAGCTCGAGGAGGGCAACCTGTGGATCCGCGCCACCATGCCGACCTCGATCTCGCTCGAAGCCGGCAGCCCCACCGTCGACGGCATCCGCCGGCTGATCAGGAGCTACCCCGAGGTCATTACCGTGGTCTCGCAGCACGGCCGGCCCGACGACGGCACCGACGCCACCGGGTTCTTCAACTCCGAGTTCTTCGTGCCGCTCAAGCCGTTCGACACCTGGCCCGCAGGCGTCGACAAGGACCGGCTCACCGCCGACATGACCGCCGCGCTGGAGAGCAAGTTCCCCGGGGTCGAGTTCAATTTCTCCCAGTATATCGAGGACAACGTCGAGGAGGCCGCCTCCGGCGTCAAAGGCCAGAACTCGGTCAAGCTGTACGGCAACAACCTCGACGTGCTCGAACGCACGGCAGACAGGATCAAGGGCGTCCTCGCGACCGTGCCGGGCATCACCGACCTCGCGGTGTTCAACTCGCTGGGCCAGCCCAGCGTGCGGATCGACATCGACCGCGCCAGGGCGGCGCGCTACGGACTCGCCCCGGGCGACGTGAACGCCACCGTCCAGGCGGCGATCGGCGGCCAGGCCGCCGGCAACCTGTACGAGGACGGCAGCGACCGGAACTTCCCGATCATGGTCCGCCTCGCGCCCGAGTTCCGCAGCGGGCTGGACTCGATCCGCCGCATCGCCATCGGCGCCACCAACGCCAGCGGAGCGGTCGTCCAGGTCCCGCTCTCCGAGGTCGCCAGCGTGAAGCTGACCTCGGGCGCCTCGTTCATCTACCGCGAGGGCCAGGAGCGCTACATCCCGATCAAGTTCAGCGTCCGCGGACGCGACCTCGGCGGCGCCGTCATCGAGGCGCAGCAGAAGATCGCGACCGAGCTGCGCATTCCCGCCGGCTACCACACCGAGTGGGTCGGCGAGTTCGGCGACCTGCAGCAGGCCATCGCCCGCCTCGAGCTGCTGGTGCCGCTCACCCTGCTGCTCATCGTGCTGCTGCTGTTCATCAACTTCGGCTCGCTGACCGACACCCTGCTGGTTGCCAGCGTGATGCCGATGGCCGTCGTCGGCGGCATCTTCGCCCTGTTCCTCACCGGCACCCCGTTCAGCGTTTCCGCCGCGATCGGCTTCATCGGCCTGTTCGGCATCTCGGTGATGGAGGGCATCCTCGTGCTCTCGTACTACAACCAGCTCATCGACAACGGCATGCCGCGCGACGAGGCCGTGCTGCACGCCGCCGAGACCCGCTTCCGGCCGGTGATGATGACCTGCATCGCCGCCTGCGTCGGCCTGCTGCCGGCGGCCTTCGCCACCGGGATCGGCAGCCAGGTGCAGAAGCCGCTCGCCCTGGTCGTGGTCGGCGGCATCCTGCTCGCCCCGGTGCTGATCCTGGTGATCCTGCCGGTGCTCGTCGACCTGTTCTCCCGGCGGGTGTCGCGCGGCGTCGAGGGCGCCCAGCCGGAACCCGCGGAATGAGCACGCGCCGGGCGGCGGGGCTGGCGCTGGCGGGTGCGGCGGGGCTGCTCGCGGGCTGCGCGGTGGGGCCGGACTTCAGGCCGCCGGCGGCGCCCAGGGTCGCGGGCTACACGCCGGAACCGCTCCCGGTGCGGCTGGTCGCGGACGGCACCGCCGGCAACCCGACGCAGGTGCTCAGCCCCGGGCAGGACATCCCCGGCAAGTGGTGGGGGCTGTTCCACTCGGAGAAGCTCAACACGCTGGTCAGCCGGGCGCTGGCGTCGAACCCGGACCTGGCGGCGGCGCAGGCGTCGCTCAGGCAGGCGCGGGAGAACGTCTATGCGCAGGAGGGCAGCTATTTCCCGGTGCTGAACGCGAACTATGCGCCGAGCCGCAACAAGACGCCGACCTCCAGCCTGTCGCCGGCCTCGGCGTCGGGCAACCCGTACTACAGCCTGCAGACCGCGCAGCTCAGCATCTCGTACAACCCGGACGTGTTCGGGCTGAACCGGCGCCAGGTCGAGTCGCTGGTGGCGATGGCGGACGACCAGCGCTACCAGCTGGAGGCGACGTACCTCACGCTGACGGCGAACCTGGTGGGGGCGGCGATCACCGAGGCGTCGATCCGCGGGCAGATCGAGGCGACGGCCGAGATCGTGCGCATCGAGCGCGACCTGCTCGGGCTGCTGCGCAAGCAGCTGGCGCTGGGGCAGGTCGCGGGGGTGGACGAGCTGGCGCAGGAGGCGGCGACCGCGCAGGCGGAGGCGAGCCTGCCGCCGCTGCAGAAGCAGCTCGCCCAGCAGCGCGACCTGATCGCGGCGCTGAGCGGGCGGCTGCCGAGCCAGGCGGTGCCGGAGACCTTCGATCTGGGATCGCTGCACCTGCCGGAGCAGCTGCCGGTGAGCCTGCCGGCGGCGCTGGTCGAGCAGCGGCCCGACGTCAAGCAGGCGGAGG
Source organism: uncultured Acetobacteraceae bacterium (assembly GCA_964236535.1). GTDB lineage: Bacteria > Pseudomonadota > Alphaproteobacteria > Acetobacterales > Acetobacteraceae > CAXSEF01. The sequence continues at coordinate 5,799 of CAXSEF010000110.1, forward strand.
CGAACATGCACTCGGCGAGCGCGCTGATCGGGGTGGCGATCGCCAACCGGCTGCCGCTGCTCAACCTGACGGCGGAGGGCGGCAGCGAAGCGAACTATTTCAACGCGCTGTTCACCCCGGGCAACGGGTTCTGGACCATCGCCGCGAGCGTGACGCAGCCGGTGTTCGACGGCGGCACGCTGCTGCACAAGCAGCGGCTGGCGCAGGCGGCGTTCGACCAGGCGGCGGCGCAGTACCGCAGCACGGTGATCAGCGCGTTCCAGAACGTGGCGGACTCGCTGCGCGCGCTGCAGTCCGACGCGGACGCGGTACGGCTGGCGACGGTGGCCGAGGTGGCGGCGGCGCGGACGCTCGCGATCACCCAGACGCAGCTGCGGCTGGGGCAGGTGGCCTACCTGGTGCTGCTGAACGCCGAGCAGGCGGAGCTGCTGGCGCGGCTCACGCTGGTGCAGGCGGAGGCGGTGCGGCTTGGGGATACCGCGGCGCTGTTCCAGTCGCTGGGCGGGGGGTGGTGGCATCGCAGGGACGTGCAGGTGCGCGACACGCATGGCAACGACGTCCTGGCCATCGTGGGGGTGCACTGAGGCAAGGCCAGGGCGCCGCCCTGGACCCGCCGGGGCCTGAGGCCCCGGACCCGCACATGCCCAAGGGGTCGAGGGGTGGGACCCTGGTGCGTCGGCCGGTCGGGTGCGGCGACGGGGCGGGCGGGGGCGGGCGTGCCGGGACCGGGCGGACGGGGTCCGGGTGATGCACAGGGTGGTCGATTCCGGGCCTGGCGGGCGCGGGCGGAGCCGGGGACGGGCTGAAAAGTGTCCGATGCGGCCGGACAGTGCGGCGTTCCTGAGACGAAAGTGTCCGGCGGGACCGGACACTTTCGGGGTGGAAGTGTCCGGTCCCGCCGGACACTTTTGCGGGGGGTGTCCGGCGCCGCGTGACGGCGGGTGTCACGCGGCGCGTGACGGGCGGGGGCGGTGTCCGGCTTGGCGTGACGGCCTGGGTCGGGGCGGCGCCTGGAGGCTGGACGGCGCGGACGGCGCGGGGGTGGGGCGAGGACCGCGTCTGGGATACGTATCGCGTCACGAGCTTCCTGGGTTGGTTGCCGAGGTTTGAAATAGAAAACAAGCTTAGTGGCTTGTTACCAACGCCGGGCGTCCCGTTGCGCTTGGACTTTGAGCGCGATCACTGGAAAAGATCATCCGATGGTAAAAAACTACGTGTATTATTCAGTTTCAGGCTCCTTTATTTACCAAGTAATGGTGAGGAATAGCCCATCAAGGCAAGTTTTCGACACATGCGGTAGACTATGGGAAAGATCATTTTTTCTGAGTAAAGTATATTTGTATAGAACAAGGACTTTCGATCTTGATAGAAGCATGGGTTAGAAAACCAGAGACAAATTGTGTGTCTTTCTTGAGAGATTGTTTCCAAGGCCGGTGCCTGTCCATTACTACGTCCACGATGATGTCGTTGGTAAACTTGATGACTTGAGCATTCAGAATGCACCCCTGATCCAGGGTGGCAAACGCGCAGCCTGGCGCTTGCTTCGCGGAAGGGTTTCCAAAGGGCTCCGCCCTTTGGCGGGTCTGGGCAGAGCCCGGCCTTGCTTGCTGACCGGCGGCACGTTGGGTCTACTGGCGGCAGGCGGCCCTTGATCCGGGTCGGCCGGCCGCCACCTGTCTGCCCACCCGAGTGCCCGGAGTTGCGTCGCATGAACGAGATGACACCGCCCGCCCCGCAGGCTGCTCCGGTCGCGCTGAAGGGTGTGACCGCAGAGCAGGTGCTCAGCGTGCACCACTGGACCGACCGGCTGTTCAGCTTCACCTGCACGCGGGCGCCGACGCTGCGGTTCGAGAACGGGCAGTTCGCGATGATCGGGCTGGAGGTGGACGGCAAGCCGCTGCTGCGTGCCTACAGCATGGCGAGCGCCAACTACGAGGAGCAGCTCGAGTTCCTGTCGATCAAGGTGGCGGACGGGCCGCTGACGTCTCGGCTGCAGCACGTCCGGGTTGGCGACACGGTGCTGGTCGGGCGCAAGCCGACGGGGACGCTGCTGCTGGGCAACATGCTGCCGGGGCGCAACCTGTACTTCTTCTCGACCGGGACCGGGCTTGCGCCGTTCATGAGCCTGATCAAGGACCCCGAGGCGTACGAGCGGTTCGACAAGGTGGTTCTGGTGCACGGGACGCGCCAGGTCGACGAGCTGGCGTACACGCAGTACATCACGACCGACCTTGCCGAGCACGAGTTCCTGGGCGAGTACGTGCGCGACAAGCTGCTGTATTATCCCACGGTGACGCGGGAGGTGTTCCGCAACCGGGGGCGGATCACCGACCTGATCCAGAGCGGCAAGCTGTGCGCCGACCTGGGGTTGCCGCCGCTCGATCCGCAGCTGGACCGGGCGATGATCTGCGGCAGCGAGGCGATGCTGGCCGGCGTCAAGGCGATCCTGGATTCGATGGGGATGAAGGAAGGCAGCAACGCCGACCCGGGGGCCTACGTGATCGAAAAGGCGTTCGCCGAGAAATAGGACGGCTTTCATGGTGCCGGCCCGGGGGCGGCGCGCCCCTGGCGGGTCCGGGCAGAGCCCAGCCCTGCCTGCCGGTTCCGTCGCGTGACGAGCTTCCAGCTCATCTCGCTGCTGTTCGGGCTGGCGGCGCTGTTCGGCACGCTCAACCACGTGACGCTGCGGCTGCCGAACACGGTCGGGCTGCTGGTGCTGGCGATGGCGGCGTCGCTGGTGCTGGTGGCGGTGCAGGCGGTGTGGCCGGGGCTGGGGCTGCGCTCGGCGGCGGAGCGGATCGTCGCGCAGACCGACCTGCCGCGCACGTTCCTGTCGGGGGCGTTGAGCTTCCTGCTGTTCGCGGGTGCGCTGCAGGTCGACCTGGACATGCTGTGGCGGCGGCGCGGCACTGTGCTGCTGCTGTCGACGGTGGGCGTGGCGCTGGCGGTGGGGCTGTTCGCGGGCTGCATCTGGCTGGTGCTGGGCGGGCTGGGGCTGGGCGTGCCGGTGGCGTGGTGCCTGGTGCTGGGCGCGATCGTGGCGCCGACCGATCCGGTGGCGGTGCAGGAGCTGCTGCGCCGGGTCGGGCTGTCGGGGGAGCTGCGCGCGACGATCGCCGGGGAGAGCCTGTTCAACGACGGCGTCGGGGTGGTGGCGTTCCTGGCGCTGCTGGATGCGGCGACCAACGGGGGAGCGGCTGCGGCGGGCGGCGCGGGGTCGGCGGCGGCGGCGCTCGCCGAGGGGGTGCTGCAGCAGTCGGTGGGCGGGTTCGCGCTCGGGCTGGGGGCCGGGGGGGTGGCGTTCCTGGCGCTGCGCAGCATCGACACGCACGACGTCGAGCTGATGATCTCGCTGGCGCTGGTGACGCTGACCTACAGCGTGGCGAACCTGGTGGACGTGTCGGGGCCGATCGCGGTGGTGGTGGCGGGCCTGCTGATCGGCAGCCGGGGTCGCCGGCATGCGATGAGCGAGGAGAGCTGGGGCAGCATCGGGCTGTTCTGGCTGCTGGTCGAGGAGATCCTCAACGCGCTGCTGTTCCTGCTGATCGGCTTCGAGCTGGTGGCGATCGACTTTTCGTGGCGGCTGGCGGCGGCGGCGGCGGCGTCGATCGTGCTCGCGGTGCTGGCGCGCGCGGTGAGCGTGGGGTTGCCGATCGGGGTGCTCGACCTGGCGACGCCGGCCACGGCGCGGCAGGGGGACGCGGTGACGCTGGCGGCGCTGACCTGGGGCGGGCTGCGCGGCGGCGTTTCGGTGGCGCTGGTGCTGTCGCTGCCGCCGGGTCCGTACCGCGGGACGCTGCTCACGTGCTGCTACGCGATCGTGGTGTTCACGATCGTGGTGCAGGGGATGACGCTGGGGCGGGTGCTTCGGGTGGCGCAGCGCCTGGGGTCGTCGGGTGAGGAGGCGCTGCCTCTGGACTCCGCCGGGGGCTGAGCCCCGGAGCGGTGCATGTGACCACCGATTCGGGCATCGACCGGCAGGCGAAGCAAGGCTGGGCTTCCCTCCGCCCGCATTCCAACGGCCCGAG
>CAXSEF010000111.1:0-9604 GCA_964236535.1 uncultured Acetobacteraceae bacterium
CTCATCCGGAAAGAAGTTGAGTCGGGTGAGCCGGTTGTGATTCCGTCGTTGGCGCTGGTTTGGAGAGCGCCGCATGTGGAAGCCCGAGCATCGTCGCGCTGCTGACCGTCGAGGTCTGCGCTACCCGAGTAACCTGAGCAATGCCGAGTGGGACCTGGTCGCCCCGCTGATACCCCCGGCCAAGCGGGGTGGGCGGCCTCGCAAGGTGGACGTGCGCGAGGTGCTGAACGCCGTCTTCTATGTGCTCTCCACCGTCTGCCAGTGGAATGCCCTGCCATCTGACCTGCCGCCGCGCAGCACGGTCTGGGACACCCTGGACCTGTGGGAGTGGAGCGGCACAATCGAGCGCATCCACCACGAGCTGTATGTCCGGTGTCGGGAGCAGGCAGGCCGGGACGCCAGCCCGACCACGGCTATCCTCGACGCCCGGAGCGCCAAGGGCGCTGTAAAAGCGGGCGCTCGCTTGATCCCTAGGGATATGACGCAGGCAAGAAGGTGCTCGGTCGCAAGCGCCACGTCCTCGTCGACACGTTCGGCCTGCTGCTGAACGTGGATGTGCACTCGGCCCAGGTGCAGGATCGCGATGGCGCCGAGACGCTGCTGAGCCAGGCGCGTCGGCGCTTCTTGTTCATCGAGCGTCTCGTCGGTGACGGTGGCTATCAGGGCCCCAGGATGGCCGCGCTCGTGGCACGCACCGGCTCGTGGCAGCTCGAGATCGTCAAGCGGTCCGACCCGCATCGCTTCGTGGTCCTGCCCAGGCGCTGGATCGTCGAACGAACCCTGGCCTGGATCAGCCGCAATCGTCGCCTGTGCCGGGACTATGAACGCCACACCCGCAAGGCCGCCGCCTTCGTGCGCCTCGCCATGACCCGCATCATGCTCAGGCGCTGCGCCGCAACTTACTCAAAATGAAGTCAAACCTCCCGGATGAGCTCTGAGACAGAGACCCAAATGGCGCAGCCCTCGGCAGAACCCTGGCCTTGCCTTCGCGACCGAGTCCGGCGGTGCTAAACGCCTTTACCATGGACGCCATGACCAACATCGCCCCTGTCGACGCGGAGTTCGGCACCCGCCCGCTCCTGCTGCGCCTGTGGCGCGACCAGCTGCGCCGCCATCGCGGCCGCCTGCTGCTGGTGCTGCTGCTCACCGCGGTGATGGCCGGGCTCACCGCCTTCTACCCCGTGGTGATCCAGCGCGCCCTGACCATGTTCGAGGCCCGCGACCCCCGCATCCTCTACCAGGTGCCGCTGCTGGTGGTCGCCGTCGTCACCGCGAAGTCCGCCGCCCAGTACGGCCAGACCGTGCTGCTGCAGAAGCTGGTGCTGCTGGTGGTGCGCGACCTGCAGGGCCGCATGTTCAGCCACCTGATGCACGCCGACTTGTCGCGCGTCGAGCGCGAGGCCCCGGCCCAGCTCGCCGCCCGCTTCACCACCGACGCCGCCACCATCCGCGAGGCGATGATCCGCGCCATCAACTCGGTCGGCAACGTCGCCATGGTGGTGGGCCTCGTCGCCTCCATGATCTACCTCGACTGGGAGCTGAGCCTGCTCGCCGGGCTGCTCTACCCGCTGGCCGCGGTGCCGATCGGGCGCATCGGCAAGCGGGTCCGCCGCGCCTCGGGCGGCATGCAGGAGCGCGTCGGCGAAACCGCGACCCTGCTCACCGAGAGTTTCACCCAGGCCCGCACCGTGCGCGCCTTCCGCCTCGAAGGCGTCGAGCAGGCCCGCGCTGAGGCCAGCTTTGCCAAGCTCTACTCCGCCCTGCTGCGCATCACCCGCGGCCGGGCCCGCGTCGAGCCGGTACTGGAGGTGCTCGGCGGCACCGCCGTCGCCGCCGTGCTCGGCTTCGCGGGCTGGCGCGCCGCGATGGGCGGCTCCTCGCTCGGCGACTTCACCGGCTTCGTCACCGCTCTGCTGCTGGCCTCGCAGCCGCTGCGCGCACTCGGCTCACTCAACGCCGCGCTGCAGGAAGGCCTCGCCGGCCTCGTCCGGGTGTTCTCGGTGATCGACGAAGCGCCGCTCATCCTCGACTCGCCCGCCGCCGTCGCCCTGCCGCCCGGCTGCGGCCACCTGTGCTTCGAACGCGTGGGCTTCGCCTACCCCGACGGCCGTGCCGGCCTGCGCGGTCTGAGCTTCGAGGCGCGGCCCGGCCTCACCGTGGCGCTGGTCGGCCCGTCCGGCGGCGGCAAGTCCACCGCCTTGTCGCTGATCCCGCGCCTGCACGAGGTAGGCTCCGGCCGTATCACCCTCGACGGCCGCGACCTGCGCGACGTGACCATGGCCAGCCTGCGCGACGCGATCGCCTACGTCGGCCAGGACGCCATGCTGTTCGACGACAGCGTCTCGGCCAACATCGGCCACGGCCGCCCCGGCGCCGCCCACCCCGCGATCGAGGCCGCCGCTCGCGCCGCCGCCGCGCACGACTTCGTTACCAGCCTGCCGGAAGGCTACGCCACTCGCGTCGGCCCCGGCGGCCAGCGTCTGTCCGGCGGCCAGCGCCAGCGCATTGCCCTCGCCCGCGCCCTGCTGCGCGACCCGCGCATCTTGCTGCTCGACGAGGCTACCAGCGCGCTCGACGCCGAAAGCGAGGCCGCCGTGCAGCAGGCCCTCGCCACCTTGCGCGCCAACCGCACCACCATCGTCGTTGCTCACCGCCTGTCCACCGTGCGCGACGCCGACTTGGTTGTCGCCATGGCCGAGGGCCGCGCCGTCGAGTGGGGAACCCACGCGGGCCTGCTCGAACAGGACGGGCTCTATGCGCGCCTGGTGCGGACCCAGGCGCTGGCTCAGTAAAGGCAAGGCCAGAGGCTCTGCCTCTGGACTCCGCTTAAGGCAGGCCTTGAGAACCCTTTATTGGGGCGCCTCGCGGACCCGGCGCGCCGCCTCGGGCCTGTCGTCGCCGGCCTTCATTACGCCTTCAGTCCACCGGACCGGCTTGGCTCCTCGCAGCCGCCAGCTTGTCCTGCGTCTTCGTCATGAAGTCGCCCGCGTCGTGGCGCTCATGCAGCTGCTCGGAGGGCTCGCCGGAGATGCGGTTGACCATGCGGCCGCGCTGCACGGCGGGACGTTCGGCAATGCTGTCGGCCCAGCGCCGGAGATTGGCATAGTCCTGGACCTGCAGGAACTCGCCCGCCTCGTACAGCATCCCTCGCACCAGGCCGCCATACCAGGGCCAGACGGCGATGTCGGCGATGGTGTAGTCGTCGCCCGCCAGGTAGGCATGATCCGCCAGGCGCTTGTCGAGCACGTCGAGCTGGCGCTTCGCCTCCATGGCGAAACGGTCGATGGCATACTCGATCTTCGTCGGCGCGTAGGCGTAGAAATGTCCGAAGCCGCCGCCGAGATAGGGCGCGCTGCCGATCTGCCAGAACAGCCACGACAGGCACTCGGCACGCACCGCGGGGTCGCTGGGCAGGAAGGCGCCGAACTTCTCCGCCAGGTGCATGAGGATCGCGCCGGATTCGAACAGCCGGATCGGTGCCGGGCCGCCGTGGTCCATCAGCGCCGGAATCTTCGAGTTCGGGTTCACGCCCACGAAGCCGCTGCCGAACTGCTCGCCAGTGCCGATCCGGATCAGCCAGGCATCGTACTCTGCCCCGACGTGGCCGCGCTCCAACAGCTCCTCGAGCATCACCGTGACCTTTACGCCGTTCGGCGTGGCCAGCGAATAGAGCTGCAGGGGATGCCGGCCGACCAGCAGCGCCTTGTCGTGCGTGGCGCCCGACACCGGACGGTTGACATTCGCGAACGTGCCGCCGTTTTCCTTGTCCCAGCGCCAGACCTTCGGCGGCGCATAGACGGACGGCTCGGTCATTCCTGCGGACATCGTCAACCTTCTCGAACCGTCGCCAGGCGGGCGTTCTGCGGGAACATGGCGCAGCGGGACTCCTTGTTCGTCTCCTGCTTGAACTCGTAACGGGTGGCCAGTGCCGGAACGCGCTCTGCGGCAGGGCGCGCGTTGATCTCATCGACCAGGCGCTTGACGTTCGGATGCTGCTCCCAGCCCTGGGGGCCAAAGATGAACGGGAGCGCGCGCGCCCAGCCACAGACCGACATGTCGACGATCGAATAGGTGTCGGCCACCATGTAGCGGCCCTTGCCGAGCTGCGCGTCGACGATGCTCCAGTGGCGCTCCGCCTCATACATGTAGCGGCTGCCCGACAAGGAATCCCCCGAACGCCGTGACCGCAAGCGTGCGCTGCACCTCCGCAGGGTCGAGCTCGACCAGCTGCCCGCGGGCGCGCCCGCTCGAATTGTAGACTACCACGTCGACGGCGCCGAGCCGGGCTGCCACTTCGTCGAACAGCCGCGCGACGTCCTGCGGCATGGCAGCGTTGCAGGCAAACGCCTGCGCGCCCGTCTCGCCGACCAGACTCGCGAGCTTGCCGGTATCGCGCGCGGCGAGCGCCACCTGGAAACCCGCGGCCCCGAGCTTGCGGGCCAGCGATCCGCTGAGCCCCCCACCTGCGCCCACGATCAGCGCGACCCTCTGCTGTTCCGCTGCCAGCGCACCCTCCGACGTCGTATGATTCGACGACCCTGGACCATCCTGTAACGTCTGGTCAAATATGGCGTCGGCAATCCAGCGCGACGGAGGCAACCGATGGCAGGCGTCAGACGGTTCGATAGGGACGACGTGCTCGATCTCGCGGCGCGCATCTTCTGGCAGCAGGGGTTCGAACGGACCTCGATCCAGGACCTGGAGCAGGCGACCGGGCTCGGCCGCGGCAGCATCTACAACGCGTTCGGCGACAAGGCCGCGCTGTTCCAGGCAGCGCTGGTGCGCTACGCCGAGACGGAGGGCACGGGCCCGCTGCGCCAGCTTGACGATGCCGACGTGTTCGCCGGACTGTCGCGCATGCTCCACGCCATCGTCGAGCGCATGGACGCGCCGGACCGGCCGCGCGGCTGCCTGATCGCCGCCACCTGTGCGGCGGGCGGCGGCGGCCGCCCCACCGAAGCGCAGGTCGCCGCCGGCGTACGGGCGATGGAGGACGTGCTCGAGGCCGCGTTCGCGCGAGCCCGGGACGACGGGAGGATCGCCCCTGGCGCCGAGCCACGCCGTCTCGCCCGCTTCTACTGCGCCGTGGTCCAGAGCCTCGGCGTCATGCACCGCGCGCTCGGTGATCGCGCAACGCTGGACGACATCGTCGAGACGGCTCTCCTGGCCTGGCCCCAACCCGATGCACGCCCCTGACGGCAAGGATCGACCGTGTGCGCCCGCAGGCCTCCGACCCTCTTGGGCAGGACCGTTTAGGCAAGCAAGGCCAGAGGCTCTGCCTCTGGACTCCGCCAAAGGCTAGCCTTTGGGATCCATTTGTTTAAGAGACGGGTTTCCAAAGGCCTCAGGCCTTTGGTGGGTCTGGGCAACGCCCAGCCTTGCTTGCGGGTCAATGCCCGCATATCCCCGGCACGCCGCCGCGAACGCGCTGAACAGCGCGGCGCCCACCCCGTCCGGGTCCGCCCCGCGCTCCGGGTGCCACTGCACCCCCAAGGTGAACGCCGCACCCTCAACCCTGACCCCCTCGATCACCCCGTCCGGCGCCACCGCCTCCGCAACCAAGCCCTTGCCCAGCCGGTCGATCGCCTGCCCGTGCAGCGAATTCACCCGCGCTGCCCGCCGCCCGAGCATCGCCGCCAGCCGGCCCGACAACGCCACCGCGTGCGCCGGATTCCACTGCGCCGCGCCGAGCCCCGGGTCCGCACGATGGTCGAGCCGTCCCGGCAACGCGTGCACCGCCTGGTGCAGGCTGCCGCCCAGCGCCACGTTCAGCTCCTGGTGCCCCCGGCAGATCGCCAGCACCGGCATCTTGCACGCCAGCGCCGCCCGCACCAGCGGCAGCACCGTCGCATCGCGCGCCGGATCGTGCTGCCCCGGCGTCACGTCCTCGCCCGCCCCGTACAGCGCCGGCGCCACGTTGCTCTCCGAACCCGGCAGCAGCAGCCCGTCGAGCCGTTTGAGCAACCCGTCTTCCGGTCCCATCCCCGCCACCAGCAGCGGCAGTACTCCCGCCGAGCGCAATGCCGCGAGGTACTGCTCCTCCACCCCGTGCCGCGCCCCGTCGGGCGCGGGATGCACACAGGCCGCCACGCCCACCACAGGATTCATCCCGGCACCCCCAAGCAAGCAAGGCCAGAGGCTCTGCCTCTGGACTCCGTTCAGGGCAAGCCTTGAGAATCCCCATGCTTAAGGAAGGGATTCCAAAAGCCTCAGGCCTTTGGTGGCTTTGGGCAAAGCCCAGCCTTGCTTCGCTGACCGGTCAATGCCCGCGGCCGCCATTGCTCCGCCGCTACCACGCCTACCGCCCCCAGCAGCATCATCACCGCCATCGGCATCGGCGTCCCGTCGGTCAGCAGCCCGATCAGGGTCCCGCTCAGCGCACCGAGCACGAACTGCAGCGTGCCCAGCAGCGCCGAAGCCGCACCCGCCTGCGCCGCATGGTTCGACAGCGCGCCCACCGCCGCGTTCGGCGAGATGAACCCGAACATCGCGAACATCACCAGTACCGGCAGCATTACCCCGCTTACCCCCCACGCACCCGTCGTCGCATCCGCCAGCAGCGCCACGGCACCCACCAGCAGCACCAGCGATGCAGACTGCAACACGCGCGCATACCCGAACCGGCGCAGCGCGAACGGGTTGATCTGCGAGGAGGCGATGAACGCGCCGGCAGTGCCCATGAATACCAGGCCGAACTGCGTCGGCGTCTCGTGGAACTGCTCGATGAACACCGGCGGCGAACCGCCCAGGAACGCGAACAGCGCGAACGAGGCGAACCCGGCCATCAGCGTGTGGCTGAGGAAGCCGCGGTCACGCACCACCGACACGAAGCGCTGCGCCAGCGCCCAGGGCCGCAGCCGCACCCGCCGCTCCGGCGCCAGCGTGTCCGGCAGCAGCACCGCCACCAGCCCCAGGCACGTCACGCCATAGACCGCCGCGATCCAGAAGATCGTCCGCCAGTCCGCGAACCCCAGCACGACACCGCCGAGCGTCGGCGCCAGGATCGGCACCACCCCCATCACCAGCATCAGCCGGCTCATCAGCTTCGCCGCCTCGTGCCCGTCGGCGAGATCGCGCACCACCGCGCGCGGCACCACCATCGACGCCGAACCACCCACCGCGGCGAGGGCGCGCCACACCGAGAGGCTGGTCATGTCCGGCGCCAGCGCGCAACCCGCCGACGCCAGCGTATACATCGCCGTGCCAATCAGCAGCGGCACCCGCCGCCCGTAGCGGTCCGACAGCGTGCCCTGCATCATCTGCCCGACCGCGAGCCCCGCGAACCAGGTCGCCAGCGTGATCTGCGCCGAGCCGGCCACGGCGTGCAGCGAGCGCTCCATTGCCGGGAACGCCGGCAGGTACATGTCGGTCGACACCGGGCCTACGGCGGTCAGCACGCCGAGCAGGACCGGCAGCCAGGCGGGTATCTTCATCGCCGCGTTCTCGCAGAGACGCACGGCCTCGCGTAGCCCGTGCGAAGCACGGCTGCCACGCGACGCAAAGCAGGCAGGACCAGGGTGCGCCCCATGTCCCGGCAGGGGGAACCCGCCAGGGCCAATCCCGTGCCTTTCCTCTCCTGCCGTTCCCCCCTAAACCCCGGACCCACCCCCCAATCGCGCGGAGCACCCCTCTTGGAACAGACTGGCGCGATCGCGGTCCTCTGCATCGCGGGCGGCGGCGTGTTCGCGCAGTGGCTGGCCTGGCGCCTGCGCCTGCCCGGCATCGTTGTGCTTTTCGCCGCCGGCCTGCTCGCCGGGCCCGGGCTGCAGCTGCTGCACCCGTCCGTGCAGTTCGGTGACGCGCTGCGCCCGCTGGTCGGCCTCGCCGTCGCCATCGTGGTGTTCGAGGGCGGGCTCGCGCTCGACCTGCGCGAGCTGCGCGCCGCCGGCGAGGGCGTGCTCCGCCTCACCGCGCTCGCCCTGCCGCTGAACTTCGCCCTAGGCGCCGCCGCCGCGCACTGGATCGGCGCGATGGGCTGGGGCCCAGCCTTGCTGTTCGGCGCCATCACCGTGGTCACCGGACCAACCGTCGTACTGCCGCTGCTGCGCGTCACCCGGCTGGAACGCCGCGCCAGCGCCTTCCTCAAATGGGAGGCGATCGTTAACGACCCGATCGGCGCCATCCTTGCCGCCGGCACGCTGGAGGTGCTGGTGCTTGCCGGGCGTCCGGGACAGAGCCTCGCCGGCACGCTGCTGCCGCAGATCGCCGCCGGCACCGCACTCGCCGTGGCGCTGGGCGTGGGCGCCGGCTTCGGCACCCGCTTCGCCTTCGACCGCGACCAGGTCCCCGAGTACCTCAAGACGCCGATGCTGCTGGTGCTGGCGATGGGAACCTACGCCGGCGCCAACCTGCTGATCGACGGCGCCGGGCTGCTCGCCGCGACAATCTACGGCGTGACCCTGGCCAACCTGCACATCCCCGGCCTCGCCGAGCTGCGCCGCTTCAAGGAATCGCTCGTCGTCCTGCTAGTCTCGGCACTGTTTATCACCCTGACCGCCGACCTCGACCGCCACACCCTGTCCGAGATCTCCGGACCGGTGCTGCTGCTGACCGCAGCGATGCTGTTCGCGGTGCGTCCCGCCTGCATCCTGCTCGCCACCGTGCGCAGTGGCCTGAGCTGGCAGGAGCGCACCCTGTCCGCGTGGTTCGCGCCGCGCGGCATCGTCGCCGCCGCCGTCGCCGGCGTCTCCGGGCTGCGGCTGCAGCAGGCGGGCTACCCCGGCGCCGTCCTGGTGGTGCCAGCCGTGTTCACCCTGATCGCCACGACAATGGTCCTGCACGGCTTCACCCTCGGCCCGCTCGCCCGCCGGCTCGGCCTGGCTCTGCCCACAACCCCCGGCCTCGCGATCGTCGGCGCCTCGCCGTGGAGCACCGACCTCGCCCGCGTGCTCCACGAGGCCGGGCTGCCGGTGCTGCTGGTCGACACCTACCCCGGCGCGCTCGACGAGGCCCGCATGCGCTCGATCCCGGTGCTGCAGGCCGATCTTGTCTCCGACCGCGGCGAGGAGCAGCTCTCCGGTCGCCCGGTCGACTACCTGCTCGCCGCCACCCCGAACGACATCTACAACGGCCTGGTCTGCACCCGGTTGATGCCCGACTTGGGCCGCCGCCGCGTGTTCCAGCTTGCACCCCCCGGCGGCGAGATCGACCTGCAGCGCGGCGTGAGCCGCGACCTGCGCGGCCAAGCGCTCGGCCTGCCGCCCCTCGACCACGCCACCTGCACGAGCCGCTTCTCCCAGGGCTGGCGCTGCCGCGTCGTCGACCTCGACTTCCTTGATGACCTCGACGCGAACCTGGATGTGCTGATCCTCCTAAGGCCCGGCGGCGGCCTGCTGCTCGCCTCCCAGGAGGACCCGGTCGGGTTCGCCCCGACCAAAGGCGACCGCGCTGTGGTGTTCCAGCCCCCGGAGACCGAAGCCTGAAGTAAATTCAGAGGCTGAGCCTCTGAAATCCTATGCTTAAGTAATGGGATAAAAGGGGCGCCGGTCCTTTGCGAGTCCGGGCCGGCCCCAGCCTTGCTCCGCTCATACTCCTGAGGGTAGCATTTGACATGCGGCGCAGCCCGCAGCTGCGCTTGCAGGTGCCGAACACCTTCTCGATGCGA
>CAXSEF010000112.1:0-9567 GCA_964236535.1 uncultured Acetobacteraceae bacterium
TCAAGGACCTCACGTCTTTGGTGGGTCCGGGCGGAGCTAGGGTCCACCCTTGCTGCGTTCATAGATCAATGCCTAAGGAGTCGTGGCAGGCCGCCCCGGGCTGTCGCTTTCGCAGGGATTCTCAAGGCTTGCCTTGAGCGGAGTCCAGAGGCAGAGCCTCTGGCCTTGCCTGCTCCTGCCTGCTACTCGACCGCCCCGCGCAGCGCCGCCCCTGCCGCGAGCGGGCACAGCGGCACCGCGGCGGCGAGCACCGCGCAGAGCAGCAGCAGGTGCGGTCGCGGGCTGAGTCCGGTTGCGGCGGCGTCGGCGGCGGCGGCGCCGAAGATCAGCACCGGGGTGGCGAGCGGCAGCACCAGCAGCGGCAGCAGCACGCCGCCGCGCCGGGCGCCGAGCACGATCGCCGCTGCGGTGGTGCCGAGCAGCGACAGGGCGAGGGTGCCGGGGAGCAGTCCGGCGAGCAGCGCGGGGATGCCGGACGGGGGCATGCGCAGCATGGTGGCGAGCGGGGCGGCGGCGAGCAGCAGCGGCAGGCCGGTGGCGAGCCAGTGGGCGCAGGCCTTGGCCAGGGCGACGCCGCCGGCGGGCATGCCGGTGAGCAGCAGCTGGTCGAGCGAGCCGTCGTCGAGGTCGGCGCCGAACAGGCGGTCGAGCGGCAGCAGCGTCGACAGCAGGGCGCAGACCCAGACCACGCCGGGCGCCAGCCGGCCGAGCATGTCCGGCGCCGGCCCGATCGCCAGCGGGAACAGCGCGCCGGCAAGCAGGAAGAACAGCACCGCGCCCAGGCTGTCGGCGCCGTGGCGGACCGAGAGCCGCAGCTCGCGCGACAGCAGGGCGGCGAACACCGTCATGGCGCCCTGCCGGTCCCGGGCGCCGGGGACCGCCGCCTCGCCGCGCGAGGGTTGGTGCGCGGGGGGGTCATCGCCCAAGGCGCAGCTCCAGGGCGCCGGGCAGCGGCAGCGGCAGGTGGGTTGCGGTCACCACGACGCCGCCCTGGGCGCGGTGGGTGGCGAGCATGTCGCCGAACTGCGCGACCGAGGCGGTGTCGAGGCCCAGCGTCGGCTCGTCGAGCAGCCACAGCGACGCGCGCGACAGCTGCAGCCGGGCGAGCGCCAGGCGGCGGCGCTGCCCGGCGGAGAGCATGCGCGCCGGCAGCTCGGCGAGGGGGGCGAGGCCGACGCGGTCGAGCGCCCGGGCGATGCCGCCGCCGCCGACGCGCGCGGCAAGCGCCAGGTTCTCCGCGGCGGTGAGGCCGGGCTTGATGGCGTCGGCGTGGCCGAGGTAGGCGCAGCATGCGGCGTGGGCGGCGGGATCGGCGAGCGCGTCCCGGCCGTCCCAGAGCAGCGTGCCGGCGTCCGGGCGGCGCAGCCCGGCCAGCACGCGCAGCAGCGTCGACTTGCCGGCGCCGTTGGGGCCGAGCAGCAGCGTGGCGCCCCCGGCCGCGGCTGCGAGCCCGACGTCGCGCAGCACCAGCCGCTCGCCGCGGATCACCGCCAGTCCTGCCGCCTGCAGCCGCATCTGCTCCCCTTGCCGCGCAGCGTTGGCGGGCTTGTTGGCCGTTGGCGGGTGCGGCCGCCATGCCGCCGCGGCCGGGCGGAGGGGGTGCCGCAACCTGGACGCACGATACATGGGTATGGTGTAACCGGGGACAGGGGATCGAGCCGGCGGCGCGTGCCGCGTTCGCGAAAAGGACCGCCATGAAGACCGTCGGGCACGACACGCTCAACACACGCCGGACCCTCGATGTTGGCGGCCGCCGCTACGACTACTTCTCGATCCCCGAGGCCGCGAGCCATGTCGGCAACGTCGACCGCCTGCCGGTGAGCCTGAAGGTGCTGCTGGAGAACGTGCTGCGCTTCGAGGACGGTCGCTCGTACCGGGTGGCCGATGCGGCCGCGATCGTCGGCTGGCTGGAGAAGGGCAGCTCGACGCGGGAGGTGCCGTTCAAGCCGGCGCGCATCCTGATGCAGGACTTCACCGGCGTGCCGGCGGTGGTCGACCTCGCGGCGATGCGCGACGGCATCACCAGGCTGGCCGGCGACCCGCAGAAGGTGAACCCGCTGGTGCCGGTCGACCTGGTGATCGACCACTCGGTGATGGTGGACGTCTCCGGCACGCCGGACTCGCTGCAGCGCAACGTCGAGATCGAGTTCGAGCGCAACGGCGAGCGCTACGCCTTCCTGCGCTGGGGCCAGGAGGCGTTCGAGAACTTCCGCGTGGTGCCGCCCGGGGCGGGGATCTGCCACCAGGTCAACCTCGAGTATCTGGCGCAGGCGGTGTGGACCGCCGAGATCGGCGGCACCACCTTCGCCTATCCGGACACGCTGTACGGCACCGACAGCCATACCACCATGGTCAACGGCATGGGCGTGCTGGGCTGGGGCGTGGGCGGGATCGAGGCGGAGGCGGCGATGCTTGGCCAGCCGATCGCCATGCTGATCCCCGACGTGATCGGCTTCCGGCTGAGCGGGCGGATGCCGGAGGGTGCGACGGCCACCGACCTGGTGCTGACGGTGACGCAGATGCTGCGGGCCAAGGGCGTGGTGGGCAAGTTCGTCGAGTTCCATGGCGACGCGCTCGACCACCTGCCGGTTGCCGACCGGGCGACCATCGGCAACATGGCGCCCGAGTACGGCGCGACCTGCGGGTTCTTCCCGGTGGACGCCCTGACGCTCGACTACCTGCGCCAGACCGGGCGCGACGAGGAGCGGGTGGCGCTGGTCGAGGCGTATCTGCGCGCGCAGGGGATGTTCCGCGACGCCTCGACGCCGGAGCCGATGTTCACCGACACGCTGGAGCTCGACCTGTCGACCGTCGAGCCGTGCCTGTCCGGGCCGAAGCGCCCGCAGGACCGGGTCAGCCTGAAGACGGCGTCCGACGCCTTCAGGGTCGAGCTGACCCGCAGCCTGGGGGTGCCGGCGCACGACACCGGGCGCAAGGCGCCGGTGGGCGGCCGCAGCTACGAGATCGGCCACGGCGACGTGGTGATCGCGGCGATCACGTCGTGCACCAACACGTCGAACCCCTACGTGCTGGTGGCGGCGGGGCTGGTGGCGCGCAAGGCGCGGGCGCGCGGGCTCACGCCGAAGCCGTGGGTGAAGACCTCGCTGGCGCCGGGGTCGCAGGTGGTCACCGAGTACCTGGACCGTGCCGGGCTGAGCGCGGACCTCGACGCGCTGGGGTTCAACCTGGTGGGCTATGGCTGCACGACCTGCATCGGCAACTCGGGCCCGCTCGCCGAGGAGATCGTCGACGCCATCGAGGACAACCATCTGGTGGCGGTGTCGGTGCTGTCGGGCAACCGCAACTTCGAGGGGCGGATCAGCCCGAACGTGCGCGCCAACTATCTCGCGAGCCCGCCGCTGGTGGTGGCGTACGCGCTGCTCGGCACGATGATGGAGGACATCACCACGGCACCGCTCGGCACCGACCGCGACGGGCAGCCGGTATACCTGCGCGACCTGTGGCCGAGCAACCGGGAGATCGCCGACCTGGTGGCGAGCTCGCTGAGCCGCGAGCAGTTCGTCCGCCGCTACGGCGAGGTGTCGAAGGGCACCAAGGAGTGGCAGGCGCTGCAGGTCGAGACCGGCAGCGAGACGTACCGCTGGGACGACGGCTCGACCTACGTGAAGAACCCGCCGTATTTCGACGGCATCACCATGGAGCCGGCGGCGCGCGGCGACATCGTGGGCGCGCGGGTGCTGGGCCTGCTCGGCGACAACATCACCACCGACCACATCAGCCCGGCGGGCTCGATCAAGAAGGCCTCGCCCGCCGGCGAGTACCTGGGCGAGCACCAGGTGCGGCAGGCGGACTTCAACTCGTACGGGTCGCGGCGCGGCAACCATGAGGTGATGATGCGCGGCACCTTCGCCAACATCCGCATCAGGAACGAGATGGTCGAGGGCGTGGAGGGCGGCATGACCCGGCACATGCCGTCGGGCGAGGAGATGGCGATCTACGACGCGGCGATGCGCTACCAGGCCGAGGGCGTGCCGCTGCTGATCTTCGGCGGCAAGGAGTACGGCATGGGCTCGTCGCGCGACTGGGCGGCGAAGGGCACCATGCTGCTGGGCATCAAGGCGGTGGTCGCCGAGAGCTTCGAGCGCATCCACCGCTCGAACCTGGTGGGCATGGGGGTGCTGCCGCTGCTGTTCCCGCTGGGCGTCGACCGGCACACCCTGGGGCTGGCGGGCGACGAGACCTTCGACCTGGCGGGGCTGGAGACGATCACGCCGCGCATGCGGCTGCCGCTGCGCATCCACCGTGCCGACGGCCGCGAGGACGAGGTGTCGCTGATCTGCCGCGTCGATACGCTGGACGAGGTGGAGTACTACCGCCATGGCGGCATCCTGCAGTACGTGCTGCGCGGCATGGCGAAGGCGGCCTAGGCCAGGGCTGCGCCCCGGGCCCGCCAAAGGCCCGGGGCCTCTGGAAACCCGCTTCCTAAGCACAGGGATTCCAAAGGCTAGCCTCTGGCGGAGTCCAGGGGCAGAGCCTCTGGCCTTGCCTGCCTGCCCGGTTCGGGCGATGGGAACGCCCTGCTTCTCTTCCGGGTGCCCGGCATGCGAACCGCCTCCCTCCGTCGCCCCGGCGGCGACCTCGCGCGGCTGCCGGTCGGCTTCGACCTGCACGGCCTCGACATCGCCGAGGGGGTGCGGGCGGCGCTGGCCTGCGCGGTCGTCATCATCGCCAACGAGTGGATCCGCTGGCCGCCGCTGGTCTACATGGCGCTGGGCGCGAACCTCACCTGCTTCTGCGACGTGGGCGGGCCGATCCGCGGCCGCATTCCCGGGCTGCTCGCGTTCAGCTTCGCGGGTGCCGTGCTCTGGGCGGGGTTCGGCGTGCTGCGCCCGCTCGGCATCGGGGTGGTGGTGCCGCTCGCCTGCGCGGTGATCTTCTGCAACGCGTTCCTGCGCGTCTACGGGCCGGCGGCGGCGGCGATCGGCAACGTGCTGACGGTGGTGCTGGTGTTCGGCCTCGACGAGCCGCTGTCGGTGCACGCGGCGCTGGTGGTGGCGGCGATGTTCGTGGCCGGCGGCCTGTGGTGCACCGTGCTCGCGCTGGTGATCTGGCGGCTGTACCCGGCGCGCCAGGCGCGGGTCGCGGTGGCCGAGGTGTGGGACATGCTCGGCGAGCTGGCAGTCGACCTGCGCAGCCTGGCGGGTATCGCCGATCCGGGGCCGCAGCGGTGGGAGGCGCATGCCCTGGCGCATCGCCGCGCGGTGCGCAACGCGCTCGAGCGCGCCCGGGTCGAGGTGCTGGAGCTCGCACGCGGCCGCGGCCAGGCCGGGCAGCGCGCGATCCAGGCGAGCCTGCGGCTGGAGACCGCGGACCAGCTGTTCGCCACGCTGATCGGTCTCGCCGACCTGCTGGAGCAGCCGCCGCCGCCGGCCACCGCGGCGGCGGCGGCGCGGCTGCTCGACCTGCTGCAGGCGCTGCTGCACCAGGTCGCGCACGACATCCGGCACGACCGCGACGAGCGCGGGCCGGCGCTGGAGGGGGCGGTGCGGCGGCTGGGCGAGGCGGCGGGCGAGGATGCGGCGCTGGCCGGGCTGGGGGCGGCGATGGCGGACCGGCTGCGCGTCATGCTGGCGCTGTCCGGTCCCGATGGCGGCCGGCGCTTCGGCGCCGCCGGGGCGGGCGAGGCGGCGATGACGCTGCGCATGCGCGTGCTCGGCCCGGTCCGCGACAACCTGACCTGGTGCTCGGTGATGCTGCGCCACGCGGCGCGCACGGCGGTGATCTCGGCCCCGGCGCTGGTGGTCACGCTGTCGTACGAGACGACGTTCACCCACTGGCTGCCGTATACCGTGGTGCTGGTGATGCAGCCGTTCTTCGCCGCCACCTGGCAGCGGGCGCTGGAGCGGGTGGGGGGCACGGTGCTGGGCGCGCTGATCGGCGGCGGGCTGGCGATGCTGGCGCACTCGCCGCTGGCGCTGGCCGGGCTGATGTTCCCGCTCTGCGTGGTGGGCTTCGCGGCGCGGCAGGTGAGCTACGGCGCGTACATCGCCTGCCTGACGCCGCAGATCGTCGTGCTGGTGGAGCTGGTCGAGCCCGGGCACAGCAGCCTCGAGGTGGCGGCGATGCGCGCGCTGTTCACCCTGGTGGGCGGGGTGATCGCGGTGGCGGGCAGCCTGCTGCTGTGGCCGAGCTGGGAGCCCGACCGGCTGCCCGCCGAGCTGGTCCGCACCATCGGCGCCCATGTCCGCTATGCGCGAACCGTGCTGCAGGCGGCGCGCGGCGCGCGCGCCTGGGGCGCCGGGTCGGGCGATGCCAGGCTGGGGGGCGCCGAGCCGGGTGGCGCCAGGGCGGGGGGTGTCGAGGCGGGGGATGTCGAGGCGGGGGGCGTGGCAGACGCGGCGGCGGGCGAGCGCGCGGCGCGGGAGCGCGACGTGCTGCTGGCCGCAGCGCGGCGGGAGGCCGGGCTCGCGAGCGACAACCTGGAGGCCGCGATCGGCCGGGCGCTGCAGGAGCCGCGACGGCGCGACCGGCACCGGGTGGAGGCGGCGATGGCGGTGGACGCGGCGCTGCGCCGGCTGGTGGCGCGGCTGATCGCGGTGCAGCACGACCCGCAGGTGACGGGAGCGCAGGCGCAGGTGTGGGCGGGGTGGGTGACGGATGCGCTGGAGGCGGCGCTGGTGGGGCACTCGGCACTGCCGCCACGGCCCGACGCGGGGCCGGAGCCGCTGCTGCGCATCGCCCTGCAGGTGGAACTGATCGAGAGCGCGATGCGACGGAGCTGAGCGGGACCGGCCCGGCAAGCAAGGCCAGAGGCCCTGCCTCTGGACTCCGCCAAAGGCCTGGCCTTTGGAATCCGTTTGCCTAGGGAACGGGTTTCCAAAGGCCTCAGGCCTTTGGCGGGTCTTGGCGTAGCCCGCGCAAGGTTCGGTGACCCGCTTGGGCCGTTGGAACGCGGGCGGAGGGAGAGCCCAGACTTGCTGCGTCTTCAGCCTGATGCCTGCGGCGGCTGGCAGGAAGCGCCTGGCATGCGCCAGTCGGAACCTACGATCTCGGATGCGGAGTGTCTTGCGAGATCCTGATCTTGCTGATTATTCGTGTTCGACGAAAGGGGGTTTGGCCGCTCAGCCGTTTTCCATCCAGCGCAGGATCGCGGCCTCGGTCTTGGCCTTGTCCGCCCAGCCGGTGACCTTCACCCACTTGCCGGGCTCGAGGTCCTTGTAGCGGGTGAAGAAATGCTCGATCGCCTTGACGGTGATCTCCGGCAGGTCGTCGATCGAGTGAACGGTGGTCCACTGGGTGTGGATCTTGTCGTGCGGCACGCAGATCACCTTCTCGTCGCGGCCGGACTCGTCCTCCATCTCCAGCATGCCGATCGGGCGGCAGCGGATCACCGCGCCGGGCACGACGCCGACCGGGGTCAGCACCAGCGCGTCGGCGGGATCGCCGTCGTCGGCCAGGGTCCCGGGGATGAAGCCGTATGCGGCCGGGTAGGCCATCGGCGTGAACAGGAAGCGGTCGACGAAGACGGCGCCGCTCGTCTTGTCGATCTCGTACTTCACCTGGCTGCCCTGCGGGATCTCGATGACCACGTTGATGTCGTGCGGCGGGTTCTTCCCGGTGCTGATCTTGGTGACGTCCACGACGCAGGCTCCTGACGGTTCGTGGCGAACGGTAGTCACCGGAGCGGCGGTTGCCAAGCGCATGGCCGGGACGCTGCCGCAGTCCCGGCGCGACGCCAGACCGCGCACGCCGCGCCAGCGGCGCACCGTGATCGGTGGTGTCAAGGATCTGTGGAAATGGTTTCCAGAGGGCCAAGCCCGTTGGCGGGTCCGGGCAGAGCCCGGCCTGGCTTTCTCAGAGGCCGAGCGCCCGCGTCGCCTCCAGCACGACGTCGGCGAGGGCGCCGGGATCGAACGGCGAGGCGAGCCCGGCCTCGGCGACGAGCTGGCGGAACGGCGCCGAGCCGCCGCGGCCGCACAGCGCCACGTACGTCGCGAGCGCGCCCTGCGGGTCGTGCCGGGCGCGGGCCCAGAGCTGCATCGCGCAGCACAGCGCCAGGGTGTAGTCGATGTAGTAGAACGGGCTGCCGTAGATGTGCGGCTTGGCCTGCCAGCGGCCGCCCATCGCCGGGTGTTCGAGGTCGCCGTAGTCGGTCCAGGGCATGTAGCGGCGTTCGAGGCGCTGCCAGATCGCGTGGCGTTCGGCCGGGGTGGCGTCGGGGCGGGCGTAGACCTCGTGCTGGAAGTGGTCGACGCAGACGCCGTAGGGCAGGAAGGCGAGGCTCGCGATCAGGTGCATGCGGCGGAACCGCTCGGCGTCGCGGTCGCCGACCAGCAGGCCGATGTGGGGGTAGGCGAGGAACTCGAGGCCCATCGAGTTGATCTCGGCGGCCTCGAAGGTGGGCGACAGGCTGTCGATGCCGGGCTGGTGGCGGCTTTCCCAGCTCTGGAAGGCGTGGCCCATCTCGTGGGTGAACACGTTGATGTCGGCCTGGGTGCCGTTGAAGTTGGCGAAGATGAACGGCACGCCGACGCTGGGGAACGAGGTGCAGAAGCCGCCGCCCTGCTTGCCGGGCCGGTTGTCGAGGTCGAGGAAGCGGCCTTGCGCCATCATCCGGTAGAAGCCGCCCAGGCGCGGGTCGAGGCGGTCGAACATGGTCTGCGCCTGGGCGAGCAGGAAGTCGTGGTCGCCGGCGGGGCCGGGGTTGCCGGCGGGGTCGACGAGCGCCTCGTCCCAGAAGCGCAGCCGGTCCCAGCCCTGCTGCTGCCGGCGGCGCTCCAGCAGGCGGGCGACCAGCGGCACGACGTGCTCGGCGACCTGGTCGCGGTATCGGGCGACGTCGTCCGGGCCGTAGTCGACGCGGCGCAGCAGGCGGTAGGCGAGCGGGGTGTAGGTGGCGTCGCCGAGCTTGCGGGCCATGGTGTGGCGCAGGCGGACCAGCTGGTCGAACAGCTCGTCGAGGCGGGGGGCGTTTGCGGCGAAAAATGTCCAGCGGGCCTGCTCGGCGGCGTGGCGGGTGTCGCGGTCCGGGCTCTCGGCGTGGGGGCCGAGGCCGGCGAGGTTGAGCACCTGGCCGCGGAACGCGATCTCGGCGGCGGCGAGCAGCTCGGTGTACTGGGCGGCGAGGCTCGCCTCCTGCTCCAGGTCGGCGGCGATCTCCGGGCGGAAGGTGGTGACGTCGCACTCCCAGAGCCGGACCGGGTGGCGGCCGGCGCGCCGTTCCAGCGCGTCGCGGTCGCCGGCGAGCAGGCGCTGGCGGAGCGCGGTGTCGAGGCCGGTGGCGGCGGGCTGCAGCTCGTCGGCCACCGCGCGGTCGGCGCGGCGGGCGGCGTCGCGGGTGTCCTGGGCGAAGCGGAGGTGGACCAGGGCGGTCCAGCTGTCGAAGCGGCGGCGGGCTTGGTCCCAGGCGTCGAGCGCGTCGTGCAGCGCGCCGGCGTCGAGCAGGGTGCAGATCGCGGCGTACTCGGCCGCCAGCTGCTCGCGGGTGGGGGCGGCGGCCTGGATGTCGGAGAAATGCATCGTGGCTCCGGTGTGGGGCGGCCAGTCCTCGTGGAGGCCGGTGCGCTTGCCTTATATCAGTCGGGCTTGAGCGTCACCGGGTCGGCA
>CAXSEF010000113.1:0-2682 GCA_964236535.1 uncultured Acetobacteraceae bacterium
TGCTGCACCATGGTCGACCTGTCGCTACGCTTGCTGCACCCCGCAACTTTCGCAAGCTGCACCAAACAAATCAAAGATACCCCTGCTTAGAACTCTCGATGGCAAAATGGTTCCGGACCAGGGCGACTTCGCTGAGTTAGGGCATTCCGCTCTCGACGGTTTGAGAGGCACTGGCGGCGATTGAAGCCATCGAGGCAAAAAGTAAAGTCGGCCCAATCTGACCAGTTTCAGACGCCGCCACCGACGCGCCGAAATCCCGATCCGCTTCCGCCGCCAGCAACACCGCTGAAGCTATCCTGCCGAGTTCGCTGTAATCACCGGTTTTGACATACTATTTAGGGAGATCCTGCCGTGGTAAGATCCACGATGCATGCCTTTCCCTTGGGAATTGGTGGGTGCAGTAGGATTCGAACCTACGACCCGCTGATTAAGAGTCAGCTGCTCTACCAACTGAGCTATGCACCCGACGGTCAGGCATTGCGGAAGCAGGCGTATAACAGTGGGTCGCAGGTTTGCAAAGAGGCATCGCAAGCCGATCGCCGTAACACCGGCTGGAATCTGACCGGCCAGCTCAAGCCGCCTGAAACAGGATAGGCGATCCGGGTACAACGCATTACTGCAGACGCACAATGAACCCCTTTCCTTTGCCTGATGGCGACGCGACATCCCCGGTTCCAGCAAGATGGACGGTTCATCGATACGTCGTGCTGGCGTCGACCAGTGACAAAGCCCGCGAGCTCGCGCTGCAGGGTGCAGCCGAGGGCAGCGTGGTGTTGGCCCAAAGGCAGACTGCCGGCCGCGGACGACGAGGCCGCCATTGGAGCAGCCCGGCGGGCAACTTGCACATGACGGTCGTGCTGCGCGACGTCGGATCGAACGCGCCAGAACTTGGCTTCGTCGCCGCGCTCGCGGTGGCGGAAGCGGTTGAGGAGGTTCTGGTGAACGCGCCGACTCAGCGTTCGAGAGCCCTGCTCTCCACAACGGGGCACCAGGCTCGGCTGAAATGGCCGAACGATGTGCTGGTCGGCGGCGCGAAGCTTGCCGGATTGCTGCTGGAGATCGAGGATACCCCATCAGGACTCACTCTACTGCTCGGGATCGGCGTCAACCTGCGGCACGCTCCGGAAGACGCGGGCTGTGCGGCGACATCGCTGCACGTCGTCGGCGGCGAAGTCGCCCCTGAGGCGATGCTGGCGCTGGTTCTGAACCGGCTTGGCTGGTGGCTGGACACTTGGCGCAGTCAGGGCTTCGGCGTAGTGCGCACATCGTGGCTGGCGCGGGGACACCGTCCCGGTGATCTGCTTCGGCTGAACGGCCCGGACAGTCAGGTCGACGCGGCGTTCGTGGACCTCGACACGGATGGCGCGTTGCTGGCACAAGTGGGAGGCGTGATCCGCCGATACTGCGCTGTGGAAATTCTCGCTGTCTGACATCCGCGCCTTGTGCATTGCCGGACACGTCTTGGGCGATCACGACCGGTGCGGGCACCGCGGCACTCACCGGGAAGCCGTTGATATATCAGGCCGTCGAGACAACTTCGCCGGAGCAGGTTCGCCGGAGCAGGACTGAGATCGCGACGAGCTAGCCCGCGTAGTTGGCCAGAAGCCTGCCGGACTACTGGGAGGGAGGCCTCATTCTGGGTCTCGACAGCTCCACCGTCGGCACCCTTGTCGAGCGCACGGCACGGTTCACGATGCTGTTGCGCCGCCGCCGATGCCTGATCACGTCGACGGTCCACGTGAAAATAACGGCTTCGCGCTCGCCGGCACGGCGCTGCGGTGGTGCGCGACGCGGTCGCGCACCAGATCACGACCTTGCCAGGGCACCGACACCAAGCCTCTCATGCCGGGCGAGCATTGTCGCAGGCAGCCAATCCTCCACCTGGTGCCGAACGGAAGACGGGCTGCTGATCGAGGCGTCGGTGGCGCCAACCGGCGTCGAGCACGTTCGGGTCGGTCAACATGTGATATGAACATGCGGCTGACCGTTCACAAAGCGCAATGGTCGCCGGTGCTGACCGGACGGCTGGTCTGTATTGCGGTAGGCCAATACTCGATCCGCACGGGCAGCCGGTGTTCCCGGCCCGGGCAGCAGCGCTTAATCTGGAGGCGGTGCGCGGGCTGGGTGGGGTGGCGGTGTATGCCGGGATGCCGGCCGACGTTCCGATCATCGTGGGCGAACGATCGGTTCTAGACCTCCTGACTTCACCGATCCGCGAGAACCTGCGCCAGGGGACGCACGAGGAGTAGTCCGCGGGTTGCGAGCCGGGAAGCCGGGATCAGGTGCGGCAGCCGGGTTGGCGCAGGCGGTGCATGCTACTGCGGGATTCCGCTTCCGATGCCGCCGGCACCCATCGCGGTGCCGCTCTGGCTCATGCCTTGGCCAATGCCCTGGTCCATGTCGGAGGTGGCGGAGACGCCGCTACCGACCGATTGCATCATCATCCCGTTGGTCTGCATCGACCCCGGCGCGCCGACGACCCCGGTCGTCGTCCCGATCGAGGGCGCGGACGCATCGGTGCCGCCCGAGACGCAGCTTGCGAGTGCCAGCAGACTCAGTGCCGCCGCCATCCTGAACCCCGCCTTCGTGACACCTGCGTTCATGACCATTACCGTGCCTCCGCATTCGGTGACCTCAACGCGGTGCAGCGCGCGGGTTGCGCGCCGGCTACGGCGCGGTGGA
>CAXSEF010000113.1:2782-9164 GCA_964236535.1 uncultured Acetobacteraceae bacterium
GGTGGATGGACGGGGGGCTGCGGACGCGACACCATGTGTGGCTGCCGCAGGAATGACCGCCATGGACCTTGACCCCTCTGCCTTCGCGCCGGCGGCGACCACCTCGCAGCGGATCGCGCGCGGCGTGCTCGCGGGTGGGCTGGTCCTGCTCGGGCTGTGGACGCTGCACAGCTTCCTCACCGCGCTGGTGTGGGCGGCGATCCTCGCGGTGGCGATCTGGCCGCTATACCGGCGCGCGCAGCGGCGCTGGCCGGCGCGCGGGCACAACATAGCGGTGCCGCTGGCCTTCACCACCGCAGTGGCGCTGGTGTTCGTCGTCCCGCTGGTGCTCGCGGGCGTCCAGGTGGGCGCGGACGCGCACGGCATCATCGCTTGGCTGAACGACGCGCGGACGCACGGCATCCCGGTGCCAGCGGTTATCGGCAAGCTGCCGGCCGGCCAGCACCAGGCAGCAGCGTGGTGGCAGCAGAACCTCTCCGACCCGGACGGAGCGCAGGCGCTGCTGGGGCGGGGCACGCGCGGCGCGATGTCGGTCGGCCGCGAGTTCGGCAGTCTCGTCGCGCACCGTTTCGTGGTGTTCGGCTTCACCCTGCTGACGCTGTTCTTCCTGTTCCGCGACGGGCCGGCGGTGTCGCAGCAGATGCTGGTGGCGAGCCGGCAGGCCTTCGGTCCGCGCGGTGAGCGACTGGGGCGGCAGGTGATCGCCTCGGTGCACGGCACGGTGGACGGGCTGGTGCTGGTTGGGCTCGGTGAGGGGGTGTTGCTGGGCATCGCCTACGCGTTGGCCGACGTGCCGCACCCGACGCTGTTTGGGGCGGCAACCGCGATTGCCGCGATGATCCCGTTCGGTGCCGCGGTCGTGTTCGGCGCCGCGGCGCTGCTGCTGCTGGTGCAGGGCTCGGCGGTGGCGGCCGGCGTCATCATCGTGCTCGGCTTCATCGTCACCTTCATCGCCGACCACTTCGTGCGCCCGACGCTGATCGGCGGCGCAACCCGGCTGCCGTTTCTCTGGGTGCTGCTGGGCATCCTGGGCGGGGTCGAGACCTGGGGTCTCCTGGGGCTGTTCCTTGGGCCCGCAATCATGTCCGCGCTGATCATGCTGTGGCGCGAGGCCACGGCGCCTGACGGGGCGTGAACCCGGCGGCGCCGTCAGCGTGGAGATGGTCATGGCCGCGCAGGACACTGCAGACGGAAAGCTCGCGCCGCCGTCCATTAAGGACATCGCGGCAGCGTTCTGCCCATATCCGCCATCCATCAGACAGCGGCATCGCCCGATCCGCCGGCTGCTGGATGATCGAACATCTGAAAGCGGGTTTTGCCACCCGGGATGCGCCCAGGGCCGTCTGATCTCGCCCTCTGGGAGGCGGGCCCTGATCAGGCGGCGGTACCAGGAGCCCTGCCCCTCCTTCAAGACGGGAGATCCCGCCAGAAGTCGAACCTCTGCCCTCCCAAATGCTCAGGACAACGGCTGCCAAAGGGTTCGCCTTTTGGCAGGTCTGGGCGTACCCGCTCAAGGTTCCGAGGGCCCGCCTGGGCGGTTGAACACGGGCAGGGGGAGAGCCCTGGCTTGCTTGCCTTTAGCTCAGGACGTCGCCGTCGTCCCCTTCAGCACCGCCAACACCTGTGCGCCCTTCGGGCTGCCGAGCCCGGTCACCGGGTCCCAGCCCGGCGTGCAGCTGTAGCCGTTGTTGTTGCCGCTGGTGATGTCGCTCAGCGCCGTCGGATGGGCATAGAGCACCGGGTTGACGAAGCCGACCTTGCGCCCGGCCGCCTGGTTGACCAGCGCGATCAGCCCCGCCCACAGCGGCGCCACCGCACTGGTGCCGCCGATCACCGTCGCCTCGCCGTCCACGCTCACGTCGTAGCCGGTCCCGGGGTCCGCATCGCCGGAGACGTCCGGCACCCCACGCCCGGTCTCGCTGTTCCCGGCCTGCCAGGACGGCCGGGTGAACTGGGTGCTGTAGCCGCCGCCGCTCGCGCCGCCGCTTGCACCGTCGTTCCAGGCGACCTCGGCGCCGGTCTTCGGCAGGCTGGTGCCGCCGCAGCCCAGCACGTGCGGGCTCGATGCCGGGAAGTCCACCGTCAGCGTGGCCGCCGCGGCCTTCTTGTGGTGGCTGCGTGGCTTGCTCGCCTCGTCGCCGCTTTCCTCCCTGCCGGACGAACCGTCGCTGGCCGGCATGTCGGACGCCCCGTTGTCGCCCGAGGCCACGCACACCGTGATCCCCAGCCCGCCCGCGGTCTGGAACAGCTGGTCCATCGCGTCCATGTCCTGCGCTGCCCAGCCGGTTTCCGGGCCGCCCCAGCTGATCGAGACCACTGAGACCGCACGCTCGGTGTCGTGCACGGCAGCCGTGATCGCGTCGAGGAAGCCGCTGCCCTGGTTCGGCCCGAAATATACCGCGAGGTCGGCCGCCGGCGCCACCGAGCCCGCGACCTCGATGTCGAGCTGCACCTCGCCGTCCGGGCCGCTGGGGTCGCCCGGCGTGTTCGCCAGCCCGTCCACCGGCACCGCCACGAGCGTCCCGGTGCGGTGCACGCCGTTTGCCTTGAAGTAGGCCGTCATCTGCGCCGGCTCGAAGCCGCCGCCCAGCTCGATCAGCGCGATGACCTGCCCGGCCCCGGTGCCGGCGGGAAAGCCGTAGCGCGCCGCCACCGCCGTCGGGGCATAGGAGGTCGCGGCCGCGGCGGCCCGCGCCCGGCGGCGGAAATGCGGCTGCGCCACCGGCCGCTGGTCGAAGCCCATCACCGCCACCACCTCGCTGGCCAGCTCGGTGGGCACGCTCAGCTGGCCGCTGCGGGCGATGAACTCGCGTCCGTCCTGCTCGTAGACGCCGAGCGCCTCCGGCGTGAACGCGCTGCCGGCCTGGGCATAGGTGCCGGCGAGCACCACACGGTGGCTCGCCGCGTCCGCCTGCACCACCCGCAGGCCGTGGCTCTGCGCGTAGGCGACCAGCGCGTCCACGCTGGCCTGGCGGGTGCCGTGCCGCCGGCCGAAGTCGACGCGGCTCAGCACCGGACCGGCCGGCTCGATCGCCGTCTGCGGCCGCAACACCACCGTCAGCTGGATCGGTGCCGCGCCGTCGACGTCGCGCAGCCGAGTGCCTTCCGGCCCGGTCCTGAAGCTGCGGGGGAAGACCTGGAGGCGGTGCTGCGTCATCGAAACCCTTTGCTCTGGGGCCCGGCGGAACCCGGCCGGGCTTGTGGCCGCCACGATGGCGCGCCGGGACCGCTCGGGGCAAGCAAGGCCGGCAGCGGGTCGGGTCTTGGTCTGGGAGCGAGCGGGACCGCGGGCTGCTCGATTGGCGTCAGGAAGAAGCAGGCAAGGCTGGGCTCTGCCCAGACCTGCCAAAGGCCGGGGGCCCTTGGAAACCATTCACTTTGGGCGGGTGGCACCTCATGCGGCAGCGCGCCGGTCAACGGCGAGTACGCCGTCTGCCTGAACAATAGGGATCAAAGGGCCGCCGGCCCTTTGCGGGTCTGGGCGGAGCCCGGCCTCGCTTGCCTTCTCGACGCCTCAGAACACGCAGACCATCGCCAGCCCGCCCAGCATGATCGCCCCCCCGACCATGCGCAGCAGCGTCGCCGGCCGCACCGCGAAGCCCAGCAGCCCGTAGTGGTCGAGCGCGATCGAGGCCACCAGCGTCGCCGTCACCACCAGCCCGTTGTACGTCGCACCCCCCAGCCGGCCGGCGAAGAACAGCGTCGCGATCACCGCGATCGCCGCGATCGCCGTGCCGACCCACGCCCACCACGGCGTCGCCGCCAGGCTCGACGTGCCGGGGAACGACTCCCGCGTCACCACCACGCCGGCCAGCACCACCACGCCCGAGATCGCGCACACGATCACCGCCGACCACCACGGCCGCGCCAGCGACTTGGTCAGCTGCGCGTTGGTGCCGGAATGCACGGCGTTGAGCACGCCGGTCAGCAGGCAGGCCACATAGGTGAGCGCGAGCATGCCGCCGCTTACCGCACCCGGGGCGCCCGGCACAACCGCGCCGCCGGCGCGGCCGTCCGAGCGAGCGGCGCCCTCGCGCGCGCCGCTCGGCCGTGCCATCTGCAACGCCGATGACCCACCTGATCAAGCTCGCCGTCGGCATCCGCGACCTCGACCACCTGCGCCAGAGCCAGGCCGCCCGGGCCGGCGCCGGCCCGCTGCGCCATCTCACCCGCACCGCGCCGCGCCGCAGCCCGGAGATTGTGGCCGCCGGCTCGATCCACTGGGTGATCGCCGGGCTGCTGCTCGCCCGCCAGCGCGTCACCGCCATCACGCCGGCCACCCGCGCCGACGGCACGCCCTGCACCGCCCTGATGCTCGATCCCGGGCTCGTCGCGGTCGAGCCGCGCCCGGTGCGGCCGTTCCAGGGCTGGCGCTACCTGGAGCCCCACGCGGCACCGCCTGACCTCTCGGCCGACGCCTGCGACAGCGAGATGCCGCCGCGCCTGCGCGCCGAGCTGCGCGCGCTCTGCCTGCTCTGAACGCCCGGCCCGTGCGCGCGGCGTGCAGCAAATCGCGCCGCGGCCTGGAACCCAGCCCCCCCTGCGCCGCTGTTGCCGCGCAACCCACGCGGAGGCATGGACATGAGCAGGCTGCTGATCGCGTCGTCGCCGGTGGAGATCGAGGCCATGGCGCAGGAGGCCGGGCTGGATCAGGCCGCGCGCGACGCCGCCCTCGCCTTGTTCCACGAGCTGACCGACCGCCTCGGCCACGCGGCGCGCACCCTGCGCGGGGAGGGCGCGGCGTGGCCCAAGCACCGGTTCTACTTCGGGCCCGACTCCGACCCGGAGCTGGGCCTGTTGCGCGACGGCCTGCGGGCGCGCGCCGACTTCGCGGAGATTGCCGCCGCCCAGCTGCCATCCGGGCCCAGCGGCCTGTTCGTGCAGGACAGCCGCGCCGGCTTCACCGCGATCCTCGTCGGCCACGAGACCCACGATGGCCTGCCTTCGCCGACGCCGAGTTAGCGGGGGAGAGGCCGCCGGCTGGCGGTGGACGGTTCGCGGGCAGGCACGGCCAGGGCTCTGCCCCATGTATTGCAAGCGGGGACCCGCCGGGCCTGATACCAACGGGCTTGAGCGCGGCCGGTCAGGCCAGCAAGTCCGGAAGCTCTGCCTCTGGACTCCGCCAAGGGCAAGCCCTTGGAACCACTATGCTTAAGAGAAGGGTTTCCAAAGGCCCCGGCCCTTGGCGGGTCTGGGCGTAGCCCGCGCAGGGTTCTGATGGCTCCCTTGGGTCGATGGAATGCGGGCGGAAGAAGAGCCCGGCCTTGCTTCGCCTATAGGTCAAAGCATGGGGCCGCCGGTGTGAGGCCCCAGACCCGCACAATGAAACGTGCCCTGGGGCTCCCTGCAGGGCGTCGTGCCGTTGCGCTGGAGCAGGTGGCCTTCCATAGGCCTCCGGCGTTTGGCGGAAGGGCGTTCCCACCGGCGATGCGGCGGTCGCGGTTCGCGGCTGTCGGGCGCGTGCCGAGTGGTCCTGCTGCTGTGGCCAGGGAGGGAGAGTGCCGGGTGGTTGCGCGGGGTCCGGCGTCGCGGCCTTGCCTTTCCGCAGGTGCTGCCGATCCTTAGCCTGCGCATTCACAGGCGGTGCAGCCGATGGCACAGGACGACGTTGCCGATTTCCGCGCGCCGGGCGAGCCGGCCTGGTGGGAGGCCCGCAAGCTGGTGCGGGCGGCGAGCGCCGGCGTGCTGGCGACACAGGCGGGCGGGCAGCCGTTCGCGGCGCTGGTGACGCCGGCGACTGCAGTGGACGGGTCGATCCTGCTGCTGCTGTCGGGGTTGTCGGAGCACACGCGCCAGCTTCGCGCGGACGGGCGCTGCGCGGTGATGGTGAGCGGGGCGAACGACGATCCGAACCCGCAGGCGGGGCCGCGGGTGACGGTGAGCGGGGTGGCGGTGCGGACCGACGACCCGCGGCACCGGGCGCGCTGGCTGGCGCGTCACCCGTATGCGGCGTTCTACGCGGGGCTTGGGGATTTCACGATGTGGCGGGTGCAGCCGAGCGGGGCGAACTTCATCGGCGGGTTCGCGCGGGCGTTCCGGCTGGGGCGCGACGAGCTGCTGTCGGGGGCGGAGGCCGTGGTGGCGCTGGAGGCGGCGGAGGCGGGGATCGTCGCGCGGTGCAATGCGGAGCGGGCGGAGGCGCTGGCGGCTCTGGGCGCCCGTGTCGGGGGCGAAGCAGGGACCTGGCGGATGGTGGGGGTCGATCCGGACGGGGTCGATCTGGGGCTGGATGAGCGGGTGGCGCGGGTGGCGTTCGCGGAGCCGGTGGGGGATGCGGCGGAAGTGCAGCGGGAGCTGGTGCGGCTGGTGGGGGAGCAGGGAGGGAAGCTGGGCTCTGCCCAGACCCGCGACGGGCGAGCCGCCCCTTGACCAGCGTGGCGGG
>CAXSEF010000114.1:0-9140 GCA_964236535.1 uncultured Acetobacteraceae bacterium
CCATGCGTGGCTTCGTGGTCAACGTCAGATAAGTGTCAGGACAAGCCAGCGACGGCCGGCTCTACCCTAGTCGCCTGGTGTGGTAATTACAATGTAACCCTTAAAAACAGTACCTAAAATTATCAGTAAATATATTATACTGATATGCATAAAAATAACTACGCGCAAATATTATTAGTTAGTTTCTATTGACAATGTATTCTGTTATTATTTATAATACTGTTATAAATTTCCTGTGTTCTTGAATCCGGAAGGGTTGGATAAGACCACAAACTTCGTCCAGGCTGCGGGGTGGATCAGGCCCCGGGCTTTCCAGGTGCGTCACACAAGGTAGTTAGAATGGGCATTCAGAACTTCCCGGCGGCGCTGCAGCCGATCATCCAGCAGGGATTCCTTGCACGTGAATTTGAACAGGCGATCCGCTCGCGACTAGGCTATCGGGCCTGTGCTGATCGCGAGGACATCGCGGTTGGGATTGGCGAGACCCTGACCAAAACGCGTGCGGGGCTCAAGCCTTCGGTAACAGTCCCAATTCCCGCGCAATACAACACGAACCTCGATAACGGGCTGGTTCCCGCTGGTTGGGGTGTCGAGCAATACACCCTCAGCATCAACCACTACGCGTCCACCACCGACCTGAACATGGTTACCAGCAGGGTTGGCATAGCCAGTCAATTTCTGCAGAACGCCTTTGTCAATGGTGAGCAGGCCGCACGCAGCTTGGACGAGTTGGCCCGAAATGCACTGTTCGCGCCGTATTTCGGCGGGAATACCCGGGTTCGAGTCACGTTGGCCGGTGCTGGCGCCCAGGTGGCAGTCGACGACATCCGCGGGTTCCAGACGGTGTTTGTCAACGGCGTGATGAGCCCGGTGTCGACGTCGTATTCAATGACAGTTACGGTTGGCTCGGACACTTACATGCTGGTCGGCGCGGCTGCCGACCAAGTCAATGCATCGACGGCGCCCGGGGGCGTTTCCGGGGTGGTGACGCTTGCGACCGCAGTTTCGGTAGCCGACGGTACGGCGGGCAACACGGTGCAGGCGGCAACCGCGTCGGTTATCATGCGACCTAGCGGTCGGACGAACACTGCCGCGTTGACGCCCACCGACCAGATGACAATGGGTAACGTGCTCGATGCGGTGGCGGCGTTGCGCACCAACGCCGTTCCGGATATCGGCGGAGCATACAACTGCTACCTCGATCCCACGAGTGCGCGGCAGCTGTTTGCCGATCCAGATTTTCAGAGGCTGTTCATCGGCCTTAGCTCGGCTAACGAGGTATTCCGGCCCGGTATGGGTGTTGTGAACGAGTTCCTCGGCGTACGCTTCGTGCTGACTACGGAAGCTTATGTCCAGGCCCATCCGACGATCGCTGGCGCGTCTGTCCGCCGCCCGATCATGGTGGGCAAGGGCGCGCTGATCGAGGGCGACTTCGCCGGCATGGCCGCCGACGACGTCGCGCCGCATGCGGCAGAAATTACAATAATCGACGGCGTGGCGATGGTGACCCGCGAGCCCCTCGACCGACTGCAGCAGATCATCTCGCAATCCTGGTACTGGATTGGCGGTTTCTGTGCGCCGTCGGACACCACGACGACCAACCTTACGGTGCCTACGGCAACCAACGCCGCGTTTAAACGCGCGGTAATGATCGAGCATATCGGCTAGCTGTATTCCTCGGGTTACGACACCGGCCAGCCGTTGCTGGTCCAGTGATAGAGGGACTGCGCATGCGGCCGGCTGTCATTGTGGATGAGAGGTGGCTGTGTTCAGTGATGTAGAACGGACCGATATTCGTCGCTTCTGTGGTTATCCTGCCTATGGCGCCGGAGCTGCGGGCAACATGGGCTGGCGTTTCTACACGGCTTACGGCGCGCTCGAGTATCGGATCAGCAATCTAGCCTGCACCGAGGAGGCCGTGGTCCGGCAAAACCTCGCGACTCTGCGGGCACTGGAGTGTGCGGTCCCCGCGACGAGCGACACGCTCGACACCAGCCGGGCGGCCGTGTGGACGCGAAACGCGGACGAGGTTAGGGATCGCTTGACATTGCTAGACGAGTGGCGAAGGAGGCTGTGCCAATTTCTGGGAGTGCCGCCAGGCGAAGAATTGGCGGCGAGTTCGGGTGTTAGCTGGATCGTCTGAGTGCGCAACAGTGCGGCGTTGCGTTCCGGCGCCGGCGTGAATGAGGCATCGAGGGCTGCTGCAGCATACGTCGGTGCCCCGGTATCGGGCCAGTTAAGGTCAGGCTGATCAGGATAAGCATACTGTGAATTTGGACATACTGCGCAACCATATCCAGCGGGGGAACGGTGCGGCGGCCCGGCGTCTCGGAGCGATTCATGACGTCCTGCGACCACGTGGCGCCGGGCAGCCTCTGGCCCGGGCTAATCGCGTGCTCCGGTTGCACGCGTCGTTTAATGCTGCGGACGACACCTATCGCAAGCCGCAAGGCCCGGGACAGGCCGTGTGGTGGGGCGTGTTTGACAGCGCCTACACGTTGCCCGGCGATTACATGGTCGGGCCTGACGCTACCTACTTTATTGCGGCGCAGCAGGATTTGCTACCGCCGCAATGTGTCCGGGTTAATTGCGTGCTCACGGTGACGCGACCGACGGGTTCGCCAAGCGTCGGTGCTCTCCAGTATGGCGGCGTGCAGGAGTACACGAGCGAACTGCTGCTAGCGCAATGGCCGGCCAGCATCCTGGTGGCGGGGAGCAGCGGGAAGAGCGGGCTGCCAGCCGAGGCCGGCGCGGCTTTGTGGATGGTGCTGCTGCCGCGCTTGCCGGTGACGTTGCAGTCGGCTGACCTGCTGCACGACCAGGCCGGGCGAGCCTACCTGATCGAGGCGACGGAGCAATCATTTCTTGGCTGGCGGTTGCGAGTGAAATCAACAGTCGCTTGAGACAAGCCATAATGCTGCAGCAGCTCTGACGATACTGTGCTGGTCGGTTCCGGTGTTCCCTCCGGCTGTTGGTTTGAATTACCGCGGCTCGTCGATAGCGGCCGCAATGTGGTGGTGCATGGCTGATCTTTCCGACGTTGAGACCGCCCTGATGAGCTATATCGCTGCCACGATCTATCCGTCAGGCATCGGCAATTCCAGCCTGGTCGGCGCGGCATGCCGCATCTTCCGCGGCTGGCCAGTGTCGGCCTCGCTGATCGCCGACCTCGAACAGGATGTGGTGAACGTCTCGGTGTTCCCAATGTCGGGCGGCCGCACAACCACGCGCTGGGCGGACGAATACGCGAATGTGCAGAGTCCGGCTGCGCTGCAGGTCATCGTGGCAGGCAATAGCGCCACGTTCACCGGGAGTGCCGATCCTGGCCAACTCGCGGGATTGTTGCTGTCCGGCCGGCGCTACACTTACCGGACCCAGCCGGGCGACACGACGAGCACCGTCGTTGCTGCACTGGCAGAGCTGATCGGGTCCGACCAGCTGGTGACGGTCCAGGGTGCGACGCTGACCCTGCCGGATCTCGATAAAATCGTCGCCCGTACCGGCGCGGATGCAAGCGTCTCGCAAGAGCTGCGACGGCAGGAGCAGCGGGTGCGGGTTTCGGTTTGGGCTGCGTCCCCAGCGCAGCGGGACGTCGCCGCGTCGGCGATCGACTTGTCGCTGGCGGCGGTAGATTTCCTGCCGCTTGCCGATGGGAGCACCGCACGCCTGCGGTTCAACTCCGGCGTGACATTAGATGATCAGGAAACTGCCGGTCTATACCGGCGCGACCTCGTCTACACGGCGGAATATGGAACGATCCTGATCGTCGAACTGCCAGAGATGCTGTTTGGCGGTCTTTCAATGGGTCAATCCTTCATCATCTCATAACGGAGCCGATCTTGGACACCGCACTTGTCGTGGTACAACCCTTCAGTTCACATCGCGTGGGCGACTTGATCACCGACAACAAGCTTGCTGAGCAGATCATCAGCGGCGAGCATGCAAGAAACGTCGTCCGCATCGCACTGGCGGACGATGGGTCCCAGCGCCAGCAGCGCCAGCCAATTCTTGTGCCACCGGCCAGGGCAGCCAGCAGCGAGGGACGCTAGATGCCGATATTCCAGCAGGGTAGCCTGAACACTACAGCGCTGACCGTCCCTGATCTCTACGTCCAGATCGTTCCGCCGCAAAACCTAGTGCTCAACGGTGTGCCAACGAACGTCATCGGCATCGTGGGCAGTGCTTCATGGGGACCGAGCAATCAACCTATGACCGTCGGCGGCATGGCCGACTGCTTACGAAGTTTCGGCCCTGTGATTGCACGCACGTATGACCTTGGGACGCAGGTCGCGACATGTGTCCAGCAGGGCGCTCAGGCCTTCCGCTGCGTCAGGGTGACGGACGGCACCGACTCCGCAGCTAACTATGCTCTAGGATTCACCGCGGGTACCTACACCATCCTGCTGAATGCTCGCTATAGCGGGAGTCTGGGGAACCAGATCTCCCTGGCACTCGGGGCGGGGGCCCAGGGCGGAACCTGGAGGCTCACCCTTTCCCTGCCGGGTCAGACACCGGAGGTATTCGACAACATCGCGGCGCCGACACCGCAGGTGTTCTGGGCCAACCTCGTAGCAGCGGTGAACCTCGGCAACGGCCCGCTGCGCGGACCGTCGCAGCTGGTCGTGGCCTCCCTCGGTGCGACGGCAAGCGCCCAGCCGGCAGTCGTGGTCGGACAGTTCCTGCAGGGCGGGACCGACGGCGCGACGGGTCTGACTTCGACGCTGCTGGTCGGGCAAGACACGCTGCCTCGGCAAGGCATGTATGTGCTGCGCGGGCAGGGGTGCAGCGTGGCGCTGCTTGCTGATGCCGATGACAGCACCCAATGGACAACACAAGCGCAGTTCGGCGCGTCGGAGGGGATCTATATGATCCTGACCGGCCCAGTAGGAGACAGCATAAATACCGCAGTGGCGACCAAGCAGCAGACCGGACTCGACAGCCCGGCGGCCAAGCTCATGTTTGGTGACTGGATCTACTGGAGCGATACCGCAAACGCGCAAATTCGCCTGGTGTCGCCCCAGGGTTTTGCCGCAGGCCGGCTCGGCAATCTCTCGCCCGAGCAGTCCAGCCTGAACAAGCCTCTATACAGCGTGATTGGGAGCCAGAGGTCAGGCGCTCCCAACAGCGGCCAGACCGCGTCCTATAGTTCGGCCGAACTGCAGACCCTTTTTGGAGCCGGCATCGACGTCATCGCCAACCCGCAGCCGGGCGGTTCGTTCTGGGGGGTGCGTTGCGGGCATAACAGTTCGAGCAACTCAGCTACGAACGGCGACAACTATACGCGGATGACCAACTATCTAGCGGAAACGCTCTCCTCTGGGATGGGCCAGTATGTTGGCCAAGTAATCAACGGCGCGTTGTTCGGCCGCATCCGTGCCACCCAGCTGAGTTTTCTGCAGAACCTACTAGGGCAGAGTGTGCTTGGCAGTATTGACGGGACGACGCCGTTTAGCGTGATCTGCGACACCAGCAACAATCCGCAGAGCAGGACCAATCTCGGCTACGTGCAGTGTGACGTGCAGGTCCAGTATCAGGGCATCAACGAGAAATTTATCGTCAACATGGAGGGCGGGCAGACTGTCACGGTGAGTGTGCAGACGCTGCCTACGGGCCAGGTATCATAGGGAGCCGCGAAGATGGCCAACAACGGCTTCACGCTTGGTCGAAATTGTCAGGTCGTGGTGATTGGTCCGCAGGGCCGCGTGGATTTCACTCATGTGACATCGTTCGAGAGCAGGCAGCTTACCAACCCGGTGCGGATCGCGCGCATGGACGGCACGCAGCTTGGCGCCGACATCCCCAAGGGCTGGGAAGGAAGCTTCGAGGTCGAACGCGGGACCAGTTCCGTTGACGACATGATTGCCACGTTTGAGGCGAACTACTTTGCCGCCGGAGCGCTCCCGACCGGGACGCTCTACCAGTATGTGACGGAAGTGGACGGCTCGACCTCGACGTACCAGTTCGACGGGTCGGTGTTTAAGCTCACCAACGCGGGGACATGGAAGGGTGACCAGAGCGTCAAGCAGAAGCTCGAGTTCTTCGCCACCACCCGGACTCGAGTGTAGCCATGGAGGGGCCATCATCACGGATTGTGGCGCAGGCGAGCGTTGCGATCTGCGTCACAGACCGGGATGGCCGGTCGTTGACCTTGCGGCGGATGGGCGCCCTGGACCGGCTGCGGCTGTTTAAGGCGATCGGCCCCACTCTGGCGCAAAATCCGCCCTATCTTGGGATGGCAATGCTTGCCGCGTCCGTCATTGCGATCGAAGACGTGCCGGTCCCGCCGCCGTGTAGCGAGGCTCAGGTCGAGGCGTTGATCTCGCGCCTGGGCGATGTTGGGATCAGTGCGGTTGCCGAAGGGCTGCCAGGTGATGCTATGCCTAGTACGGAGGCTACCCCGGGCGGCCTAGCGGGAAACTGAGCCGGCACCCCGACCTGGTGGATTGCCTCTACCTGGTTCGGAACGGGGTGCCGTTCGACGTCGCGTTCTCGCTCGAACCGGACGAGCGGCTTGCATGGATCGTGGCCCTGGGCACCCTCGAAGGTGGAGAGTTCGACTGGCACACCATGAACTGGAGCCCTTCGCATGAGCCCCGCTGAGATCGCGAAACGCCTTGGAGAGCTGCCGTTTGGCGAGGCGAAAGCGGCAGCACTTGAGCAGGCGGCTGCGCTCATCGCCGATGTGGTAGGCAGCGAGTTGTCTGGTGCACCCGGAGATGCGCACGACCATCCCTGGAAACGTAGCGGCTTGCTGCGCGCGAGCATCCGTTACGACGTCGTGGAAGACGAGGCGGTGATCGGGAGCGACGACCCAGTCGCCGTGTTCCAAGAGGCGGGTACCATGCGAACGCCGCCGCGCCCGTTCCTGTCGAGCGTGGCCGAACGGCTTGCTGAGCCGACTGCCCGGTCGATTGCCAGGATTATTGGGGATGCTCTTGGATGATTGAAGCCTTCGAGATCGGCATCAAGCTTGCGTTGCAGGATGGTGTCTCCAGCGGAGTCTTAGCGGTCCGTCGCGACCTCGACGCCCTTGACCGCGCGATCGCATCGACAACCGTCGGGCTTGCGCGGCTGCAGCGCCTGGGCATCGACGCACTGGGTTTCATGGATAAAGGCGCCCAGCCTGCGACCAGCTCGGCCATTTCGAGCCGGGCCGCCCCGGTCCAGCCGCCGGATAAGACACCGTCCGAGGGCGTAGCAGATTCGATCTCGGCAGCCGTCGGTACGGGCGGAGACACGCCCCGGACGCCCATCGGCTCGAGTGCGGCGCCCGTCATAATTCCTTCGCTGACCGGGTCTGATGCTGGCGCAGCAGCGTCGTCGATGGCGCAGGTTATCGTGCCGGTACGTGCCCCGACGGCCCTCGAGAAGCCACCTGTTTTGGAGCGGCCTGCAGTGACGGTGCCGGCTCCGCTTCCTTTGACGGCTGCGGCCCCGAGTCCGGCTGGAGCGGTAGCGGCACAAAGGCCTGTGGCCGTGCCGGTGCAGATCCAGACTGTCTTGGCGGCTCCGCCTAGTGCTGCCCCACAGGTAACTTCGGCGAGCCCGTCCAGGGTCTACACGAACCAGACGGTGTTGCCGAGTGCCGGAGCGGCCGTCGCTACAGGCGACCGCGTTGTTCGTGCAGTGCCGCCGCGCCCAGTCGCACGAGTAGTCGTTCAGCCTCAGCCGGACGCATCCGTGGCGAGTTTAGCACCGCAGCGGACCGTGCATCACCGCTCAGGCGCCACCCAGAACGGGGGAGTTCATGTCGTGGCAGCTGCAGCCGCCATGAATTCACCGGTAGCGGGAAAGCCCGATCCAGCGAGCGATGCACGAAACGTCTCCCCGCCATCCTATGCGCCTGCTGCTCAAGGCACTCGAAACCAAGGGGAGGCGATTATAGGCGACGTGTTTCTTGACGGCGCCCGAATGGGTCGCTGGATGTCTGATCGAATGACCCAGGAGGCGGGAAGGCCGAGTGCGGGACCCACGGGCTTTGACTCCAGGCGCAGTGCCACTTGGCCTGGCGCAGCGGTGGCGTCGTGAATAACACTCGCCTGGCACTGGGTCCTGTGGTGTTCCAGAACTTCGAAATCCCGGAGCGCGTGAGTTTTGGCGGCTTGCAGAAGCTTGCTGTGCATGAACTGTTCGGCGGCCGCCGCGTGATCGACGCACTGGGTGCGCAGCCCTCAGATGTGACTTGGTCCGGGATCTTTAGCGGTCCGGCGGCCTCTATGCGGGTTCAGATGCTCGATGAGCTGCGATTACTCGGTGCGACCTTACCACTGCGATGGGACACGTTTTCTTACCTTGTGGTGATCGAGCGGCTGGAAGTCGAGTACAGCAGCCCATGGTGGATACCCTACCGTCTGGTCTGCAAGGTCGTTCAGGATACGGCGGCCACGGTTCTCGCGACCAGTCTGGTTCTTGCCAATCAGGTGGTGTCCGATCTCGCGACGGCCACCTCGTTTTTCGCCCTGGGCGGAGCACAGGCGGCTGTGGCGGTTCCAGGAGCCATGACGCAGGGCACGCCGGCCAATATCGCGGCGGTCAGTGCTACGCTGTCGGGGCAGCAGGCCATTGAGACGAATATGGATTCAGTTGGTTCGGCATTGGGGTCCGCCGATCTCGGGACGTCGGTTTCGGCTTGCGGACAGCTTGCTGGGTTTAGTGTGGCACGAGGGTATGCTGGGCGTGCCGCTGCAACCCTCGCCGATATCGACTCGTAGGGCGGTCATCGGATTGCTGGAGCTCAATGAGTTAGAGGCGGTTACGGACCTTCGCCTGTGTAGCGGCGAGGTTCGCGGGCATGAGCGCTCGAAAGCCGTATCCTTCTAACGTATCCGATGACGAGTGGGCGCTGGTCGTGCCCTAGCTGACGCTTCTGCCGCAGGCAACCAGGCAGCGCGAGCATGGGCTACGCGAGGTGTTCAACGGCCTGCGCTATGTCCTCAAGACCGGCGCACCCTGGCGTTGAATGCCCAACGACCTGCCGTTCTGGGCGGCGGTCTACCAGCAGGCCCGTCGCTGGATGGCGGCCGGGTGCTTCGACGCCTTGGCCGATGACCCGCGCGCCGTGCTGCGCTTGGCAGCGGGACGCGATGCGGAGCCGAGTGCCGCCATCCTGGACAGCCGCACCCTGCGGTCCAGCCTCGAAG
>CAXSEF010000115.1:0-9125 GCA_964236535.1 uncultured Acetobacteraceae bacterium
GGGTTTCCAAAGGCCTCAAGGCCTTTGGCGGGTCTGGGCAGAGCCCAGCCTTGCCTGCCTACTGCGGCGCAGGCATGGCCGCGGCGGACGCGCGCCTGCCGGTCACGCGGTACACCCGGTAGCGTTCGGCGGCGAGGCCGCGGCGTTCGCGCGTCACGGAGCCGACCTCGCGGGTGACGGTCCAGGCGTCGGGGTCCGGCGGGCCGCCGCGCCGCTCGCTGCGCACCAGCAGCATGGCGCGGCCGTCGAGCGGGAGCTGCGGCAGCCGGAACAGCGACCAGCGCGGCTCCGCTCCGAGCACCAGGGGGTCGGCCTGCCGCGGCGCCGCTGCGGTCCCGCCGGGTGCCGGCTGCGTGGTCCGGGCGCGGGACGCCTCCTGCCAGGCGAGTTCGGCGGCGAGGCCGTATTCCTCCGCCACGATCGGCAGCCGCACGCCATCCTGCGCCGGGTCCAGCGCCTCGACCTGGCGGGCGAGGCCGTCCCAGCCGCCGAGGCGGGCCAGGGTGGGGTCGAGGCCGCGCGGCAGCGGCAGCACGTTCAGCGTCGCCTGGGCGTAGACCGGCAGGGCCAGCGCCAGGCCCAGCGCCGCGGCGCCGCGCCAGTGCCGCGCCGCGAGGCCGCCCGCCGCGAGCGCGGCCGTCGGATACAGCACCGCCGGCCAGTTCGCCTGCACCCGGTCGCCCAGCGCGTGCTCGGCGAACACCGCCGCACCGGGCAGCGTCAGGGCGGCCAGCAGCGCGAGGCCGGGGTCGCGCCAGCCGCGTGCCGCGCGCCAGGTGCCGGCCACGCACAGCGCCAGCACCAGGGGCGTGGCCAGGCCGAGCTGGCCGCCCAGCAGCTCGGCCTCGTAGCGCAGCGCGCGGGCGGGCTGCCAGTCGGCGGCGCGCCCGCCCTGCTTGCCCAGGCTCGCCCAGCCGTGCGCGGCGTTCCACAGCAGGTCCGGGGCGAACGCCGCCGCCGCCAGGGCGCCGCCCGCCCAGGGCCACGGGGTGCGCAGCCAGCGTCGTGCGCCGGGCGCCAGCGCCAGCCAGGGCACCAGGCCGAGCCCGAGCAGCAGCGCGGTGTACTTGCTTTCCAGGGCGCAGCCGGCGGCAAGTCCGGTGGGCAGCCACCAGCCGCCTCGGCCGCTGTGCAGCAGCCTGCCGAGGGCGGCGAGGGCCGCGATCCAGAACAGCAGCAGCGGGGTGTCCGGCGTCATCGTCACCGCGCCCACGCCGAGCAGCAGCGTCGCGTTGAGCAGGGCGGCGGCGGGGATGCCGGCGCCTCGGCCGGGTAGGATGTCCTCGGCGGCGTGCCACAGCAGCCACGACCCGAGTGCCGCGGAGAGCGGGCCGAGCAGGCGGACGCCGAGCGGGGTGTCGCCGCACAGCATCGTGCCGGCGCGAATCCACAGCGCCACCATCGGGGGGTGGTCGAGGTAGCCGGGGGCGAGGGCGCGCGACCACACCCAGTAGTATGCCTCGTCGGGGGAGAGCGGCGCGCGGGCGGCGACCAGCAGGCGCAGCGCGGTCAGCGCCGCGAGGGCGAGCAGCGCGAGGCGGGGATCGGCGGTCGGGGGCCCGGGGCGCGGCGCGGTGTCGATCGTCTGCCCGTCGGTCACTGCGGCTCCTGTTTGCTGGGCCTGGCGCGTTGTCAACACCGGCGGCCCGCCGGAGGCGAAGCGAGGCCGGGCGCTCGCTCCGTCCAGACCCGCCGAAGGCCTGAGGCCTCTGGAA
Source organism: uncultured Acetobacteraceae bacterium (assembly GCA_964236535.1). Lineage (GTDB taxonomy): Bacteria > Pseudomonadota > Alphaproteobacteria > Acetobacterales > Acetobacteraceae > CAXSEF01. Next base: position 1,716 of record CAXSEF010000115.1, read on the forward strand.
AGGCGTTCCTCAAGCAGATGGATTCCAAAGGCTAGCCTTTGGCGGAGTCCAGAGGCAGCGCCTCTGGCCTTGCTTGCCGACCTGCCCGGCCACGCTCAAGGCCTGTCAGTACAGGAACAGGCTCTCCACGGGCGCTGCCGTGGCCGGCGCGCGGGACGACCCGGGCTAGAGCGGCACGCCGGCGAGGCTGCGGCTGGTGCGGATGGTCTGCAGGGTCTGCACCCGGGCGACTCCGGGCGCCGAGGTCAGGCCGCGGGTCAGCTGGTTCTCGTGCGCGGTGTCGCGCGCGACCAGGCGGAGCAGGAAGTCGCCGCCGCCGCGGATCATGTGGCACTCGCGGACCTCGGGCCAGCCGGCGACCAGGGTCTCGAACCCGGTCAGCACCGCCTCCTTCTGGCTGTCGAGCCCGACGATGGCGAAGAAGGTGATCTCCCAGCCGAGCACCTGCGGGTCGGTGTCGGCGTGGTAGCCGCGGATGATGCCGGCCTCCTCCAGCCGGCGGACGCGGCGCAGGCAGGGCGGCGCGGAGATGCCGGCACGGCGTGCCAGCTCCACGTTGGTCATGCGGCCGTCGTGCTGCAGCTCGTCGAGGATGCGGCGGTCGATGCCGTCGAGCTCGGCCTGGGTGCTGGTGTCCATGTCACTGCGCGCTGGCCCGGAGGCAGGACGCGCCCGGTCGGGTGCCAGGATCGGGCGGCGGGGCGGGCTGCGCAAGCCTGTGCCGGGAGGGGAGCGGGGCAGGCCGGGCCCTGCCCGGACCCGCCGGGGCCTGAGGCCCGGGCCCGCAGATGTTCAGGGCCGGGCGCGTTGCGGGTCCGGCAGCGGTGCGGCTTGCGCCTGCGTGCGGCGGGCCGGTAACATTGTGCATATCCGGAGGCCGCGTCGATGTCGAAGACCCACCGCACCCGCCTGCTCGTGATCGGCGCCGGTCCGGCCGGCTACACCGCGGCGATCTACGCGGCGCGGGCGAGCTTCCGGCCGATCCTGGTGGCCGGGCTGCAGCCGGGCGGGCAGCTCACCATCACCACCGACGTCGAGAACTACCCGGGGTTCGCCGAGGCGGTGCAGGGCCCGTGGCTGATGGACCAGATGTCGGCGCAGGCGGCCCATGTCGGGACCACGATCATCGACGACGTCGTCACCGGGGCGGCGCTGGGCGAGGCGCCGTTCCGCTGCGAGGGCGACTCGGGGGATGTCTACGTCGCCGATTCGGTGGTGATCGCGACGGGGGCCTCGGCGCGCTGGCTGGGGCTGGCGTCGGAGACGCGGCTGCGCGCGGGGGGCGTCTCGGCGTGCGCGACCTGCGACGGGTTCTTCTACCGCGGCAAGGCGGTGGCGGTGGTCGGCGGCGGCAACACCGCGGTCGAGGAGGCGCTGTACCTCACCCACCACGCGACGAGCGTCACCCTGATCCACCGCCGCGACTCGCTGCGCGCCGAGCGCATCCTGCAGGACCGGCTGTTCGCGCACCCGAAGATCAGGGTGGTGTGGGACAGCGAGGTGGAGGAGGTGCTGGGGTCGGGGCAGCCCGAGACGGTGTGCGGGCTGTCGCTGCGCAACCGGCGCAGCGGGGCGCTGTCGCGGCTGGACGTGGACGGGGTGTTCGTCGCCATCGGCCACACGCCGAACACCGCGATCTTCCGCGGCCAGGTGATCCTCGACGAGGACGGCTACATCGTCACCGAGCCGGGCAGCACCCGCACCAACATCGATGGCGTGTTCGCGGCCGGCGACGTGGCCGACCGGGTGTTCCGCCAGGCGGTGACCGCGGCCGGGACCGGGTGCATGGCGGCGCTGGAGGCGGAGCGCTGGCTCGCCGGCCAGGGTGACATCGTCGACGAGCAGGTCGCCTCCATTGCCGCCTACTGAGGCGAAGGCGGCGTGACCGCCGGGGTGCCTGGGTCGGGTGGCGTCGCTCGCGGGGAACCGGGGGCTGCCGTTGCGGGTCGGGCGTGGTGGCGGACCCGGGAGCGGTGATGGACTCCAGAGCGGCGACGGACCGGGAGCGGTGATGGACTGGGAGCGGTGATGGACCGGGAGCGGTGATGGACTGGGACAAGCTGCGCGTGTTCCACGCGGTCGCGGAGGCCGGCAGCTTCACCCATGCGGGCGACACGCTGAACCTCAGCCAGTCGGCGGTGTCGCGGCAGATCTCGGCGCTGGAGGAGGCGCTGGCGGTGCCGCTGTTCCACCGCCACGCCCGCGGGCTGATCCTGACCGAGCAGGGCGAGAGCCTGAACCGCACGGTGCGCGAGGTGTTCGCCAAGCTCGCGATGACCGCGGCGCTGCTCACCGAGAGCAAGGAGCGGCCGGTCGGGCGGCTGCGCATCACCACGACGGTGGGGTTCGGCGCGTCGTGGCTGGCGCCGCGGCTGGCGGGATTCCTGGGCGCGTATCCGGACGTGTCGGTGAGCCTGCTGCTCGACGACGCCGAGCTCGACCTGGCGATGCGCCAGGCCGACGTCGCGATCCGCATGCACCCGCCGCGGCAGCCCGACCTGGTGCAGCGGCACCTGATGGAGATACGCTGGCTGGTGTGCGCCTCGCCGGAGTATTGCCGGGCGAACGGCACGCCGGTGCGGGCCGAGGAGCTGGACGCGCACAAGCTGATCCTGTTCGGCGACTACCACATGCCGGTGGCCGAGATGAACTGGCTGGCGGAGGCGGGGCGGCGGCCGGGGCAGCCGCGCCGGGCGTTGCTCGAGGTGAACAACCTCGCGGCGATGGCGTCGGCGGTGCGGGCGGGGCTGGGGATCGGGGCGCTGCCGGACTGGATGGCGGGCGAGCTCGAGGGGCTGGTGCGGCTGCTGCCGGAGGTGAAGGCGCCGAAGGTGGACGCGTTCTTCGTCTATCCCGAGGAGCTGCGCAGCTCGAAGCGGGTCATGGTGTTCCGCGACTTCCTGCTGGCACGGCTGCAGGAGAAGGGGGCGGCGTGAGGGGGGACGCCTTGAGCATGGGGGATTCCAGAGGCGGAGCCTCCGGCCCAGCCTGCCTGAGCGGTCATACCCGAGGCCGGTTGGTACAAGTCCACGAGGATCGCAGTCGCATCGAACTCGTGTCCAGCCGCCTCAAGCAGGCGTCGCGTACAGCGGTCCGCAACGACAGCACTCCCTGACCGGCTTCCTCGGCGTTGCCGCGTCATGCTTGCGGTGTGCGAACCCTGCCAGCAGGACCCAGGGTCGCGGAACGTTCTTCGATGCGGATTGACTTGATCCGGCAATACCAGGCCACGTAGCTCGATGTCCGCGACGCAACAGCTCGCGTGGACGGCCGACCGGGAGGCGGGCACGCTGCAGAACGAAGAGAGCAGGACCCAGGCGGTCGGGACGGTGCGGGTGTTCGCGGGCTGGCGTGCCGTCGTGGTTGGCGGCAGCCGCGGCATCGGGCGCGCGGTGACACTCGGCTTCGCGGCTCGGGGGGCCGACGTCGCCGCATGCGGCAGGGGCCGGGAGGCGCTGGACGCCCTCGCGGACGAGCTGAGGCCGGCGGGCTGCCGGACGCACCTGGCCGCGTGCGACGTGACCGACGGCGCCGCACTCGCCGCCTTCGTCACCGCGGCGGCCGAGGCGCTGGGTGGGCTGGATGTGGTGGTCCATTGCGCCTCGGCCGCGTCGGGCAGCAACGACCCCGCCTGGTCCGCCTGCATGAGCATCGACCTGCTCGGTGGCGTCCTGGCGGCCGACGCCGCCCTGCCGTTCCTGAGGCGCAGCGCGCACGCCTCCGTCGTCAACATGGCCTCGGTCGCGGCACTGCGGGCGACGCCGCAGCGTCCGGCCTACGGTGCGATCAAGGCGGCCGTCATGCACCAGACCGCGTCGAGCGCGATGGCGCTGGCCGCGGACGGGATCCGGGTCAACTGCGTGGTGGCCGGCTCGACCGAGGCTCCGGGCGGCATCTGGGAGCGGCTTGCGCGCGACAAGCCGGAGCTGTACCGGGACGTCCGCGACAGCATCCCGCTGGGCGGCTTCGCGACCGCCGACGACATCGCCCGGGTGGTGTTCTTCCTCGCCTCGCCCGACGCCGCGTGGATCACCGGCCAGAGCATCGTCGTCGATGGCGGCCAGAGTCTGGTCAGGAGCGGACCATGACACGGCGGGCGGTCCGCCTGCGGGCCGGTTCCGCCGTCCCGGGCGTTGCTCCAGGCGCCGGCGAGCGGCGGCTTTCCGGCCAGCGCGCGCTCCTGTAGCGTTCCGGCCCATGCACACGGATGAGCTGCTCGCCTGCCAGCGTCAGCAGTTCGAGATGCCGGATCACGTCAGCTACCTGGATGCCGCCGCCTGGGCGCCCCTGCCCCGCCGGGTGCGCCTGGCCGGGGAAGCCGGCATCCTGAGCAAGAGCCAGCCGTGGCTGCACGCCCGTGACGATGCCGCGCGGTGGGCAGAGCGGGCCCGTGCCGCAGCGGCGGCGCTGATCGGCGCTGCGGCGGACGACATGGCGATCGTGGGCTCGGTCAGCCACGCCATCGCCACGGCGGCCCGCAATCTCGCGCCTGCGCCGGGCGGGCGCATCCTGCGCGTGGCCGACGAGTTCCCGTCGCATCGTCATGCCTGGGACCGGCTGGCGGCCGAGCGCCGCCTGGTCGTGGAGGTGGTGCCGCGCCCGGACGACGGGAACTGGACGACCGCGCTGCTGGACGCGATCGGGCGGCCGGGCGCGCCGCCGCTCGCCATCGCGACGCTCACGCCGCTGCACTGGTCGGACGGCGCGGTCGTCGACCTCGAACGTCTGGCGCCGCCGATCCGGGCGGCGGGCGCGGCGCTGGTGGTGGACGCGACGCAGGCGGTGGGGGCGACGCCGGTCGATGTGTCCCGGCTGCGTCCCGACTTCCTGGCATTCCCCACCTACAAGTGGGTGCTCGGTCCGTACAGCCTTGCCTTCCTGTATGCCGCACCGCACCGGCAGGACGGCCTTCCGCTGGAAGACTCCGGCGATCCGGCCCCGGCGAGCGGCGCGCGGCGCTACGACAAGGGCGAGCGGGACGACCCGGTTGCCCTGCCGATGGCCGCGGTCGGGATGGAGCTGATCGCCGGCTGGGGCGTGGCGGCGGTGGCGGCGCGGCTGCGGGTGCTGACCGACCAGCTGGCGGACGGCGCCGCGGCCATGGGGCTGGTCGTCGGGTCGCGCGAGGTGCGCTCTGCCCACATCCTCGGCGTGCGCGTGCCGGGCGGCCTGCCGTCGGACCTGATCGCGCGGCTGCGCGCGGCCGGCGTGTTCGCCAGCGACCGGCTCGGCGTGCTGCGCCTCAGCCCGCACGTCTGGACCGACGAGGCCGATGTGGCGCGTTGCCTTGCCGCCCTGTCGGCTGCCCTGCGGTAGGCACCGGCGCGCACGACGGTCGGCGCTCGTAGAGCGGCCCGGGGCTTCGACCTGCAGGCGAAGCAGGCCCGTGCGCTGCCTCCGCGCGGACCCGCCAAGGGCCCGAGGCCTCGGGAAACCCGTTCCCCAATCAAACGGATTCCAAAGGCGAGCCTTTGGCGGAGTCCAGAGGCAGAGCCTCTGGCCTTGCCTGCCTGGCCGGTCACGCGGGAGGCCGCTGGTACTGCGCTGCCGGCGCGCTTGTCCACGATTTTCGGATCGCCTATCTCAGAAGTCGTCGGCTGGAGTGGGCACGATGGCGAGAACCGGCCGTCCGCGCGGCTTCGACAGGGACGAGGCGACGGGACAGGCGATGCACCTGTTCTGGGAGCACGGCTACGAGTCGACCTCGCTGGCGCAGCTCAGGGCGGCGATGGGCGGCATTTCGGCGTCGAGCTTCTTCGCCGCCTTCGGGTCCAAGGAAGCCCTGTTCCGGGCCGTGCTCGACCTCTACGTGCGGACGCATGGGCAGGTGACCGCGCCGTTGCATGATCCGGCCCTGAAGCCGCGCGACGCCATCGAGCAGGGCCTGCGCGGCTCTGCGCGGATGCAGACGGACCAGGCCCATCCGCTCGGTTGCCTCGTCGTCCTGTCCACGGCCAACACCTCGCCCGAGAACCGGCACCTGCGGGCCTTGCTGGCGACCGAACGCCAGCGCAACCGCGATGGCCTGCGCGCCTGCGTCCAGCGTGGCGTCGACCGGGGCGAGCTGCGCGCCGCTACCGACGTGACGGCCCTGGCCACGGTCTTCGACGCGCTGCTGGCGGGCCTGGCGACGCAGGCGCGCGACGCGGTGCCGCTCGCGGCGCTCGACGCCGGCATCACCGCCGTCCTGGCCGTGTGGGACGCCTGCGCCGTGGCCGCGCCACCGCGCACGCGCACGCGCAAGGCCGCCTGACGGCGGCAGCCACGGGAGGCCGGGCGCCGGGCGTTCATCGCCCTCGACGTGGCCGGGGCGCCTTGCATCTGAACCGATCGATCCATATATTGGTCGGCACCGGCAAGCCAGGTCAGCCGGTCCCCCGAGGCGCACGGGTGCGGGCGGGCGCCGCCCCGGAAAGGACAGCACGTCATGCCGAAGTCACCGCTGGAGGTCGTGCGGGCGATCCTCGCCGACCCGACCAATCCGGACGTCGTGCGCACCCTCGTCGCGCCCGACGCCACCTACGTCTCGCTCAGCTACGACAACCCCGAGCTGAAGCGCATCATGCCGTGGACCGGCACCCAGACCGGTCCGGCAGCGGTCAGCGGCACCTACGGCCGGGTCAGCCGGTACTGGAAGAACGAGGCGTTCGAGATCGAGGACACGTTCGAGGGCGAGGGCAAGGCGGCGGTGTTCGGCCGCTTCACCTATCGCTCGACGACGCTGGGCAAGGCGGTCACCTCGCCGTTCGCGGTCCTGGCCCACGTGCGGGACGGGCAGGTCACCTACATGCAGTTCATGGAGGACACGTTCGGCACCTCCCAGACCTTCCGCAGCGGCGGCACGGCCACCTACAGCAGCGATCCCGATGGCGGCGGGGTGAGCGTCTGATGGCGGAGAACGCTTCGCCGCGGCGAGCGGGCCGGGGAGACACAGCGGGGCGGGAGCGTCGTCGATAAACGAGCGCGACCCTGGCGCGTCCGCGCCGGCCGAGGTGGTCCGCCGGTTCTACGAAGCCGAGCACGCCTACATGAACGCAGGCGGCCCGCATGGCGGCGCAAGCTTCGCGGCGATGGCGGAGACGCTCGACCCCGACGTGGTGCTCCGCCAGACGCCCGACCTGCCCTGGGGCGGCGAGTTCCACGGCCATGCGGGGTGCGAGGACTGGGTGCGCAGGATGAGCGACGCCTTCGACCAGCTCGCGGTCAAGGACACGCGCATCCTGGCCGCGGGCGACGTGGTGGTGATCCTGTGCCGGCTGGTCACGCGGTCGCGCCGGACCGGCCAGACCCTGGACCTGCCCATGGCGCAGGAGGTCCGCGTCAAGGACGGCCGCATCGTCGAGTTCCGCCCGTTCTACTGGAACGTGCCCGCCTACCGGGCGGCCGTCGGGGCGGCCGTCGGGGCGGCCG
>CAXSEF010000116.1:0-5433 GCA_964236535.1 uncultured Acetobacteraceae bacterium
GTCCGCCGCTACTTGTGCCGCACGCTCCTGCTCGAAACCCGCCGCACGCTCGCCTTGCCGGCCGGCGCCCCGGCGCCGCAGTCCGACAGCGACACCGGCTGGATGATGTCCTTGCCCGCCACGTAGCTCGACAGCTCCGAGGCGCCGCGCAGCGCCTGCACCTCGTCGAACATGCTCACGTTGCGCTCACAGAACGCGGTCCCGGCCTTCAGCCCGTCGCTCGACTGCTCGTTGGCCAGCTGCGTCACGTAGTCGTCGTGCGCCTTCTGCCCCGACTTCCCGTACGAGCGCGAGAAATACGTGTTCAGCGCCTTTTCCTGCACGCCGAGGTCGGAATGGAACCGGGTGATGAACGCGTTGTAGCGCGGCTGCGCGTTGCAAGACAGCGCGGTCACCATCAGCTCGCTCTTGAGCCCCTGCGTGTCGAACGCGGTGCGGTCGGCGGGCCGCGTGCACTGCCCCGCGGCAAGCACCGGCGGCGCGCCCAGCATCGCCGCTGCAATCAGGCCGGACATCACGACACGCATGCGACTCTCCCACGACCGCCAGGACGCACCGCACCCCCGGTCGAAACGCTGCCATAAAGCTCGACATGAGCTAGACGGTCTAGACCGTGGTAATGCAACAACATTCTCGAAATCCGGCCGATCTGGCGGCAAGCTGTGGCGTCCCGGCTGCACCCGGCCGGCGCCCGGGCCACGATCTACCCGAACCCGCCTGCCGCCGGCAAACCCGCAACCCCGCCTGCCGGCCCGAATCCGCATGCGCAGCATCTTTCCCTGCGCGCCGCCACAGGCTATCGCTGTCCGCCCGGGCGGACAGGTGCCGGCCGGGCGGACAGCGCGGCATCGGAGAGTGGCAACGTGACAGGCGTATCGATGCGGCTCGGCCTTGGCGCCTCACTGCTGGGCCTCGCACTCCTGCAGGGCTGCGCGCCCAAGCCGCAGATCGTCGAGGCGGCGCCCCCGTCGCCCGACCTCTACGGCCGGATGAAGGCGGCGGGCTGCGAGGTCACCCCCATCGTCCTGCGCGACGGCGGCGAATCCAGCACCACGATGACCGTGACCAACGACGGCGGCTACTGCGCCGCCGCCGTCGCCGACACCGCCGGGCGCCCGTTCGAGGTCGGCCTGGTCACCGCCACCCCGGTCCACGGCAAGCCGCTCATCCACACCGTCGGGGCAAGGACCGAAATCGACTACGCCCCCGCCACCGGCTTCACCGGGAGCGACAGCTTCATCGTCCAGCTCCGCGCGCCCAAGGCGGACAGCCTGCTGCATGTCACCGTCGTCGTCACACCGGTCGGCGAAGCCTACACCTCGGGGCACCCGGCGCCGCCCAGCAGGTGAGTCCAGAGGCTCTGCCTCTGGACTCTCCGCCGAAGGCTAGCCTTTGGAATCCATTTGCCTGGGGCACGGGTTCCCAAAGGCCTCAGGCCTTTGGCGGGTCCGGGCAGAGCCCGGCCTGGCTTCCTACGCCGCCGCCCGCCGCTCCTCCGGCAGCAGCCCGAGCAGCGCCTCCCGCCCGGCCCGCGTGCACCAGTCCCCGAACCCCTCGCCGTCCCGCCCGTCCGCCGCATACGCCCCGAGCAGCACGTCCAGCGTCGGCACCACCTCGCCCGCCGCCACCTTCTCCAGCAGCTTGAACGACAGCCGCGTGCCCGCGAAGTCGCCGCCCACGTACAGCGCGTAGAACCCCGGCATCCGCCCCACCATGCCGATGTCGCCGGAATACGACCGGCAGCACCCGTTCGGGCACCCGGTGATGCGCAGGCTGATCTGCCGGTCGCTCAGCCCGTGCCGCGCCAGCGCCGCGTCGATCCCCGCCACGTACTCCGGCTGCACCCGCTCCGCCTCGGTCAGCGCCAGCCCGCAGGTCGGCAGCGCCGGGCACGCCAGGGCGAACCGCGCGAACGGCGTCATCGCCTCCGCCGCCACCACCTTGTGCGCGCGCAGGATCGCGTCGACCTCCCCCCGGTCCGCCTCCGCCAGGTTGGTCAGCAGCACGTCCTGCTGCGGCGTCATCACCGGGTCGGCCCCGAACCGCTGCACCACCTCGCGCACCGCGCCGCGGATCCGCGCCCCCCCCTCGTGGTCGGCGATCCGCCCCGACGGCACCGGCACGCCCAGCCACCACGACCCGTCGCCCTGCGCGTGCCAGCCCAGCAGCTCCGGCACCACCAGCCGCGGCAGCGCCGGCGCCGGCTCCATCGCCCCGCCATAGTACTCAATGAGCGTCGCGCGCATCCACTCCATGCCGTTGTCCTCGACGACGTACTTCAGCCGCGCCCGCCGCCGGTTGCCGCGGTCGCCATGGTCGCGCTGCAGCCGGATCACCGCCTCGACCGCGCGCATCAGCTCGCCCGCCGGCACGAACGCCACCGGGGTTGCGAGGCGCGGAAAGGTGCGCGGGTTGTTGTGCGTCATCCCCTGGCCGCCGCCCACCGCCATGATGTAGCCGAGCAGCGTGTCGCCGCGCCCCGCGTCGTCGAACACCGCGATCAGCGCCAGGTCGTTGCTCAGCACGTCGACGCTGTTGTCCGACGGCGCCACCAGCCCGATCTTGAACTTCCGCGGCAGGTAGGTCTCGCCGTACAGCACCTCGGTCTCGTCGACCCGCGGGTCCGGCAGCTCGTCCATGAAGATCTGGTAGTACGCCCGCGAGCGCGGCCGCAGCGCGTCGGCCAGCATCCGCGCATCCGCCTGCAGCCGCAGGTGCTGGGCGTCGCGCCGCGGCGCCGGCGTCACCATCACGTTCCGGCTGACGTCGCCGCACGCGTTCATCGTGCTCAGCAGGGTGTGGTTGATCTCGGCGATCGCCGGCTTGAGGTCGCCCTTGAGGATGCCGTGGAACTGGATGCCCTGCCGCGTGGTGATGCGCAGCGTCGCGTTCGCCCGATCATCCGCCAGCCGGTCCAGCCCGAGATACTGCGCCGCCGTCATCTGCCCGCCCGGCATCCGCACGCGCAGCATGAACTGGTATTCCTTCTCCAGCCCGGCCTGCTTGCGCGGGGTGGAGGTGTCGCGGTCGAACTGCTCGTAGCTGCCGTGGAACTTCAGCAGGTTGTAGGCATCCTCGCTGACCTGGAGGCCGCCCTCCGCCAGCTCGTCGGCCAGCCGCCCGCGCAAGCCCCGGCTCGCCGCCTTGAGGTGCTCCACCGCCGAAAGCTTCTTCTGCTCGCCCATCGTCGCTCTCCGTTCGCCCGCATCAAGCAGGGCCGGGCTCCCCTCCCGCATTCCAGCGACCCGAGCGGGCCATCGGAACCTGGCGCGGGCGACCGCCGGACCCACCAGAGACCGGGGGCCTCTGAAAACCCTTCTCTAGACAGGCTGTGCCGCTCCAGAGGATCAAGCGACAGCCCGATCACCTTCGCGTTGCCGCGCCGCCACTCCCCTGCAGCCGCGCCGCGATGCCGGTCGTGCACACCGCAGTGAAGTCGCGCGGAGGACTGAACAGGATCGCCCACGACCCGCCCGCCACCCACGCAAGCGGATGCTGCCCTGCGCGCTCGCCTGCCCGGAATCGGGCGCGGCCTGACCTGGCTGGATCGACAGGGCGCTCCTCCAGGCTGGCGAGGCCGACCCCGCCGCGGAACCCGCGCCCGCCGCGGAACCCGAGCCCGCCGCGGAACCCGAGATCGACGCAGGCCTGTTGCATCAACCACGCCTTGCGACAGTGGTTTGCCGATCATATAGTGATTTACCGATCATATGGAGAAGCTGATCGGTTCCGCCAACGGCCGACGCAGCCCGGCTGCCTCGGCGCGCCGCAGCAGGTCGTCGAGGGTCAGCGCCTGCAACCGCTCGCACAAGGAGGCGTCGAGCTCGTGCCAGAGCCTGTCCACCACCGCGTCCTGCAGCTCCCCGCGCGGACCATCCTCCCCGGCGGCGTCGTCGGCGGTCGCGGTGCGCACCACGTCGCACAGCTGGATCTCGCGCCGCGGCCGCCCCAGCCGGTAGCCGCCGCGCGGCCCGCGCACGCTCTCCAGCAGCCCGGAGCGCGACAGCGCCTGCAGCAGCGGCTCGATCCCCCGCCGCGCCAGCCCGGCGCGCTCGGCGATCCCCGCCGCGCTCACCGTGCAGCTCCGCCCGGCATGGAAGCCGACGTCGAGCATGATGAGCACCGCCACCATCGCCCTGTCGCGCCGCACCAGCATCCGCCGCTTCCCCCGACTCGCACCGCAGGCACCCTGGCCAGCCGCGCGCCACACCCGCCCCGCGGCACCCGCCCCGGATCAGCACCCACCCCGAGACATGTGCCAACTCGGCCCGGATGTCACGCCAGATGAACGCATTTCCTCCCCCCGGCCGGCACCACATCGCCCCCGCGCCACCTCCCGGCGATCACGGCCCGCGCCCTGCCGCAGCGTCGGGTCCGCCGCACCCGGCGGCACGCGGCCGCATCTACGACAGCATCCTCGACACCGTGGGTGCCACGCCCCTGGTGCGCCTGCCGCGCCTGGAGGCCGAGGAGGCCAGCCCCGCCCGCCTCGCCCTCAAGCTCGAGTTCTTCAACCCGCTCGGCTCGGTCAAGGACCGCATCGGCCTCGCCATGGTCGAGGCCGCCGAGCGCGACGGCCTGATCTCGCCGGAGCGCACCACCCTGGTCGAGCCCACCTCCGGCAACACCGGCATCGCCCTCGCCTTCGTCGCCGCCGCCAAGGGCTACCGCCTGGTCGTCACCATGCCGGAGGGCGCCTCGGTCGAGCGCCGCCGCATGATGCGCCTGATGGACGCCCGGCTCGAACTCACCCCCACCGCCAGCGGCATGGCCGGCGCCATCGCCCGCGCCCAGCAGATCGTCGACGGCACCCCCGGCGCCTGGATGCCGCGCCAGTTCGACAACCCCGCCAACCCCGACATCCACCAGGCCACCACCGCCGAGGAGATCTGGACCGACACCGACGGCCAGGTCGACGCCGTCATCGGCGGCCTCGGCACCGGCGGCACGCTCACCGGCATCGCCCGCGCCCTCAGGCCGCGCCGCCCCGGCCTGCAGGTCATCGGCATCGAGCCGGCCGAATCCGCCGTGCTCAGCGGCGACGAGCCCGGCCCGCACGGCATCCAGGGCATCGGTCCCGGCTTCCGGCCCGGGATCCTCGACCTCGCCGTGCTCGACGCCGTGCTCACCGTGTCCGAGCGCAGCTCCATCGCCGCCGCCCGCCGCTGCGCCCGCACCGAGGGCATCCCGGTCGGCATCTCCTCGGGCGCCGTCGTGCACGTCATGCTCGAGCTCGCCCGCGAGCCCCGCTTCGCCGGCAAGCTGCTGGTCGGCATCGTGCCCTCCTTCGCCGAGCGCTACCTGTCGACCGCCCTGTTCGCCGGCCTCGCATGACCGCTGCCGTCCCGCCGGACGCGTCCCCCACCGCCACCCATCCCCGCGTCGCCCCTCTCTCCGTCGCCCCCTCTTTCGCAGCCCCCTCCTTCGTAGCCC
>CAXSEF010000116.1:5533-9051 GCA_964236535.1 uncultured Acetobacteraceae bacterium
CGGGCCAGCTACCGCGACGCCATGGCCAGGCTCGGCGCCGCGGTCAACGTCATCACCAGCGACGGCCCCGCCGGCCGCTGCGGCTTCACCGCCTCGTCGGTCTGCAGCGTTACCGACGACCCGCCCACCCTGCTGGTCTGCCTCAACCGCACCAGCCGCAACAACGCCCGCTTCAAGGCGAACGCCGTGCTCTGCGTCAACGTGCTGACCGCCCGCCACGAGGCGCTGTCCGCCGCCTTCTCCGGCCCGCTCGAAGCCGAGGAACGCTTCGCCGCCGCCCGCTGGACCGCCGCCAGCACCGGCGCCCCCGTGCTCGACGACGCCGGCGTCGCCTTCGACTGCCGCATCGCCCAGGTCACCGAGATCGGCACCCACAGCGTGTTCTTCTGCGAGGTCGAGGCCATCCGCACCGGACCCGTCGAGGAAGCCCTGATCTATCTCGGCCGCGCCTACCACAGCCTCGCCACGCCCGGCTGAGCGGCAGGCAGGGCCGGCTCCGCCCGGAGCCTGGCGCGTCGGCGCGCCGAGGCAGGGGCCCGTCAGGTCCGGGGCGCTGGACACACGGCAGCGGCCTGCGTGACAAGGTCGGCAGCGCGCGCCAGGTCGCCGAAGCGGCTGACCCGGGCGGCGAAGGACCGGCAGGTCGCGTGCAGGGCCTCGTCGTGAACCATGTCCGTGACCACGCTGGCGATCTCCGCGGACGTCGCATCGGCAGGGAGGGCGCGTCCCAGGCCGAGCGCCTCGTTGCGGGCGGCATTGTCGTTCTGGTCGCGTCCATTGGGCAGGCACAACGTCGGCACACCGGCGCCCGCACTGAACATCAGCGTTCCAAGGCCCGCGTGAGTGACGACCAGGGCCGCGGAGGGGAGTACCGCATCGTGCGGGACGAACGCCCGCACCTCGACACCCCCTCCGAACGACAGTTCCTCCGGGGCAATCCCTCTGCCGGTTGTCAGCAGGATCTCGAGCGGCAGGACGGACAACGCGCCGCAGATGGTCTGCAGCGTGGATTTCTGGTCCTGGAACATGCTGCTGAGGCTCACCAGCACGAAGGGCCGATCCGGGAATCGTCGCGGCCAGGCGACAGGGGCAACCGGCTCGCGGATCGGGCCGACAAAATGAAGGTGGGAGGCGAGCGGCGTCCGGACGCCGAACTCCGCATAGCTCGTCGCCAGCACCAGCGGAGCGCGGTCGAGAACATCAAGCAGGGTCGACCCGGCCGTCCGCCCCGGCAGGGCGGCAACGAGCGAACCGAGCAGCGCCATGCTGCTGCCTTCCGGCATCCAGGCCAGGTGACTCAGCACGGCAAAGCGCAGCCCTCGCTCGATCGCAGCGTTGAGCGTGGCGACGAGCATGACGTCGATCACGCAGATATCCGGGCAAAGCGCATCATGAACGACGAGGAAGTCCTCGGCGAAGTCGACCGAGGACCAGACGTGCTGCTTGTAGAAGTCCCGCTCCTCGGTGGAACCATGAGGCTGGGCGGCATCGAACTGCTGTTCGGTTTTCAGATGGTGGAACGTCGCTCCATCGGCTGAAACAGTCTGCGCGACAGAGTCGTGGGTCAGCACATGAACGTCATGACCGCGGCGCGTCAGCTCGCGAACCAGGGCACGCTGGGGCGCGATGTTTCCCCCGCCGTCCCAGTGCACCACCAGAACCCGCAACGGTTTGTCGAACAACGGCATGCCTCTCGTCTCGTAAAGCGACTGCGGGCAGCCAGGCATGCCCCTTTTCCGACCGTTGCCCAGATCGCGTCACGGTGCGCGCCCGCGCGACAGGATCAGTCGCGATGACGCGTTCCACCGGGACTGTGCAACGCTGCGGTCCGCTGCTGCGCCGCCCTCGGCGGCATGAAGCTCCTGCTCAGGACAGTGAGCGCAGCCCGGTTCGGGTCGTGGCCGGGTCGCGCGGCCGCTCGGCGATGCCCGCACACTGACAGTTCCGTTTGGCGGCTGGAATCATCCTTCTCGACACCATCGGTCGAGAGCAGCTCGACCATGCATTCTTTTGCGATGAGGGATCAGGCCGCATAGCAGTGCTTGAGTTTGGCGAGCCGGATCAATTCATTGGCGCGACCGGTGGCCGCAGTCGCCGTGCGTTTCTGCTCGGCCAGGACTTCGTTCGACCCGGCACCTTCTCCGTTCGTGTAGGCCGTAGTCCCGTTCCCGATCCCGGTTGGGCCGTTGTGTCCGCTCACCGTGGTGTCCGACACGCGCGTGTCGTTGGTGGGAGAGGCGAAGGCTGTCCGGTGGTTTACCTCCTGGTCGTTCATGCGTTGCGCCAGGGTGATCCGGCCGTTCATCTTCGTGATTTCGGCGTCGATCATGCTGCAGGTCAGGGCCGTGTCACCTGGCTGATGCAAGGCGAGCGTGGGGTCTTTGGAGATCGTTTCCTCCGGCGTTCCCAGCGGCTCGCAGGCAGCCAATCCAGCCAGAAGCAGCAGGGCTGTGGAACAGGCGCGCATCTGGTCACCTCGGTTGACTGTCAAAGACATGCTGTGTCCGCTCACGTCGGCGCAGATGAGGCCACGTCGGGCAACCCTATCCACCGGCAGGGCCCCGATGGCAACTGGAGCGCCGGGGTGTCTGGAACATGGCCAGGTCCAGACAGGCCGATGCCTCGGCCCGCCGGCACGAGGGCTTCAGCCTCGCCCCCGGCGCGTCCGCGCACGGCCCCCCGTGCTTCCCTCCCTGCCGCTACCCCGGAGCCCCACCCATGCCCCCCGACCACCGCGCCGCCAACCGCGCCAACTGGGACGAGAGCGTGCCCATCCACCTGCGCTCCGCGTTCTACGACGTCGCCGCCCTGCGCGCCGGCACCGCGCGGCTCTACCCCATCGAGCAGGCCGAGCTGGGCCCGGTGCACGACCGCGACGTCCTGCACCTGCAGTGCCACTTCGGCTACGACACCCTGGTCCTCGCCCGCCAGGGCGCACGCGTGACCGGCCTCGACTTCTCCCCCCCGGCCATCGCCGCCGCCCGCGCCCTCGCCGGCGAGCTGGGCCTCGCCGACCGCGCCCGTTTCCTCGAATCCGACCTCTACGACGCCCGCGCCGCCCTGGCCGATCCCGCGCGCTTCGACCTGGTGTTCGTCACCTGGGGCGCCCTGATGTGGCTGCACGATATCGCCGGCTGGGCCGCGATCGTCGCCTGGTCGCTGCGTCCCGGCGGCCGGCTCTACCTCGCCGATGGACATCCCACCGCCTTCGGCCTCGCCTGCGCCCTCGACCCCGCCCTGCACGGCCAGGCCAGCTACTTCACCGCAGGCCCGGTCGAGACCGACGACCCCGCCGACTACGCCGACGAGACCGCCCGCCTGGCCAACACCCGGACCATCGTGTTCCAGCACACCCTGGCCGCCATCCTGACCGCGCTCGCCGACGCCGGCCTGACCCTCGAATTCCTGCACGAGCACGACGCGGTACCCTGGCGCCTGTTCGACGCCCTGCAGCCCCACCCCGACCGGCTGTTCCGCTGGCCCGCCCAGCCCTGGCTGCCGCTCGCCTTTTCCCTGTC
>CAXSEF010000117.1:0-8949 GCA_964236535.1 uncultured Acetobacteraceae bacterium
CACCATCGTGCCGTCCGGCCGCACCAGCCGCGCCAGCGCCGCCCCGCCCGCCGCCTCGCGCCCACCCGCCTCGCGCCCACCCGCCTCGCGCACCACCGGCACCGCGTCCGGCCGCATCGGGTCGGGCGGCCCCACCGCCTCGCCCACCCTGCGGCAGTACAGCACGTGCGTGCTCATGCTGCCCGCCAGCGCCTCCGCCAGCGCCCAGCGCTCCACCCGCCCCAGCCCCGCCAGCCGCGCCCGCAGCCGCGGATCGGGCAGCAGCAGTTCCGGGTCGTAGCGCATCGGCTCGACCGGCGCCGCCACCTCCAGCCCCGCCTCGCCCAGCAGCGCCACCAGCGACGCGATGTCGTACGCCCGGTCGCGCGGGTTCAGCAGCAGGTCGTACAACCCCGCGTCCCCGCCCTCCAGGTGATCGCCGAAGTTGCGGTTCGCATGCAGCCAGGCGGTGCGCGGCAGATGCCGCATCACCCGACGCGCCACGTCGAGCCGCTCCGCCGGCGCCTGCCCGAACGGCGCCAGCAGCCGCAGCGCATCCTGCACCATGTACACGCCGGTGCGCCCGTGCGGCGCATACACCATCAGCCCGATGCCGCCGCCCGGCGCCAGCACCGACACCAGCGCCCGCAGCCCGCCCAGCGGATCGGCCAGATGATGCAGCACCCCGCAGCAGTCGATGTAGTCGTACGGCCCGAGCCCGGACCCCTCCAGCTCGAGCAGCGAGCGCTGCTCCCACCCCATCCGCAGACCGCGCACCGCCGCCCGCGCCTGCGCCACCCGCAGCGCCGCCGCCGACCGGTCGAGCCAGGTCACCCCGCCCGGCCGCCCGTCCTGCGCCATCTGCGCCGCCAGCATGATCGCGCCGTCGCCGGTGCCGCCCCCGGCGAACAGCGCCCGCAACGCCACGTCGGCCGGACGCTGCGCTCCGAACACCCAGTGGTCGATCTCGCGCAGATGCCCGGGACTGCCGACGACCAGCCGCCGCGCCTCCTCGCGCGGCTCGCGCCTGGGATACGGGTAGGCCTCGTACTGCGCGGCAAGCGCGGCGTCGGTGCGGTCGGTCATGCCCCGCGCATACAGCGGCACGGAGCGCTTGGGCACCCCGCAGGCAAGGCCGGAGACCCCGCCTCCGGACTCCGCTCAAGGCAAGCCTTGAGAATCCCCCGTGCTTAAGCAAACGGTTTGCAAAGGCCCCGGGCCTTTGGCGGGTCTGGGCAGAGCCCAGCCTTGCTTCCTACCCGCCCGACTCCGCCGCGATCCGCCGGTCGATCATTGCCGCCACCGCGCGCACGATGCGCCGCACCGGCTCGCGCCGGTAGCCGAACGGCGCCGGGTCGTCGTCGTGCACCAGCATCCCGGTCTCCACCTCGAACACCATCAGCCGGCCGTCTCCGAGCACGGCGCAGTCCAGCCCGAAATAGTCCAGCCCGACCCGGCGCCCGATCTCGGCCAGCGCCGTCAGCGCCGGGGCGGGCAGGTGGCCGTCCATGTCGGCGAGGAACGCCGCCTCCTCGGCGCGCCGGCCGACATGGCGCTCCATGCCGGCGTTGTAGTACCAGACCGCCCAGCCGTCATGCACCGCGAGGTGGTAGGGCAGGGCCACGCCGTCCACGAACACGATGCGGCACTTGCGATACAGCCCGTCGGCGCCGCGCGTGTCGACGAACGGGGCCACCTGGAACATCGCGTCGGCCGGCAGCGCCTCCAGCAGCGCGGCGTCGTCGGCGCGCTGCAGGCCGTGCCCGGCATGCGAGCCGAGCGGACGCAGGATCAGCGGCAGCTCCACCCCCTGCGCCCGCCGCCACGCCAACGAGCCGAGCTCGCCGCCCGTCGCCAGCCGCACGCACGGCACCAGCGCCCCATCCACGCCGGCCAGCAGCGCCGCAGCCCCCGCCCGGTCCAGCGACGCCACCCGCCGCGCGCTGTTGATCGACGGGCGCCCGAGCGCCGCGACCAGGGCGTCGGCCGCAGCCAGCGCCGCACCATGACGCGCGTCCTCGGCGATCGCGATGAACACGCAGTCGAACTCCGGGACGTGACCCGCGACCGCGCCGAGCGGATCGGCCAGCACCGCGGCCGGGTCGACCAGCCACAGCGTGTGCAGCTCCGTCTCGGCGTCGAGCAGCGGACCCAGCGGCAGGTTGGCCTGGAAGTCGCCCGGCACCGCCAGCGCCAGCACCCGCCGACGCGCCACCCCCGCCGCCGGTCGCGTCGTCAGCGGGTTCGCGCGCAGCGCCGCGTCGAGATGCGCCAGCGCCGCGTCGCGCTCGCCGGTCGCCTGGCAAACCTCCCACAGCAGCAGCCGCGCCGCCTGCGCATACTCCGGCGCGACCAGCGCCTGCTCCAGCAGCCGCCGCGCCCCCGGCCAGTCCCGCGCCCCCGCGCAGGCCATCGCCCGCTGCAGCAGCCCGGCCTCCGCCACCCCCGCCGCGCCCCCCGCCGCGCGCCCCCCCGCCGCGCCCCCCGCCGCCGCGCCGCGCCGCTCGCCAGGAGGCCGCCCGCGCGGGCGCGGGCTCTCGCCGGCCGGGAGCGACGGCACGACACCGCCGGCGGGAAATCGCGTCTGCAACATGGGCGTCCGGTCCTGTGTCCGCCCCACCCTGCGCCCGCCCGCCTTGCCCAATCGTGAACGCCGCGCCGCCCGCCCGCGATCTCCCCGCGCCCGCCGCGCCGCTGCTTGCCGCCCGCGGTCCGGCACCGTATCTCTGCGCCATGCCCCCCCACCCAACGCCGCCGCACGCCCGGCCGGCGCAGCACCCGCGCCCCGCCCGTCGCACGGCGCAGGCGGCGCGCGCGGCCGTGCTGCTGCTCGCCGCCCTGGCACCGCCCGGCGCGCACGCCCAGCCCCACCGCGCCGACCGCCACCCCGAGCACGCCCGCCCGGCGCCCGTGCCGCACTCCATCGGCAAGTTCGAGGACTGGCAGTCCGCCACCCACGACGAGGGCGGCCAGACCACCTGCTACGCCTTCGTCCGCGCCGCCTCCTCCAGCCCCCAGCTGCCCGGCCGCGGCGACGTCGTGCTGACCGTCACCGACCGCCCCGGCACCCAGCGCGACGCCGTCGCCATCAGCATGGGCTACGCCCTGCCGCCCGCCGCCACCGTCACCATGCAGGTCGAGGCCGCGCGCGTCGCCTTCTACACCGACAACAAGCGCAACGCCTTCGCCCGCGACGGCCACGCCGCCATCGCCGCCCTCGGCCACGGCAGCCGCGCCGTCGTGCACGCCTCCGGCCCGCGCGCCGCGGAGGTCACCGACAGCTTCAGCCTGCGCGGCTTCACCGCCGCCTACGCCGCCGTCGCCAGGGCCTGCCCGCCCCGCCCATGACCCCGCACCCCGCGCCCACCCCCGACGCCCCGGCCCGCGGCCCCGCCCCACCCCGCAACGCCGCCGCGCGCCCGCCCCACGCCAGCCCCACCGCCCCCGGCCCTGCCCCCCAGGACCTCACCGCCGCCGAGCGCGACCGCATCCTCGCCAAGGCCGCGCTGTTCGCCCCCCCGCCCGCCGTCCTCCCCGACGGCCGCCGCGAGCTCGTCGGCCTGTCGCGCGACGAGCTCGTCGCAGCTCTCTCGGAAATCGGCGAGAAGCCCTTCCGCGCCAAGCAGCTCTGGCACTGGATCTACCACCAGGGCGCCACCGACTTCGCCGCCATGAGCAGCATCGCCCGCCCGCTGCAGGACCGCCTCGCCCAGCGCTTCGTCATCGGCCGCCCCGAGGCCGCCACCACCCGGACCAGCACCGACGACACCCGCAAGTGGCTGTTCCGCTTCCGCGACGGCCAGGAAGCCGAGACCGTCTACATCCCCGACCCCGTGCAGGACCGCGGCGCCGTCTGCCTGTCCTCCCAGGTCGGCTGCACCCTGTCCTGCCGCTTCTGCCACACCGGAACCCAGCGCCTCGCCCGCAACCTCGGCCCCGCCGAGATCGTCGGCCAGTTCATGGCCGCCCGCGACAGCTACCGCGAATGGCCCAGCCCCAAGGGCGACACCCCCCGCCTGCTCTCCACCATCGTCCTGATGGGCATGGGCGAGCCCCTGTACAACTACGCCCACGTCGCCCAGGCCATGCGCATCGTCATGGACAACGAGGGCATCGGCCTCTCCCGCCGCCGCATCACCCTCTCCACCTCCGGCGTCGTCCCCATGATGGACCGCGCCGGCAGCGAGCTCGGCGTCAACCTCGCCGTCTCCCTGCACGCCGTCACCGACGAGCTGCGCGACGAGATCGTCCCCCTCAACCGCAAGTACCCCATCGCCGAGCTGCTCGCCGCCTGCCGCCGCTACCCCGCCGCCTCCAACGCCCGCCGCATCACCTTCGAGTACGTCATGCTGCGCGGCATCAACGACAGCGAGGCCGAAGCCCGCGAACTCGTCCGCCTGATCGCCGGCATCCCCGCCAAGGTCAACCTGATCCCCTTCAACCCCTGGCCCGGCAGCGCCTACGAACCCAGCACCCGCGCCAGCCTCGACCGCTTCTCCCGCATCGTCATGGACGCCGGCTTCGCCAGCCCGGTCCGCACCCCGCGCGGCCAGGACATCCTCGCCGCCTGCGGCCAGCTTCGCACCGAACACCGCGCCGCCTGAAGGCAAGCGGCAGCAAGGCCAGAGGCCCTGCCTCTGGACTCCGCTGGGGGCTGAGCCCCCAGACCCACACATGAAAGGGCCTCCCGGCACTCCGCAGGACATTGTGCCGCACGGGCTGTTCAAGATCAGCTCACGACGGCCCGCGTCGACCCCCTGGCCTCAGTGTCAAAACTCGGCGGATCATAAATGCCGCGCTCGCGTCAGGGTGGCGTAGATGTTCGCTATCGACCTTAAGTCGGCTGTAGGACGTCAAGTTTTCTGCTCCCAAAAGCGGCCGTTCCTCCTCCAGCTTGTTCAAACACTTGGTCCGCCATGGCACCACCGCTCGCAACCCGGTTGCCGACGTGCAGCGGGCGGCCATTAACCGCGAGGAAGGTAGCACTGCCGCCTTCTCCAAGGCCGAGGGCTCGCAGGCTGCTCGATGCGCCCTCTTCCGACACCATGGCCGGGTTACGTGACTGGACAATTCTGTCTGTCGTCCTGCAGGTAGGGCTACGCCGGGCCGAGATCGCTGGGCTCACCGTGGGCGACCTGCATCAGAACAGGGGTTATGACGCGCTCCGGCTGACCCGCAAGGGCGGCAGGCGTGACGCGCTGGCGATCAACCCGCAAGTGGCAGCGTGCATCCGAGCGTACCTTGACCAGGCGGGGCATGGCGCCGAGCATGAAATGCCGTTGTTCCGGCCGCTCAAGGGCAACGAAGGCGCACCATTCTGCAAGCCGCATGGACCCGGATGCGATCGATCAGATGGTCCGGAAGTATGTGGCGGCGATTGGGCTGGCGCGGAGCTACTCGGCTCACTCGATGCGGGCGACGTTCATCAACACGGCACTGGAGAGCGGGGCGCAGTTGGAGTACGTGCAGAAAGCGGCAGGGCACCGAGATCCTAGCACGACGAAGCTCTACGATCGCCGAGGCTACAATCCTGAGAAAGCGGCAAAATTTTTTGCAATTTATTAAGACAACAGAATCATTAGCTAAACAGACGGTCTAAGTTACCGTCGATAATTCCTTAACAAACCTATCCAAGTCCCAAATATGGAACGGTAGTCCAATAAGGGCTTTGACTTCCGCTATAAGGATGGGATGGGCCATTCCAGCGCGCGTCCAGTCGGGTTTCTGCTCATTTGAGAGGAAAATAACCTGTGTAAATTTGTTCTCTCGGTTCTGTGCTTGCTGAAGTCCAGTAAGAAAATCTACCCAGACAAAGAAATCTCCGTCTCCGTCGTCCTTAAACCCAGGTGGAGTTCGCGTATTCTTTCGGTGACTGGCCATTTTCTGAAAGCGCGCACGCGGCGCAAATGGTACAGATGCCTTCTTTTTCAGAAGTTGTAGAAACTCGATTGTCTTACGAGTCGTGCCTTCATCATATACGTGGCCATTCTCGACATTATAACTTTTTAGAACTCTCTCAACCTGATCCACAAGATCTTTCATCTCTTTACCGTGAAGGCCATGAATGCGACCGAGGTCTACTTTTACGTTATCAAACCTTTTCTGGATGCCAGCAGAAATCGTATCAACTGCCTGAAGCTGATTATTCCAGAACTCCTGAATTACTTGACCAGGTAGGATAAGCGGGCCCGAGTGAGGTCCGTTCAGATAATCTATGATATCTGCGCCTTTGGAATGTTTGTTGATCCGTAAAAACACATTTGCGTCGATTCCAATGGCCGCATTTTGGAGAGGTGTGCCTGCTTGTTCAGGGGGACTTAACGCGAATATCAACGCCCCAAGGGCGTCACACTCCGTCGAGCGGTCAAGCACCATTGCTAGTCTATCTTCAAGCTCAGAGTGCTCCATAAAATTACTAGTACCAGACATCGCCGGCTATCTGAGCCAGCTCGGCACCTATAGTGTCAATGGTGCTAGCGTCCCATCGAGCAATCGCGTCTAAACTGTCCACGAGTTCATCAGCGATCCCGGTAGGAAGCATATGTTCTTTAAAACCTTCCCAGTCCGTAGCTGGTTTTGGTCTACGGTCTAAAATAGAAAGGAATGTGTTACCGATGGTGGCAGCCCAAAAAGCACCATCCTCCTCGCTCATTCCTTCCCAGCCTATACCTTGTCTAGGCCATATAAAATGAAGCGTCCCAATAGTCTCCGGCGTGATACTACGCTCCAAAATAGATCTACGCAGGAAAGTAAGAACGGACTTGTTGAACGACCTTTTTCTAGTTTGGTAAACAAAAGTCTCCTTAGGCGGGTCAAGATCTCTTAGGATTTCTCTTATCGTTGACCAGTCTTTAGCATCGTGAGCTCTTTTAGCAGCCTCTCCAAAAAGCCTCTCTACATTTCCGGTACCAAGATTTCCGACCACAATCCGACGTACCACTAGCCTAAGTATGTATTTCATTGCGCCGAGGGAATCCGGCAAATTGGCTACAGCCAGCAGGATCGGTCGAACTGCTATAACTCCCAGACTGTTGAGTGCAGAAAAGACTTTCAGAGCCTCGGGGTCGGCCGGGCCTGGGAACGTAGGATCAACCATCTGCGCATACAGAGGAAGATTGAACTCTAGTATTTCAATCAGCCTCTCAGTGCTGGGAGGCTTCCGTGCCGAGTGCTTAAATCTATCAGCTAAAAACTTAAACAGGTCTTTTGGAAGAATGTGCCCTGACTCAACGGTAACAGCATGCCTTATGTACTGAACAAAAATTCCAGTGCCAGGTGGAAACTGTCTAGCCATGGCCTGCCATTGATTATAGCGTGCTATCTTCTTGGGCTTAGCGGTTTGGCTGATCACATAGTTTTTTAAAAGATCTGCTGTGGTAAGTCCTCGACCACGTGTATTTATTACCTCAAACACCTGATACGCCGATCCAGGGTCTGGGTGAATAAATACTGCAAAGTAGACACGGTGCGTAAGAAACTCGGTCCACTTTCCAAGTCTCTTGAACGGATCCGACCTTAAGTCCTCCCGAAGCATTGTTTTAAGGTATCGATATGACTCGATCATACGCTGCGACACCGAGCCCTCATCTCCCTCATCGGTTGGAGTCTTCCCAGTGTCTAATATCGTCTGAAGCGTCTGATCGTCACTCTGATCTGACAATACTACGCGTGGGTCCGTCTCGTCGGTCTCGTAATTTATCGATCGTAGGAAATCAGCTTGGATGCGGTCCGCCAGTGCCTTGCGACCGCGTTCGACCGCCTCATAGTAAAGGCCGCAAGCTAGTAAAGTAAGTGTGACCAACCTCTGTTGGCCGTCGACAACATGTTTTCTACTTGTCTCTTCAGTCAAGATTACAAGACCTAGGAAATAGGAATCCGCCTCTATGCTGCTGCTAAGGTCGGTCCAGAAATCAGCAACCTCATCATCCTGCCACGAGTATTCACGCTGAAACTGCGGAATTTCAAATGTGGATCCCGAAAGTAGCGCGCCGACGGTACTGGCCGACGCATTTAGAGGAGTTTGCACTGTGTAACCGGCTTTCTGTTTAGGATCACGTTCCCGCAAATTATCTTAACCTAGGCATGGCTCTCACGCGAGATAGTCACGATATTTGTAAGGCAGATTATCTCCCCAAATCTGGAATAAGCCTAAACGGAGGTTTCAGATCATGACGATCCGGAGACGCGAGACCTAGCTAAAATCAGCGATGGCGCTCTCCAAAACCGGACAGTTCGCAAACCACCAACAGTCCCCCAACCACCCGACCTCCACCACCAGCCTCTGCCTACCGCCCTGTCCCGCGTCGAGCGCCCGCCGCACCCCGTTCGGGTCCCGCCCGCTGACCGTCAGACAGGCATGCGCCGTCTGGTCCGGCTCCGACCGCCCCTGCTCCCAGTCGCGCAACGTGCCAATCGGAATATGGAACCGCACCGCAAAACGCTCCTGCGTCAGGCCGAGCGCCCGCCGCATCGTCCTGGTCCGCGGCACCGGGCGCAGTCCGCCGATGGACGCTGCGCTGAGCGGCTGCGCATCAGGGTCCCTGAGCGCCGCGGCACGCACCGCCTCGTCGGCCATCGCGTCGGCACGGCTCCAGTCATGCCCGGCCGTTCTCATCGTGGTACTGTCGTCGCTCATAGAAGTCCGCCTTTCGCCCCGAAATGATCCGGATCGCCTCGTCCCGCGTGGCGCAGGCGACAGGCACCCGGCCATCCGCTATCCCAAGCATCGAACGGCGCGCCTCTCGCACGCTTGGCTGTCGTCGACCCATTCGACACCAGACGGGTCCCTGAACACGCTCCTCGCTGTCTCGAAGCTCACAGCCTGGTCACGCCAGTTGGCGGCCTTTGCGTCATCCCGCTCGAACAGCCCGTTGCCCATGGAACAGACCGGCCACCAGCAGCGCAGCCACCAGCCTAGTTCACCGCCACCGAGAAGCTCGGCACGTACCCCACCCCGATGCTGCTGCGCAC
>CAXSEF010000118.1:0-8873 GCA_964236535.1 uncultured Acetobacteraceae bacterium
GCGGATCCAGAGGGCCAGGCCTGCGGCCTTGGCTGTTTCAAGGCGGAGTTCACGCGGCGACGCGGCAGGTGCGGTGGGACGAATGTGGAACACGATAATCCACCGTGTCTTATCGTGCGTTGGGTGTTGACACTGCCGGTCTGCGTGTAAAATAGATGTCAGGGTGACGGTCGAATGGTCCGGCAGCCCCGGCGTGGCACTCGGCTGCGCCTAGTTCGGAGTTCTGTCGATGTCGGACGTCCTGCTCGCCTCCCCGCTTCGCTTTGTTGCCGCGCACGGTGCGCGGCGACGGGAGATGACGATGCGTGCCGTTCAGCTTGGCGGAAGTGCGTCGCGGCGGTTGGCCTCGCCCCTGCTGCTGGTCACTGCGTGGCAGCTCGGCAGCTCGCTGGGGCTGATCCCCGCGCGCATCCTGGCTTCGCCGGCGGCAATCCTGGCGAGCTTCTGGACGCTGGCCGCGGACGGCACGCTGCTCGGCAACACGCTGGTGTCACTGGCGCGGGTGGCGACGGGCCTGACGATCGCGGTGGTGGTGGGCGTGGCGGCGGCGCTGGTTGCCGGGCTGTCGCGCCTGGGCGAGGACGCGGTGGACGCGCCGATGCAGATGGCGCGCACCCTGCCCCATCTCGCTTTGGTGCCGATGTTCATCCTGTGGTTCGGCATCGGCGAGACGCCGAAGGTGGCGCTGGTGGCGCTCGGCGCCGTGTTCCCGATCTACCTGAATCTGTTCTCGGCGATCCGCGGGGTCGACCCGAAGCTGGTCGAGAGCGCACGCATTCTCGGCCTGTCGCGGGTGGAGATGGTCCGCGAGGTGATCCTGCCCGGCGCACTGCCCGGCTTCCTGGTCGGGCTGCGCTACGCGGTGGGCATCGGCTGGCTCAGCCTCGTGGTCGGCGAGCAAATCAACGCGAG
This sequence comes from uncultured Acetobacteraceae bacterium, assembly GCA_964236535.1. Lineage (GTDB taxonomy): Bacteria > Pseudomonadota > Alphaproteobacteria > Acetobacterales > Acetobacteraceae > CAXSEF01. The sequence goes on from CAXSEF010000118.1 coordinate 913, forward strand.
CTCCGGTCTCGGCTTCATGATGATGGACGCACGCGACTTCCTGCGCACCGACATCATCATGGTCGGGCTGCTGGTCTATGCGCTGCTCGGGCTGGGTGCGGACCTTGGGGTGCGTTGGCTCGAGCGGGTGCTGCTGGTCTGGCAGCCGAACCTGCTGGCTGCCCGCTGAGGAACCTGCTGCCCGGCACGCTGCCGCCACAGCCCGATGTCTGTCGGCCCACTCGGAGTTCGCGCCCATGAACGTCGCTGTCCCGCTCGGCCAGCCGCCGCTCGACTTCCTCTGGTTCCTGCCGACCAGCGGCGACGGGACCTATCTGGGCTCCCAGCACCTCGCGCGGCCGGCCACCAACAGCTACCTGCGCGAGCTGGCGCAGGCGGTGGACCGGCTCGGGTACTTCGGGGTGCTGCTGCCGACCGGTCCGGGCTGCGAGGATGCCTGGGGAGTGGCGACGTCGGTGGTCAGCCACACCGAACAGCTCCGCTACCTGATCGCGCTACGGCCGGGGGCGGTGCTGCCGGCCGAGGCGGCACGGCAAGCGGCGACGTTCGACCGGTTGAGCGACGGGCGGCTGCTGCTCAATGTGGTGGCCGGCGGCAACCCAACCGACCTCGCAGCGGACGGCATCTTCCTGGGCCATGACGAGCGCTACGCGCATGCGGCGGAGTTCCTGACCGTCTGGCGGCGGATGATGTCGGGCGAGACCGTCGATTTCGAGGGTCGGTTCCTGCGCAACAAGGGCGCGCGGCTGTTCTTCCCGCCGGTGCAGTCGCCCCATCCGCCGCTGTGGTTTGGCGGCTCGTCGGACCCGGCGATGGACCTCGCCGCCGAGCAGATCGACACCTACCTGACCTGGGGCGAGCCGCCGACCGCGGTGGGCGAGAAGGTCGCGGCAATGCGGGCCAAGGCGCATGCGCGTGGCCGCACGTTGCACTACGGCATCCGGCTGCATTTCATCGTGCGCGAGACCGACGACGAGGCCTGGACGGCGGCGCGCAAGCTGATCAGCCGGTTGTCGCCGGAGGTGATCGAGGCGGCGCAGGGCAAGCTGCGGCGCGAGACGGATTCGGTGGGGCAGCGTCGGATGCTGGAGCTGCAGGACCGGGCGAAGCAGGCTGGTGGCGACGGGCTGGAAGTCAGCCCGAACCTGTGGGCCGGGGTGGGTCTGGTGCGCGGCGGCGCGGGCACGGCACTGGTCGGGTCGCCGGAGACCGTGGCGGCGCGGATCGCGGAGTACCGCGCCTTCGGGATCGACGCGGTGATTGGCTCCGGCTACCCGCATCTGGAGGAAGCGTACCGGGTGGCGGAGCTGCTGTTCCCGCTGCTGGGCATGTCAACCACCTCCCCGGACCCGATGCTGCGTGCGCGGCGGCCGATGTTCACCGGCGGCGGGTCAACCTCGCTCGCGGCGATGACCGCGGCGGAGCTGATGGGCGGGACCGTGAAGGCGTTCTGAAGCGGCAAGCCCAGAGGCTCTGCCTCTAACGCAGCCATTGACTAGCCTTTGAAACACTTACACTTAAAAAAATGGTTTCCAAAGGCCTCGGGCCTTTGGCGGGTCTGGGCAGAGCCCAGCCTTGGCTTCCTTACGGAGTCCCGCAGTGTCCGCAGTTAAAGTCCGATCCCTGACCCGGCGCTTCGGCGGGTCGCCGGTGCTCGACGGGCTCGATCTCGACATCGCGCCGGGCGAGTTCGTGGCGCTGCTAGGCCGCTCCGGGTCCGGCAAGACCACGCTGCTGCGCACGCTGGCCGCGCTCGACCCGGTGAGCGAGGGCAAGGTGAGCACGCCGGAGCGCCGTGCGGTGGTGTTCCAGGAGGCGCGCCTGCTGCCGTGGCGGCGGGTGTGGCGCAACGTCGCGCTGGGCCTGCGCGGCCCGGACGCGAAGCGGCGGGCGGTGGCGGCGCTGGGCGAGGTCGAGCTGGGGCACCGCGTGGATGCCTGGCCGCTTACCCTATCGGGCGGCGAGGCGCAGCGGGCGGGGATCGCGCGGGCGATGGTGCGCGAGCCGGAGTTCCTGTTGCTCGACGAGCCGTTCGCCTCGCTTGACGCGCTGACCCGGCTGCGCATGCAGGCGATGGTCGGGGCGCTGTGGCAGCGACACCGCTGCGCCGTGCTGCTGGTCACGCACGACGTGGACGAGGCGCTGCTACTGGCGGACCGGGCGCTGGTGCTCGACCATGGGCGGCTTGCGGTCGAGGTGACGATCGACCTGCCATGGCCGCGCCGGGCGTCCGACCCGGGGATGGGTGCGCTCCGCGAGCGGCTGCTCGGGGCACTGGGCGTGGACCTGGCGCTGGCGGCATAGCAAGGCCGGGGCTCTGCCGCACATCCTGGAAGCTGGGACCCATCAAGACCTGGCGCGCGGGACTCGACCGATTTGCGGCACAGAAGCGTCGAGTGTGCCCCCAAACACAAGGGATCAAAGGGGCGCCGGCCCTTTGCGGGTCCGGGCAGAGCCCGGCCTTGCCTGCTCCCTCCACCTTCCCGTGCACCGGCGCCCTCGCTAGGCTTCGTCCATGCCCGTCCTTCCCCTCTCCTCCTGCTCCTTTTCCCCGTCGTGGCGCGTGCCCCGGCTCCTGGCGTCGGCCGCAGCGGCCGCGCTGCTGCTGAGCATGCCGTCGCGGGCTGCGCCGCAGCCGCAGGCCGGGGGACGCTTGGGGTCGATCGAGGCGCCGGACCAGCCGGACGCGGCCGCCCCGGACGCTCCGGGTGCCGCCGATCCGGGTGCCGACCACGGCGGGACGGCGGACCGGGGCGACGGGGACCAGGTCGGGGAGGATGATGCGTCGCCGCGGCGCCCCGGAGCGTTCGGCGCCTACCTGGGCGGGCAGTTCGCGCTGTCGACGGACAATGCGGCCGATGCGGCGGACCTGCTGCTGCGGGCGTTGCGCGCCGATCCCGAGAACCAGACGCTGCAGCAGCAGACCTTCCTGTCATGCCTGCTGGCGGGGCGGGAGGAGGCGGTGCCGTTGGCGTTCCAGCTACCGGGTAGTTCCGCGGCGCTGCTGCTGCTGGGCGATACCAAGGCCGCGGCGGGGGACTGGGGCGCCGCGCAGCAGTTCTATGCCGCGCTGCCGCTGCAGCCGCTGACCGACGTGATCCGACCGCTGTTGGTCGCCTGGGCGCAGCAGGGCGCGGGCGACACCGATGCGGCGTTGGCCACCCTGGCACCGCTGATGCGCGGCGCGCACGTCCAGGGCATCTACGCTCTGCATGCGGCAATAATCGCCGACCAGGCGGGGCGCGACCGCGAGGCGGCACGTCTGTTCGAGGACGCCCAGAACGGCTTCTCCGGAGCGAACCTGCGGCTCGGGCAGATTATGGCGAGCTTCGAGGCGCGGCATGGCCAGGAGGAGGAGGCGCACGCCACCATCGCCGCCATGGTGCAGCAGGGCCCGGACCTCGCGATCGCCGAGCCGGCGATGCTGGAGGCGGTGGCGCGGCCGGTGATCTCGACGCCGGCCGAGGGGATCGCCGAGGCGTACCTGGCGATGGCGGCGACGCTGCGCCAGCAGAACGCGGACGGCTTTGCAGAGGTGCTGCTGCGGCTGGCAATCTCGCTGCGCCCGGATTTCACCGCGGCCAAGCTGCTGATGAGCGACATCCTGCTGGCCGCCCACCAGGGCGACGAGGGCCTAGCGATGCTGCGCGGGGTGGCCAAGGACGACCCGCTGCGTGCGGTGGTGGCGCTGCGCATCGCGCAGTTCGAGGGTGCGCTTGACGAGAACGAGGTCGCCGAGCGCACCCTGCAAGGACTGGCGGCGCAGTATCCGCGGCAGCCGGAGCCGCTGGAGCAGCTTGGCGCGCTCTACATGCGGCAGAAGCGCTTTGCCGATGCGGTGGCCGCCTATGACGGGGCGGTGTCGCGGCTCGCCCACCCGGACGATCCGCAGGCCGCGGACTGGACGCTGTTCTTCGATCGCGGCGTGGCGCTGGACCGAGCGCATGAGTGGTTGCGGGCCGAGGCGGACCTGAAGCGGGCGCTGCAGATGGCACCGGGCCAGGCGGTGGTGATGAACTACCTGGGCTATTCCTGGGCCGACCAGAACCGCAACCTCGACCAGGCGCGCGACCTGCTGCAGAAGGCGGTGCTGACCAAGCCGGATGACGGCGAGATCATCGACAGTCTGGGCTGGGTGATGCTGCGCCAGGGCGATGTGGCCGGGGCGGTGCGGCGGCTGGAGCGGGCGAGCGAGCTGCAGCCGGACGACGCGACGATCAACGCGCATCTGGGGGATGCCTACTGGGCAGCCGGCCGCAAGCGCGAGGCGGCCGACCAGTGGCGCCGCGCGCTAGTGTTCAAGCCGGAGCCGGAGGACATCGGCGCGATCCAGGCCAAGCTGAAGCAGGCAGACGCGCAGTCCGACGCACCGACGCGCGCGGTGCAGCCGGGGGTCGCGGATGCGGGGCCGACCGCGGCGGTGCCGGGCGCGACGGCACCGGCCGCCGACGGGGTCGGCCGTGGGGCCGCGGGCGTGGCGCCGCCGGCGCCGGGGCCCGCACCGGCCGGGGCCGGTGCCGCGGTGCCGGGGGTGGTGGCGCCGCAGGGCGACGGGCGCTGAGCCCGCCGGGGCAGTCTGAAGGCACAACGGAATGATGCGGGGGCCGGACCCGCCGGCCAGGGTCGACACCGAGTTCGCGCCGGCAAAAGTCAACCTCTATCTACACGTCACGGGACGGCGCGCCGACGGCTACCACCTGCTGGACAGCCTGGTGGTGTTCGCAGGTGTGGGCGACCGGCTGCGGGCCGCGCCGTCGCCGGCGGGACCGGCGGCCGGCCTGGTGCTGCGGGTCGAGGGGCCGTTCGCCTCGGAGCTCGGCAAGGACAACCTGGTGGTGCGGGCGGCACGGGCGCTGGCGGCGCAGGCCGGGTGCGCCGCGCAGGCGAGGCTGGTGCTGGACAAGCGCCTGCCGGTGGCGTCGGGGATCGGCGGTGGATCGGCGGACGCTGCGGCGGCGCTGCGGCTGTTGTCGCGTCAGTGGGGGTTGTCGCTGCCGGGCCTGGCAGCGCTGGCGCTGACCCTCGGTGCAGACGTGCCGGCCTGCCTGGGCGCGCGGCCGGCGCGGATGACGGGGGTGGGCGAGACCCTGTCGCCGGTGCCGCCGCTACCGCCGCTCGGGCTGCTGCTGGTCAACCCGGGAGTCGGTGTCTCGACTCAGGCGGTGTTCCGGGCGCGGGCGGCGCAGGGCGGCCCGCAGTCCGGGATGGCGGCGCCGGCGCCGGCGTGGACGGACGCGCGGGCGCTGGCAGCGTGGCTCGGCACGGTCGGCAACGACCTGGAGGCGGCTGCGCTGTCACTCTGCCCGGCGATCGGTGCGGTGCTGGCCATGATGCGCGCGCGGCCGGGCTGCCTGCTGGCGCGAATGAGCGGCTCGGGGGCGACCTGCTTCGCGCTGTTCGAGTGGCCCGAGATGGCTGCTGCGGCCGCAGTGGACGTGCGGCCTTCCTGGTGGGCCTGGGGCGGGGGGCTTGCCTCGGAGCCGGTTTGACAATCCTACTCTGCCGGGCTTCCGCCGGTGCCACCAGGCCGGCGGCGGCTCCGGTGTTCGCACTCCGCCCGGTCTGGCAACGTGGGTCCTGCAGCAGGCTCCGGGACCCCGGCGACAAGGCATTGGGATGGGCGGCGACGCGCCTTGGGGAAGTGCGGCATGGCGGATGATCTGGCATTGGACTTCACGGCGTCCGGCACCGGCGCGCAGAATTGCGGCGCGGGCTGGTCGGACGCCGAGCCGGACGGCACCTGGATGCTCGGGCAGAAAAGCGTTGTGCTGCTACCGCGACCGGATGCGGAAGGCGACTACCTGCTCGAGCTCGAGCTGGGCGCGCTGGTCGGGCCAGGGCGGGAGCGGCAGCGGCTTGTAGTCAGCGTCGACGGCACGGCGATCGCAGAGATGGTGCTTCCTCCGGTCGGCGTACGCCACTGCATGCTGCCCTGGTCGGCGATCGGCACAGCGCCCAAGGTGACACTGGTGCTGTCGCACCCCGACGCTTGGCGGCTGTCCGACCTGGAGGAGGGTAACGGCGACCAGCGCGAATTGTCGCTCCAGCTGCGCACCTTGCGGCTGACCCTGCTGCTGCCGGCTGCGGAGGCGCCGGTCGAGACACATCAGCCGCCGGCAAGCCAGGCCGGTGTGGACGCGGCAGGCGGGGAGGCGGTCCGGCGACCGGGCGTGACACCTGAGGGCCGGCAGGAGCGGGGGCCGGGCGGTGTGGCACTCGGGCAGCCGGCGCGGCCGATCGCGCCCCTGGTGCCGCCGCGCCGCGGGTCCTGGTGGACGCGGCTGATCGGCGGCTAGGGCGCGCCCTGCCGGCGTCGGTGAACGGGCCCGGACAGTAGAAAACGGACTCGGACAGTAGAACGGGCGCGGCTCGCAGGGCGACAAGCTGGCGGACCCGGTTGCTGACGGACTCGGCATCGCAACGTAGCCGGCGCCGGATTTCAACTGCGCTGCGGCTGCTCTATTGTCACGGCTTCCTGCCGGAACACCATGACCCTTCCCCAGCGCGCCCCGCCGTCCTCCGCCTTGGTGTCCCCCACCCCGGTGTCCCCCGTCCTGGTGTCCCAAGCCGTCCCATCCGATCCCGCAAGCCCCGCCGGCCCGGTTCTGCTCGCGGGACGACCGATGCTGGTCGCGATCGCGACCACGCTAGTGGTGCTCGGCGCGTGCTGGACGCTGGTTTCAGTGGAGGGAGCGGCGGCGGCGCTGTGGTCCGAGATCGGGCAGGCGCTCTGGCTGTTGCCGGCGCTGGTCGGGCTGCATCTGGGGCAGCTTCTACTGTCGGCGCTGGCCTGGCGGGAGCTGCTGCACGGCAAGCTGCCCTCGGTCGCTGCGTTCTGGCGACTGCGCCTGGTGCGAGAGGGGATCGACTCGATGCTGCCGGTCGCCCAGGTCGGCGGGGAGATCGTGGGCGCGCGCCTGCTCACCGCGCGCGGGGTGGCGCCGGCGCTGTCCGCGGCCAGCGTGGTGGTCGACGTCACCATTGAACTGCTGGCGCAGGTGCTGTTCCTGGCGGCAGGCCTGGTCGGGCTGGCGACGCTGCCGGGTCCGGATGCGGCTGTGGGCGGGACGGCGTTGGGCTGGATTGGCGCGGGCGGCAGCACGGCCGCAGCGGCGCGATCCTGGGTGTGGCTGCTGCCGGTCGTCGGCGGGACGGCGGCACTGCTGGTGGTGGCGCAGCGCTTCGGCGTGCTGCGCGGGCTCGAGCTGTTCGCCGGGGCGGTCGCGCGGCAGTTCCCGGGCCTGGCCGGCGACCTCGTGGGTCTGCAGGCGCAGGCGCTCGAGATCTATACCCGGCGTGCGGCGCTGCTCCGTTCGACCGCGCTGCACGGCATGGCGTGGCTGCTAGGGACGGTGGAGACCTGGGCGGTGCTGCACGCGTTGGGCCTGGACGTATCCACGGTGCAGGCGCTGGTGGTGGAAAGTCTTGGCATGGCGGCACGCAGTGCCGGCTTCGCCCTGCCTGCGGCCATCGGGGTGCAGGAAGCCGGCTTCATCCTGGCAGTCGCGGCCGCCGGGCTTCCGACGGCGGTCCATTGCGTCGCGGGTGCCCTGCTATGCGCAGCGCCGCAAGACATGCTGTCGTTGGCACCCGGGCTGACCGGCGGGGCGTTCGGTACGGGGGCCGTGGCCGTTGGTTTGTCGCTGTCGCTGGTCAAGCGCCTGCGCGAGATGGGGACCGGACTGCTCGGGTTGGCTCTGTGGCGCTGGCCACACTGATTGCCCGACGGCGTTTGGTAGACTGTGCAGTAGGTCCCGGCTTTGCCGCCGGCTCCGGCAACGCATCCGGAGCGGGGGGTAAACCCCCGCTCCAGGCTGGCGCCATGCGATGCCGCGGTCCAATCCGGTGGGATCAGAGCTCGCTCGGCATGTAGCCATTGATCTCTAGAGCCACGCACACTTCGCCTATGGTGGGGAGCGTCCAAGCCATGCTGTCGTTCCTCCGATTATTGGTGCGATCTG
>CAXSEF010000119.1:0-8805 GCA_964236535.1 uncultured Acetobacteraceae bacterium
ACAGCCTCATGCTGCAGAAATCCGACGGATCCTACGTCCTCGCACTCTGGGACGAGCAGCCGATCTGGAGCGAGGCCAGCGGCACCGAGATCACCGTCGCCAGACATACGGTCACGGTCTCGCTTGCCGGCACCGGCGAGCGCGTGATCACCGAATACGACCCGATGATCGGCACCACGGCAACCCAGTCCACCACGGGCACCAGCATTGCCGTCCCGGTCTCCGACCATCCGATCCTGCTCCTGGTCAGTGCTGCGGACCTGACCCCCAGCCAACCAGCCGGCGTCGTGTCCACATCTCCGACCGATCCCGCAACTCCGGATATCGCGTCGGCCGCGACCCCGGCCGCAACTCCTCAATCGGCCGCGACCCCGGCCGCCGATACGTCGTCGGCAGGCACCTCGATTCCGATCGCCATCGCCGCCTCGCCCACCGACGCGGGCGCGGCCGGCGCGGCCGCGATCCGGACCGATGCCGCCCCAGTCTGGACCGTCCTCGCGGCTGGACGTGCCGACAGCACGACCCTGTCGGACAGCGTCGACATGGTCACCGCCTACGGCAGCGACACCGTCGTCGCCGGCGGCGGCACCGCCATCATCTACGCCGCCGGCCCATCGATCTCGGTGCAGGGCGCAGCCGGCGCGCTGCTGTTCGTGGGCGGCAGCGGCAGCGCCAGCGTGTCGGGCGGCCAGGGCTCGTGCACCCTCTACGGCGGTACCGGCGGCGGGGTGCTCTCCGCGGGTAGCGGCGGCGGCAGCGTGCTGGTGGCGGCAGCGGGCAACACCACGCTGCAGGGTGCCGCGCAGGGCGACGTGCTGTTCGGCGCGTCCGGCCCCACCGGCGGCACCCTGCTGTCCGGCGGCGGCGGCGGCGAGATCCTGCTGGCTGGCGGTGGCGCCACCAGCCTCTCCGGCGGCAGCGGCACCACAACCCTGTTCGCGGGAACCGGCACCGACAGCTTCACCATGCCCGACACGCCGGGCACCGTGTCCCTCGTCGTCGGCTTCAAGCAGGACACCGACCACGTCACGCTGCCGGACGCCGCCGCGAACCTGGCGAGCGCGCAGCATGGCACGTGGGGAACCACCCTGACCCTGGGCAGCGGCGCCACGATGGTGGTGTTCGGAGCCCAGCTGACCGCCGCCGACCTCGAGCCCGCCTAGGGCGTTCTACCCAAGCATTTACCAACAGGCCTTAAGCCTGACCGACCAGGCAAGCAAGGCCAGAGGCTCTGCCTCTGGACTCCGCCAAAGGCTGAGCCTTTGGAATCCATTTGCTTAAGGAATGGGTTTCCAAGGGCCTCAGGCGGGTCTGGGCGTAGCCGCGCAAGGTTCCGGTGACCGCTTGGGTCACTGGAATGCAGGCGGAGGGAGAGCCCAGCCTTGCTTCGCCTACAGGTCACTGCTTGAGGCCGCTGCCCCACGTCAGCAGACGGTTCACTCAGGCACTCTCAGTAGATGACGACCTGCTCGATCGTTGTTGTCCCGAGATTGAGGCGGTAGGCCGCGAGGGCGCGGGACGCGAGGCTGTGGTCGGCGAAGGATCGGCATGCGCGGCCGTCGAGCGGGAAGCTGCCGGCATGGGCGGCGTTGACGACGCGGGTGAAGCGGGAGGAGCGGGCGCGCAGCCGGCTGCGCGACAGGGTGGCGATGTCCTTGATGTCGCTGACGTAGGTGGTGACGCCATCGCTCAGGGTGCACCAGACGGCGGCCGCCGCGGCGGTCCCGGGCGCCAGCAGCAGGACGATGGCGAGCCCTGCTGCCGCAGGGCAGGGGCGGGTCACAGCTCGAGGATCCGTTCCGGGCGGCTTCGTCCGCGCAGCAGGTCGAGCAGGGCGAGGGCGTTGCCGCGCAGGCGTCCGCGCCGGTCGACCCAGGGTTCCGGACGCAGGGAGCGGGCGGCGTTGACAAGCAGGTGGCGGCCGATGCTGCGCAGGGCGTGGCGCAGGGGATACGTTCCCTTCCGCCAGAGATAGACCGGATTGGCGACCTGCGAGTAGCCGAGCCGGCGGCCGGAGGTGCGGCCGGATTTCACGCCGAGGTGAACCCCGCAGGCCGCGCCGACCTCCATCAGCGTGCCGAGCCGGCTCAGCCGGCGGGAGAAATCGATGTCCTCGTACCAGGCATAGAGCGGCAGCCGCTCGTCGAACCGCAGAGCATGGCGGCGCGCCGGCTCCAGCCGGATCGCCATGTTGCAGCCATAGCCGTTGAAGGTCGGGACGAGGTCGGCGCATGGCGGCGCGCCGACATGGTCCTGCAGGATACGGCGAGCCTGGGCGGGCGTGAGGCCGGGGCCGCGTATGCCGTCGGCGAGGACGCAGCCGGTGGTCAGGACGATCGCCGGGTCGATGGCGAAGGCGGCGAGCGTGGCCTCGATGTAGCGCGGGGCGGGGAAGAAGTCGTCGTCCAGGAACAGCACGGCGTCGCAGCAGGCGGCGTGGTCGAGGATGGCGTTGCGCTGATGGGACGAGCCGGGAGGGCCGACGACGAACTCGACGCCAGGGCAAGGCCGGGCGGCGTCCACGTCGTCATCGTCGACGTGGCAGACGATGACGCGGTCTGGCGGCCGGGTCTGGCGCGACAGCTCGCGCAGGGTCTCGGCCAGGATTGCGGGGCGGCCGCGGGTGGGGATGCCGACGGCGATGCGCATCGAAACGGGCATCAGCGCCCCTCGGCGCGCAGGCGGCGCATCAGGCGCGGCAGCCTCGGCCTGGCAACGAGGATGCCACGCTCGGCCGGGGTGAGGGCGATCCAGCCGACGAGGGCGACGAAGGCGGCAGTGGCGGCGGCGACTGCGGGGAGGCGCGCGAGGCTCTCGTCCCACAGCAGGGGCAGGGCGAGCAGGACCAGGCCGGCGGCGATGACCGGGCCGAGCGTGGGCATGGCGGTGCGCAGGGCCGGGTAGACGCGGACGGCGAGGGCGAGGCGAACGGCGAGGTCGGCGATGCAGCGCAGCGTCCAGGTCAGGGCGGCGCCCTCGATGCCGAAGCGGTGCAGCAGCAGGACAAGGACGGGGATGCTGATCGCCAGCTCCGCCAGCGACAGCTTCGCGTTGAGGTCGGGGCGGCCGATGCCGTCCACCAGCCCGCCGACGACGGCGTCGATCGAGGTGGCGAGGATGCCGAAGCCGAGCAGGCGCAGCACCGGGGCGGCGTGGGCTGCGAAGTCCGGCCCGACCCAGACGGCCATCAGGGTGTGGCTGAAGGCGATGGCGACGGCGCAGGCAGGAAACAGGATGGTGGCGATCGCGAGCAGGCTGTGGCGGAACAGGACGACGGTGTGGCCAGGATCGACCCTGAACGACGCGGCCATGGCGGGATAGGCGCTGGTGCTGATGGCCACGGTGACGATGGAGAAGCGCGAGATCAGGTCGGAGGCGGTGGCGTAGTAGCCGGCGGCGGCGGCGGAGAGCACGGAGGCGATGACGAAGCGGTCCATGTAGGTGAGGACGGGCCAGGCGATGTTGGAGACGGTCATCCAGCCGCCGACGCGGAGCAGCGGGCGGAGCTCGCGCCAGTCGGGGCGGGCGCGGCGGAGGCTGGGCATGGCGTGGAGGCAGATGCGCCAGTAGGCGACAGTCATGGCGACGCGGCAGGCGACGAGGGTGAGCATGACGCCGACGAGGCTGTTCCAGAGGTGCAGGGCGAGCAGCGGGCCGAAGTAGTACATCACCATGATGGGGATGTTGACGAGGTTGGCGGAGCGGAACCTCTGGTAGGCGGCGATGACGCCCCACATCGCGGCGTTGACGATCACCAGCGGCGCCGACGCGCACAGCACGTAGACCGCGCCGAGGATCTCGCGCTGCAGGCCGGCGGGGATGCTCAGCCCGGCGTGCACCCAGGGGCCGGCCAGCAGCGTGAGCACGACGGCGCCGACCCCGCCGAGGGCAGCGAGCGCGAGGATGCCGGTGATGACCAGGGATGCGGCGTCGGCACCGGCGGCGGCGCGTTCGGCGATCGCGCGGGTGAGGGCGCGGCCGATGCCGAAGTCGAAGATGCCGAAGACGCCGACCAGGCTGAGGGCGATGGTGAAGATGCCCCAGCGACTCGGGCCGAGGACGCCGATGAGCAGGGGCGTGGTTGCGAACGCGACCAGGATCGGTCCGGCCCGGCCGACGAGGTTCCAGACGGCGCTGTTGGCGACCGTCCTCGTCGTCGCGAGTGCGGCCATTGGGGTGCCGCTCATCGTCGCTCCATCCTTGTCACGGTCGTTTCAAGGACGCCGGTGCCGGTGTCAATGCCCATGGCGGCGGTGCTTGCGCAGGAACGCCGACCGGTCGCGTGCCCACAGCCGTCACTCCCGACCATTGATGATGCCCTGCGCGCGACGCTATGCGGAGCCGCTTGATGCGTGCTTCCGTTCTGCTGTTTCGCCTGGCCGATGATGTTCGATTTCTCATGCGCGCCGGCTACAGCAAAGTCGTCGATTGCTTCCCGAGGTCGAGGCCTTGAGCCGCTGTGCGCGGCGATGCAGAGACCATCTTGTGTCGGGCGATTGAACTTCCTGGAAGCGGCAAGGTCAATGCGCGGGAAATACACGGGTGGCAGGCGGGCGTTGGCGGGCCGCGAAGTCACCTGCGGAACTTCAGTGCGACGAGTTTGCGCGACAGCGGCAACGGTGCCGTCAGTGTCAGCACCAGCCATGCTGCCAGGATCGAGCGGCGGCGCACCGACATCGCCGAGAAGCCTGCGAGGGCGCGCAGGGTGTCACCCAGGGCCCGCCCGCGGCCATCACCGGCCAGGGGGTGCAGCGTGGGCGTGAGCCGCAGGGATGCCGCACGATGCTGCAGAAGGTGCAGGCTCCTGAAGATGGTCTCGTCGGGCAGTACCAGCCCGAGCCCCTGCCCCAGCTCCTGCTGGTATCTGAAGCGCCGGATCGCCCGGTCGACCTCGCGGCTGAACGTGCGGTCGTCCTGCTGCACGTTGCTGTCGTTGCGGGAATGAATGCGGTAGCGGACGAGGGGCTTGGCAATCGTGACGACATCGCCGAACAGCGGAGCGGCGGCGATGCAGGCGGAATCGCCAGCAGCACCACAGGCATCTCCGATCGGAAAGATGCGGTCGAGGAAAGTACGGCTGTATGCGTTGCCGGAGCCTGGCGGGCTGGGGTAGGCCGTCGTGGTGCGCGACCAGTGGCGGATCAGGTCCGGGGTCGGCAACGGATCGTAGACCGGCGAGACCGATCCGGTCAGGTGGCCGGCTCCGTCCATCCTCGCGACCTGAAACTGGATCTTGCTGATCCCGGGCCGCCAGACCTTGGCGATCTCCGTGGCGATCGACGGCTCCAGCATGTCGTCGGCATCGAGGAACATGACCACGTCGCCGGTGCTGCGGGCGTATCCGGTGTTGCAGGCAACACGTTGGGTGCCGTTCGGCTGAAAGATCGCGGTTACCCGGTCACCGAAGCCGCGTATGACGTCCCTTGAGTTGTCCGTCGAACCGTCGTCGACGACGACGATCTCGAGCGCTTCCCACTGCACCGATAGAGCGCTGGCAATAGAATTTCCAACAAATTCTTCGTAGTTGTAGTTCGTTATTACTATACTTAAGCGGAACATTACAAGTTCGATCCCGACCGAATTATCTCATGGCTTCAAGAATTCATTCTGCTCTAGACGAAAGCAAAAAAGCTTTCAATGCCTGGGCGGACGGCTGCCTCGTGGTCTTCTCCCTGCAAACTCCGGGGCCAACGAGAATTCGTCGGACACTCTGAGCCCTGCGGAGAGAGTGCCATGAAGCGGAAGCGGTATCCGGAAGAGGAGATCGCCCTTGCCCTGCGCCAGGCGAAGGATAGCACGACCGTGGAGGAGATCTGCCGCAAGCCGGACGTCTCGGAGGCGAGGCTCACCTGGTGGAAGCAGTCTGAGTTTGCCGTGATTTCATGGACGTTTTGTGGACTCGGGAGCTACGTGTCGGCTTCTGCCGTGTGCATGCCGGCGTCGTATGCTATGGGCGAGCGGTAGCCCAGGGCCGAGTGCAGCCTGACAGGGTTATAGCAGCCTTCGATGCCGCTGAAGCAGGTTGTTCGGGCCTCGGCCTGGGATACGAAACGCCTGCGGCTCAGCAGCCCTGCCTCCAGCGTCGAGAAGAAGCTCTCGGCCATGGCGTTGTCGTAGGCGTCACCCACTGATCCCATCGATGGACGTACGCCCGCCTCGCCGCTTGCCGAACGCCAGGGACCTATGTTGGCTGCCCTGGTCGCTGTGGGTGAATGACGTCCTTCGGCCGACGCTGGCCAACGGCAGCGTCCATCGCATCCAGCACCAGCTCGGCGCGCAGATGGTTTGCCGTCGACCAGCCCACGATCTTGCGGCTCCAGGCGTCCAGCACGACCGCCAGGTACAGGAACCCGGCCGCCGTCGGCACAGAGGTGATGTCGGCCACCCAGAGCTGGTTCGGAACTGATACGGTGAAGTTGCGATCGACCAGATCCGGCGTCGGCCGGGCGTCCTTATCACGTCGCGTCGTCATCGGGCCACCATGCCGATGGCTGGCAACCCACCAGCACGGCGAGACGCATCAGCCGTGCAATCCGCTAGCGGCCATGTCGCTCGCCTCCGGCCTGCCGGTCGGCATGGACGCGTGCCGCTCCATACGTCTGACGCGACGTCACGTGCACGTCCGAACCCCGTTTCAGCAAAGCCTCGTCGGCAATAGCGTGAGCCGATGGCGGCCGGTGGACCCAAGCATGGTAGCCGCCTTGGACACTCCGAGGACGCGCGCCATGGTGACAATCGGGAAACAGGCCTGGTTCGCGCTCACGAACCGGAAGAGCTCGACAGCACTGCGGCCGGTCTCTCGTGCAAACCAGGCCGCGGCTTTCGAGAGAATGTCGCGCTCCACTCGAAGCTGCTTGTTCTCACGCCGCAGCCGGGCCAACTCATCTCGCTCGGACGCCGCCAGACCAGGGGACGTCTCCTCCCGTCTGCCCTCCTGCTTGTCGGCCGCCGCCATCCACGCGCCGATCGACTGCGCCGTGGGTTCAAACTCTCGGGAAAGACCCTCAGGAGACTGTCCAGCACGGACAAGGTCGAACATCTGGCGGCGGAACTCAGGCGAATACAGCGAACGACTTTCGGGCATCAGGAGCACCTCTGCTGAGAGCTTCAGGGGGTCCACGAAACCGGGGCAATCCCGAGAGTCGTCAGCCCCGCTTCCAGCGTCACCTCCGCCCGCAACCCAAGCGCCTGTCCCGCCGCCGCGACTGACCCGCAGGAGTGGCCGATGTCGCCCGCCCGCACTGGACCGGGGTCGCAGAGCAGCGCACGCCCGGACAGTGCCGCAAGCATCGCCGCCAGCGCGTGGACCGACACCGCGCGGCCGGTGCAGACATTGAGCACCGGCGCCACGTCGCCCCCGTGCTCCAGCCGCGCCATCGCTGCCAGCAGGTGTCGGACCACGTCGCGGACATGGATGAAGTCGCGGGTCTGCCCGCCACCGCCGTGCAACACGATCCGCTCCGCCGCGGCGATCCGGCGCGCGAACAGCGATATCACGCCGCTATAGGGCGAACCGGCATCCTGGCGCGGCCCGTAGACATTAAAGAACCGCAACCCCAGGGTCGGAACCCCGTGCACGAGCGCCGCCACCCGCGCATGCAGTTCGCAACCCAACTTGTCAGCGCCGTAGGCGGTCATCGGCATTGGCCGGCGTCCCTCTTCGGCGAGTGCGTCGCCGATGTCGCCGTAGACGGCCGCAGAGGAGGCAAAGACGACCGGCACCGGACGGCCGTCGCGCGAAGCAGTGCGCGCCGCGTCCAGCACTGCGACCGTGCCGCCCTGGTTCACCCGGTGGGTGCCTGGCCAATCCTCGGTGCCGCGCACGACCGACGCGATCGCCGCCAGATGAAAGACACCGTCCACCCCTGCCACCACCCGACGCACCACCGCCGCATCGGCGACGTCTCCGACCGCGAGCTCCACGCGCGGGTCAAGGTTGCGCCGGTGTCCGCTCGAAAGATCGTCCAGCACGACAACATCCCGCCCCGTAGCAAGCAACTGGTCGCACAGGTGCGAGCCGATGAAACCGGCGCCGCCGGTGACCAGATAGCGACCGGCCAGAAAATCCGCCACGAATGACTCCCTCCGACACGATCGCCGGCCGGTTATCCTAGAGCGTGATTGCACCGGATGGGATCATCCGTCCGGTAGACATGGCGGTGGCGCTGACCGCACCAAGGGCGATCACGCTGACCGGTGCAGGCTTTGGCGAAGAACCCGCATGGCTTACCGCTCACTCATGCCGCGCATCTAGAGCGGGTCCACATCGACCTGAGTCGAAGTGCTTGCCCGGCTCGGGGCTGATCTGATTGACCGTGTAGGCTGGGTTGGAGGCCAGCGGTGATGGCCAAGACGTATGGTGACGATCTGCGTGGTTGGTTGATCGCTGCCGTGGACGGCGGCATGTCCCGCACTGCCGCGGCAGCTTGGTTCGAGGTGGGCGAGGCGACGGCGATTGCCTGGTTGCGGGCCTGGCGCGACGAGGGTCGGACCAGCGCCAAGCCGAAAGGTGGCGACACCCGCTCGCACCGGATCGAGGCGTTCGCCACGGTGATCCTTGCGGCCGTTGAGGCCCGCAAGGACATCACTTTGAACGAGCTGGTGGCTGTGCTGGACCGCGACCACGGCGAGCGGTTCGCCCGCAGCGCGGTGCACCGTTTCTTCGCCCGGCGCGCGATTACGTCTAAAGAAGACGGCGCACGCCAGCGAGCAGGAGCGACCGGACGTGGCACACAGGCGGCAGGCCTGGTTTGACAGCCAGCCCGACCTCGATCCCGAGCGGCTGATCTTCATCGATGAGAGCGG
>CAXSEF010000120.1:0-8509 GCA_964236535.1 uncultured Acetobacteraceae bacterium
GGTGCAGGCCCCGCCCCAGTGCCGCTGAACGCCCGCGCGATCTTCGCGCACCCCGTTCAGGAGACACTCACATGACCGCTTCCAAGACCCTCCGCACCGCCCTCACCCGCTTCCGCCGTACCGTCACCCGCACCCTCCGTCGCCTCGCCTTCAAGGGCGCCAGCGCGACCCTCACCATCAGCCTGCCGCCCTTCATCAAGCTCGAGATCAAGGCCGAGACCGAGAAGGCCAAGCCGACTCACCGCCGGCGCCGCCTCGCCTGACGGCTCGGAAGCCGGGCTCGCGTGCGCGAGCCCGGTGTTCCCGTTCGCACCGGAGCATGCCCGGCTTCGTCTCGGCAGAGGCGGCGATCAAGCTACCCAGGCGGAGAGCCCTTAATAAGCACGACCATTCCCGTCTCGACGAAGCAGGACAGGTCCAGGGATACCTGGTCAGACGATCGCTTTCTGGACCGGCTGATGAACGTTAGTTCCTACGGCATAGCGACCGTTACACTGCTCGCCGTTTCGTACTGGTTTGGCTTCTTCTTGGGGGCTCTCGCATCCGGCATGCAGATCGCCGCCCAAATCGGCATCTTTTGTATCATGGAACCTATTGCGCGCGGCCACCTCGCTGAGCGCAAGGTCAGGCGCTTGCTGGTCAAGCTGAATGTCCCCGCCGTCCACGGCGTTTTCGTCCGAACCCCGGATGGGCGACAGGCCCAACTCGATCACGTCGCTTTCCTCGGCCAAGCCATCGCCGTCATCGAGACCAAGTCCATCACTGGTGTCGTCACCAGGACCGGCTCGCGCTGGTATCACCTAGTGAATGGTGTGGAACGTGGGCTTTCGGGGCGTTTTCCGCAGCAGCAGGCACTCAACGCCCGCGACGTCCTCCGAGACGCCTATCCGAGGCGGCGACCGACCAGCGTCGCTCTCACAGTCTTGACCCATGGCGAACCCGGGAGCGGTTTCCAGGGCGATGCCTGGGTGGTCAAGGCGCAGCATCTCCCGATGGCCCTAGCGCGGTTTCAGCCGGCTTCGTCGAGCGCTCTACATGTGCGCACTCAGCAGCAAGCGACGCAACCCGGCACTGGCCGGCTTCGTGGAGCGGGTGACTGCAGCCGGCAAGGCACCAAAAGTCATCCTGCTCGCAATCGCCCGCAAGCTGCTGGTCTTCGCCCATGCGATCATCCGGGCACAGAAACCGTTTGTGGTAATGCCCACCTTGGCGCGAGCGCCCGAACCAGAAACGTTGAAATAAATGAACTCTCATAATGGAAAGTCGCCTGTTTGGTTTTGGAGGAGCATTGCCAAACGCAGACCTGCTCATTCGGCTGAACTTGGCTGATAGTGGTTTGGCGGCTCTCGGATTAGGCCCGGGCGACCTGAAACCATCAACGGCGCCGCCAGACAGCGATGGCCACGCCCGATACGATCCAGCCGGCTACCAAAAACGGCCAAAGGCTTTTGGGCCAAGGCGGTCGAGGATACACGTCTGCGAAAAGCGGCCAGACAAGCAGTGCAGCACCGGCCATGCTGATCGCGCACCATCCGCGTTGTCGCGAATGTCCGGCATCGATCGCCTGGGCAAAGCTGGTCAGGAGGTAGACAACGATGAAGGCCAGCGAGCCGACTGTTATCATCGCGTCGATGGAAACCGACTGCGCGAAGCACGCCGCCACCGCAATCAGTACGAAGTTCAGCAGTCCCGCGGCCAGCACGGCATCCCGCGGGATGCCGTGCTCACCGTCGAGCCTGCCGAGGCGACTGGCGAAGCCGGAACGACCGAAGGCGTAGAGTAGCCTCGCCGCCGCCGAAATCGATCCCACGGCACAGCCGAAGGCGCTGATCGCAGCCGCGCCGTCAAGCACGACACCGTATCCCGCCGGCATGAAGCGGGCCGCCAAGGCATCGAGGGGCGCATCCGTTTTCGCCATGACCGGCGCATCCATCCCGAAACCGATGATCTCGGCATATGTCACGCCGACGTAGAGGATGATTGCCGTCACGATGGTCGCCATGATCGCGCTGGGAATGACCCCTTCGGGTTGTTGCGTTTCCTCCGCGATCGTCGCCGCACCCTCGAAGCCGCCGAACGATGAGATGGCAAACACGATGGCCATTCCCAGGCCGGACACACCGCGTGTTCCGTCGACGTGGAACGGCGTCAGCGACCACGGGAAGCGATGGAGGATGACCGCCGCCAGGATCAGGATCGCCAGCACCGACAGACCTTCGAGGACAAGCAACAGGCGGGTTAGGGATGCCAGGCGCCGCCCAGCCAGGACGATCACCAGCAGATTGGCGGTGGCGGCCAGCCACAGCCACAACCCGCGGTACTGAACGCCCGCATGCTGCAGTGCGGTCGCGGCGAAGATCCCGACCAGTGCCACTGCGCCAAGAGCTGCCATGAGGTAGCCGAGAAGCAAGGTCCATCCCGCGACGAAGCCGGTCCGCAAACCGAACACCGATCCCACAAAGGCGAACACCGATCCGGCGCTGGCGATCCGCTGGCTGAAGCGCGCGAACGACACGGCAACCAGGCTCATGATCACGCCCGCGGCAAGGAAGGCCAAGGGTGCCGCCTGCCCTGCCACCCGAGCTGCGAGCGCGGTAGAGAATGAGAGCGCCAAGGTCGGCGCGAGGATGGAAAGCGAGAATCCGATCGCTGCGAGGATGCGAGTGCGAGCAAATGCCGGCCCCCCGGCCTCGCTGCCGCTGCGCTGTTGTTGTGCCGACAAGACGCACTCCCATTCGATCGATCCGCCCGGTGACCCGTGTTAAACTATGAAAGCTGTGCCGATGAAACCTGCGATCCCAAGCGAAGTCGCCGACGACGTCGCGCTGTCCCAACTGCGGTTGTTTCGCAGGTTTGCGCACGCGCTGCCGTCTGGTGCCGTGATGGAGGGCGACGAGAGCACAGCCGGCCTGTTCACCGGCCTCGCGTCGGCTCCTCGCAATGGGGTGTTTTGCGCCTCCGAATGCATCGACCCGGTCCTGGTCGCTTCCTTGGCCGAACGATGCGCGGTCGAAGCGCAGCGCCGCGGCGATGCCCCCTGGTCCATCTCCGGACGGCAGGACAGGATCACGCCGGCAATCGCCGGCATCGCCGAGCGGTTCGGCTTGACCGGTCGCGTGTCTTTCCCGGTCATGTTCGCCACGCTTCAATCGTTCGATCGCCACGCCCTCGCTGGCCGGGGACGGCTCCGACGGGTCCGGCTTAACGACCGCGACGACTACCTGCGGGTGCTGACACACAGCTTCGCGGCGCCTGCGGCAATGCTCGAACCCTACGCCTCGCCCGAGTATCTGGGCCTGGTGGGCAGCACACACTACTTCATCGATCGTGATGGGCGTCCGGCCGGGATCGGCAGTGTCATCGCTGAAGGTGAGTGGTCGCATCTGTTGAACATCGCCGTTCTTCCAGATCTGCGGCGCCGGGGCCTCGGCCGCGAACTGATGGCCGGATTACTGGCCACCATCGCCGAACAAGGAAAGTCATTGGCTTGCCTGCAAGCCACACGTGACAGCCGGCCGCTTTACGAAGCGTTTGGCTTCTCGGTCTGCGACCTCCACACGTCGCTGGTCCATCATGGCCGTCTGGCTGACCTGCCAGCGTCAGGATAGGAAGCACTTGGTCAGATAAGCCTGTGAATAACTTAGCCCGGATTATTCACCAGGGGTTGGCGGACCGCTGGACTGATGGCACCCCTTCAACCATAAGCTGTAGTCGCCGTTCAGGCACCGACACGATATTCGACCAGGGCCAGTTGCGCGTAGTGCCGTGGCCGTGCCTGCCGCAGCCACATGCTGAAACCGACCCCGCTAACCAAGGTGAGCAGATACACAACCGGCAGCCACGCCACGAGCCCTGCCGTCCTCCATCGCCGGACGACATAAAAGACAATCGCGACCGCCGCGGCGGCCTGAAGGGTGATGATGCCAAGCGTCCCGAACCCGATCAACACCGGAATCGCCGCCGCGTACGGATCTGAGCGGGTTGAGGCGATGCCGGCGAGACAGAGAACGGTCGCGATCGAGATGCAGATCGTCGCCGCCACCGGAACTTTGCGCGTCTCGTCGAACCGGGACAGCGCACGAGGCAACAGGCCGTCGCGCGCGAGCGCGAACACGTAGCGGGACGCCGCGGCATGGATGGCAATATAGGTCGCCAGCATCGACGTGCAGAGCAGCACTCCTGCCACGTCCGAGGTCGTTTCGCCGTCATACTGTTTGATGAGGTCCAGCATCAGCTTGCTGCCGTGCGAAAGGGCACGCGCCTTGGTCCCGTCCGCCCCGAGGGCACCGACGGTCAGCCACGCCGTGAGTAGATAGAACGATCCGATCAGCACCACGGCGACGTAGCTCGCCAACGGAATACTGCCGACGGGATCGGCGGCTTCCTTGGTATACAGCGCACCAGATTTAAACCCGACGAAGCACGTGGACGCAGTCATGAGCGAGACGCCGATCCCCGGCGCTAGCCACTGGCCGGGCGTGAAAGATGACAACGGGAACGCCACCCAGCCCCTCGCTACCACAACGCTGACGTCGAAAACCACCAGAACCGCGGTTTCCACCACGATGATGACGGCAAGCAGCCTGGAGGAAGCGTCCATCGAGCGGAAGTTCAGCAAGCCGGTCACCAACATGGAAACGGCGGCGCATATCGTCCAGTCAACCTTAAATCCCACCGCAAGAAATACCTGCTCGTCAAAATAGCCGCAGGCGGCCGCCAGGCCGAAGGCGAAGCTTCCGTAGGCAATAATCGCGCAGTAAGCCGCACCGACGCCCAGCGGCTTGCCCATGCCCTCCGCGACATAGGTGTAGAACGCGGCCGTGCTGACCACGCGGCGGCCGATAAACGCGTAGCCCATCGTGAAGGCGAGCAGGATGCATCCGGCGAGCAGGATGGCGATCGGTACGTTAGCGCCAGTGCCACGGGCGATGGCGATCGGCAGGTTGCCGATCATGGAGGCGAGCGGCGCGGCCGCCGCGACCACTAGGAAGACGATGTAGCGAGTCGGAAGCAAGTGCGCGCGTGATGGTCAGTCAATGCTAGAAAGATTCATGATTTGTTCCTTTTATACTCTGATCCGGCAGGATTGGATTGGCAGTGCGTCAGATCAGTTCTGAAACGGTCGAAGCCGTCTTCTGACAAGATCGGTCATTCTGGGCCAGCGCTTCTCGGGCGATCACTCCCTTGGATGCACGGGATCCAGCCCCAGGCGGCTCGCAGATCCTGCCCAGATTGTCCACCACAGGTAATGGGCCGAGCGGCTGGTGAGACGTAGGATGGGATGTTAAGCCAGTCCCATCGGATCCCGTAGCGCATGCCCATCGACGCTGACCCGATGCCGATGCTGCCCGGCTTATCACCGATCGGCGGCAAGGCTGTGGTGGCGTGCTTCGATGAGCCCGGCCTGTCCTCCGATGGCGGGCTTCTAGCTGTAGCGGCGCGCAATCATAACCGGCCTGACGCGCAATCATGGGCGGTTTCTGGCGCAGATTAGCTGAGACTATCGGGTGGCTTTGGCGCACGGTGTTTGAGACTGGGCGCATGGTCGTTGAGACGGACGCGAGATCGAGCGTTCCGACGCAGGGTGTGTGAGACGGATGGCTGGGCGGCGCTTTGGCGCTGTTGGTTGTGGCGTTGGCGTGCGGAAAACGGGCGGTTTCCTTGTGACTCCACGGCTCGATAGATCGTAGGCCTAGTAGCGCCAGATAAGCCGTTGCGTTTATGAACGACAGGTTGCACCCTGGGCACGTTCTTTTCTGGTGATCCCGCGCCCATGCTCATCGGCTACGCCCGGGTCTCGAAGAGCGACGGCAGCCAGACGCTCGCGCCTCAGCGCGACGCCTTGCTTGCCGCCGGCGTTGGGGCCGAGCGCATCTACCAGGACCTCGCCTCCGGCCGGCATGACGCCCGTCCTGGCCTGCTCGCCTGCCTCAAGGCGCTGCAGCCTGGCAACACCCTCGTGCTCTGGAAGCTGGACCGGCTTGGGCGCGATCTGAAGCACCTGGTCAACACGGCCGAGGACCTGCGCGTGCGCGGGGTCGGCCTCAAGGTGCTGACCGGCGCCGGCGCGTAGATCGACACCACCACCGCCAACGGCCGGCTCGCCTTCGGCATCTTCGCCGCCTTCGCCGAGTTCGAGCGCGAGCTGATCGCCGAGCGCACCCAGGCTGGCCTGGCCGCGGCGCGCGCCCGGGGCCGCATGGGCGGGCGCCCGCGCAAGATGGACCGCGCCACGCTCACCATGGCCATGGCGGCGATGGCCGATCCCAAGGCCAAGGCGATGGAGGTGGCCAAGCGCCTCGGGCTGACCACCACGACGCTGTATGCCTACGTCAATGGTGACGGCACGCCCAAGGCGGCCGGCACCGCCGTCCTGGACGGCACCCTGGCCCGCGGCAGCACTGCCGCGGCCCGTGGCTGATGGACGTGGCAAGCGACCTCCGGCCGAGGCGCTGGTCGCGCTCCAGCAGCGTATCGACGCACTGCCGGCCCGAAGCTCGGAACGCCGCGCGCTTCTGGAAAGCACTGCTGCCTTGTATGGCATTTCGCGTTCCACGCTGTATCGCGCCCTGCAGGGCCACCAGCGCCCCACGCCGGTCCGCCGCGCCGATCGCGGAAGGCCGCGCAAGCTGGCCGCCACCGAGCTGTAGCGCGCCTGCGAGATCATCGCCGCCCTGAAGCTGCACACCACGAACAGGAAGGGCCGGCACCTTTCGACCAACCGGGCCATAGAGCTGCTGGAGGGCGAGGGCGTGGAAACGCCGGACGGGCTGGTGCGGCTCGCGCCCGGCACCCTTACCCGCACCACCGCGAACCGCTACCTGCGCCAGTGGGGCTACAACCACGCCCGCATGACACGCCAACCCGCTGCCGTCCGGTTCCAGGCGGAACGCAGCAACGCGCTGTGGCAGTTCGACATGAGCCCGTCCGACCTGAAGGAGGTGCCGGCGCCGCTCTGGTCGGCACCGGGCCGGGGTGCGCCGACGCTCATGCTCTACAGCATCGTCGATGACCGCAGCGGGGCCGTCTACCAGGAATACCGCTGCGTATACGGCGAGGACGCCGAGAGCGCGTTGCGCTTCCTCTACAACGCCATAGCGCCCAAGACCGGGGACAGCGGCCTCGTGCTGCAAGGCATCCCGGACGCGATCTACCTGGACAACTGCCCGGTCGCGAAAAGCCGGGTGTTCAAGAACGTCATGGCGTGCCTTGGCGTGCAGGTCATGACGCACATGCCGGCGGGCAAGGACGGCCGCCGCGTGACGGCGCGCAGCAAGGGCAAGGTTGAGCGTCCGTTCCGCACCGTGAAGGAGGCGCACGAGACGCTCTACCACTTCCACAAGCCCCAGGACGAGGCGGAAGCAAACCTGTGGCTGCACCGGTACCTCGCCAGCTACAACGCCCAGCCGCACCGTGCCGAACCGCACTCCCGCAGCGAGGACTGGCTGGCGCACCTGCCCGCCACCGGTGTGCGCGCGATGTGCGACTGGGAACGCTACTGCGCCTTCGCCCGCGAGCCGGAGCGCCGGCTGGTCGCAGGCGATGCCCGGGTCACGGTCGAGGGTGTCATCTACGACGTGGCAGCCGAGCTGGCCGGCGAGACCGTCGTGCTGTGGTGGGGGCTGTTCGACCAAGACCTCTACGTCGAGCACAGCGACCTGCGGTTCGGTCCCTACCAGCCCAGCGGCGGGCCGATCCCGTTGCACTGTTACCGCAAGGCCGTAAAGAGCCGACTTGATGAGCGCGCCGACCGCGTGGCCGTGCTCGCCGATCGGCTCGGCCTGCCGCGCGCCATCATGGACGGCGGCGGGGCGGCGCTGCGGCTGCCGACGCCGCGGTCCAGCGCCGTGCCGGACTATCGGCCGTTCGCCGGGCCGGACCCGTTCCAGCAGCTTGCCTATCCCAGCGTGCTGGCCGCCAAGCATGCCATCGCCGACGAGATCGGCCAGCCGCTCGCCCGGCTGCGGGTCGAGGACCGCCGGTTCATCGACGACCTGGTCCACGCCACCCTCAATAAGCCTGAACTGCTGGCCCGCGTGCGCGAACGCTTCAACAAAGGAACGCCCTAAGATGCTGACAGAGGTGATGGAGCACTTCGGGCTTGCCCGCGACCTGCACACAGCCGGGTTTTACGAAACGCCGCACCACAAGCAGGTGCTGAAAGAAATCCGCGCCGCCCTGCCCGGCGGACGGCTGATCGCGGTAACCGGCCTGATCGGCAGCGGCAAGACGGTGTTCATGCGTCGGCTCTATGCCGACCTGGGCCGGGAGGGACGCATCACTGTGTCGCGCTCACTGTTCATCGACAAGGGCCGGGTGTCGCTGACCAACCTGGTCGCCGCCCTGTTCTACGACCTGTCGCAGGACAAGGACCCGAGCATTCCAACTCAGGGGGAACGGCGCGAGCGCGCCTTGCAGGCGCTGGTCCGCCAGAGACGCAAACCCGTGGCGTTGTTCGTGGACGAGGCCCATGACCTGCATCACCGGACCCTGGTTGGCCTTAGCTCGA
>CAXSEF010000121.1:0-8403 GCA_964236535.1 uncultured Acetobacteraceae bacterium
CCTAGGCGTGGCCGGTCTTAGCAGGCTCGAGGTTCTCCGCTCCCGTTCGTGTCCCGCCAAACCGGTCAGCCCCATGGGCATCCGGCGTGCCCGGCTTTTTGTGGTTACCGGTATCCTGCTCATCGTCTGTATGCTCGATCGTCTCTTCTGTATGCGCCTGGTTCATCTTCAGCCTCCCTGTCTGCGGACTTGAACGCACCCGCACGAAGCGGTTCCGTGAACCCTTAACACACCGACGTCCTCACGAGCCGAAGCTCTGTACCAGGCTGCCGCAGACCAGCCTCCATCCATCGACCAGCACAAAAAAGATGAGCTTAAAAGGCAGCGACACAGCGGTTGGCGGCAACATCATCATGCCCAGGCTCATCAGCACGCACGACACCAGCAGGTCGATGACAAGGAACGGCATGTACAGCAGGAACCCCATTTCGAAAGCCCGGCGCAGTTCGCCGACCATAAACGCCGGAACCAGCGCCCGCCACGGCGTCTCGGCCGGCGTCGCCGGCGGCGGTAGCTTGCCGAGATCGAGGAACAGCTGCAGATCGCTATTTCGCAGGTTCGATGTCATGAAGTGGCGGAACGGCTCGGCTGACAGCCGCAGCCCGTCGAGCTCGCCGATCTTGCCGTCTGCAAGCGGCATCAACCCTGCATGCCAGGACTGGTCTAGCACTGGCTGCATGACGAAGAAGGTCAAGAACAGCGACAGGCCGATGATGACGGTGTTCGGCGGCGTTCCCTGTGCGCCCAGCGCCCCGCGCAGTAGCGACAGCACGATCACGATCCGGGTGAATGCTGTCACCATCACCAGCAGGCTGGGGGCGAGCGACAGAACGGTGACCAGTGCAGTGATCTGCACCAGCCGGCTGGTTGCACCCGCCTGGCCGGACTGACCGAGGTCGATGCTCACCGACTGCGCGTGCCCGGCAAGCGGTAACAGCACCAGGAGCATGACGAGGCAGGGCAGGGCCCAGTTTCGGCGACTCATCGCGCAACCTCCGGCAGCCAACCCACCACGATCTCCGAGCCCGATCCCGTCAGCAACATTACCGTCCGCCCGTCCACTTCGACTAGGTGCAGTCGGCGTTTGACGTCGAGCGAGACCGTCTCAGTCACGCTGATGCGGCGCGCACCCGGCGGTCCGCGCGAAAGGCCTGCCGCGCGGGCCAGCTTGCTTGCGGCGAGAATCAGGCCCGCGACCACCGCTAGGGCAGCCGCAGTGGTCAAGTAAGAGGCGACGGCGTCGATATGGAACATGGCGCGGCCTTTTTGGCGGCGGTTGCGAGGACAGGCGTTCAGGCCGGCGCCTGGGCGTCCAGGGCCGCGATGGTTCGCTCGAGTTCATCGCGCACGGCAAGCAGGCTCAGCTGCACCTGGCTTGCGTAGTCAGGCGAAAGGTCGAGGGCGCGCGCGCAGAACTCACCGATCCGGTCCTCCGTCCCAGACAGCTCGACCTCGCGGCCCGACTGGATCAGGATTCGTGCGGTGGCGAGTATCGTCCGCAACTGGGTGCCGAGCCGGTGCACGGCATCGGCAGCGTCCCGGTCCGCTATGTGGCCAGGTTGTGTGAAAATCGAGGTCAACATTCCCGCTATCACACCGCAGGCGGATGAAGGTCTGGTTAACGCCACCATTCATGGTTTGCTAACCAGACAATGCGATCTTGCAGCCTCCAGATCGGAGCGTGCCATGGACCCCGCCAATATCGGCCTGTTCAGCCTCGCGGAGCGTCGGCTTGCCTGGGTCGACCAGCGCCAAGCGCTGCTGTCGCAAAACGTCGCCAATGCCGACACGCCCGGCTATCGCAGCCAGGATCTATCGCCGTTCGCGGCTGCACTTGGCCGTCTTTCGCTCGCCCCTTCGGAGGGTGCCGCAAGCCTCGGCACCGCGACCTCGCCAGTCAGTCAAGCCATCGACCGTGCGCATGAGCGCGCGGTCGATGGCAATGATGTCGGCCTTGAGGACCAGCTTTCTAAGATATCAGACGCGGACGGCGCGCATCAGCTGACGACCTCGCTCTACCACAAGTATATGGGTCTGTTCATGACCGCCCTTGGCAAATCGTCCTAAAAGCGGAGCCCGACATGGACCTGACCACTGCACTCAGTATTTCTGCCCGCGGCATGGACGCGCAGACCACCCGGCTGCGGGTAATCGCAGAAAATCTCGCGAACCAGGATACCACTGGTAGCGCCCCCGGTGTCGCCCCGTATCGGCGCAAAACCGTCACGTTCACGCAAGTCCTCGACCCCGCGCTTGGAGCCGCCACGGTCAGCGTCGGCAAGGTGACCACCGATCAGTCCGAGTTCCCAACCAAGTACGACCCCTCCAATCCGTCAGCCGACGCGAAAGGTTACATCCGCACTTCAAACGTCAACAGCTTTGTCGAAATTATGGACATGCGCGAGGCGCAACGCTCCTACAGCGCCAACATGAACGTCATGCAGGTCTCCCGCGGCATGCTTAATCGGGCCATTGAGATGCTGAAATGAGTAACATCCAGCTTGCGATGCGGGCGGCCGATGCGGTCAGCTCCTATAGCCGCATTGATGCCGGCGGCGATGTTGCCGCTCCCGCCGCAGGTGCCGGCTTCGGGGACATGCTCAGCCGTGCCATGCAGGGTGCAGTCGATGTTGGCCACGACGCCGACGCGCAGTCGATGCAGGCGATTTCCGGTGGCGGCAGCATCACCGATGTCGTAACCGCCGTGTCTAAAGCGGAGCTCGCCTTGCAGTCGACAGTCGCGATTCGCGATCGGGTGGTCCAGGCGTACCAGGACGTCATGCGTATGGCGATCTGAGCCGTCCACTAAACGGCACTTTGGCGCCCTCGGCAAAAAGCGAGTAGGCAGATGCAGGAAAGTGACGTCGCGCTAGCGATGCATGACGCAGTCATGGTGGTGCTGAAGCTCGGCGCCCCTCCGCTGCTGACGGCGCTTGTAGTGGGGCTGATTACCTCTCTCGTACAGGCGGTTACCCAGATTAACGAGGCGACGCTCGCCTTCGTACCCAAAGTACTCGCAATCGGCACCGTGCTGGCGCTGCTCGGGCCGTTCATGACAGCAACCCTAATCACTTACACGCAGGGCCTGTTTGAACGAATGATCGTAGTCGGCGGCCAGTGACGCATCCCGAGCTGTCGCCGTGCCGGCAATGAGCATCTCCGACACTGCTCTGCTCGCAGCGCTACCCGATTGGGCGTTCGCCTTCATGCTGGTGCTGTCTCGAGTAAGTTCAGTCGTAATGCTGCTTCCCGGCATCGGCGAGAGCCAGCCTCCGGCGATCCTGCGAGCAGGTTTTGCACTCTGCATCACCCTGCTCCTGCTGCCAGTAGTGCAACCCCAGGCGCCGCAAGTTCCGGGCGACATCTGGCGTGATCTGCTGATGGTCGGTGCCGAACTGCTGACTGGCGGCCTACTCGGCTGGCTTGCCAGACTGCTGGTCCTGGCGCTACCGATGGCCGGGAACATCATCTCGTACATGATCGGCCTGTCGAGCGCGATCCAACCCGACGTGCAGCTCGGACAGGCCACGGTGCTGGCCAAAGCCATGAGCCTCGGCTCGGCCGTGGTCGTCCTCTCGACCGGCCTCTACGCGATGCCGCTCGCAGCTCTCGGCGGCAGCTACCGCATCGTGCCCCCGGGACAAATGCTGCCGATTGCCGACACCACGCAGGCCGTCGTGCTGGCTGCGGCACAAAGCTTCACCCTCGCGCTCCAGCTTGCCGCACCGCTGGTCTTCGCCGGCACGCTCTGGCAGGTCGCGCTGGCGCTATGCGCCCGGATGGTGCCGAACCTGCAGATTTACATTGTTGCCATTCCCGGGCAGATCGTTGGCGGCCTGCTGCTGGTAGCACTGCTGTCAGTCGGAATTCTTGGCGCCTGGAGCGATGTTGTCCGTGCCGGCTTCCTGAGCCTGCCCGGCACCTGAGATGGCCGAGTCGGACCGCGAGGATCGCACCGAAGCCGCCAGTCAGAAGCGACTTGACCAGGCGAGAGGAGAGGGTCGCGTCGCCATCTCGCGCGAGGTGCCGCATCTGGTAGGCCTCGGGGCCGTGACGTTCGTGCTGATGATGCTGATCTCGCAACTTGGCCAGCGCGTCATGATGCTGGACCGCTTCGCCCAGCGGCTCGAGCGCTTCGATGCCGCTTCCGCCGGTGCGGTGCTCCGCCAAGCCGCGGTCGCGGTGCTGATGCTGGCCGCGCCACTTGTCGGCGCTGTTATGGTAGCAGGCGTAGTCGCTACAGTAATGCAGACCGGTTTCGTGTTGAACTCACACGCCCTCGCGCCTGACCTCGCGCGGCTCGACCCGCGCCGCGGCCTGAAACGCGTCGCTGGCAAGGAGACGCTGGTACAGGCCGCGCGCTCTGTGGCCAAGCTCGCGATCCTTGCCGTTATCGTCTGGCACGCGCTGCGTGCGCAGCTGCCCGCGTTGTCACAGGCGATGTACTGGGAGCCAGCCCTGCTCGCCGATCGTCTGGTGCACACGGCATTGCACGTGCTACTGATGCTGCTAGCCGCCCAGGCAATAGTAGTTGGGCTTGATGTGGCATGGGTGCGCTGGACCCACGCCAAGTCGCTCCGCATGACCAAGCAGGAGCAGCGCGACGAATTCAAGGAGACCGAAGGCGACCCGCACGTCAAGGGTCGCAGACGGCAACTGCAGCGCGCCCGGGCGAAGCAGCGCATGATGGCGGCAATACCCAAAGCCACGGTGGTCGTCACCAACCCGACGCACTACGCTGTGGCCCTCGCTTATGAGCGCGGCGGCAAAGGGGCTCCGAGGGTGGTCGCGAAGGGGGCTGATGAGGTGGCGAGGCGCATCCGCGAGGCGGCCCGCGAGCACGGCATACCGCTGGTCGCCAGTCCGCCACTTGCACGAGCATTGTTCCGCGTCGAGCTCGAGGCCGAGATTCCCGCCGAGCACTTTAAGGCAGTTGCTGAGATCGTCGCCTATGTCTGGCGTCTCGGCCGGCCGACCCAGTAATATGCTGTCCCACACCTCTGCGTCGCCGCTGCGCCGCTTGTTCGACGGGCAGGACGACTTGGTGTCGCTGCTGTTCGAGCAAGGCGTAGCGCAAGCGGTGATTGACGGCGAGGGCCGAGTCCTCAGGATCAACTCCGCACTGCGCCGGGCACTAGGTGGCGGTGGGCAGGCCAGCGGCGCTAATGTCACCACCCTGTTCGCCGCCGAGGCTCGTGACGCAGTGTGGCATCACGTGCGCCAGCACCTGGACGGTGCCGCACCGCCCGCGCCGTTGCCGCCGCTTGCGTTGGTGCAGCCCGGAACCCAACCCGCCGTGCTTGAACATGCGCCTCACGTCGTTTTCACGGCCGTGCAGCTGCGCGAGGCTGACGGCCGCATCGGCGGCCTGCTGCTGCAACTCGCCGACGTGACGCCGCAAGTGGCCCTCGAAGTTCGTCTCGCGCGCTCCGACGGGCTGCGGCTGCTGGGCCGATCGGTGGGCGGGATCGCGCACGACTTCAACAACCTGCTTGGCGTGGTCCTGGCCGCGGCCTCGGCCCAGCTGTCCGGTCGCGAACTGGACGACGCAGCGCGCGAGGACCTGCTCCAGATCCGTGCCAGCGCCGAGCGCGGCGCTGCCCTAGTGCGCCAGTTGCTACGGCTTGCGCACGATCGGGGTGGGGAGACCCAGATCGTCGATGTCGCCCAAACGCTGCACGCCCTCGCGGGTCTGCTGCGGGTCGTGCTCCGCAGCAACATCCGGCTCGCAATCGACCTGGGCGCGACCGCGGTCAGGGTGCGTGTTGATCCGGCGCTGCTCGACCGCATCCTGCTAAACCTTTGCGTCAACGCTGGACAGGCTATGGAAGCGGGTGGAACCCTGACGCTAGCGCTCGACAACGCCGACATTGACGCGGTAGCCGAGCCTGCCACCCTGCTTAGCGGCAGCGCCCGTCCTGGCCGCTACGTCGTCATCGCCGTCCGGGACACCGGTCCCGGCATTTCACCCGTGATCCGCGCCCGCCTATCCGAGCCGTTTGCCACCACCCGCGAAGGCGCCGGCGGGAGCGGCCTTGGCCTCTGGAGCGTTTGCGACGGCGCGCGCCGCTGCGGCGGCTTTGTGACGCTGGACAGCGCCCCTGGGCATGGAACCGTCTTTCGCGTTCATCTGCCGTACCATGACGGCCACGCCAAAGCCTCCGTCACGCCACCACCCCTAAAACATCCAGAATGTCACCCGGAGCGCGGCACTGTTCTGCTGGTCGACGACGAGCCGACGGTGCTGCGTTTGGCTGCCAGGACGCTGGAGCGCGCCGGCTGGTGCGTTCTTGCGACCGGCTCCGGCCCGGACGGCCTCGCCGCCGCCCGTGCTGCCCATCCGCCGCCGCGCCTGGTGGTGACCGATCTCGCGATGCTTGAACTGGACGGCGCGCAGTTGATCCACGCGCTACGCGCATTCTGCCCAGCGCTGCCCGCGATTCTTACCTCCGGCTATGCCGACCCGGCACTGGCTGATGTAGACACGTCGCCGGTGCTGTTTCTTCCCAAGCCTTACACCACTCAGGCCCTGCTGGACGCCGTGCAGCGAGCCACCGCGGTCACGCGTCCGTTTGGTGCCTGAGGGCGGCGTCATCCACCAGCCGCCGCATCGCTCTGCCAACTACAGCAACCTGGCTTCGGCTCGGCGAACTATCCCCAATTAGGCGCCGAACCTAGGCCACCTCGGCCTCGCCAAGCTTCGTCGCGCCTCGCAATCCGAAGTTGGCCCCAACTAGCCGCGTTCTGCCTATTGAACAAACAAAGAACGCATGCCTAACTGGCCCATGCAGACGCATTTGCGGCACCGCTACTTCCTGTGACACACTTCCGGGTGTGACACGCAAACCGCGAAATATGCCGTCGGGACCACCCGATGAGGTTGTGGACGCTCCAAAGGAAGGACGCGGCATGGAAAAGAACAAGGCGCTTGAGGCGGCCCTCGGCCAAATCGAGCGCGCCTTCGGCAAAGGCTCGATCATGCGCATGGGCGCGAAGGCGGGCGACGAGCAGATCGAGGTGATTCCTTCCGGCTCGCTCGGGCTGGACTTGGCACTCGGTATCGGCGGGCTGCCACGCGGCCGCGTCGTCGAGATCTACGGCCCGGAGAGCTCGGGTAAAACCACACTGGCGCTACATGCCATCGCGGAGGCGCAGAAGCGTGGCGGCACCTGCGCCTTTATTGATGCCGAGCACGCGCTCGACCCGATCTACGCCCGCAAGCTCGGCGTCGACGTCGACAACCTGCTGCTCAGTCAGCCCGATGGTGGCGAGCAGGCACTCGAGATCTGCGACACTCTGGTCCGCTCCGGCGCTATCGACATCGTGGTGATCGACAGCGTCGCCGCACTGGTGCCTCGTGCCGAATTAGAGGGCGAGATGGGTGACACTCATGTCGGTCTACATGCACGGTTAATGAGCCAAGCGCTGCGCAAGCTCACTGGTTCGGTTAGTAAATCCAAGACCATGCTGATCTTCCTCAACCAGATTAGGCTCAAGATCGGCGTGATGTTCGGCAATCCCGAGACCACCACTGGAGGCAATGCGCTCAAATTCTATGCCTCGATTCGCATGGAAATTCGCCGAATCGGACAGATCAAAGACCGCGATGAGGTGGTGGGAAACCAGACCCGGGTTAAGGTGGTTAAGAACAAGCTGGCTCCACCGTTCCGCCAAGTCGAGTTCGACATCATGTATGGCGAGGGTATCAGCAAGATCGGCGAGCTCATCGATCTTGGAGTGAAATCCAACGTGGTGGAGAAGTCGGGCGCTTGGTTCAGCTACGACAGCCAGCGCATCGGCCAGGGCCGCGAGAACGCCAAGCAGTTCCTACGCGATCACATGGAGCTTGCCGACAGCATCGAGAAGAAAGTGCGCGAGCAGTCCGGTACAGTTGCCAATACGATGATGGGTGCCCCGGAGCCGGACGAGGATCACGAGGGCGTCCCAGAATAGCTTCGCCGGTGCTACTCCTTGACCCGGACCTCTTTCGGTCCGGCTACGCTCCTACGGCACTTGGCCCACTGGATACCAGCGAGACGCCCATGCTCCGTTTGGTCCGAACCTCGGCACCCTGTCTGCACCTGATTGCGAAGTGGTTGAGGTAGCGTGCACTTTGCTGATCCGTCGCTGTCGATCGTTGTGACACATGATCGCCATCACGCTGCGTGGCCGCGACGGCCGGATATGGACTGGCCTGCATCTCGGCGCCACTATCGGACGCATGCAAATTGCACCTAGATAACCGCACTCGGCCGCGCCATCATCAAGAGTGACGGCACGGTCGAGTGCGCAGTTGCACTTCTCCATCCTAGGGTCCGGACCCGTAAACATCTTGGCGCGACGCGTGATGTCGTGATTCACCCTTCCCCGTTGGGGAGAGGGTTGATGCCGGAAGGCTTTTGG
>CAXSEF010000122.1:0-8309 GCA_964236535.1 uncultured Acetobacteraceae bacterium
CACAACGGAAAACCAGGGAACGCGCGCCCGTGCAACCCTAAAATGCTCTAGCGGCGGGAAAGAACGCCAACGGCTTCCCCAAGTCTTGAAAGCGGGGACTCGCTGAGGCCTGAAGGTCCTAGCCCACACATGAGGGACGCTGGCGGCAAGCTACGAGACCATGTGCCCGTGGGTCTTCTGGACTGCCGGTCCAGGGCGGGCGCCTTGGCGGAGTCCAGATGCAAAGCCTCTGGCCTTGCTGTTTCCATATTCGTCGAAGTGGATCATCTGCCGCGCCGCGAGATCAATGGTGATGCTGTCGTCCGGCTTGGCGGCGTCGCCGGGTGTGGGCTGGGTTCGTGCCTGGGCAGACGTGTGACAGGCGGCTCTTGCATCTTG
Organism: uncultured Acetobacteraceae bacterium; assembly: GCA_964236535.1. Lineage (GTDB taxonomy): Bacteria > Pseudomonadota > Alphaproteobacteria > Acetobacterales > Acetobacteraceae > CAXSEF01. Next base: position 379 of record CAXSEF010000122.1, read on the forward strand.
GCGCCAGGATGGTAACGGCACGCGAACTAGACCGGCGTGAAGCCTTGATTGCCGCGGATGAGATGCACTCGACGGTCTGTGACGGATATGGCTGGTTGATGGGTCCAGGCTAGCCGGCGGCTCCAGGGTCGCGCAGTCTTGCCTGCCTCCAGCCTCGTTGCGATACGATGCGGTCTGGGCAGAAGGAAAGCGACTGATGTGCTGCTTCGTGTGCTGCTGGGGCTGGTGGTGATGGCGGGGCCGGCTGCGGCCCAGGAGGAGCCAGGTGTGACCGAGCTGGCGGCGGCATTGCGGGCGGGCGACGTCAGCGCCGAGCAGGTCACGGCGGGGTACCTGGCGCGGATCGCCGCGCTGGATCGGGCAGGGCCGTCGCTTCATGCGGTGATCGCGGTCAACCCGCAGGCGGTCGAGGACGCCCGCGCGCTCGACGCCAGGCAGGGACCACGCGGCGTGCTGTTTGGAATCCCGGTTCTGATCAAGGACAACATCGAGACCGCGGACCCGGTGCCCACCACGGCCGGGTCGCTGGCGCTGGCCGGCAACATGACCAGGCGGGATGCGCCGGTGGTTGCGCGGCTGCGCGCGAGCGACGCGGTCGTGCTCGGCAAGGCGAACCTCAGCGAGTGGGCGAACATTCGTGGTTCGCGCTCGGTGAGCGGCTGGAGCGCCGTGGGCGGTCTGACTCGCAATCCCTACGCGCTGGACCGCTCGGCGTGCGGGTCGAGCTCTGGGAGTGCGGTGGCGGTGGCGGCGGGGCTTGCGCCGGCGGCGGTGGGAACGGAGACCGACGGATCGGTGACGTGTCCGGCATCGCTGACCGGGATCGTGGGTCTGAAGCCGACGCTGGGTCTGGTCTCGCGCACCCATGTGGTGCCGATCTCGCACAGCCAGGACACGCCGGGGCCGATGGCACGTACCGTGCGCGACGCGGCGGTGCTGCTCGGCGTGATGGCGGGCAGCGACCCGGCGGATCCGGCGACGCGCGAGGCGGATGCGCACCTAGAGGACTATGCGAAGGGGCTGGATGTTGGCGCGCTGCGCGGCCGGCGGCTTGGGGTAATGCGCTTCGCCGCCGGGTTCCACCCGGAGACGGATGCGGTGTTCGCAACCGCGCTGGAGACGCTGCGCCGAGCGGGCGCGACGCTGGTGGAAATCGACGCGCTGCCCGGCGGCGAGGATCAGGCGAAGGCTTTGGGCGACGCCGAGGGCCTGGTGCTGATGACGGAGCTGAAGACGGATCTTAACGCCTATCTTGCCGACGCGGCGCCCGAGGTCGCGACCCGAACCCTCGCCGCGGTGATCGCGTTCAATGATGCCCATGCGGCCGAGGAGCTGGCGCTGTTCGGACAGGAGCTGTTCACCAGAGCGGAGGCGACAGGCGGGTTGGACAACCCGGACTACCGGGCGGCGCTGGCGACGTCGAAACGGCTGGCCGGTCCGGAAGGGATCGACCGGATGCTACGCGAAAGATCGCTCGACGCGCTGGTGGCGCCGACGATGGGTCCGGCCTGGGTGGTGGATACCGTGAACGGCGACCACGCGCTGGGCAGCACCAGCACATTGCCGGCCGTGGCCGGGGTGCCGCATCTCACGGTGCCGATGGGCGTGGTGTCGGGCCTGCCGGTCGGGCTGTCGATCATCGGGCCAGCATGGTCGGACGGGCGTGTGCTGGCATACGGTTACGCGTTCGAGCAGGCGGCAGGAGTCTCGTTGCGGGCCGCCTTCGCAGCCAGTCTGCCCTCGACCGCGGCCGCCTCGGACAAATGAGGCAATCAGGCCGCAGGGGCTCGTTCCGACGAGTGTGTCCATCGGCCAAGTCATGCCGAGGGCTCAAGGACCTGCAAGCAGAGCAAAGCTGCGCTCTGCGCGGGCTCGCCAACTGGCGAATCTCTTTGGAAATCCATCTGCGACGAGAGGCTAGAGACCTGCCTTGGGCGGCGTCCCCAGGCAGAGCCTCTGGTCTTGCCTGCCTGACAGGTGGCGTAACACAGCCGCTTGCAAGCGTTCCCTGAGGCAATCACGCGACGACAGCAGATGGGCGCGATCCAGCTGGGGCCTATGTTTCGCGTAACCCTCTGGCGCGTGCTACCGCTGGACGATGAAGAAATTGGCTCCTCTTGTGCGTCCCGAAGATCGCATGGCGCGGTTGACCGCACTGCGACGGGAGAAGATGGCGGAGTCGGCGCACGCCTACGTGCGTGGCAGCACTGTCCGGTTCTACAAGTGGCTTGAAGCCGCGGACCATGTCGCCCTGCCGGAGGGACCGCCGGTGTGGATCTGCGGCGACTGCCACGTCTGCAATCTCGGGCCGGTGGCGAGTAAGGGCGGGTCGTTCGAGGTGCAGATCCGTGACCTCGACCAGACCACCATCGGCAATCCGGCGCATGACCTGGTGCGGCTTGGCCTGTCGCTGGCGATGGCGGCGCGCGGCTCCGACCTGCCTGGCGTGACGACGGCGCACATGCTGGAGCGCATGATGGAGGGCTACGAGGCGGCGTTTGCCGAGCATGACGGCGACAAGCCGGACGACGATGCCCCAGTGCCAGAGACCGTGAAGCAGGCGATGCGCCGGGCTGCAGGACGGTCTTGGAAGCATCTGGCGGACGAACGGATCGAGGGTGTCGAACCGGCAATTCCGCTGGGCAAGCGGTTCTGGCCGCTGGTACCGGAGGAGAGGGTGGCGATCGAGGAGGTGTTCGCGCAGGAACAGGTGCGCGCCCAAGTGACGTCGCTGCGGTCGAGGCAAGGCGACGCCCCGATCGAGGTCCTGGACGCGGCGTATTGGCGCAAGGGGTGCAGCTCGCTGGGCCGGCTGCGCTTTGCGGTCCTGGTGGCCGTTGGCGGCGGCAAGTCGGTGCGGCACTGTCTGATGGATCTCAAGGAGGCGGTCGCGGCGGCAGCCCCGCGACGTGGCGGGACCAAGATCCCGCGCGACAACGCCGAGCGTGTAGTCGAGGGCGCGCGCCACCTATCGCCGTTCCTCGGTGAGCGGATGCTGGCGGTCCGCCTGCTCGACCGCGCGGTGTTCGCCCGGGAATTACTGCCGCAGGACCTTAAGCTGGAGATCGAGCATCTGACTCGTGACGAGGCGATGCGGGTCGCCGAGTACCTTTCCACCGTGGTTGGGCGGGCACACGGGCGACAGATGGGCAGCCTGGAGCGCAGATCCTGGCTTGCGGAGCTGTCGCGCAACCGCTCGGCGGGCCTGGATGCGCCGTCCTGGCTGTGGACCAGCATCGTCGATCTGGTAGGTCTACATGAGTCGGCCTACCTCGAGCACTGCCGGCGACACGCTCTCGAAGCGGCCTAGGAAGCAATGCTGGGTGCCGTCCGGATCTCCCGGGCGAGCCGTCTGGACCAGTATCGACTTCAGGTATCTATCGGGCTTGGTAAGTCCGGCCTGGCTTGCTGCCTCAGCCGCGTGTCCGCACGGTGGACCGCCCGCCATCGACGGCGAATACCTGGCCGGTGATCCAGCCGGCCGCGTCGGAGAGTAGGAATGCCGCGAGAGCGCCGGCGTCATCGCCTTCGCCCAGGCGAGGGATCGGGTGCTGGGCGGCGATAGCCTTGGCCAACGTGGCGTTGTCGGTCATCGAGGCGGCGATGCCGGACCTGCTGAGACTGGATGCGATGCAGTTCACCCGGTTCCCCGGGGCGAGCTCTGCGGCCAGCGAGACGGTCAGGCCCTCCACGGCAGCCTTGGCGGCGGCGATCACCGCGTGGCTGGCAAATCCGGCGTGCGCGGCGACGGTGCTGAACAGCACGACGCCGGCTCCGGGAACCTCGTGCAATGCCCCGCCGCCGCCTGCACTGCCATTGCCTCGTCGACCGTGTTCAGGCGGAAGGCTTTGATGAATTCCGCCGCAGTGGTCCGCTTGAGCGGAGTCATGACGATGGAGCCAACGCAATAGGCCAGCCCCCCGACGCGGGGTCCGGCGCGCTGCACAGCGCCGGCGAGAGCCTCGGTGTCCATCACATCGGCCTGGGCGGTGGTGCCGCCCAGCTTGGCGGACAGTGCGGCCAGTCGGTCAGGGTCGCGGCCGACGAGGTGAAGCTGGCGTCCTGCCGCCGCCAAGCGCCGGGCGATAGCAGAGCCGATCGCCCCATACGCACCGATGATCACCACTGGGTCTGGCATGTTTGCACTCCGTCTGCGCCGCTGAATTGGCCATGACGTGGATGGCGACCAAGCGAGGCAAGAGCGGCAGGCCGTCGAGTTTGGCTCGTTGGCCGGAGTGTCGGACCACGCGGCGTGCGTGTTTTTTCGTTCCCTGCGCCCGCGTTCATCGCTGGTGATCGGCCTTGCGGTCGCGATGCTTGCGGTCGGGTTGGCGCTGACGCGGCTGCGCATGCTGCCGGCGTTGCTGGTCGGTTGGGATTGCGGCGTGGCGGTCTGTGCGGCAGTACTCCTCGCGGCGATCGTGCATCGACGCCACAGCTGCTGCGGCGCCTGTCTCGGCGCTCGACGAGGTCAGTGGGACACTGGCGGCCACCCTTGCGGCGGCGCTGGCCTCACTCGCGGCGATCGTCGCCGAGCTTTCCCAGCGCACGACACCCTGCTGGAGCGAGGCGCTGGCCGGGCTGACGGTGGTGCAGTCCTGGATGTTCGCGCGCATGATCTTCGCGACGCACGATGCGCACGAGTTCTGCGCGGGGTAAGGAGGCTGCGCTTTCCTGGCACCGCCGAGCCGAACTAATCTGTGTTTCTGTACTTCCCGTTTTGCATCGTCACGGCCGTCGAGGTGGGCGACGTCTCCACTGGATCGGCTGCGATGCGCAAGTTGCCGCTGTTGCACTTCCTTGGTGGAGTATCTGTTTAACATAGCGGTAATCGCGCTCGGAGTGAACGTCACCGCATCCCGTGCCGGGTAGCGATGGCCGGGAGCATGCCACCTCGCACACCCAGGGCATGGCAGTTCCACGACAAGGACCGCATACAGAAGGGCCTTAAACAGTGCTCGTAAGTCCGCGCCACCTGGTGGTTCGACGTCACGACACTCGTCCACATCGCACGACGCTGTGGTGATGCAGGTAGACCGTGGGACAGATATGCATGCAAATGCTTGACCTTCGGGCATTTCGGGTCAACTAACGTCGAAAGCGGCATAGACGGCGGTCCGCGGGCCAATTGGCTCGGGTTCGGACTAGGTTAGGACAGGATGTCCGATCCTAAATTAGCCCCGCATCAGCTGCCACACAGGATACGAGACAACTTGAGCAGAGATGACACGAACCCAGGTTCGAACGACACCGACGCAACAAAGCGCGACGAGGAGCGCATGCGCAGCATCCTGCTTGGCCTAGGCGGGGGCGGGCGTGACGCTCGTCCAGCCCGGGCCGCTGGCCAGGCGCACGCGCCAGTTGGTCGGCATCGTTTCGTGCAGGATGGCGAGGTCCCGGTCGTGCGCCTCTCGCTGGCGCGCCAGGACGGACGCGATCCGCCACGTCCTGCTGAACCTGCAGCGGTAGATGCATCGGAGGCGCGCCTAGCGCGAGTCGCGGCAGAGCGTCTGCACCAGGAAGCGACCGCCGTGCTGCACGGTGTTCAGACCCGACTTGGGCATGCGGAGCTAGCTTTGCAGGATGCGCTGCGGCAGCTCCAGGTTCATCACGAGGATGCCGCATCACTGCGTGCTGCGTTGCGCAACAGCGCCGAGGAGCGTGACGCAGCCTTTCAGGCGCGAGACTCCGCCGAAAAACGCTGCTGCATTCTGGAGGAGCAGCTTGGCGCTGCCTTGGGCGGGGACGGACGTTCCGTAAAACGCGAGGGTCGCATACTGGCCTCAAGCCGCCGCGGAGAAGGGGCATCCGATCTTGGGCAGATCATGTCGTTTAACGACGACCCCGAGCCGGTCAAATGGTGGCGCGACTGAGCGGGCGAGACATGCCGCTCCGGCTTTGTCCCTGACCGAGCGGTCTCTCTGGTTGCAGCTTGAATAGCATTATGGCCGACCGGCCCACGACACCAACGCCATCCGCAAGCAGATCAAGGATCAGGGTGCGGTCCCTAACATCCCTCCCAAGCCCACCCGCCTGTGGAAGAGCTGCTTCAGCCGCGTGCTCTACCGCGACCGCAACGCCATCGAGCGCATGTTCCGCACGCCGAAAGACTACCGCCGCATCGCGACCCGCTACGACAAGCTCGCAGCCAACTTCCTCGGCGCAGTCTACCTCGCCGCAGCCGTCACCTGCTGGCTATGAGTCCGGACCCTAGTTCACGTACAAAAGCGGGCAAAGGCCCATATACGGTCTACATCTGCTTCCCGGGTGCACCCGTGCGTTTTTTAACGAAAGCTACGAGGCGCAGAGCAGACGGTTTAGCCAGTCTGTTATCAAGATCATCTGGCTCGATCAGCACGTGATAATCCGGTTTATCACGCGCTGGGAAAGTCCTGGTTCTTCATCAATCCTCCGGCTGGGTGTCGCGTGCGTTTTGGAACATCCTCTGCGATGACACTGAGCTGCTACGGGTTGAGCTTTGCCGGCTTATGGCGATCGAAACCGAAGCTACGACCATTGGGCTTGCCCGACGTGGAGTGTCCGGGTCGCTGCTCGGCATGAAGACGCGAACTGGTGCGGCAGAACAAAGCGAGGCGTCGTCTCCGGCCGCGTCGCCGTCTGGCCAAGTTTGCCGATAAAGGGGCGGCGAGACGAAGGAGATTATGGCAACGGCTTGCGCCATGAGACTTGCACGGTGCAAGTCTGGAGGAGCGGATCATGGGGGCCGAGGAGCAACGACAGACTGTCGGATGCGTAGCAAAGGGCAAAGCATGTGAAAGGCAGTAGACATGGTATCTAGTCCCCGGTCATTCCTGTCCGCCAGGGTTGCGGCATCCGGCTTTCTTGCCACTGCCGATGCCTCCGCTAGGGAAAGCAATGCCTCCGCAGGGGAACACAAGCGGACCTTCGTTCTGGTTTACGGTTCCTGGGCATTCTCAGGCATGTGGGAGCGTGTTGCCCACCGGCTTGTTGCCGCCGGGCACACGGTGATTGCACGTGATCTTCCAGGCCTTGGGCTGAACGCGCTGTTTCCGCAGAGCTACTTTAACCGCCCCCTGGATATGACGACGTTTTCAACGGAGGTGTCGCCCGTGGCGGGCGTGACCCTTGAGGACAACGTCGACAGCATCGCCGGCGGTCTCAAAGACGCGCTGTTGGGCGGTTCGGGCCCGGTGATCCTGGTCGGTCACAGTTCCGGAGGCATCTCGCTTACGGCCATTGCCGAGAAGTTTCCTGAATATGTTAGCGACTTGGTGTACTTGTCGGCAGTGATGACTGACAATGGCGTGTTGCCCATCACGGATGTTGTCTCCAGCTACAACAACTCTTCCAAGGCGTTTGCGGCCATCGGATTTGGGGATGCGACCACGATCGGGGCATCGCGGATCGACTTCAACAGTTCTGATCCAAGCTACCTCGCAAACGTGCAGTTCTATCTTGCGAGCGATGTCAGCAGCGATGCGTTCCGTGCCTTCATCAACGACTGCACCCCGGACGATCCAGTACAGAAATACCTGATACCGACCGTGAAGACGGTTCAACGCTGGGGAAGCATCCGACGCAGCTACATCCGCACCGCCAAGGACGAGGCGTTTTTACCAACATTACAGGAATATTGGATTGCGAAAGCAGATGCGTTCGCGCCATCGAACAAGACCAACGTCTATCATCTGGACAGCAGTCATTTATCCTTTATCTCGAAGCCAGACAAGCTGTCAGAGATACTGCTAGATATTGCGCTTCTGTGACCCTACGGGTCGAGCGATCCATATTTGGTTGCTTGTCGAGGTTTAAGAGGCTGTCGCCATCGTAGAAACCGTCTATGTACGATCGCAAGGTGAACTGACCCTAGGTGTTTGGTCCGGCGTGTGGTGGCAGGGATCGAGCCTGAACCGGTTATGCTGTTCGGTCCAGGTCTGCCAGACATACCC
>CAXSEF010000123.1:0-8201 GCA_964236535.1 uncultured Acetobacteraceae bacterium
CACACTCGCCGCTACCGTCATCTTCTGGTTGGGGAAATGAGTCCTGACCCTAGTCTATTCAAGCACCTCGTGCGGCATGGTACCGCTACCCGCAACCCCATTGTCGACGTGGCGCGGCCAAACATCAACCGTGAGGAAGGCAGTACCCTCGCCTTCTCCAAGGCACAGGCGCGCAAGCTGCTCGATGGGCCGGCTGAGGACACGCTTGCCGGTCTCCGCGATCGGGCGATCTTGTCGATCGGCTTGCAAGTGGGGCTACGCCGGGCGGAGATCGCGGCCCTGACAGTCGGAGACCTCTACCAGAACCGGGGATTCGACGCGTTGCGGCTCACCCGCAAGGGTGGACGGCGCGACGCCCTGGCGATCCACCCCAGGCGGCGCAGCGTATCCGGGCCTATCTCGATCGAGCTGGCCATGGCGACGATCATCAGGGGACGTTATTTCGGCCATTGCGGGGCAATGCCAAGGCACATGATCCTGCTGGGCGGCTCGATCCCGACGCAATCGACCGGGTGGTGAGAAAACATGCGGCAGGCATTGGCTTGGCACGCGGCTATTCTGCGCACTCGATGCGGGCGACGTTCATCACTACGGCTCTGGAGAACGGGGCGCAGCTGGAGGACGTGCAAAAGGCAGCTGGGCACCGTGACCCGAGCACGACCAAGCTATACGATCGCCGAGGGTATAACCCGAAGAAGGCGGCAAGTTTTTTCGCGAGTTACTAGCTTCACTCTGCAGATTAGGCGACCCGATGACGGTTTCGCTTGGCGCAGGAAACACCACAGGCCCGCTCAGTGTTTATCCGTACATTAGACATTAAAAATTTCCGTGGAACTATGAATTTATCTCTCGATCTCGATGAGACGACTGTGATCTTCGGGTCTAACAATACTGGCAAGTCAACAATCCTAAATGCAATCCACGCTGTGCTCAGTCATGCGATGGGTCGCCGGTCAGGTGTATTTACGGAATACGACTATCATCTTAAGGCGGGAAAGCAGCCAACGGAAGCCGATCCAATAGAGATTACGCTGATATCCAGTGAAAGCACCGTGGATGAATGGCCTGAATCTAACATTCAGCAGTTGGGGCCTGTTATAGGTATTAGGGCCGATGGACTGCAGACTATTACGATCCGTCTTACAGGCAAGTATGACGACGCATTAGATAGCTTCACCTCAAACTTTGACTTTCTTGATCCCGCTGGAAGTTCTTACCCCTCCAATTCAAACGCTGTGCGTAGGCTGCAGCAGATCATTCCCGCTTTGGGGTCTAAGGATCAACGGTACGGAAAACCTATGTAAGCCTTGGGCGACCAATGATTGCGGGCAGTTGCAAAACTCCTAAGTTCCGCGACCATGACTGTGCCCCAGATGGATCGGACACTTTTCTGTCGCAGATACGTGTCGCACAAGGAAAAGGCTCCGCGACAAGTTGCGCGACACGACCTTACATAGGTTTTCCGTTCGCTTGCTCCCTAGACCCCTTCTTCAGCAAGCTGAAGCAGTTCCGACGTGTCGCTAGCCGATATGACAAGCTGCTGGCCAACTACGAAGGTTTTGTCCAGCTCGCCGCCATCTCAATCTTGCTTCGGTGAAATCGTCACTACGACCTAGTTGGGCCGGCTATAGCGGGCAGGCCTTGGCGGAAACCCGGCTATGGTCTCGGGGTCATGCTCGAGGCAGACAATGGTGAACCTCTTGGGCACACCGGTGCCGGACCGGGCAGCACAATTGCCGTTTACCGACGGACGGGTAAGGCCGGCCCGATTATCATGGCAGCCTTTGACTTTGGCGACGATCGGGGTGGCGTAGAACCAAGCGCTACTGGTATTGCATGAGCAGACCGCTTCATAGTTCCCGATCCGTTCACCCTTAGCGTTGTCTACATAACAACCCACGCTCTGCCCTCTGTTAATCCGAACTGTCAGGGCAGCCGAGTGGCTAGGCGGGACGTTTTAAAGAGATGCGCTCTCGAAGAGCTTGGCAACTCTCGAAACCGTTCGACTGCATCCAAAACGCGCTGTGGGATTTCAGACCGCAACGCGTTCAAGTCCTCTCCTAGTAGAGCACGCAACATGAGCGGCGCAAATAGTTGGTCCAGAAAAAGGCGTGCTCTCGCCTTTTCGGGAGGAGCACGTTTTGCTCCCGCTGACGGGGCATTGAACTTTTGATCGGATTTCAAAGACCGCCAGACGATGTCGATGGCCTGCTGTCGACCAAATTCGTCAACCAAGCGGGCCAAAGATGGAAAGCGGAGCAGTTCACCAATGACCAAACGGGTCAGTGACACGGTCTCTACGGTCGTCATTCGGTCAAGAAGGACTAGGAGGATGTCACTCAGGAGGTCATGAGGCGTCGTGACGTCAGACTTATAGCGTGCTGGGGCTAGGCTGCTTTCGATACTTCGTCGGATCACTGCGAAGAATAGCGCTTCCTTGTTGGCATGGCGTGCATAGATCGTAGCTTTCCCCGCATGAGCCATCGACGCGATCTGTTCGAAGCTCACGCCTTCGTAGCCCTTCTCCATGAACAGCGCGGTCGCCGTCTCCAGGATGCGTTCCTCCACCTGCCCACTTTCTGCCTTAGGAGGACGTCCCGTCCGCGGCCTATCGGGGATCGGTGAACGGGGTGGACTTCCCACGACCCTTCTTTTCGTCGGCATCCTCTCAACTCCAACCTAGCCGTGAACTACTCGCGGCGTGGACTACCGTACGTCATATCACGATCCGGTAGCGGCTAGCCATAAATGAACGGGCCGTATCCGTTCCATTGACTTCGACATGGGCTCTGGTATATAGTCCCTAAGCTGTTCAAGCCAGGAGGCGATTATGGATGGGGTTGAACAACAAAGCCGACCGGTAGCCGAGGATTATCATCGGAAGGAAGGGACCGACGAGGATGGTGCGGAGATCGGTGCCAAAGGTGAGGTCGACAGCAAGCTCGCATCAAAAGTGAGCCTGACCCGAGCACAGGCGAGCGCAGCGGCCCAGGCGACGCAAGCGCGCGCCGACCTCGAAGCCATGCAGGCAAATTTAGAGCAGGATGAGGCTCAGGTGCGCGTCGCCGAGGCCGACCGGACGATCCGGCCCGACGCCCATGCGGACTGACACAGAAACGAGCCCGCCCCGCGCTGGTGCTGTGCGGCGCGACGGCTGGGACGCAGCCGCGCGACAAGGCGACGTGTCGCATCCCCGGCCCGGATCGGCGGCGCCGGACCGCAAGGCGGGCGAGCACGAACGGCACGCCGATCCTGACGAGAAGGATGACGAGGCCGACGAACACTCCAAGAAACCCGATGAGGACCGCCCCGGCAAGGACAAGTCCGGCAAGGATGACAGCGAGGGCGATGACGGAAAGGACAAGGACGGCGCCAAGAAGAAGCGCTGGCCGATCGTCGTGCTGGCCATCGTCACGGTCCTGGTCGTTGCCGCCGGCATCGTCTGGTGGTTCCTGACGCGCAACCAGGAAAGCACCGATGACGCCTACACGGAAGGCAACGCGGTCAGCATCGCGCCGCAGGTTCAAGGCTACGTCGTCGAACGGCGGGTCGACGACAACAGCTTCGTGCATGCCGGCGACCTGATGCTGCGCATTGACCCGCGCCAATACATCGACGCCCGCGACCAAGCGCAGTCCAACCTCGACCTAGCCTTGGCGCAGCTCGCCAGCGCCAGGATCGACCTGGAGATCGCCCGCGTGCGCTTCCCGGCCGACCTGCAGCAGTCGGAAGCCCAGCTGGAGCAGGCGCGCGCCAATCAGGTCAACGCGGGCCACGAGTACCGCCGGCAGCGCACGGTCGACCAGCGCGCCACCACACAGTCCACCGTCGACCAAGCGACCGCGCAGTTCGTCTCGGCGCGCGCCAACACCGAGCAGATCCAGGCGCAGCTGCGGGTGTCCTCCCTGGTGGGCCCGAACATCGAGGCCACCGAGACCACGCTGAAGCAGCGGCAGGCGCAGGTCGAGCAGGCGCGGGCCAACCTCGCGCAGGCGGAGCTGAACCTGTCCTACACCGAGATCCGCGCACCGCAGGACGGCACAGTGACCCGCCGCAACGTCGACGTCGGCACTTACCTGCAAGCCGGACAGCAGGTGTTCTACGTGACGTCGCCGATCACCTGGGTGGTCGCCAACTTCAAGGAAACTCAGCTGAACCGCATGCGGATCGGCCAGCGCGTCTTGATCCATGTCGACGCCTACCCGGAGCTGAAGCTGCACGGGCACATCCAGAGCTTCCAGCAGGGCGCCGGCGCCCGCTTCACCACGTTCCCGTCCGAGAATGCGACCGGCAACTTCGTCAAGATCGTGCGGCGGCTGCCGGTGAAGATCGTGATCGACGAGGCGATCCCGCGCCCAAGCCTGCCGCTCGGGCTGTCGGTCGAGCCCACCGTGGACCTGAAGTGAGCGCCCGATGAGCGGCGGCGGGCAGGGGTTGAAGCCGAACCCGTTCCTGATCGCGATAGTGGTGACGTTGGCCGCGTTCATGGAGGTGGTGGACACCACCATCGTCAACGTGTCGCTGCCCTACATCGGCGGCAGCCTCGGGGTCAGCACCGACAACGCGGCCTGGACGCTCACCACCTACCTGGTCGCCAACGGCGTGACGCTGACCTTATCCAACTCGCTGAGCGGGCATATCGGGCGCAAGCGCTACTTCCTGATCTCGATCGCTGGCTTCACCGCCATGTCGCTCGCCTGCGGCCTGTCCACCAACTTCGAAGAGCTGCTGCTGTTCCGGGCGCTACAGGGCCTGTTCGGTGGAGGGCTGCAGCCGATGCAGCAGGACATCTTGCTCGATACCTTTCCGCCTGAGAAGCGCCAGCAGGCGCTGTCCATCACTGCGGTGGCGACCATCATCGCCCCCGTGGTCGGGCCCCTGCTCGGCGGCTATCTCACCTTCGACGCCAGCTGGAACTGGATCTTCCTGATCAACGTGCCGGTCGGCCTGCTCACCATCTTCGGCGTGGCGCAACTGGTCCAGGACCCGCCGGAGATGGCCGGGCAGGTCGCGCGCGCGCCGCGCTTCGACTGGACCGGCACCGTCCTGATCATATTGGCGCTGGGCTGCATGGAGCTCGGCGCCGACCGCGGTGAGGACTACGACTGGCTCGCGTCCAACTTCGTCCGCGTCATGGCGATCCTGTCGGTGATCGGCTACGTCGGCGGCTCGACCTACCTGCTCTACGCCCGGCACCCCGCGGTCAACCTGCGGGTGTTCAAGGACCGCAACTTCGCGCTGTCCTGGTTCGGCATGGCGATCATGGGCTTCGTGCTCTACGCCAGCTCTATCATCATGCCGTTGTTCGCCCAGGACGTGCTCGGCTACAACCCGGTGCTGGCCGGCTGGGTGCTGGCGCCGGGCGCCTTCATCCTGTGCCTGATGATCCCGGTGGTCGGCCTGATGATGAACTTCGTGCCGGTGAAGTGGGTCATCGCCAGCGGCGGGCTGGCGCTGGGCGCGTCCTGTTACCTGTCGATGGACCTGGTCCCGGACCTCGACTTCTTTCACGTGGCGCTGTTCCGCGGCGCGCAGACGGCAGCCCTCGCCCTGCTGTACGTGCCGCTCAGCGTCAGCGCTTATTCCACCATCCCGCCGGAGCTGAAGGGAGACGCGGCCAGCCTGTTCACCATGGCCCGCAACGTGTACGGCGGCGTAGGCATCTCGATCGGCAACGCCCTGGTCACCGAACACGAGCAGATCCGGCAGGCTCACATGGTCAAGTACCTCGACCCGACCAACCAGCCCTACGACGTGCTGTTGCAGCAGACGCAGCAGGCGTTCGTGCAGTACGGCAGCGCCGCGGCGCAGGCCGTGCAGCAGGCCCCGGGGGAGGTATTCCAGATCCTGGAATCCCAGAGCTCGACCCTTGCCTACATCGACGTGTTCTTCATTGCCGCCTTGCTGTCGCTGAGCATCTTCGTCGTTGCCCTGTTCATGTCGACCCCCAAGGCGGACTCCGGCAACGTGGGGGAGAGTTGAGGCGCGCCGCCACAGCGGCGGTCCGGTGGCTGGCCCCGCTGCTGTTCCTGGCCGCCGGCTGCACGGTAGGGCCCGACTTCCGGCGCCCCGACCCGCCGCACGTCGAGGGCTGGCGCAATGCCGCCGCGACCAACGGTGCGGCGAACCCGGCCGCCGACCCCGACCCGCGCTGGTGGGCCGGGTTCGGCGATCCGGTGCTGACGGAACTGATCGACACCGCTATCCGCCAGAACCTTGACGTGCAGCAGGCCGTGCTCAGGGTGCTGGAAGCGCGCCAGGGCGTGGTTACCGCGCGCTCGGCCGGGCTGCCCACCCTCAGCGGCAACGCCATCTACCAGCGCGACCAGCTCGGCGCCAAGGGCATCCTACAGTCCGAGGGGGTCTACCGGGAGCTCAACACCCTGGCCGACCAGGCGTCGACGGTAGATGGCGGGGCGCCAGGAGGTGGGGCACTCGGGGGCGGAACGGCCACGACCTCCGCCGACCAGCTGCTGAACCCGCTGACGCAGCCGATCAACCTGTTTCAGGGTTCGCTGAGCGCGTCCTGGGAGTTGGACCTGTTCGGGCGGGTCCGCCGCTCGGTCGAACAGGCGCGCGCCCAGACGGAGGTGCAGGCGGAGGCGGCCAACGACGCGCTGGTCAGCCTCGAGAGCGAGGTGGCGCAGGCGTATGTCCAGCTGCGCGCGGCGCAGGCGCTGCGCGCCAGCGAGGAGGAGAACATACGCACCGCGCAGGACTCGCTTGCCCTCACGCAGAACCGGCACGTCACCGGGCTGTCCACCTCTTTGGACGTGGACCAGGCGCGGACCCAGCTGCTGACCCTGCAGCGGCAGCTGCCGGAGTACGAGCGGCAGGAGCGGCAGGCGATCGACCGACTCGACGTGCTGATCGGCCGGTCGCCGGGAACGCTGGACGCGCGGCTGCTGGAGCCGGCCCCGCTGCCGGCGCTGCCCGAGGCGGTGGGCATTGGCGTGCCCTCCACGCTGGCCCGGCGCCGTCCGGACATCCGCGAGGCGGAAGCGCAGCTGCACGCCGCTGTCGCCGGCATCGGCGTCGCGGTCGCGGACTTCTATCCCGACGTGTCGCTGACCGGCAGCCTCGGCGTGCGCGCCCTCGACGCCAGCTACGTGACACGGTGGGCTAGCCACTACTATTCGGCCGGTCCCAGCGTGTCGCTGCCATTCTTCCAGGGCGGCCGGCTGACCGCGGGCCTGCACCTGGCGCGCGCGCAGGCGGCCGAGGCGGCGCTGCGCTACCGCGGCACCGTGCTGAACGCGCTCCGCGAGGTGGAGGACGGGCTGGTGTCGTTCCGGGTCGACCGGATCGAGCGCGACCGCCTCCGCGACGTGCTCCGCTCGGCGGAAGACACGCTGGCCCTGGCCACGAGCCTCTACGCGCACGGACTGTCGAGCTACCTGCAGGTGCTGGACGCGCAGCGCACCGTGGAGGACAACCGGCAGCAGCTGGTCCAGCAGGACACGGCGCTGGCCGACGATGTGGTCACGCTCTACCGGGCACTCGGCGGTGGTTGGAAATCGCCTGGCGCCGCGAGCCAGACGCCCCACGTCCCCGAAACCCTGCCCGCCACGCCGGCGGCACTCGACGCCGTGGCGGCCGACCCGCGGTAGCAGGGACGGCCCTTCCCTCGTCGCCCCGCGCGGACGCTGCCGACGAGGCTAGCGGCTCCGGGCAACGGCGCCGCCTCACACGGGACCAGACTCGGGGTCCCCCGCCTGCAGGAAGCTCATCGCCCGTTACGAGCGGCTGCCATCCGCCGACCTGCGCGGGGCAATGCCGGCCCGCACGCTGGCGCGGATGGCACCGGACAATCAGCCCGCGGCGCGCGCAGGCTCGCGAGTTTCTGGCGGCGATGGAGGACAAGCGGACGGCGCTGGTGTAGGGGTCTAGAGCATTTTCGGTTTAGTCGAACGCATAACCGGCATTGCGGATGTAGTTGCGGCACTCGTCCGGGCTGAAGCGCTCGAGCAGGCGGCCGATGGTGTTCCAGAGCGCCTCGCGGGTGCGCACCGCAGCCTGTCGCAGCAGGGCCTTGAGCTTGGCGAACGCCTGCTCGATGGGGTTCAGGTCCGGCGAGTAGGGTGGCAGGTAGAGAAGGCTGGCACCGACAGCCTGGATCGCGTCGCGCACGCCTGCCGCCTTGTGAGGTGCCAGGTTGTCCAGGACCACGACATCGCCGGGCGAGAGGGCGGGACGAGAAC
>CAXSEF010000124.1:0-8065 GCA_964236535.1 uncultured Acetobacteraceae bacterium
ACCCTCTCCCCCAGCAGGAAACGGTGGATTATGACAGCACGCCTCGCAGCAAGATGTTCATGGGTCCGGACCCTAGCACACGGCAATGCGCCAGGTCGCCGATATCGCCCGGTAGCTTGACCGCTTGACGGGCCGAGTCCCGCACAGAACGAGCGGCGGCCTCCGAACCCTCCTCTTCGTCAAGGCAAGAGAGCAGAATGTCCGCCCCCTCCTTGGCGAAGGCATAAGCCACGGCGCGCCGATGCCGGAATCGGCACCGGTAACCAGGGCCACACGGCCTTCCAGCTTGCCGGGGCCTTGGTAGCCGTCCTCGTCGTAAGAAGGCTCCAGCTCCATGCGCGCTGAGGAGCCGGGATTATCCCGTTGCTGCGACTTGAACGGTGGGCGGGATAGCAGGTGCGTGGGTCGGTCGCCATGGTCTGCTCCTGGTGCGCCATTTTATCGAATCAGCCGCACGGCTGTTCTCGTCGTTCACGCGACGGTGCAGCGACGGGAGATGCCGCGCTCGCCCGGCCGCAGGCGGAGCATTGCCCCGGCAAGCGGTTCCTGCCGGCGCTGGTCGGCAGTCAGCTTGTCGGTCGCGGTGGTTACATAGAGATCAGCCAGGTCAGGCCCGGCGAAGCAGCACATGGTAGGCTGACTGACCGGCAACCCGATGGTGCGGTCCACCGAGCCGTCCGGGTAGAACCGGCGCAGGGCGCTGCCGCCATGCAGAGCGCACCAGTAGCCGCCAGCGGTATCGATCGCGGCGCCATCCGGGAGGCCATCTGCCTTGGGAATGGTGGCGAACAGCGTCTTATCGCTGACGGCACCGTGCGCATAGACAAAATGGTGGATCTCCTGGCGGTTGCTGTGAGACAGGAACATGCGGGCACCGTCGGCGCTCCAGGCCATGCCATTGTGCAGTTCGGCCAAATCAGGTTCCCGCCGCAGTCCGCCGGACCCGGTGTAGCTGTGGAGCGCCCCGGGCCGCGGTGGGCTGGCGGAGTCGAGCGGGTCGAACATCACCCCCACCCAGAACCGGCCTGCGGGGTCGCAACCGCCCTCGTTGAAGCGGTGCATTGCCGGGTCGAAAGGTGGGGAAGCCACCAGCTCCACTATTCCGGTAGCAAAATACAGCCTGTGCAAGCCTGTGCGCAAGGCCACCAGCGCACCACCGCGGTCGGGCAGCAGTGCGAAGGCGCCGATATCAGAGGCGAGATTCCAGCGGTCCATTTGGCCTGACCCTGGATGCAGCCGGAACAGCGCCGGCGCCTTCACGTCGATGAAGTAAAGCGCTCCTTCGGGAGCCGACCAAGTCGGAGACTCGCCTATGATCGTATCCGCCTTGAGCACGGTTTCGATCTCCACCATCGCCGCTCCCGAATTTTCGAACCATTAATCGGATAACGTGGATTTGGCGGAAACGGTCTCCAGGGAAAAGCGTAAATCCAACGTTGGTAGATAGGAGGACCGCATGAGTGTGACCGTCAGTGAGTTCGTGTGGCACCGGCTGAGCGAGTGGGGCATCAAGCGAGTGTTCGGCTACCCGGGCGATGGCGTTGGCGGCTTGGATGTGGCGCTGGAGAAAGCCCAGTCGACCGACGGCATCGAATATGTCCAGGTGCGGCACGAGGAGATGGCAGCTTTCATGGCCTCCGCCCATGCCAAGTTCACCGGTGAGGTGGGCGTCTGCTATGCCACCTCAGGTCCCGGCGCTACGCACCTGCTGACCGGCCTGTATGACGCCAAGATGGATCACGTGCCCGTCGTTGCCATCGTGGGTCAGCAAGCCCGCACCGCCATTGGCGCCCATTACCAGCAGGAGATCGACCTGCAATCCGCGTTCAAGGACGTGGCCAGCGAGTTCGTCGCCACGGCCATGGTCCCGGAGCAGATCCGCCATCTGATCGACCGCGCTGTCCGCATCGCCGCCAGCACCCGCAGCGTCACCTGCGTCATCATTCCCAACGACCTGCAGTTGCTCGACTACAAGGACCCGCCGCTGGTCCACGGCACCACGCATACCGGCGTCGGCTATTCTATCATGGCTAAGACGCCGGACGAGGACGGGTTGCTCAAGGCTGCCGCCGTGCTGAACTCCGGCAAGAGGGTCGCCATGCTGGTCGGCGCCGGCGCGCTGAACGCGACGGAGGAAGTAACCGCCGTTGCCGAGCGCCTACAGGCCGGCGTGGCGAAGGCGCTGCTGGGCAAGGCGGTGCTGCCGGACGACCTGCCCTGGTGCACGGGGGGCCTAGGCCTTCTTGGGACCGCACCATCCTGGAACATGATGCAGGATTGCGACACACTGCTGATGGTCGGCTCCTCATTTCCCTACAGCGAGTTCCTGCCCAAGCCCGGCACCGCCCGCGGCGTGCAGATCGACATGGACCCGACACGGCTGTCCCTGCGCTACCCTATGGAGGTGAATGTCGTTGGCGACAGCGCCGCCAGCCTCCGCGCATTGCTGCCGTTGCTGGAGCGGAAAGAGCCTGGCTCCTGGCGGGCGGACATCGCCAAGGATGTCGGCAAGTGGTGGGAGACGCTCGAGGCTCGCGCCATGGTCCCGGCCGAGCCGATCAACCCGCAGCGCGTCTTTTGGGAGTGCTCCAAGCGCCTACCAGAGAATTGCATCATGACTGGCGACAGTGGGTCGGTCGCGAATTGGTATGGGCGCGACATCAAGATGCGCCGTGGCATGATGGGCTCGCTGTCTGGCAGCTTGGCCTCTCTGGGTGCGGCCACCCCCTACGCCGTGGCGGCTAAGTTCGCTTACCCGGATCGTGTGGTGCTGGGCTTCATCGGTGACGGCGCGATGCAGATGAACGGGCTGAACGTGATGATCACCGTGTCAAAATACTGGCGCCGGTGGTCTAACCCCAAGTTCATTATCATGGTGCTGAACAACCAGGACCTGAACCAGGTGACCTGGGAGGAGCGGGTGCAACTCGGTTCGGGCAAGACCGAGTCGACTCAGGCGATTCCGGATTTCGCCTATCACGCCTATGCCGAGCTGCTGGGCCTGAAAGGCATCTTAGTACGGGACCCGGAGAAGTTGGGAGCGGCCTGGGATGAGGCGTTCAACGCCGACCGACCGGTGATCATGAACGTCTATGCCGATGCCAACGTGCCGCCGCTGCCGCCGCACATTACCTTCAAGGACGCCAAGAACTTCGTCACCATGATGGGCAGCGAGCCGGAACTAGGCAGCGTGATCAAGAATAGCGTGAAACAGGTGCTTGTTAGCGTCCTGCCTGGTCATCACTGAGCCATGCCGATGGGCGTGACGCTCACGGCCATCCAGGCGCGAGCCTTCACGATTCCGACGGACGCGCCGGAGGCAGACGGCACAGCCGCGTGGGACAATACGACGATCGTGGTCGTCGTAGTGAACGCTGGCGGCGAGCAGGGCCTCGGCTATACCTATTCTGCCCCTGCGGCTGGCGCCTTGGTGAATGGGACGCTGGCCGGGGTGGTGGCAGGCTGGGACGCGATGGACCCACCCGGTGCCAACGGTGCCATGCAAGTCGCCGTCCGCAACCTTGGCCGCGCCGGCCTTTGCGCCACTGCTGTATCCGCCGTGGACACGGCCTTGTGGGACCTAAAAGCCAAGCTGCTCGGCGTGCCGCTAGCCTTGCTTCTGGGCCGCTACCGCGATGCGGTTCCGATCTATGGCAGCGGCGGCTTCACCAATTATGATGACGCCACTCTGGCCCGGCAGCTCTCCGGCTGGGTCGAACGGGATGGCTGCCGGTGGGTGAAGATGAAGATCGGCACCGACCCGAACCGTGACCCGGCCCGGGTGCGGGCGGCAAAGGCGGCGATCGGCGATGCCATGCTGTTCGTGGACGCCAACGGCGCCTTGCTGGTGAAGCAGGCGCTGCACTTGGCAACAATGTTTGCCGCAGAGGCGGATGTACGCTGGTTCGAGGAGCCGGTCTCCTCCGACGACCTGGACGGGCTGCACCGCGTCCGGGCGGGTGTGCCGTCACCAATGGAGGTCGCCGCTGGGGAGTATGGCTATGAGACGGACTATTTCTGCCGCATGCTGAGCGCCGGCGCGGTGGACGTGCAGCAGGCCGATGCCACGCGTTGCGGCGGCGTCACTGGCTTCCTGCATGCCGGGTCAATCTGCGAAGGGTTCCATACTGACCTTTCGGCGCATTGCGCGCCTGCCCTGCACCGCCACCTGGGCTGTACCGTGCCGCGGTTCCGCCACCTGGAATGGTTCCACGATCACGTCCGGATCGAGCAGATGCTGTTTGACGGGGCGCCCGTACCCGTTGCTGGAATGATCACGCCGGATTGGCAGCGTGCCGGATTGGGGTTGGAGCTGAAGGCGGCGGATGCTGCGCGCTTCGAAGTAAGGGTAGCATGACAACTAAGAATACTACCGCCGTGGCGATCTCCGGCCTCGCCCTGATGGGGCTTTCCGCCATGACGGCGGGTCGCCCAGTTCCCTGGCGCAGACACTTGGTGCCGAATAAGCCGGTGCCGACGCTTGACCCGCAGGCCGCGGTACGCGCGGCCCAGCGGCTGAATCGCGCCGCCGGCATGCTGGCGGCCTCCGTGCTCGCGGACAGCGCAGTGGAGCACTATCGCGGCGCGTTCGCCAACAAGGCCATGTTCACTCCACTCCTTACTGCCAGCCTGTCGCTTGCCGTCAGCGCGCATGGCAACGCGGACCACCGTCCCGTGCCGCATCGTGTCCGCAACGGCGTCTATGTTCTGGCCGCGCTGACCGGCGTCGTGGGTACGGCGTTCCACGCCTACAACATCGGCAAGAAGCCCGGCGGGTTCTCCTGGCAGAACCTGTTCTATTCCGCCCCGCTTGGCGCCCCGGCAGCGCTCAGCTTGTCCGGTGCCCTGGGCTTTCTGGCCGAGCGAGTGCGTGACACCCGGCCTGGCCTGTCCCCCACCATATTGGGCCTGCCGGCTGGCCGGGTGGTGGCAGCCGTCACAGGGGCAGGGCTGCTGGGCACGGTGGCGGAAGCCGGGCTGCTGCATTTCCGCGGCGCGTTCAACAACCCGGCCATGTATGCGCCCATCGCCATTCCGCCCGTCACCGCCGCCCTGCTGGGCAGCGCCGCGCTGGGCCGCACCGGACACCGACGCCCGGCCCTGCGCTGGTGGCTGCGGCTGACCGCGGTGCTCGGCTATGTCGGCGCCGCCTTCCACATCAGGGGTGTCGCTCGTCAGATGGGCGGCTGGCGCAACTGGAGCCAGAATGTGCTGAACGGTCCGCCCATCCCCGCCCCGCCCAGTTTCACCGGCTTGGCTCTGGCCGGCCTAGCGGCACTTGGCCTGATGGAGGACCACCCTGATGACTGACCAGTATCCCGGCTATGACGTGCTGGCCAAGCAGGACACCCCGTCCTGGGACCAGGTGACGCGGGACGTGGTGGCCAAGCGGCTCGCCGTGCCGCGCCAGCCGCGTTTCTTCACCGAGGCCGAGTGGCAGACGCTGGACGCGCTGTGCGACCGCATCATGCCCCAGCCCGCCACCCGCCCGAAGGTGCCGCTGCCCGCATACGTGGATGCCAAGATCACCGACAAGCACCTGGACGGCTACCGCTACGCACCCCTCCCCAAGCAGGGGGAGGCCTGGCAGCGCGGCCTCGCCGCCTTGGACCAGGAAGCCCAGAACGCCCACCGCGCAAGCTTCCACGTCCTGTCGGCAGAGCAGCAGGACGCGCTGATCACCCGCATGCAGCACGGCGAGCTGACGTCGGACGCCTGGGGCGGCATGCCTTGCAAGCCGTTCTTCGAGCACCGGGTCATCGCTGACATCACCCACGCCTACTACGCCCACCCGACCGCCTGGAACGAGCTGGGCTTCGGCGGCCCGGCTAACCCGCGTGGCTACGTTCGCTTGGCGCTTGACCGGCGAGACCCGTGGGAGGCGGCCGAGGCCAAGCCCGGCGAGGAGGCAAAGGCGCGGCGGGAGAACATTCGTGGCCTCTAACCCCTCCATCGACCCAATGGCTGCGCCCCGTGCCGCCGGGGGCCGCGCGCCGGACGTGTTCAAGGTCGGCGGCTGGGTGCCGATGACGCAGTTCCGCGACGACAAGGAGGTGGACTTCGTGGTGGTCGGCACCGGCGCCGGCGGTGGCCCCGTCATCGCTGGGCTGGCGGAAGCGGGGTTCTCCGTGGTCGGCTTCGACGCCGGGCCGTATTTTCGTCCATTGGAGGATTTCGCCTCCGACGAAACGGAGCAGAACAAGCTCTACTGGACGGACGAGCGCGTCGTGGATGGTGCCAACCCGATGGTCATGGGCGGCAAGAACAGCGGCAAGGCCGTTGGCGGCAGCA
Source organism: uncultured Acetobacteraceae bacterium (assembly GCA_964236535.1). Classification (GTDB taxonomy): domain Bacteria; phylum Pseudomonadota; class Alphaproteobacteria; order Acetobacterales; family Acetobacteraceae; genus CAXSEF01. Next base: position 6,292 of record CAXSEF010000124.1, read on the forward strand.
CCGTCCACTTCGCCATGGTGTCGCTGCGCTTTCGCCCCGAGTGGTTCAAGTCCCGCACGACGCTTGGCTACGGTGCGGACTGGCCGATCGACTGGCGGGAGATGTGGGACTATTATGGCCGGGCGGAAAAAGCGCTCAGCATCTCCGGCCCAGTCAGCTATCCATGGGGCCCACCTCGTCCGCGCTATCCCTACCGATCGCACGAGTTAAACGGGGCGGCCGAGATACTTGGCCGCGGTGCGGAAGCCATGGGCTACAAATGGACGCCCACGCCGCTGGCTACCGTCTCGGCGCCGCATGGCAAGTCGCCGCCCTGCGTGTATCGCGGCTTCTGCCGCTTTGGATGCTCCACCAATGCCAAGCAGAGCCAGTTAGTGACATTCATCCCGCGTGCGCTAAAGGCCGGGGCCGAGATACGCGACCTGGCCATGGTAGGTCGCATCGAGGTGCAGGACGGTCGCGCCACGGGCGTGCACTACATGCGAGAGGGCGAGTGGCGCTTCCAGCGCGCCCGTAACGTGATGGTGTCCGGCTATGCTATAGAAACGCCGCGGCTGTTGCTGGCGTCGGCTACCGACCGTTACCCGAACGGATTGGCCAACGGCTCCGGCTTGGTCGGCAAAAACCTGATGACACAATCCAACCAGGCCGTGTTCGGCACCATGGACAACGAGGTGCGCTGGAACAAGGCGCCGCCCTCGCTGTCGATCACCGAGCACTGGAACTACGAGGACAAGAAAGACTTCCACGGCGGCTATTGCTGGATGGCGCAGGGGCCGTTGCCGATCGAGTACGCCACCATCCAGACCGGCTCGCGCGGGCTGTGGGGCCAGGCGCTGCGTGACGAGATGGAGAAGTACAACCACGCCGTGGGCCTGAAGATGGTGGGGGAGATGCTGCCCGACGAGCGCAACCGAGTGACGCTGGCGGATGACATCGACCAGTATGGCCTGCGCGTGGCCCGCGTCACCTATAGTTGGGGCGAAAACGACAAGGCGCTGATCCAACACGCGCTGGGGCAAATGCAGACCAGCCTGGAACTGGTTGGCGCCCGCGACGTGTTCCGCCAGGAGAATGACACCAACCACCTGGGCGGCACTGCGCGCATGGGGTTCAATCGCGAGACCAGCGTTGTGGACGCGGATTGCCGCAGTTGGGACATTCCTAATCTTTGGGTCTGCGACGGTTCGGTGTTCCCGACGGTGGGCGGCGTAAACCCGCATCTGACGATCACGGCCGTCGCGATGCGGACCGCGGATCGCATCAAGGCCCTGGCGGCGGCGGGAACGCTGTAGCCAGGAAAGTCTGCTACAACCGGGCTCGCATCTATGGATGGGCATCTGTTAACCTGGATCCGGCAGAGTGCTTATGGATGGGGTGTCCGCCGTGCTCTGTTGAGAGCCTAATGAAACGGAGAATATGCCCCAAGCCAACATGCCGTTTGGGTCTATCCGTCCAAACGGGCGGGGCGGAAAGCCTACTTTTTTGCCGGATTATTTCTGGTAGGTGCATAGAGTGCTGAGGAGCTTTGCAATTCCTGGACCGTGAGGACCGTGGGTGGTCCTCTGCAATTGGAGAACGGGGCATGGAGGGTGCCTCTGCCTCTTTAGGTTCTTGGACTAGGGTCATGCCACCGCACTCTTTAACCACTTGCAGCCCTTCTGCTCCGTCCCCAATTCCTGTAGCTAGGGTCCGGCCTACATAACCAGCATGTGACGGCTGCGCCGAGGGAGTTGGCTGCGAGCTGTCGTAGCGGGTCGCGATGCGGCGGTAG
>CAXSEF010000125.1:0-8056 GCA_964236535.1 uncultured Acetobacteraceae bacterium
CTAGTCGTCGCCTAGCTTTTGCTGGTCGCAAAGCAGTCGGGGACAGCCAAATGCTGTTCGTTAGACCCGATTTGATGTGAATTCGACGTTGATAGATCGGCTATAAACTGGAAACGTTAATTACGTTCGACATGTGTCGGCTTCATGATTACAGACTTACCAGCAGCTTGCCGACGAGCTATCGGGCGGGCGCCGCGGCAGAGTCATGGCAGCAGTAGCCCTGCTCTTGTCGTGCGGCCTGGTCGAGGATGGGGACGTGACCCCGGGATCACGACGTCCGGAACCCGTGGGTGAGGCCACGGATCTATTAAGGCCAGTACTGCCCAGTGTGCCCGAGATGCCCATGGCGCTCTCCGGCATGCTGGGCAGCGGACTGAGCCGAACGTTGGCGTTGCCCAGTCGCCAAGCTGCCTGGCAGGTCGTGGCCAACACACAGGTCTGGCTGGGTGGTGTTGGCCAGCCTGGCGACGATGGGATCATGTCGCGACTGCACGACGAGCTAGGCTCGCTGGTCTGCCTGCGCCAGCAGCCACAGGGCTGCACGATGGGCATCTTCGTACACGAGAATGCAGAGGAATTTGACTATCAGCTGCTTGACCGCCTGATCGCAGGTGGCATGGACGTCTTGATGGTCGAACATGGCAGGGAGCTCAGTGCACTAGGGCCTTTGCTGACGCGCATGGCTGGTCCGACCGCACGCTGCCACGCGCAAGACCGCGACAACGCTGGGGTCAGGGCCAAGAATAGAGCTGGGTATCCCATACGCAAGAATCTGGATGACCTGGATCAGCAGGCTCTGGATCAGCACAACACCGATCAGCAGGCCAATCAGGCTGGCGCGCAGCCAGGGTCTGGATCCGGCCACGGGCGTCACACCACACGCCAGAGCCGCGATCTGGCCAGTACGGTGCTGGTCAGCCTGGTCTCTCACCACATGGTGGCAATGCTTGCACGCGGTGTAGCCAAGCCCCTGGTCGGCATGGTTGTCGAGATAGACGCCAACGGTGCGACCCGTGCACATTGTGGGGTCGACGTGCGCCATGTGCGCGACAGGAATGGCTTGCCCCTGCCCGTTGGCGAGCATATTTGGCGCAACCCTGCTTGGCGACATCACACACGCATCCAGGACCTGCCAGCACGATTTCGCCCCGTGCGTGGCTACGATGTGCATTTCTCGCCCGCGGTGCTGGCCCTGACCCGTGCTGGCAGGCCGCTGCCGGGTGGCACAAGACACCTGTTCTCGCAGCGTGTGGGTGGCGATCTGGCCTTGGTTCTGGGGCTGGCCATGGGCATTAATAAGGCGACCGGGCGGCCCTACACCCTTCGGGAGGTGGTTTGCGATCGCCTCAGCTGTTTGTCCACCTCCATCGCGAGGTCGGCGGCGTACCTGTGGGCACCTACCTCTACGACGAGGTCGGCATGTGCCTGGTGGCCACAGGTCGAGATCAGGCCGGTGCATTCGATCCCACCGACGGTCACGAAGGCGGCGACAGCCATAGGGCCGGGATCGCAACCCTGGTGGTTATGGGCTCAACTACGACTCTGGCGCAAAAATATGGGCCCAAGTCGTTTAACCTTGCCTGCATCGATGCTGGAGTATTGACCACCCACCTAGCCCTGGCGATCCAGGCAGTGGGACTGGAGGCCGTGATGCTCGACCACTATCGCGAGGCTGACATCGTCGCAGCCTGCGCATTGGGGCAGTCTGGCTTGAACTCGGGCTGTTTTGTATCAGCGGCTTGGTTATTGCGCCCACGCCTGCCCCTGGACCAGTCACCGGGTGGCTTGGCGGACCCCAGGGATGGCAGGCATCGGCGTGACCAGGATGGCGAGGACGGCAGTGTGCCGTCTGCCCTCTACAATTCCAGGCACCGGGTTTGGCCAGCCCATAGCCTGCCCGGGCAAACCCAGGGGCTGGATGGTTTAGACCATCAAGAGCGTGATGGCCCTGTCATGGCGGGGGCCATGTCACCGCACGTGCTCGAAGGCCTGCTAGCGCGCCGCACAGCATGTCGTGAGCTGTCGGGCCCGGTTGATGTCAAGCTCGTGGCCCAGGCCCAGGCTGCGGGTCAGGCTGCCCTGGAGGCGTTGTCAGCCAACCCGCAGAGCGTGCGCTGGATTGGTGTGGGTGACCTGCGGTGCAGTGGCGGTCCCGGCGTATGGCGCTTTGAAACGGTGTTGCGCACCGCTTGGCAGACCCGAGTGCCCATGATCTCAAGGCAAACCTAATCTTGCAGGAGCGCTTGGGTGCTGCTCCCCTGGTGCTCTTGCCCTGCGTGGACCTGGGCCAGGCCCTGACCAGGGATGGCAGCTGGGGATATCGCCAGGCTGCCACCTCGGTGGGCGTTGCATTGGGCGCATTCTGGCTGGAGCTGGCCAGGCTGGGGTTGGACGGATCGCCTTGTGGCGGCTTTGTGGGCGGCGAGCTGGGCGCATGGGGTGTAGACGGCCTCACCACGGCGGCCATGCTGTCCTTTGCTGTCGGACACAGGGTAGGGCGCGCTGTGCCCGCTCCAAGCCGCACGCAGCAAACCGGGGTGCTCCACGCTGCCAGGAGACCCCATGCAACCCAGCCAGTGGCCGTCCACGAGGTCGTGCCGGGATTGCTGCAAAGCGTGGGCCGTGCAGCGAGCCCTGCAATTGCACATGACGCGCAGCCTATTGCCACATAGTCTCGGATCGGATCAGGAGGGTATCATGCTTGCAGGATCGATGTCTGGGGGGCTGCCCCCTCGTAATAGCGGCTCGCGGCCTCGCCAGGCTGGATTGATTGCCTCGGCGGTAGGAACCGTGGCAGGACTGGCTGCATCCTGGGGCGCGGCATGGCCTGCCATTGCCTCGGGTGCAGTTCATGGTGTGCCCACAGGCCAGATTGTGGTGAGCAGCTTGGCAGGCCTGTGGCTTGCGAGCGTGGGCGTGGCTCTGTGGCGTGATCTCGCAAAGGGAAATCCGAGCTCGCATTAGGCGGCTGCCTCGCCAGTGAGCTTAGTGTTGAACACACAAATCCAGAGCTAAGCTGATGTACTCCTCCTCCAGGGTGACGTATGATACAAATTTGCTAACATATTCAGTAGCTTATAGAGCAAATTCGTCTAAGGTAATCGAAATTACCTTGCGCAGAGATTGTGCCTGAATGGCTGTTTTACGCTCAGACTGAGCCGTTGTTGTAGCCTGTCGAGCAAGGCCAGCTTGCGGTGCCCTCTGTATCCCGACTCAGGGCACCATGATTCTGGGTCGGCGGTGCGTCATATGCAAACCCCGCTTCTAAGCTGCATGCATGAGCGACAACCCCTAGTCTCCGACCAGGACCGTGCGTCTGAGCGATACGGTGTACTGTCATAAGGCTGGTTTTGCGGCCTGAGGCTTGTTCAGGCAGCGGTGGATGGTGGCCGGGTGGACGTTGAAGGTCCTTGCGACTTCGCTGATGGACCGGCCTTCCCGAACCAGGGAGAGAGCGAGCGCCTTCTGATCGGGGCGTAGCTTTTGTGGCCGCCCGAACGACACGCCGCGCCGTTTAACGGCCTGACGACCCTCGTCGGTTCGATGCCGGATGAGGGCGCGTTCGAACTCAGCAACGCCGGCAAACATGGTGAGAACCATGCGGCCCGCAGGGGTGGTGGTGTCGGCCCAGGGCTCCTCAAGCGACTGCAATCCTGCATCTTTCTCTCGGATCACCTCGGCGATGCGCAGCAGTTCGGCCGTGGAGCGCGCGAGCCGGTCGAGGCGGCTGACGACCAGGATGTCGTCTTTGCGGAGCTCCTGGAGCAGTTGCTCGAGCGCGGGCCGTGCTCGTGCGGCGCTGGAGATCTTCTCCTCGAACAGCTTGCCACATCCGGCGTCCTTCAGCCGGTCGCGCTGTAAGTCGAGGCGCTGATCCTCGGTCGAGACCCGGGCATAGCCGAGCTTCACGGGTGGCGCTCGGCAGGCGTGCGAAACTTATCGCATAACCAAGCTATTCCGCATGGGATATTTGCAGCATGTAAGTGCCTGATCTTTGGTCCGCGCCCGGACTCACGCAGAAGTCCTAAATTCCGCGACACTCTTCAGGCGCTAAAGCCGCCGTCAATCGTTTGTGTCGTGCCCGTCACCATCGCAGCCTCGGCGCTTGCGAGCCAGGCGACCATCGCTGCGACCTCGTCGGTACGGACGTGGCGTGGAATGGCCATGAAGCCGTGCAGCAGGTTGGCGATGGGGCCGTCGGCAGGGTTCGCCTCCGTGTCGACGGGACCGGGCTGGACCAAGTTGACGGTGATGCCGCGTCTGCCAAGGTCGCGGGCGAGCCCCCGCACCATCCCCGACAGCGCCGACTTAGTCATTGCATAGGCGGCGCCGCCCGGCGTCGGTACCCGGTCGGCATTGGACGACCCGATCACGATCAGCCGCCCACCGTCGGGCATGGTGCGGGCGGCCTCCACAAAAGCGTGCCAGGGTGCTCGGACGTTGACGTCGAACATCGCGTCCACTGCGTCCGGATCAGTGGCGAGCGGGTCGCCGAACACCGCGATGCCAGCATTGGCGACCAGGATGTCGAGCGGGCCCGCCTCCCTCACCGTCGCCACCAGCGCCGGCCGATCCGCGCTGTCTACCTTGAGCGCCTGGGCGCCCGTCCTTGCCGCTGTATCGGCCGCGCGAGCTTCGGCTCGGGCGAAGGTGAAGGTCACCCGCGCCCCATCGGCAGCCAGCCGCTCGACAGTCGCAGCGCCAATCCCGCGGCTGCCCCCGATGACCATGGCGTTCTTGCCGCTCAGTTTGTTCATGTCCTGCTTTTCCGTGACTAAATGTGGCCCAAGTCGGAACGAGAAGATGGTTCCAGCTCGCCTAAACAACCTCGAAACGCTACAGTTGCGTAGCGTGAAGTAGCATTATACGCAAGCGGAGAAATGCAGGTGGCACAACGCGATCGGGCGCCAGACAAGCGGGTGGAGAGGTCCAAGGCGGCGGTCCTGGCAGAGACCTACCGGCAAATGACGCAGAACGGTCTCGGGGGCGTCAGCATCGATGAGGTGTCGCGCGTCTCCGGCGTGGCGAAGACAACCATCTATCGTCACTGGCCGTCGCGAGCGGCCCTGCTGATCGATACCTGCTCTCAGCTGGGCGGACCGCACGAGGCTCCCGACACGGGCAGCCTGCGCGGCGACGTCCACGCGCTCGCGTTAGACCTCGCTCGTCAGTTGCAGGTCGCGAACTGGAGCGCCGTATACCCGTCGATCATCGACACGGCAGAGCGGGACGCCGATGTCGCCGCTATGCAGAGGGAGTGGCATAAAGCTTTGATGGCACCGTTTGGAACCGTGGTCGACCGCGCCAGAGAGCGTGGTGAAGTGAAAGCGAAGTGCGCCACCACCGCCGACGTGGTCGCCGCGACGGTGGGTCCGCTCTTCTATCGCCGCTGGTTCTCCAAGGAGCCGCTCGACGACCGGTTCGTCGATGTCGTCGTCGATACCGCGGTGAGGATGGCGGCGGGTTAGAAACCGCGTGTCGGCCGGCGACAACCCCGCCAGTGGCTCAGTCGCCAGTCCTTACATAGGTTTTGTGTTCCGTTGCACCCCAGTCCCCGTACCTTGCGGTTGAGCGCGGCCCTACCTCACCATTCGGACGACTGGTTCATCATCAGGACTACTCTGCGTTGGGATGCGGGTCTGCGGCGGAGCGGGACTATAGGTCGGGGAGGCGGCTCCAGCGCCAGGAACCGCTTACCATCCTCGGTCAGCGCCACGCTGTAGTCCGGCCAGACCGGCTCGGGCATCAGGATCACCTGCTCGTAGGCCTGCTGGCAGCATCCACCCGAATATTTACGGTAAGGGCCTGTTCGGGACAGGACCGGCGTCGGTCTGTTTGGGAGACGACGCTTGCAGCAAGGCTCGCTGCGAGCGAGCGAGAACATCCCCGACATTGGCCAAGAACGTCATCACCAGGTTGAAGTCGTGCTCGCTGTAGGCCTCCAGGAATGGTGCCATCGCCTCGCCCTGCTCTCGATAGAGCAGGTCGGCGCGCCCCGAGGCATTCGGATGTGCGACTAGCACGAGGCGTCGCTTGTCGACAGCATGGCGTTGCCGGCCAACGAAACCGGCTGCCTCAAGCTTGTCGATCAAGCCGCTAACCGTCCCGATCTGCAGCCCGGCTTCGCGCGCCAGGGCCGTCATCGACAACGGCCCGAGCTGTTCCAGCAGTCGGAAGCACTTGAACTCGGTGGCGGTCAGTCCGAGCCGCTCGGCCACCTGCTGGTGAAACAGCACGAGCCGGGCCGCGAACAGCTGAACCGTGGGGATATAGCGAGCCAGGCGATCACTTGACTTCGGCGGCAAAGTGCTTAGTTCTCCGAACTTGTTGCTTCGATTATCTAAGGAAAAGCGCCTTATGTCGACAGCCTCTTGTTCCTCTTCGGTGCTCGTCGTAGGCGGCGGCATCGTTGGCTTATCCACCGCCGCGTTCCTGGCCCAGCGAGGCGTCGATGTCATCCTCGTCGAGCGGAAGACCCACCTCTCCCAGCGACTTCGAGCGAAATTCTTCTACCCGCGGACGATGGAGCTCTACCGCTCCCTGGGCATCGAGGAGGAGATCGCGCCGGCAGGCTCGGCCTCGCTGGCCAGCGAGGCCGCGGTGGTGGAGTCCCTCGCCGGCCGCGAGATCCGACGTTGGAGGCTTCCGACTACGGACGGCGGACACCTGTCGCCTTGCCTGCCCTCAACGATCAAGCAGCACGACTTGGAGATGATCGTCAAAAAGAAGGCCGCCGCCCTCGGAGCCGATCTCCGGTTCGGGCAGACGCTTGTCGACTTCGCGGTTCAGGACGATGCGGTCGACGCTGTCGTGCGTTCGGAGGATGGGCGCGAGACGTCAATCCGGGCAGACTTCATGGTGGGTTGTGATGGGGCCCACAGCTTCATACGGGACAGGCTCGCCATCAGGGCGCAGGGGTTTGGCGATCTCCTCCACTCCATGGGCATCGGGGTTCGCGCGGACATCCGGGATGCCCTGCGCGGGCGCCCGCTTGCATTTGCCTACGTGCAACAGCCGGACGTCGACGCCTTCGTGTCATGGGACACGGACCTTTCGAGCGTCGCCGTCAACGTCACTTACGATCCGCGGTCGCATGCGGCTGAGCACCGTTTCGGCGACGACGAATGCCACAGGCTGGCGGCAACCTGTCTCGGCATGGATCCGGACGACGTCGAGCTGATCGAGACCTATCCGTGGCGCGCGTCCTCCTGGGTCGCTGATCGTTTCAGGGCTGGCCGCGTGTTCCTGGCCGGCGACGCTATGCATGGCGTCCCCCCGGTCGGCGGCTTCGGTGCCAACACCGGCATCCATGATGCACATAACCTCGCGCTGAAGCTGGCAGCGGTCATCGCCGACGGCGCCGCCGAGGACCTGCTGAACCTGTACGAGCCGGAGCGTCGTCCCGTCGCTCGGATGGTGGTCGCGCAATCGACCGCGCGCCTCGCCGGAAGGCCGGACGTCCATCTCCCGGCTGAGGCGCTGGAACCTCTCTTGGAAGAGGAGGCGATCACCATGGGCTATCGTTATGGGATCGGCGACGCATGCACCACCCAGACTCCTAACCCTATCGCCGTCCATCCCAAGCTCCTGCATGCGGAGCCTGGGACGCGTGCCCCGCACGTCGCGTTGGAGCGATCGGGCCAGCCGATCTCCACATTGGACCTGTTCGGACGGGGCCTGGTGCTTCTGGCCGGATCGGAAGCGTGTGAGTGGGCCGAGCAGGCTGACCAGTGTTTCCGGGGCCTCCGCCCCAACGCGATGTCCTACGTCATAGGCCGCGATCTCGCCGATGTAGACGGGACCTTCGCCAGCACCTACGGCATCACGATGCACGGCGTTGTCCTCGTGCGGTCCGACGGGTTCGTCGCGTGGAAGGCGCCCAAGGCGTCTGCGTTCTGCGGTGAGGATCTCGAGCGTATGCTGGCGAAGGCATGGTAGCTGGTGCGTGCGCCTCACCCGTCTGGACTGTTCCCCTCGCTGAAAGTCGCAGCCTAGCGAGAACGGCTCTGTTGCAAACTGCTTGTTTGTGCGCGCGAAGAGGGTGGGGAGCGTGGAC
>CAXSEF010000126.1:0-7856 GCA_964236535.1 uncultured Acetobacteraceae bacterium
CCGCCGTGGAGACCGCCAGGCTCGTCACCGTCTCCGCGGCCCCGGTCCCGGACGTGGAATAGCTGTCGATCGTGAGCGCGCTGATGTCCGCGCTGGTGAAGCTCTGGCCGATCAGCCCGTCAAGATTACCCGCCGACAAGCCCATGTCCCACACCCCTCGACGGCGCGCATCCCGCGGCCAGACAACAACCTGGGAGTGTGTGTTCGGCAACAAACAACGGTCAAGGTGCAGGCCGCCCGGTCGCGGCGCCAACGCGTTCGAGCGGCGCCAGGCAGGCAAGGCAAGGCCAGAGGCTCTGCCTCTGGACTCCGCCAAAGGCTAGCCTTTGGAATCCCTATGCTTAAGCAAGGGGGGGGGGTTCCGAAGGCCCCGGGCCTCTGGCGGGTCCGGCGCAGCCGGCCTTGCTCGCAGGCCCGGGCCCTGACCCGGCCGGCTCGCCCCTCATACCGGCTGGTTCTGCCGCAGCCGTGCCGCGCCGCCGGCCACCTGGACCCAGGCCGCCTGCGACAGCGCCTTGCGCGACGCGAAGTCCGCCGGGTCGAGCACCGGATGCAGCCATACCGTGGCGCGCACCCCCCGGCACTGCAGCACCCGCCAGACATGCGGGGCGAGGTCCATGCCGCCATACCACGCGAACAGCGCCCGCCCGGCCCGCCCGACCGGCAAGCCGCCCAGCCGGTCGTAGACCACGGAGACCGGCTGCACCAACGGCGGTCGGTCGCCGCTCGTCACCGCGGCGAAGAACCCCGAGTGGAACCGCAGCACACGCGTGCCGTCGGAGCTGGTGCCTTCGGGAAACAGCAGCAGGTCGTCCCCCGCCGCCAGCCGGGCCAGCAGGTCGTCGCGCTCGCGGCCGGTGTCGGACCGGCGACGGCTGACGAACACCGTGCGGCCGAGGCGGGCGATGGTGCCGATCCCGGGCCAGCGCGCGACGTCCTGCTTGGACACGAAGCACGCCTCCAGCCGGCCGCCAAGCACCGGGATGTCGAGCCAGGAACTGTGGTTGGCGATGAACACCACCCGCCGCCCGGGCGCCACGGCATGCGCGCCGACCACGCGGATGCGCACGCCGATCGCGGCCGCGACGCCCGACCAGAACACCCGCGCGAACCGGACCTTCGCACGCCCGGGCAGCCGCAGCAGCACCGGCTGGATCAGGCAGCCGCCGCACGCCCAGGACAGCACCAGGGCCAGACGCAGGCAGGCCAGCACCGGACGCGGACTGGAGCGCAACGGCGGCTCGGTGTCCTGGCCCGGATCGCCGAGGCACGCCGCCAGACGCACGATCGGACGCCGGCCAAGCGGTGCGGCCAGGCTGGCATTGGCGACGACGACCGGTCTGCGTGACCGACCCGATGGATCCTGCATGTCGCATTCGTAACGCGATGCAACCAGCGCGGCAACACGCGCAGCCGGCAGCGCCAGGCCCGACGCCGCCGCCCGGGTCCGCCGAATAGGCCGCGCATCGCCGGGGCGAATGGGCTAGTGGAGCGGGATGCAGCGCCAGGAGCCCCGTCAATACCCGGCTCGGCATCGCGGGAGAGCGGCGGTGCGCGGCCTGGCCATCCCGGCCGTGCTGCTGGGAGGCGCCGTCGCCTCCGGTCCGGCGGCGCGGGCGGCCGATCCGCAGCCCTACACCGTGAAGTTCGACCATACCGGCAACGCCGCCCTGGATGCCGCGATCGCCGGCAGCTCGCAGCTGCAGTCGCTGCGCACCACCGCGCCGGTCGGGTCGTTCGCGCTGGTCGCGCGGGCGCAGGCCGACCGCGGCCGGCTGCAGACGGCGCTGGAGAGCTTCGGCTACTACGGCGGCCGGCTCGAGTTCCGCATCGAGGGCATGGACACCGCCGACCCCGCGCTGCCGGACAGGATCGCGGCGCTGCCGGTCGGGCGCAGCGCCACGGTGAGCGTGGGCGTGGTGACCGGACCGCTGTTCCACCTGGGCGCGGTGACCCTGCGCGGCGCGGTGACCGAGCCGGCGCGGGCGGCGCTCAGGCTGCGGCCCGGCGACCCGGCGGTCGCCTCCGACGTGCTGGCCGCGCGCGACCGGGTGCTGCAGGCCCTGGAGGAGGAGGGCCACGCGCTGGCCCATGTCGGCGCCCCGGTGGCGACGCTGCACCCGGACGAGCATACCCTGTCGGTCGAATACACCGTCGACGAGGGGCCGCGCGTCGACCTCGGCCCGATCACCCTGCAGGGCCTGGGCGGCGTGAACGAGGCCTTCGTGCGCCAGCGCCTGCTGGTCCGCCAGGGCGAGCTCTACCAGCCGAGCCGGATCGAGGCGGCCCGCACCGACCTGGTGGCGACCGGCGTGTTCACCGGCGTGCAGGTGCGCGCCGCCGCCGCCGTCGACCCGGCCGGACAGCTGCCGCTGACCTTCGACCTGCAGGAGCGGCCGCGCCACGCGGTCGGCCTCGAACTCGGCTACTCGACCGACCTCGGGATCGAGCTGACCGCCAGCTGGTCAGACCGCAACCTGTTCGGCAACGCCGAGCAGCTCAACCTCACCGCCACCGCGACCGGCGGCGGCAGCGCGGTGAAGGGCGTCGCCTACGACACCAAGGCGCAGCTGCTCAAGCCCGACTTCGGCCGCCGCGACCAGGTCGGCGAGCTGGACCTGGAGGCGCTCAAGCAGGACCTGCTGGCCTACAACCAGACTGCGGTGATCGCCGCAGGCCTGGTGCGGCGCAAGTTCTCGCCGGTCTGGAGCGCCAGCGTGGGGGTCAAGGCGGAGCAGGAGCAGGTCGAGCAGGAGGGCGTCACCACCGACTACACCCTGGTGGGCGTCCCGCTGTCGGCGCAGTTCGACCTGACCGGGCTCGCCGACCCGCTGCTCGACCCGACGCACGGCATGCGCGGCGCCTTCACCGCCACGCCGACCGAAAGCCTCGCCGGCCGCCAGCAGTTCTTCGCCATCCTGCAGGCGAGCGCGTCGGCCTACTTCGACTTCGCCACCCTCGGCCTGACGCGGTCGGGGCGCAGCGTGCTGGCGGTGCGCGGCCTGGTGGGCAGCATCGAGGGCGCCGCCAACCAGTTCTCCCTGCCGCCCGACCAGCGCTTCTACGGCGGCGGCTCGGCCACCGTGCGCGGCTACCCGTTCCAGGGGGTGAGCCCGTTCTTCGCCGGCACCGACGTGCCGACCGGCGGCGCCGCGATCGACGCCGGCACCGTCGAGCTGCGCCAGCGCATCGTCGGCAGCATCGGCGCGGTCGGCTTCATCGACGCCGGCCAGGTGAGCGCGCGCACCACGCCGTTCGACGGCACGCTGCGGGTCGGCGCCGGAGTGGGCGCGCGCTACTACACCGCGATCGGCCCGATCCGGCTCGACATCGCGGTGCCGCTGAACAAGGCGCCGGGCGGCGACTCGTTCGAGCTCTACATCGGCCTGGGGCAGGCGTTCTGATGACGGACGAGCGGCCCCCCACGCCACCACCCGCCACGCCACCACCCGCCACGCCACCACCCGCGACAACACCGGGCGCGCCGGCCGGACCGGTCCCCCCCGCATCGCCGCGGCGCAGCGCCGGGCGGCGCCTGCTCCGCCTGGGCGCCTGGGTCGCGGGCGTGGTGGTCGCCGCCCCGGTCCTGGTCGTGGCCGCGGTGCTGGTGGCGGCGAACACCGACCCGGGGCGGCGGCTGATCGAGCGCGAGGCCCGCGACCTCACCGGCGGGACGGTGGTGCTGCAGGGCCTGGGCGGACGCTTCCCGGACCGGCTCCGGCTCGCGCATGGCGAGCTGCGCGACGCCGACGGCACCTGGGCGACGCTCGACGGCCTGGCGCTCGACTGGTCGCCGCTGCGGCTCGCCACCCGCGACGCCTGGATCGAGATCCTGGCGGCCGATGCGGTCGAGGTGGTCCGCCTGCCGGTCTCGTCCGCGCCGGCCGGACCCGCGGCCCCGTCGAAGTCCACGGGCTTCAGCCTGCCGGTGCGGGTGGACGTGCAGTCGCTGCACCTGGCGCGGCTGACCCTCGGCCGCGCGGTGGCGGGCGTGCCGGCGGTGGCCGACGTGGCGGGCTCGGCCCACCTGGCCTCGCTGGCCGAGGGCAGCGGCGCGGTCAGCGTGACCCGCCTCGACAGCCCCGGGACCTACCGGGCGAGCGGCCGCATCGGCGCCGACTCGCTGCGCGCCACGCTCGACGCCGCCGAGCCGGCGGGCGGGCTCGTGTCGGCGGTGGCGCACCTGCCGGACCTGGGCGCGCTGTCGCTGCAGGCCACGCTGGACGGCCCGCGCAGCGCCGAGGCGGCGTCGGTGTCGCTGCTCGCCGGCGCGCTCCGCCTCGACGCGCACGGCACGCTCGACCTGGACGCCGCCGGCGCCGACCTGCAGGTCGATGCCGGCGCACCGGCGATGACGCCCGCCCCCGGCGTGTCGTGGCAGAGCCTGACGCTGCACGCGCACAGCCGCGGGCCGTTCACGGCACCCGAGGCCACCGGTCACCTGGAGGTCGCCGGCGTGCGGGCGGGCGGCGCCGAACTCGGGCGCCTGCTGGCCGACGTCTCCGGCGACCGCGGCCATGTCGGGCTCAAGGCGAGTGCCGAGGCCGTGCGGCTGCCGGGCCCCAGACCCGACCTGCTGGAAGCGGCCCCGGTGCTGCTCACCGCGGACGTGCAGCTCGACGACCCGGCGCGGCCGGTGGCGTTCACGCTGTCGCACCCGCTGCTCGACGCGCGCGGCACGGCGCGGACCGCGGGCGCGCTGTCGGCCGCGGTGCACCTCGCGATGCCGGCGCTGGCGCCCCTGGCCGCGGCCGGCGGCGTCGAGCTGCAGGGCCGCGCGGCGCTCGATGCAACGCTGTCGCGGGCCGCCTCCACCGGCCCGGCCGCGCCGCCGGCCCCGCTGCAGGTCGGGCTGGAGGGCACGGTTTCGGTCACCGGCGGCATGGCCCCGGTGCCGGGGCTGATCGGCGACTCCGGCCGGCTGTCGGTGGCAGCCGTGCTCGCAGGCTCCGACGTGACGGTCGAACACGCGACGGTGGACGGGCGGGCGCTGCACGCGAGCGCCAGCGGCACCGACCGCGCGAGCGTGCTCGACCTGGACTGGACGCTGGGCCTGCCCGAGCTCGCGGCGGTGAGTGCGGCGGTCAGCGGCGAGATCACCGCCAAGGGGCACGTCGCCGGCGCGCTGCCCGGACCGGCACCCGGGCAGCCCGCCACCACGCCAGAACAGCCCGCCACCACGCCAGGGCAGCCGGCGACCACGCAGCCGGATACCGCGCCGGCCCTGGTCCCGGCCGGTCGGGTCGTGCCCGGCGCGTCGGACGCCGGCCAGGCCGCACCCGACCCGGCGACAGCCGAGGGGCTCGGCCTGACCGCGACCGCCGACGGCAGCGTCGCGGCCGGCGGGGTGCCGCGCGGGCCGGTGCACCTCGCGGTCGAGGCGCACGGCCTGCCCGGCGCGCCCGACGCCACCGTCACCGCCAGCGGCCGCTTCGACGGGGCGCCGGTGGCCCTCGACGCCGCGCTGCAGAAGCGGACGGACGGCTCGCTCCACGCCGCCCTGCGCAAGGCCGAATGGAAAAGCGCCCAGGCCAGCGCCGACGTGACGCTGGCGTCGGGCGCGAAGCTGCCGGTGGGCACCATCGACCTGCGCATGACCCGGATGGCCGACCTCGCGCCGCTGCTGCACCAGGCGGTGCACGGCGCGCTCACCGCCAGGATCGACATGGTCCCGGGCAGCGGCGGCACGCCGGTCGCCCGGGTCGACGTGCAGGCGCGCGACGTCGGGCTGGGCGCGAACGGGGCAGGGCGGGTCAGCCTGACCGGGCATGTCGACGATCCCGCCGCGCGGCCGGTGGTCGGCCTGAAGCTCGACGTGGACGGCCTGCAGGCGGGCCCGGTCGGCGGCACGGCGCAGGCCGAGGCGAACGGCCCCGAGGACGCGCTCGCGCTGCGGCTGGCGACCAGCCTGCACGGGGTGGCGGGCGCCGATGCCCAGGCCCAGGCCCAGGCGCTGCTCGACGCCACGGCACGCACCCTGGTCCTGCGCACCCTCGATGCCCGGTCCAGGGGCCTGCAGCTCCGGCTGACGGCACCCGCCAGGCTGGCCTTCGCAGCGGCAGTCACGGTCGACCGGCTGCGGCTGGCGCTGGACGAACCCGGCGCAGCCGAGGCGACGCTGGAGCTGGCCGGCCGGGTCAGCCCGACGCTCGACCTGACGGCGAGCGCGCACGACGTCACCCCGGCGCTGGCCAGGCCGTTCGCGCCGGCCTCCGGCAGCGTGGGCGACGCCCAGGGCCGGGTGGACGTGGACGCGAAGCTCGGCGGCACCACCGCCGCCCCGACCGGGACGATCCGGCTGGCCGCGCTGGGCCTGCGCCTGCTGCACGGCCCGGCCGCCAGCCTGCCGCCCGGCGCGCTGCACGCGACGGCGGAGCTTGCCGGGCACGCCGCACGGCTGGACGCGCGCCTCGAGGCCGGGCCCAAGGTGCAGCTGGCGGTGACCGGGACCGCGCCGCTCGGCGACGGCCCGCTCGCTCTGGCGGCGCACGGGGTGGTCGACCTCGCGGTGGCGGACCCGATCCTGACCGCCGGAGGCAGGCGCGTGCTGGGCACCGTGTCGCTCGACACCACGCTGGGCGGCACCGCGGCGGCGCCCCGCGTCTCCGGCACCATCCGGCTGGCGCGCGGCGAGATCCAGGACTTCGCCCAGGGGGTGCACCTGACCGACGTCGCGGCGGAGATCGACGCCGCCGGCGACACGCTCCGCCTCGCGAGCCTGAGCGCCCAGGCCGGGCACGGCACCATCACCGGCAGCGGCAGCGTGGGCGTGTTCGCGCCGGGGCTGCCGGTGGACCTGCACATCCGCGCCGACAACGCCCGCCCGCTGTCGAGCGACCTGCTCACGGCGGTGCTCGACGCCGACCTCTACGTCCGCGGCCAGGCGAGGCTGCGGCTCGACGCCGGCGGCAAGGTCACCATCCGCAGCGCCTCGATCAACATCCCCAACAGCCTGCCCACCAGCGTCGCCAGACTCGACGTGATCCGGCCCACCGACCAGCCGCCGCCCCCGCCGAGCGGGCCGGCGCCGCTGATCGGGCTCGATCTCGGCCTGAACGCGCCCGGGCAGATCTTCGTGCGCGGCCACGGCCTCGACGCGGAGCTCGCCGGCAGGCTGCACGTCGGCGGCACCTCCGCGGCGCCGCAGATCTCCGGCGGGTTCGACCTGCGCAGCGGCACCTTCAGCCTGGCCGGCACCACGCTGACCTTCACCCGCGGCCGGGTCGGCTTCGACGGCACCGGCGTGAACGGCAGGATCGACCCCACCCTCGACTTCGAGGCGGACAGCACCTCGGGCGGCGTGGTCGCGACGCTCAAGGTCGGCGGCTATGCCGATGCCCCCAGGATCACCCTCTCCAGCGTGCCGGAACTGCCGCAGGACGAGGTGCTGGCGCGGCTGCTGTTCGGCCAGAGCCTGAAGCAGCTCAGCCCGTTCCAGATCGCCTCGATCGCCGCGGCGCTCGCCGACCTCAGCGGGGCAGGCGGCGGCATCGACCCGCTCTCCAGGGTGCGCAAGGGCCTCGGGCTCGACCGGCTGCAGGTCGGCAGTGCCGCCACCGGCAACGGCGCGAGCGTGGAGGCCGGGCGCTACGTGGCCCAGGGCGTCTACGTGGGCGCCAAGCAGGGCACCAGCGGCGGCACCCAGGCGCAGGTGCAGGTCGACCTGACCCGCCGGCTGAAGCTGCAGACCACGATCGGCACCGGCGGCGGCGTGCCGGCCACCGGCCTCACGCCGGACAACGACCCGGGCAGCAGCGTCGGCCTCAAATACCAGTTCGAGTACTGACCCCGACAGCCGCGAGCAAGCAAGGCCAGAGGCTCCGCCTCTGGACTCCGCCAAAGGCCGAGCCTTTGGA
>CAXSEF010000127.1:0-7842 GCA_964236535.1 uncultured Acetobacteraceae bacterium
AAGGCTGGTGAGGAAAGGCGATCTCCGTTCGCATCGCGACGGGTGATCCTGCTTTGGCGGAACATACAGGGGACGAAGATGAACCGAGCCATGATCGCCATGGGGGCGTTGTGCCTCCTGGCCGGCGCTGTGCCACAGGCACACGCGCAGCAGCAAGGCTTCACGCCGCAGGAGCTGGACCGGATGTCGGAGGAGCGCACGAAGGTGTTCGGTCCGGCCAACCACGGACCGCCGCCTCCTCTGTCGTCGATACCGAAGACGCAGGTCTTCCAGCCCAAGGAGCCCTGGATCTGCAAAGGCACGACGGAGTGGCAGCCGGTCTATAGCGCACCAAGCCTGACTGCCCCGACAATAGGAAAGACGATGGATGCAGTCGCGGTTGGAGGAAAATCGCAAAACGGGTTTGCTCGTATTCTGTTTCCCAATGGGAAAATTGGGTGGATTCCTGCCTCCAGCATCCATGACTATGTGTCGACCGTGAACCCTGGTGGCGGCTGCCAGGTCGAAGGCGTTCGTGCCAACGGCGCACCTGTCTTCACGTATCACTGATGTTCCGAATTGGAAGGATTGGGCCTTGGACGCTGCTTACAGCGTCTCTTGCTTGCGGAACTGTTGGCAGGGCTGATCCGGCCCCGGTCACAATGAATGGTGTGCCGCCACAGATCATCCCGAGCTACGCGGAGGTCGGAGCCCCCACGTTCGTGACCCCTTCGGGCGGTGGCTCCTTCATGGGCGACACGGGCACCGGCAGCACAGGCAGTTCGTCAGGCTCGACGGACTGGACTGGCTACACTTCCGGGTCTGGCTCGCCGGCGATGGATATGATGATGGCGACGCCCTACGGTTCGCTCGCGGCGGCGTCCGCAACGCAGGTTGGCGTGTCCCCGGAGGCAATGGCCGACCTCGGAAAGCTGGAGTCCGGGTTCAATAATGTTGGGACGTCCAACGGTTCGTCCTCCGCGACAGGTCCATGGCAGATCACGACGGGAACCTGGGCTGGCGAAATCGCCAAGTATAATCTGCCCTACACCGCAAGCGACATCACGAACCCTGCTGCACAGGCCACTGTCGCAAGCTACATTGCAAAGGATTACTCGGACACCGTTTCAGCGCAGACCGGTCAGCCTGCCACTGTAGTGCAAACTTATGGAGCCTGGGTATTCGGTCCTTCTCCAGGAAGTAAGATTGCGACAGCCGATGCCTCAGAGCCGCTTAGTGATTTCGTTTCCTCTACAGCCTTGTCAAACAACAACATGACAGGTTGGACGGTCGGGCAGTTCACTTCCCACGTCAATGACAAGATCGGCTCCTCTGCCGGCTCGATCGTTCAGTCTTCATAGCCTGGACGCGACAAGCCTCTGCCGTCAGGCAGAGGCAAGAACCCGGCTCCGAGGAAAGGCTGCGACCGTGCGCAGCCTACCCGGGGCAGGATGGGCCTGGTGGAAGGCCACCAGGTCTTCCAGCCACGCTGCCACGGTCTCGGGAATGACGGCTGCGCTGTTCGTCCATCGGCGAACGCTGGTCTGATTGCACCGGAGCTGGCGTGCAAGCTCGCGTTCGCCCCAGCCGAGCATCGCGAGGCAGAACAACAGCCGATGGGCGGACATGGCTCGGGCGGATCGCGTGCGGGAAAGTGGTTCATTTTGAACACACGCCGCGGCTTTGGCGGCGGGGTGGACGGAAGGCGTGTGTTCAAAATGAACACACCAGCCGCCTCCCGGCTCCTGGCCTGACTGGACTGGCCGATCCGTGCCGTCCGCCACCCCGTTGATATACTCGACCAGGTCGAGCTGCACGGCGTCTTCCATGCGGCAAGGATCGGCCGTCCGGATGCGAACGGCGCACCGGGTTCGGGCTTTTCCGCCTCACGCGATCTTTTGCATTCGGACGGACGCTGTTCGCGTCCTGGCATCGGACCCTGGCTGCATCGGACGACGAACGTCGTCGGCAGCGGGGAAGCGTGAAGCGATGGATCGTGTGTCGAACGTCGAGACGGACAAGCTGCAGGCGGAGGAGCTGGACGCGCTGGTGCGGTATGTGAGCGAGCCGCGTCGGCTGAGCAGCATCATCGCGCAGGCGGCGCGTGTGGGTCAGCCGGTGCGCTACCAGCTGACGAAGCTGGTGAAGCGCGGCCGGCTGACGCGGCCGCGGCACGGGGTGTTCGCCCCGGCCGGGTTCGTCGGCAGTATCGCGCTGCCGGACGTGGCGGCGCAGGGCAACGAGGAGGGGGGCGAACTGGCGGCGCGTCTGGTGGCGCTGGTGGACCGTCCGATGCTGCTGCGCGACGTGACGTCGCTGCTGGGCGAGGGCTCGCTGGTGCTGCCGCGGGTGGTGACGCTGCTGATCAGCCAGGGCCGTCTGTGCCGACCGGAGCTTGGAGTGCTGGCCCCGACCAGCCACGACCCGGCGATCCCGCTGGGCAAGGACCTGGTGAGGATGAGCGAGGTCCGCGCCCTGCTCGCCTCTCCCACCCGGGTCGGGGTCGTCGGCCGGGCCCTGGGTCTGACACGGTCGGTGGCGGAGCGGCTCCTGGTGCAACTGGAGCAGGCGGGCGAGGTGGTGCGGGTGAACTACGGGATCTACGGGCTACCGGGGGTGAAGGCGCGCAAGAACCTGGCGCGGTGCTGCCCCGTGGCGCTGCACCGGCCGCAGCCGATCCGGGACGCGATCCTGGACTACCTGACGGAGCCGCGTCGGGCGATGGAGATCGCGGCGCACATCGAGCGAACGACGGCGACGGCGACGGGCCACCTGGCGGCGATGAAGCGCCGTGGCTTGGTGGTGAGCGTGAGGCATGGCGTCTATGCGCGACCCGACCGGCGCGGGGTGCGGGAGATCGAGGCTGGTGCGCGGGCGAGCCTTGGGATCGCGGCCTGACCAGAAGGCCGGCGATCACCTCGCCGGGGGCTGCCTGCTCGTCCTTGTCTCCGCCGGCCCAGAGGCATGAGAGCGTGTGTCACTGAGCTGCGCCGGACGCGGGCCGCTTAGGGCCTGCGGCCGGGGCGGCTCCGGGGCACGGGGCGAGCGTGCCCCGCCTGCCTGCGAGGGTGTGGCGCGGTCTTCCTGCCTGGCTTGTCTGGCCTGTGTGTGTCTGAGGCATGCGACCGTGCGGGACGAAGCTGCGCCGGACGCGGGCCACTTGGGGTCTGCGGCTGGGGCGGCTTTGTCCTGCACGGGGAGCGTGCCCCGGCGCGGTGTGGCGACCGGCCGGGGACTTGCGAAGTTGAGGGGGGCGCTATGGCCCGCCGGTCAGACGCCGCCAGACCAGATAACCGGTGCCGCCACTGAGGCCGGCAATGGCGAGGTAGAGAAAGAAGTTTCCGACGAGTTCAGACACGATCGGGCTCCCTGGGGTTGGGCGTGATTGGAATATAGCGGAGTGCGGTGAAAGCCCCAAGCTCCGCGAGACCACAGAACGCGAGGGCGAGAGCCTGAACCCAGAACGGAGAGTCGAGGGAGTGGTTGAGCAACGGGGCGAGAAGCACGCCGGCGAAGGAAGCCAGGGCAAGAGCCTGCAAGCCGTTGGCGGCAAGCTTTAGCCGCTCCTCCGTGTGCTTCGGGGAGAGAGGGGGCTTTGAGGGGAAACGCATGGGCGGGGCTCCGGGAGGCGAGAGAGTCTAGGCTGATGGCTGGGCGCTGGCGGGGGCATGTGTGCCCCCGCCGTGTGTCTTACATGCCGAGGGCGGCCATCTGGGCGGCGGCCATCTGGCGGTCGACGGCCATGGCGGGGCGGGTCGCGCCCTCGTAGGGCTTCCAGTCGCTGCCCGTCACCTGGGCGTATGCGTCAACCGCACCTTCTGCGGCGGCGAGCAGGGCGAAGGCTTGCAGGGCGATGGTGGCGGCAAACTCGCGGGCGCGTGCGGCGCGGTTTGCGGTGCCGTCGACGCCCTGGCGGTCCTCGTCGCGGTCCTCGTTGGCCACCTTGCTGCTGGCGTCGCGGGCGAGGGCTGCCTTGGTCTCGTAGAAGGTGCCGGCCCCGTGGGCGGAGCGGACGAAGGCGTCCACGATCCGCTGCAAGTGCATCTCAAGGGCCTTCTCGGAGAGGTTGTCGGCAAGGGCCTTGGCCGAACGGGCGATCTGCTCCTCGGTGGCCTCGCGGATGGCGTGGTAGTCGACATCGGGCATCCCGAACACGCGGACGATGTTTCCGGCGAGGCTAGCATCGGGGCAGGCGCGCTGTGCGGTGATGAAGGTGACGACGGTGCGCTGGCCCTGGGTAGCGGCCTGCCGAGCCGGAGCCTGGGCGGCGGGCTTGTTCTTGCGGGCGGCCTTGTCGGAAGCGACGGTGGCGGCGATGTTGTTGGAAGCCTGGGACATGATCTTATCCATCTGTTCTAGGTTAGCCCCCGTCTGGTGCTTGTAACACTCGGCGGGGGCGTCTCGCTGCGGCGTCAGTCACCGCGCATTTATTATCGCACATCCCTGCAAAGCATGCAACATCAATCGCAAGCAATACCTGCATTCAGTGCAGTAGTATTTGCGCCCAAGCTAGATCTTTACTGTTTACTTGTCTTCCTGAGCGTCTGATCCTTGGAGAGCCCCCGAGTTCTTGCTTTGCTGATTACCGTGCCCTTGCACGGTATTCAGGACAGCCTCGTGTCAGTGAGGTGTCTGTTCCCCGGTCTCGCCCCGTCGTGAGGCCCTCTGACCGGGGCGGCGGGGCCGGGTCAAAGGCGCGCCGCTTGGCGCGGGACCGGACCCACGCGCAGCCGGGCCACTTGGCACGGCGAGCATGGGGAGGACCCACCCTTTGACCCGGCCCCGCCGCTCCGGTGGACCTGCTTCACGACGGGGCGAGAGCGGGGAACAGACGCCCTGCCGCAGGCGCACTTTCTTGCTTTCTTCCTGTCTGGCTTGCTTGCGTCAGTGGCCTTAACCCGCAGGGCGGAGACCCCGCTTGGGGGCACCGTTCCGCCCTCTTGGGCGGAATAGGTCGCGGCCCCCGCTTGGGGGAGACGCCCAGACTTCCTGCCTTGGCGACGGACCATGTCACGGCCTAAAGATTGTTTGTTATCAACGCAGTATGTGCTTGCGCCTGCGAATAGCGACGGATTAGACTCGTTGCATCAACAGGAGCTGCGCCGTGAACATCGAGCTTTTACCTGGATTGACGAACGTGATCCGGTTCCCGATCGAGCTTCGGGCGGCGCCGTCGATGGAGGTGTTGTACGAGATCGAGCCGGACAGCCGCGAGGTGTCGCTGATCGCGGATTCCTACATGCTGGAGCTGCCGGAGCCTGAGCTGTTCGACCTAGTGGACCAGGAGACGGCTCTGCACATCGCGCTGCATGTCCTGCCGCTGGCCCCGACCGAGCAGAAGGCCGCCCTGGCGGCGCTCCTCGACCCTGTGGTGACGGTAGCTGTCGCGGCGTGCCGTGACGCGGATCGAACCTCGAAGCGCCTGGTGAAGGCGGAGGCTCTGCTGCTGCGTGCAACGACCGAGGGCGGCTACACGCTTCAGCCGCTGGAGGAGAACGCCAACACGCTGAGCCAGCAGGCGGCGGAGCTTCTGATCCTGGCGCATCGTCGCTGCGTCGAGGCGCACGGGGTGAACCGGGCGGTCGGGAAGGCACGCCGTGGCGAGACCTGGTCTCCCAACAACGCGGCGGAGAACACGGAGTGGCTGATTGCGGCGGGAGAGGCGGACCGGGACAGGCGGGAAGCCCGCAACGCCTGAGGGTGGCGCCATTCGCATCCGGCACATCCAGGCTGTCCTCGTGCAACGAGGAGCCTTCCGATGCGACGTGTTTTCCTGAGCCTGGCCGTCCCGCTTGCGGCCATGGCGCTGCTGCCGCTGGCCCACGCCGAGGAGCCGACGCCGCCATCGCCGCCCCTGGCCGCGGAGCGGAGCCTTGCGCCGGAACAGGACATCTTGCCGATGCCGCTGGCACTGCCGGTGGCGGTGCGCGAAGCGCCCGCCGCGGTGAAGGATGCGATTGCGGCGCTGGCGACGGCATGCGCGGCCTGGCCGAAGCCGGCACCGATGTCGATCGGCAAGGTGCCGTCGCCGGCGGATGCCGAAACGCTGCCGGAGGACGAGACGTGCGAGATGCTGGCGCAGCCGGGGCGTGCGTTCACCCTGGCGCTGTGGTTCAGCGGCATCCTGGGCGGGGCGGCGACGATCGCCGGGCTGGTGGGCTTCTGCTTCCGGCGCATGATGCTGGTGCAGATGTGGACGTGGCGGCCGCGGGCGGCGGCGCAGCCCTGGCGCTGACGGTGGCGAGGGCGAGCGCCTGCCTTGTCCTGCGACCCGTTCTGTGGCGGGTTGCGCCGCTTCCGCGGCCCACAGACTGGAAGCACGATCCCGATGGCACTCAAGAAGCCGGCAGCCAAGACCCCCGCGGCAAAGGCCCCTGTGGCGAAGTCCGCCGCTCCGGCCGCCAAGGCGAAGCCGGCGGCACCAGTGCAGGCGACGATCTCGCTCAAGCAGATGGCGGCGGAGCTGGCCGACGCGCACGAGCTGGAGCGCCGCGATGCGGTGGCGCTGCTGGACGGGCTGGTCGAGACCCTGGTCGCGCATCTCAAGACCGGCGCCAAGCTGCGCCTGGGCGGCCTTGGCATCCTGCAGGTGAAGGACTCTCCGGCGCGCGCGGGGCGCAACCCGGCGACGGGCGAAGCGATCCAGATCGCCGCAAAGCGGAAGATCGTGTTCCGCCCGGCAAAGGAACTGAAGGACGCGCTGATCGGCTGAGGCGGCCGGCTCCGGCCTGGCTCCCAGCCAAGCGTGCGAGGGGAGCAGCCGGACATGCGTGACCTGATCTGGATCGCCACCATCGTCTTCTGGGTGGTGGCGGTGCGGTTCGCGAGGCGCACCGCGTTCTGGGAGCCACGCGCCGTCGTGGTGGGCGGGGTCGCCTATCTGCCGGACCAGCGCCCGATGGGCTTCATGATCCTGCTGTGCCTGCTAGGCGGAGTGGTGATCGGAGCGATGCTGCCGACGATGATCCAGGACCGCTTCCCGATGGGGATGGGGCCCTACGCGCCGCCGCTGGACGCCCTGGGGCGCCTTGCCTCGCTGGTGGGTGGTGTGTGCGGCGCGTATGTGGGCGTCCGGGGCAGCAAGCTGTGGGTGGCGCTCGGGGTGGCCTGTGCCGGCGTCTACGGGATCAACGTGGCGCTCGATTACGTGGTCGGGGGGCTCTAGGCCGCCCCCCGGCACAGCCGGCAGGCCAGTCAGTCGAACAGACCACGCTCGCGCCGATGCTGGTCCAGTGCGTAGGGACTGGCCTGGGGCGGCGGCAACGCCATGGCGACGTCCTTGACCGAGGACGGCACTGCCGGGAATGGATCGACGCCCGTCATCTGGATCACCACCGCAATGGAGACCATGTCGCAGCTTGGCGACGCGGTGTTGGTGCAGACGTAGGCCCCTGCCCCGCCGGCCCGAGGATCGTAGACCGCCTTCCAGGTCGAGGACGGCACCAGCACGCCGTCCGACCCGATCGACTTCAGCTCCTCGCCGGCGAACACCGGGCCGGTGACGACATAGAGCTCGCCTTCCTGGACAGCCAGGTCGCGCACTGCGCTCTCGATGCCTTCCCAGACGCCCCGGTTCAGGGCCGCGGTCTGCGGCACCATGTTGGCGAGCGAGAAGCTCTGCTGCTGCGCCGCCTCGCCGGGCATGTCGCCGGAGGGCGTCATGTGGCCGCGGTCGTAGCCGGAACGGCGGTAGTCATCGAGCTGTGCCTGATTGGCGAACGGCACGCGGTCGTCGGGGTGGAACCGCCCCTCGCGCGGCGTGCCGCGGGCAGCCCCCAGGCTGGCCGTGGTGGGCCGCTCGGCCGACTAGAGCGCGCCATGCGTGACGCCGGAGGCGAGCGCGGCATAGGCGTCGTTGCACAG
>CAXSEF010000128.1:0-7838 GCA_964236535.1 uncultured Acetobacteraceae bacterium
GCCTCGCGAAATCGCTCAGCACAAAAAAAGCGAGAGATTCAATAAAGCAAGCCCGTTTGGAAACTAACCTCTGCCGGCCATCTGAAAGGGTTTCTAAAGGCTTTAGGCCTTTGGCGGGTCCCGGCAGAGCCCAGCCTTGCTGCGCTTTCACGCAACTCCTGGAGCCGCTGGTATCAGCGGTCAAGCCGCCGGTCGATGCGCACCGCGATGTGGTTTTTGCTGCGCCCGACATGGGCGTCGAACAGCGGCGTCGTGCCACAGCGCAGCTGCACTGGCGTTCCCGGCTGGATGTCCAAAGTGATGTTGTCGCCGACCTTGAGCGAGGCGATGTCGGACAGCCGCATCTGCTGCTCCGCGAGCACGACGTCGAGCGCGATGTCGGTCTTGCGCAGTTCCTCGCTAAGGTGGGTTTCCCAGATCGGATCGCGCCCGAACTTCTCGCCGATGAACTGCTGCAGCAGCAGCTCACGTACCGGCTCAAGGGTGGCATAGGGCAGCAGCAGCTCGATGCGGCCGCGCCGGTCGTCCATTTCTATGTCGAGGCGGACTAGGATCGTGGCATTGGACGGCCGTGAGATGGCGGCGAAGCGCGGGTTGGTCTCGAGCCGCTCGAAGCGGAAATTGACGGGACAGACCGGGTCGAAGCTGGTCGACAGGTCTTCGAGCAGGACGTGGAGCAGGCGCTCGACCAGCGAGCGCTCGATCGTGGTGTAGGGCCGGCCGTCCACCTTCATCGGCGTGGTGCCGGCGCGTCCACCGAGCAGGACGTCGACAATCGAGTAGATCATCGAGGAGTCGATCAGCGCGAGACCCTGGTTGTCCCATTCCTCGGCCTTGAATACCGCGAGCATGCACGGCACGGGGATTGTGTTGAGGTATTCGCCGAAGCGCAGCGACATGACGCTGCTGACCGCGACCTCGACGTTGTTGCCGGTAAAGTTGCGCAGCGAAGTCGACATGATGCGGACCAGACGGTCGAACACGATCTCGAGCATCGGCAGTCGCTCGTGCGACACCAGCCCGGCGTCGATGATGCGCTGCATGGAGGATCGCCCCTCCGGTTCGGCGACGGGACCATCAAAGCCGAGCAGACTGTCGATCTCGTCCTGGTTAAGCTCCTGCCCGGGTTCGCCGACGGCAGGGCTGTCGGGCATCGCGGCGGCTTCGTCCCAGGCGATCGTGTCGCTCAATGCGCTGTTCCTGGGCTACGGCCGCAATGCTGGTCTCGACGGGTCCGGATCGTGGCTTGGGTTGCCGCCTGGTGGCGCAGGTACGTCGCGGGTGGCGGCCCTGGCTCAACCATCGACAACAGCGGTATCCGCGGTGCACAGCGCAGCAAGCCACGTCGCTGGCGCTTTGGACGTGCTAGGATAGCTGTGGATCGCGGTCGGGTGCCTTACGCTGCCGGTTAGCGCGGCATTCCAATCGCTGGCGGTCAAGCCAAAGTTGCCCGCATCAAGTTTGGCCAGGGCGTTACCGGCTGCATCGACAAGAGGCCGGCGCAACAGATTGCGCAGCATGAGCAGCGTCGCCGCGTGGTCGTCGACCACCATCATGTGCATCGAGTAACACTCGGCCATGTCGCGTTCCTCCGTCCTGCCGGCCCGGCGTTGATCCGGTACCGATAGGAATAGCGCGACATGGTGAATCGATCGTTAGGGGCCGTCCTTCCGAGGTCGGCTCAGCTGCGTCCGGATTTGCCCGGCTCGCGCTTCTCGTGCTTGCCACCGCCGCCGCGGCTGTGCTCGTCCTTGGCCGGGTGCTTCTTCTCGACCGGAGTTTGCTGGTGGTGCGCCCCAGCGACGTCGGCGTCGTGCGGCTTGCTGCTGTCGGCGTGGCTGCTGCCCGGACCGCCGGCGGACCGGTCGGTCGCCGGGATCTTGCTGCTGGTGCTCATGGCTATGCTCCTGTGTCCGGGATGCGAACGGGACACGCGCCACGCGGTTCCGGCCGGCACCGCGGCTGCGGTGCGCCGCTCGCCGTCGGGCGGATCCGGCTCGTGCCCGGGTCTGCCGGCAACCGTGCGCCTCAGCGCTTCATCATCTGGCCGCGGATTTCGCCGCCCGGATTGGCTGCGGTGTGCACGTTGGCGTACCACTGCCCGGCTTCGAGCTGCTTGACCTGCTCCTCGGTCAGGGTGACGCTGCCCTTGGTGGGGCTGGAGAGGGTGGGGTCGCCAAGCTTGACTTGGACGCCCGCGTTCTGTCCCGCCGGTGCCGGGCCGTGAAAGTGCGCCACGGTCGCGGTCCCGGTCAGCCCATGCCAGCTGATCGTGTAGTCGAGCTTGCGGGTTTCGGTGTCGAGCTTCGCGGTCGCGTTTCCGGCAGCGTCCGGAGCGGCCTTTGGCGGCACCTCGGTAGCGGCATTCATCTCGGTGCCGAAGGTCATCGTCTCGGCGTGGGCGGCGAACGCGAGCAGGCAGGCCGTCGCCATCAGGCTAGAACGCAGCATCGACATGCTCCCCGTGCCCGGGCCAGGATCGACGCGGGACGCTGTTCGAGCATAGCCCGGCGGCACGGTGCTTGCGAGTTCAACCAGGCCCTCCCGGAGGGCGACGTGACCCCGGTACTGCCCGGGGACATGACTCAGCGCGCCCGGGGGTGACCAGCAGCGTGGCCCAGTCGTCGGCTTCGTCCTCGAACACGTCGCCAGCGGCCAGCGCCTCGTCGAACGAGCGCCGCCACTGCGCCGCCTCGCGCGCATCGGCCGGGCGGACCCGCAGCGTGCCTGCGGACCGCGGGGCCAGGCCGAGCGTGGCCAGTTCGTCGGCTAGGGCCTGCGATCCGGCGGTCGCCGAGGCCGAGTCCAGGTCGTCCTCGGCCATCACCATCGCCGGCGTGCCGTCGATCTCCAGCGTCACCAGCATTGCGCGCCTCCTGCCTGCATGGTTGGGCGGCGACCCGCCCCGGGGCGCCACGGTCGGCGGACCGGGACGCAACACCACGGGTTCGTCACCGCCCCGTGCGCTGAAGTGCTGCTGCCCGGCCGGTTCGGCGCTGACCACAAGTTCATTGAGTGTAAGGTCGGGGCCGCCATATGGTACGACGCCGCCTATGGCCGCTCCAGGGCCGTATTGTGCGTTTGCGCGCAACGCTGCAGCGCCGTCCTGGACGGTGGAACGGATCGAGACAGACAGATGGGTTTGGTCAAGTTCGCGTTGAAGTTCCCCTACACGTTCTACGTGATGGCCGCGCTGATGCTGTTCCTCGGCGTGAGCGCGATCTTCGTGACGCCGAAGGACATCTTTCCCGGCATAAACGTGCCGGTGGTGACGGTGATCTGGCAATACACCGGCCTCACGCCACAGGAGATGGAACAGCGGGTCACCACCTACAGCGAGTACTCAATTAGCTCGAGCGTCGGCGACATCAAGAACATCGAGAGCCAGACACTGGAGGGGATCTCGGTCGAAAAGATCTACTTCCAGCCCAACGTCAACGTGGACTTGGCGATCAGCCAGATCGTCTCGGCAAGCAACTCGATCCGCGCGCTGATGCCCACCGGTATCCAGCCGCCGACCATTGTGCAGTACAACGCTTCCAGCGTGCCGGTGCTGCAGATCAGCCTCAGCTCGGACAAGCTGAACCAGCAGCAGCTCTACGACTACGGCATCTACCAGATGCGTCAGGCACTGGCGCCGATCCCCGGCATCACCCTGCCCACCCCATACGGCGGCAAGTACCGCCAAGTGATGGTCGACCTTGACCCCGACGCGATGCGCGCCAAGGGGGTGTCTCCGATGGACGTGGTCACCGCGGTCAATGCGCAGAGTCTGACCCTGCCCTCGGGCGATGCCAAGCTTGGCCAGCAGCAGGTGATCGTCAGCGTCAACTCCTCGGCGCGCTCGATCGAGGCGCTGAACCGGGTACCGATCCGCCAGGTCGGCGGCACCACTGTCTACCTGAGCGATGTGGCGCATGTGCGCGACGGCTGGGCGGTGCAGCAGAACGTGGTGCACGACAGCGGCAAGGCGTCGGTGCTGCTGACGATCATCAAGAACGGCGACGCTTCGACACTGTCGGTGGTCAAGGCGGTCAAGACGGCAATGCCGGCGATCCAGAAGGCCGCGCCGGAGGGCATGAAGATCAGCCTGCTGTTCGACCAGTCCACCTTCGTCAGCGACGCGATCAACAGCGTGCTGCGCGAGGGTGCGATCGCCGCCGCGCTGACTGCGCTGATGATCCTGATCTTCCTAGGCTCGTGGCGCTCAACGGTCGTGGTGATGGTGTCGATCCCGCTGTCGATCCTGACCTCGATCACCGTGCTGTCGGCGCTCGGCCAGACACTGAACACCATGACGCTGGGTGGGCTGGCGCTCGCGGTAGGCATCCTGGTCGACGACTCCACGGTGACGATCGAGAATACGCACCGCCTGCTCGAGGAAGGCGTCGAGTTCGACAAGGCGGTGCTGGAGGGTGCGGCCGGCATCGCGATACCCACGCTGATCTCGACGCTGTCGATCTGCTGCGTGTTCGTCTCGGTGTTTTTCCTGCAAGGCGCCGCGCGCTACCTGTTCACCCCGCTGGCGATGGCGGTGGTGTTCGCCATGCTGGCGTCCTACGCGCTGTCGCGCACGCTCACGCCGATCATCATGCGGCTGATGCTGCGCGCCGAGCAGGGGCATGACAAGGACAGTAAGGGTTGGTTCGGGAGACTGCACACACGGTTCAACCGAGGCTTTGACGCGTTCCGCGGCTTCTACGGCTACCTGCTGGCTGCGATCCTGCGCCACAGCTTCGTTACCCCGCTGGTGGCGCTGATCGTGCTGTGTGGCGCGGGCGCTCTGAGCCTGTTCGTGGGCACGGATTTCTTCCCGCCGGTCGATGCCGGGTTGATCCAGCTGCACGTCCGGGCACCTGCGCGCACCCGCATCGAGCGGACCAGCCAGTACTTCGCCGCCATCGAGGACCGCATCCGCGCCATCGTGCCGGCCAAGGACCTCGGCCTTGTGCTCGACAACATCGGGCTGCCGCAGCGCACGTACAACCTGGCGTTCACCGACGGCACCACGATCGGCGTCAACGACGGCCAGATCCTGCTGCAGCTCAACGAGGGGCATCGGCCGACTGCGGACTACGTCCGGGCGCTGCGCGCGGCGTTGCCGGCGGCGTTCCCCGACGCGCTGTTCTACTTCCAGCCCGCCGACCTGGTGACGCAGATCCTCAACTTCGGCGTGCCGTCGCAGATCGACGTGCGGGTGCAGGGCAAGGACCGCCCCGGCAACCAGAAGGTCGCGGCCGAGCTGCGCCATCGCTTGGCCGGCATCGCCGGCATCGTCGACCCGCACGTGCAGCAGGAGCTGGACGCGCCGCAGCTGTTCTACACCGTGGACCGCACCCGGGCGCAGGAGCTGGGGCTGACCGTCAACCAGGTGGCCAACGACCTCAACATCAGCCTGAGCTCGTCCGAGCAGGTATCGCCCAACTTCTGGACCGACCCGCAGAACGGCATCCCCTACTATCTCGCGGTGCAGACTCCGGAGTACCGCATCCACGACGTGGGCGACCTCAACAACACGCCGATCACCAGCGCCAGCGGCAGCGGCCCGGTGGTGCCCGGCCTGTTCGGCAACGTGGCCACCTTCACGCGCGGCCCGGTGCAGTCGGTGTTCAACCAGACCAACATCCAGTCGGTCTACGACGTCTATGCGAGCGTGCAGGACCGCGACCTCGGCACCGTCGCGGCCAAGGTGCAGGCGGTCGTCGACGACATGCAGCACGCGATGCCGCCCGGCAACCGCATCGTGGTCACCGGCCAGATCGCCAGCATGAACGAGGCATTCGCCAACCTCACGCTCGGGCTGCTGTTCGCGGCGGTGTTCGTCTACATGCTGATGGTCGTGAACTACCAGAGCTTCCTCGACCCGCTCGCGGTGATCCTCGCCCTGCCCGGTGCCGGCAGCGGCATCATCCTGATGCTGTACATCACCGGCACCACGTTCAGCGTGCCTTCGGTGATGGGCGCGATCATGTCGGTCGGCGTGGCCTCGGCGAACTCGATCCTGCTGGTCACCTTTGCCCGCGAGCAGCGCGAGGCCGGGATGTCGGCCGTCGAGGCTGCGCTGTCGGCCGGGACAACCCGGCTGCGCCCCGTGCTGATGACGGCGGCGGCGATGATGGTGGGCATGGTGCCGATGGCGATCGGCGGGCCGGGCGAGGAGCAGAACGCGGTGCTGGCGCGCGCGGTGATCGGCGGCGTCCTGGTGGGCACGGTAACGACGTTGCTGTTCGTGCCGTACCTGTATTCGATCATCGGGCGGTTCAAGCGCGTCGAGTCCGCACGGCCATCCCGTCTGGCGCATGAGGGCAGCCACGCATGAACCAGATCTCGACCGACGCACGCGCGAAGCCCGAGCCCGGCAACCGCCAGAGCCCCGCCGGGCCGCCGGCCCCCGGAGTGAATCCGCAGCCGGACGGGGCGCCGCACGAGAACGACGCGCCCGATCCCGCAGTCCAGCGACGGCGGCTGCGCATCACGCGCTGGCTCGGGATCGGGGTGGTGCTGCTGATCGGCCTGCTGGTGGGACTCGGAGTCTGGGGACACCTGCGGACCGGTGCAAACGCCGAGCAGGCCCAGCGCCAGCAGCAGAACGCGGTTCCGCAGGTTCGCGTGGCACCGGTCAGGGTGCTAGGCGGCGCACGCCCGGTCGAGCTGCCCGGCAACATGCAGGCGTTCGACTCGGCCACGCTGTATGCCCGCTCCACCGGCTACATCTCGGTGCGCAACGTCGACATCGGTAGTAAGGTGCACAAGGGCGACGTGCTGGCGGTGATCGCCTCGCCGGACCAGGACCAGCAGCTCTCCCAAGCCCAGGCCCAGCTCGCGCAGACCGCGGCCGCCTACGCACAGGCGACCGCGAACCAGAAGCTCGCCGGGCAGACCCAGCAACGCACCGCCGATCTGGTGAAGAACGGCTGGAGCAGCCACCAGCAGGGCGACACTGACAAGTCGTCGCTGGACGCGAGCGTCGCAAGCGTGGGGGTGGCCAAGGCCAACATCGAGGCGCAGGCCGCCGAGGTGCGCCGCCTGCAGCAGCTGGTGGATTTCGAGCAGGTCGTGGCGCCGTTCGACGGCGTCATCACCGAGCGCGACATCGACGTCGGCAGTCTGGTGGTCGCCAACTCGGCATCGGGCAGCCAGCTGTTCTCGATCGCGCGCTCCGACGTGCTGCGGGTGCAGGTCTATGTGCCGCAGGAAGATTACTTCAGCCTCAAGGACGGCGAGGACGCCATCGTCACCGTGCCCGAGCTGCCGGGGCGGCAGTTCCACGGCAAGGTGGCGCGCAACGCCAGCGCGCTGCAGGCCGGCACCCGAACCCTGCTGGCCGAAGTCGACGTCGACAATCGGGACGGCGCGCTCGCCGCCGGGCTATACGGCATCGTCCACCTCGACGTGCCGCGCACGGCGCAGGTGGCGCTGGTGCCGTCAGAGGCGGTGATCTTCAACAAGGACGGCCTCAACGCCGCCATCGTCGAAAATGGCACGCTGCAGTTGCGCCACCTCGACGTGCTGGCCGATGACGGCTCGCAGGTCGAGGTGCAGGCCGGGCTGAAGGCAGGCGACTCCCTCATTCTCAATCCGCCGCTGCTCGCCAGCAATGGGATGCAAGTCTCGGTTGTGCCCGACAAGTAACGATGAAAGCTGCAGGCAAGCAAGGCTGGACTCTGCCCAGACCCGCCAAAGGCCTGAGGGCTTGGGAAACGCCTTTCTTAAGCACAGGGATTCCAAAGGCTCAGCCTTTGGCGGAGTCCAGAGACAGAGCCTCTGAACTTGCTCGCCTACCCGGTCACACTCAGGGCCTGTTGGTATTAGCAGGGTCTGAACGTTTCAGAACCTAG
>CAXSEF010000129.1:0-7477 GCA_964236535.1 uncultured Acetobacteraceae bacterium
TCGCATCGAGAAGGTGTTCGGCACCTGCAAGCGCAGCTGCGGGCTGCGCCGCATGCGCTGGCTCGGCCTGGCCAAGGCAGGTTTGCAGGTGCGTCTGAGCGCGATCGCCTGTACTCTCAGACGCAGCTGGCGCTTGCTGGCACCGGCTTGTGCCTGACCATGCCCAGACTCTGTCCGGTGTGGGACGTAGGCGGACAAAGCCCAGGTAAAACACCCGATGTCAGACGCAAACCGCTTCAATCTCCAGAAAATGAGCGAAGCGCCGCCTCACGCCCTCTCGCGCACGGGGCTCATAAGATAGTCAATGGTCGAGTGGCGCCAACGCGGGTTGTAGAACCGCTCGATGTAATCAAACACGTCAGCTCGCGCCTGGTCCCTGGTGCAGTAGATCTTGCGGGCGATCTGCTCGGTTTTCAGCTAGGAGAAGAAGCTCCCCATCGCCGCATTGTCCCGGACATTACTCGATCGGCTCATGCTGAAGGTGACGCCATGATCCGCCAGCAGATTCTGGAACTGCTCACAACTGTATTGGCTTTCCTGATCCGAATGACGCAGCAGCGCGCTCGGTTTGCCGCGGCGCCAGATCGCCATCATCAACGCATTCGCGACCAGCTGGCTGCCATCTTGGCGCTCCTCGACCAGCCGACCACGCGACGCGAGAACAGGTCGATCACGGCTGCCACGTAGAGCCAGCTTGGCGACCTGCGCCGCAGCCGGTCAATCTCCTGCTGCTCCGGCCTGACCTGCCCCTGACCAGGAAAGCCCTCATCGTGTTCGGAGCTGAACTCCCTGATCCAGCGCCGCAAGACGTTCTCGCCAATGTCCAGGTCGCGACTCGCCTGCACGATCAAGGCCCCTCGCTACTTGACCAGCCGGATCGCCTCCAGCTTGAACTCCCGGCTGAATAACCGCCGCCCCATCCAATCCCGTGAAACACCCTGAACCCGGTGTCCACCAAATCGGCAGCGACTAAAATCGTTGGGTCTGCGCCGGGCGGGGTCTCGATAGGGCGCGCATGATGAGGTAGGTGTCATCGGTCCGAAGGCATGGTTCTCATCGGACGCGCACTACGGCGGATGTTTGCGACGCGCGCGCGAGGTGTCGGCGGCTCGTCGCGGGCGGTCGCATGCGGGTGCAAGGCCGGTGCCGCCTCACCTGGGGCTCCGCCGCCTCGGTGCCGGGTGGTGTGGCCGTCTTTACAAAGGCACGGTGCCTGCTCGTTCCATTTTTCCACGAGGTTCTTTGGCGGGACGGGCGGCGGTTACGCTATAGCGGCGTGATGCGGGGTTTGATGAGGATGTTCACGTGACGCATCCGATTTGGGACAAGCGGAAGCTGTTGGCCCAGATCCGGCGCATGAGTGGCAAGGTCAAGTCCGTTGAACGGGCGGTGCATGGCGAGGCCGGTTGCGAGCAGGTCATGCACCTCATCGCCGGCATACGCGAGTCCATGGCGGACCTCCTGGCAACGTGATGGAGGATTATGTCACGGTGAATTTTATATGGGCCTGATGGCGATGCAGCGGAGCAACTGACCGAAATTGTCCACGCCTATCCGAAGTAGGGCGTCCGAGGGTGCGCGGCGCCGGGCGACGAAGGGGCGGTTTGTCGCCCGGCTTGGATGCCGATTTGCGGTTCTGGGTGGGGGGACGATGACCGGACGTACTGCGCTTGGCGAGATGGGGATCGCCGCAAGGCATTGCATGGCGGTTGCCCCGTGTGTGGTCGGAGCGGCGTCAGGATGTGCGTTTTGGGGGCTTGCAGGCACCACCGGCTGCCCCCGTCCGCACAGCGGCAGTGCTGCGTATCAGTGCAGGATGATCTCGACGCAACGGTTCTGCGGTTCGCGGACGCCGGCGGCGGTGGGCACCAGCGGGTTGGTCTCGCCGAAGCTGCGCATGGCGATCTCGTTGCGCGGCACGTCGTCATGGACCAGTTCGGCGACGACACTTTCGGCGCGGCGGACCGAGACGGGTTTTTTGGAGCCTTGTGCCGGTTGCGGGTTGCCGGCTGCTCTGCTGTGCGCCAGTGTCGATTCGACGTCATATCGACAAGAACCAACCGGCGGCGGATACGATCGCGTGCAGGACTTGTTGCAACTTTGCATCACTGATGGGCGGCGGTGCGTCGCGAGGCGGGTCTCGGCGTGGTTCGGTGGCGTTCCAGGTTGGGCGGGCGTGCCGGTGGCGGGTCGGCCGACGGGGTTTGCAGGCCGAGGCCGTGTTGCCCCGTCCTTGTGGCGTGGCTAGCGTCGACAGCATGCGCATCCGGTTTCCCTGTCCCGTCCGGATCGTTGCCTTGCCCGGTCTGTTGCTTGCCGTGCTGGCGTTGGCTGGGCAACTGGCACTTGGGGCGGTGGTGCTGCCGGACGCTCCGGCGCGCAGTCAGGCGGAGGCGCTCGACGCGCTCAGCGTGATCTGTGTGGCCGAGGCGCCGGTGCAGCCGCAACCCGAGCGCCGGCACCCGCACCGGCCGGAGTGCGCGCTGGTGGCGCTGAGTGCGGCGCTGGCGCTGCCGGCAGCCATGCTGCTGCCAGCAGCGCCGCTGCCGGTGCCCACTGTGGGCGTCCTGCTGCGCCAGGCGGTCGCGGTCTCGGCGCGTGGCCCGCCGTCGCACGCGTCCTATCTCGGCTTTCCAAGGGGTCCTCCCGTCCTGGCCTGACTTGCGATGCGCAACGTGCGGCGAGTGCCGCATCCGTCGAGTCATGATTAACAGGAAAATTCCCATGTGTTTTCTGGTGAAGTCCGCGACGCGGGCGTCGGCCTGGGCCGCGCCTGTGCTGGCATCCACTCTCGCGTCTGCGCCTGCGCTGGCCCATGTCGTGGTCGGCGACCGTGTGTTCCCGGTCACACTGACTATAGACGATCCGGGGGTGGCCGACGAAGCGTCGCTGCCGGCGTTCACCTACAGCCGCAGCGGTGCTGCCGGCGGAAGCGGGCCGGGGCACGAGTTCGATTTCGGCTACGAGTACGACAAGACGATTACGCCGACCACCGCGCTGATCCTGAACGGCGGCTACGACGTGCAGCAGATGAACGGGTCGAAGACGCAGACAGGGTTCGAGAACCTCTTCGTGACCGGCAAGTGGCAGGCCTACACCAACCCGATCCACGAGTTTGTGGTGTCGCTTGGCATCATCCGCGAGCTCGGCGGCACCGGGACCACGCATACCGGCGGCGACCGCTATGGTTCGACCGCGCCCACGGGATATTTCGGCAAGGGGTTCGGCGACGTGCCGGTGAGCTGGGTGCGCCCGTTCGCGGTGAGCGGCGAACTGAGCTACATCGTCGCCGACAAGGAGCTTAAGGCGGAGCCGCCGCCGCTGGGCACCGGGGCTTCGGCGTCAAGCCCGTTCGACAGCGGCATCGCCTCGCAGTTCAACAACGGCGCCAACAATGCCTGGTCGGGCGGGATGTCGTTTCAGTACAGTATTCCATACCTGCAGGCGCAGGTGAAGGATTTCGGGTTGCACGGCATCCTAGGCGGGCTGATCCCGCTGATGGAGGTAACGTGGTCGTCGCCTGCGTCCTCGCCGTCGGCGCAGGGCACGACGTGGACCGCGGCGCCGGGCGTGATCTACATGGCGCAATGGGGCGAGGTAGGGTTGGAGGCGCTGGTGCCGCTGAACAAGGCGGCGGGCACCAACGTGGGTGCGGTCGGGCTGGTGCATTTCTTCTTCGACGACCTGTTCCCCAACACCATCGGCAAGCCGGTGTTCCAGTGAGCGCGGTGGGAATACGGGCGGTGTCGGTGCGGCTCAAGCGGGCAAGCGAGGACCGGCGCGCCAGGGTGTGGCGCTGGCACGGTGTGGTCCGGGCGACGTCGTGTGCCGCGGCGTTGACGTGGGCTCTGGCATGGGCGGGGCCGGCATTCGCGCATGCCTTCCTCAAGGAGGCCGAGCCCGGGGTGGGCAGCACGCTGCGTGCGGCGCCGCACCAGGTGGCGATCGGGTTCACCCAGGACATCGAGCCGCTGTTCAGCACTATCGAGGTCACGGACTCGGCCGGCCACCGCTTCGACGCGGGCGACGCGCACCGGGGCGCCGACGCGGCGCACCTGGTGGTCGGGCTGGGAGCGCTGACGCCTGGCAGTTACGTGGTGACTTGGCACGCGACCTCGGTCGACACCCACAAGACCGAGGGCCACTTCACCTTCACGGTCGGCGGGTCGTAGGGGCGCGCGGCGGTGGGAGGAGCAGCGGGGTTCGCGCCCGAGGGCGGCGCAATCCTGGTGCTGGCGCGCTCGCTTGCGGTCGGGGCGCTGCTGTCGGTGTTCGGGACGCTGGTGTTCCGGGTGTGGGTGGCGCCGCGTGCGCTGGCGCGGATGGACGACGCCGCGGCGGTTCGGGTCGGCCGCGTGCTGCTGTGGCTGACCCGCTGCGGGTTCGCGCTGGCAGTGGCGGCGATGCTGGTGTGGGTCGTGGCGCAGGCTGCGGACATGGCGAGCGCCCACACAATGTCGCGGCTGGCGGCGGCACTGCCGGTGGTGGTGCGCGCCACCCTGTTCGGGCGCCTAGCAACGATCCAGGCGGCGGCGCTGCTGGCGGGGCTGGCCGTGGGATGGCGTGCCGGGCGGGCGAAGGCCTGGGGGGCGCTGGCACTAGCGGGCCTCGGATTGGTGCTGCAGGCGGGGCACGGCCATTCGGCGTCGATGGGCATGCAGGGCGGCGTGCCGGGAGGTATGCAGGAGGCCGGGTATGTGCTGCTGCTGGGCGCCGACGTGCTGCATCTGCTGGGCGCCGGGGCGTGGCTGGGCGCGCTGCTGCCGCTGCTGCTGCTGGTGCGGCTGGCGCCGGCCAAGGCGGGAGCGACGGCGGCGCGCTGGTTCTCGCCGATGGGCAAGCTGGCAGTAGGCGCCCTGGTGGTATCGGCGGCGGTGCAGGGCTGGGTGCTGGTGGGCAGCATCGCGGGGCTGGTCGGCACCGCCTATGGCTGGATGGTGCTGGCGAAGACGGCGCTGTCGGCGGTGCTGCTGGGATTTGCCTGGGCCAACCGCTACTGGTTCGCACCGGCGCTGCTGGGCACCGCACCGGAACCGGCGCGCCGGTTGCTGCTGCGCAGCCTCGCAGTACAGACCGGGTTCGGGGTGACGATCGTGGTCGCGGCGGGGCTGCTGAGTAGCCTGGAGCCGGCGATGCACGTGCAGCCGGTGTGGCCGTTCGCCTGGCGGTTCAGCCTGGACGCGGTGCGCGGGGAGCCGGCGTTCCGCGGCGAAGTGGCGGGCGCGCTGCTGGGACTGGCGGGGGCGGCGGGGCTGCTGGGCGTGGCGGTGCTGCTGCGACGGCGTGGGTGGTGGCGCTGGCTGGCCGTGGCGATGGCGGGGACGGCCGGGTGGGTAGCAGTACCGCACCTCGACCTGCTGTTCGTGCCGGCCAGTCCGACCAGCTACTGGCGCTCGCCGACCGGGTTCGCGTCGGCCTCGATCGCCGAGGGGGCGTCGCTCTATGCGGTGCAGTGCGCGGGCTGCCACGGTGCGGAGGGGCGTGGCGATGGGCCGCTCGCGCGTGGGCTCGCCGTGCCGCCGGCGGACCTGACTGCGGCTCATCTATGGGCGCACAGCGACGGCGAGCTGTTCTGGTGGCTGTCGCACGGGATCGAGGGGCCGGGTCAGCCGGGCGATCCTGCGGGCGGGTTGGTGATGCCGGGGTTCGCGGGGGTGCTGAGCGAGGCGCAGCGCTGGGGGCTGATCGACTTCGTGCGGGCGCGTAACGCGGGTCTGGCCCGGGCGGCAGGGACCTGGTCGCCGCCGCTGCAAGCGCCGGGGGTGGAAGTGCAATGCGGCGGAACGAGGGTGTCGATGGCCGGGCTGCGCGGCGGGTTCGTGCGGGTGGTGCTGGGCAGTGCGGGCGCCATGGCAGGTATTGCGCGCGAGGCGGGGCCGGGTGCGGGTGCTGCGTCGATCGTGACGGTGCTGGCGGGACGAGAGGTCACGGTGCGGGCGGGACCGGGGGTGTGCATCGCTGGTGACGCGGCGGTTGCGGAGGCGTATGGAGTCGTGTCGGGGTTACGACCGGATCAGCAGACGGGGGCACAGGTCCTGGTCGACGCGCAAGGCTGGTTGCGTGCGGTGCAGCCTGGTCCCGTTCCGGCAGCGGGTGGCTGGGACGATGCCGCGGTGCTGGGTGAGGCAGTACACGCGTTCGCGGCGGACCCGGTGGCCGGGGGGGCGCTGGACGGCATGACGATGCCGATGCCGATGGGCGGATCGGGGGGCATGACAATGGGCAGAAGGGCGATCGGTCCCGGGGAGATGGCGGGGCGCCCGAGCGAGTAGGAGCGGCATCGCGCCGCCTGGCGAAAGGAGGCGCAGGCTGTGGCATCGGCTGGGCGGGACAGGGCCGGCCGACAGGCGGCCTTAGTGGCTCGTGCGCGACGGGAGCGTGGCCAGGCGGCACCTGGGCAGCCCCGGCGCGGGACAGCGAGGCATGGCAAGGTGGCGGTGCTGGGCGTGGCGGCCGGCCTGGTCGCGATGAGCATGGCGTGCCTGTGGTTGTTCGGGGCGAGCATCGCGGCTGGCGGGATCGGCGGACGGTTCGTGCTGATGGCGGCGGATGGGCGGGCGGTGAGCGAGCGCAGCTTCGGCGGGCGGGTGTTGCTGATCTACTTTGGATATACCGCGTGCCGCGACGTGTGCCCGACGACACTGATGGCGGTGCGGCAGGCGATGGAGGCGCTGGGCGCCCGAGCGGACGCGGTGCAGCCGCTGTTCATCACGGTCGATCCGGGGCGCGACACGCCGGAGGTGCTTGCCCGATACGTGGCGGAGTTCACGCCGCGGCTGGTTGGGCTGACAGGGACGCCGGGGCAGATCCGGTCGGTAGAGCGCGAATACCGGGTTAGTACCAAGGTACATCCAGTCGCGGGCGGGACGGCTGGCGCCGGCGTGGACCACAGCTCGGTGCTGTACCTGATGGGGGCGGATGGGCGCTATCTTGCGCTAATACGGGCGGATTCGAGCGGGGCGGAGATGGCGGCGGAGATCGCGCGACACCTGTCGTAGCGGCGCGCCAGGGTGCAGGAGGTTCGCGGGTGCGACGAGGTCGCGAGCGCTGCGAGAGGCGGATCAGGCCAGCAGACCGGGCTACGCCTTGATAATCCGGAAGGTGAGATTGACCCGGGAGCCGAGTGCTCGCGCCTGCTTTCCGATGCCATGTTTGTAGTTCTCCTGAGTGTTGCCTTTCATCAGCAGCAGACTGCCTGACGCCAGAGGCCACTTCAGGATCTTTGCCGCAGGATCGAGTCTGCTCTTGAGCAGGAAGGCGCGCTCCGCGCCCATGCTCACCGAGGCGATGACTGGACGAGGTCCAAGCTCTTTTTCATTGTCGCTGTGCAGGCCCATGCTGTCGCTTTGGTCGCGATAATAGTTGAGCAGCACGCTGTTGGAACGGTGGTTCACGACCGCCTCGACCCTGCTCTTGATTCCATGATCGCGGCCGTGGACGGCGGCATGTCCCGCAACGCGGCCGCCGAGCGGTTCGG
>CAXSEF010000130.1:0-7390 GCA_964236535.1 uncultured Acetobacteraceae bacterium
GCCACCCTCTGCGTCTCTTGAATGACGAGTATACCTCTCGGCCTGGGTGAACGCCTTAAGACGACTAGGCTCTGATCATAGGGACGCTCAAGGCTTGCCTTGAGCGGAGCCCAGAGGCAGAGCCTCTGGCCTTGCTTGCTTCACCGCGCCTGCTCGAAATGCCGCCTGCACCGTGACATCCAGCGCACTCAGGAACCTGGAGCGCGCTACCTTATCTAGCGGCGCCGGGCCCCCGGTCGCGATCCCGCTCTCCCGCATGTGGCGCGACACCTCCCGGCCCGCGAGCGCCGCACCGATGTTGTCGTCCGACCATACCCGCCCGTTCGGCGCCAGCGCGCGCGCGCCCTGCGCCAGGCAACGCGACGCCAGCGGAATATCGGATGTCACGCACACGTCGAGGCCGGTGACCCGCTCGGCGATCCAGTCATCGGCGATGTCTGCACCCTGGTCGACCACCACCATGCGCACGAAAGCGAGCCCCGGCGGGCGGATCGGCCGTGAGCCATTCGAGACCACCACCACCCCAGCGCCCAGTCGGCCTGCCACCCGGTATACTTCCTCGCGCACCGGGCAGGCGTCCCCGTCGACATAGACCGTCACCACGGTGTGGTCGGGCGCGCCGTTCACGCCTGGTTCATCTCGATCAGGCTGCGGCGGATCTCGCGCGAGCGCCGCACCTTCTCGGCGATGTAGTCGCCATCGCCCCAGCGCACTGCATGCGCCATCGCCTGCGCGTCCTCGGTGAAGCGCGCCAGCATTTCCAACAGCGCCTCGCGGTTGTTGAGGAAAATGTCGCGCCACATGGTCGGGTCGGACGCGGCAATGCGGGTGAAGTCACGGAACCCGGCGGCGGCGAACTTGAGCACCTCGTCTCGGGTTTCGCCTTCCAGGTCGTCGGCGGTGCCGCAGATGGTGAAAGCGATCAGGTGCGGCAGGTGGCTGACCACCGCGACAACACGGTCGTGGTGCGCCGCCTCCATCACCTCGATCATGGTGCCACAGCGCCGCCACAGCTCGGCCACCCGCGCCGTGGCGTCCGGATCGGTCCCAGCCGGCGGGGTGAGCAGGCACCAGCGCCCCTGGAACAGCGTCGCGAAGCCCGCATCCGGTCCGGAGTGCTCGGTGCCCGCCATCGGGTGGCCGGGCACGAAATGCACCCCGTCGGGCACCAGCGGCCCGACGTCGCGCAACACCGACTGCTTGGTCGAACCCACGTCCGTGAGCACGCAGCCTGGTGCCAGGTGGGCGGCGATGCGGGCGGCGATCTCACCGTACGCGCCCACCGGGGTGCACAGCATGACGCAGTCGGCTCCGCGCACTGCCGTCGCCGGATCTGGTTCCACCCGGTC
Organism: uncultured Acetobacteraceae bacterium; assembly: GCA_964236535.1. Taxonomy (GTDB): domain Bacteria; phylum Pseudomonadota; class Alphaproteobacteria; order Acetobacterales; family Acetobacteraceae; genus CAXSEF01. The sequence goes on from CAXSEF010000130.1 coordinate 1,350, forward strand.
GGCGAGCCCCAGCGCCGCCACCCGGGCCAGCACGTTCGGCCGGTCGCAGGCGACGATCTCGGCAGCCAACTCGCGCCGTGCCATTCCCATTCGCGACACCGAGCTGCCGATCAGCCCCATCCCGATGACGACCAGCCGTCCGAACACCGGCGCCTGCGCGCCGAGGCTGGGCGGCACTTCGCCCTCGCGCCGGATCGGCGGCTCGACCATGCTGTCCGTTTGTGCCAGCGGCTCGCTCACCTGACTGCCGCCGCCGCCCGCACCTGCTCTGCCATGAAGCTCGCCAGCAGGTCGCCGGCCAGCTCGACCTCCTCCGCCGTGCCGATGGTGACCCGCAGGCACGACGGCAAGCCATACGACTGCACGTTGCGCACGATCACGCCGCGAGCCCGCAGGAACAGGTCGGCTGCGGCCGCGCGCTCCGGCGAGCCCATTTCCACCAGGACGAAGTTGCCCTGGCTCGGCCATACGCGCAGCCCCACCGCCTCCAGCGTTGCCGCAAGCACATCGCGCTGCCTCGTGTTGTGCGCGCGGCCTCGTTCAACCCAGCCCGGCTCCGCCAGGGCCGCAACTCCCGCCGCCAGCGCCAGCGCATTGACGTTGAACGGCGCCCGCAATCGGTTCAGCGCGTCGGCAATCGGTGTTGGCGCGTAAGCCCAGCCCAGCCGCACGCCGCCAAGACCAAAGATCTTGCTGAAGGTGCGCGTCATAACCGTGTTGTCTCCGGCGTCCACCAGGCCGGTGCCCGGGTCGTACTCCGGCGCGTCGACATACTCCGCATAGGCCGCATCCAGCACCAGGACCACGTCGGCCGGCAGTCCCGCACGCAGCCGGCGCACCTCCGTGTCAGGCAGCAGGCTCCCGGTCGGATTGTTCGGGTTGGCCAGGAACACCAACGTCGTGTCGGACGCCACCGCCGCCAGCAACGCGTCGACGTCGGCGCACAGCCCGCGTTCGCGAACCCGGGTCACGCGCATCCCCGCCGCCTGCCCTGCGATCGCGTAGATCGAGAAGCCGTGCTCGGTCATCAGCAGTCCGGTACCGCGCCCGCCGTAGATCGTGCACAGCCCGGCGAGCAGTTCGTCCGACCCGTTGCCGCACACGATCCGTTCGGGGTCGAGCTCCCAGCGCCCTGCGATCGCCTGGCGCAGCGCCGCCGCCGAGCCGTCCGGGTAACGTTGCGCGTCTGCCAGCGCCCGTTCCATCGCCGCGATCGCGGCGGGCGGTGGTCCAAACGCCCCCTCGTTCGACGACAGCTTGACCACCCGGTTAACGCCGGGCAGCCGGGACTCGCCGCCCACATACGGCGCAACCGCCATGATCTCCGGCCGCGGCCGCGGGCTCACCTTGCGTCCCCATCCACGGTCGCACTGAACGGCCGGGCATAGGCGCCGAGCATCACCGGGCCGTGCCGCACGTCACCCAGTCCCAGCAGCGCCGGCGCCGACAGTCGCGAGTCGCTCTGCGCCACGAAACCCTCCACCTCGACCAGGGCACGGGCCACCGGGTCGCCGGAGTCGCGCCGCAGCAGCACCCGCCCGGTTGACAGTCCCGCAGTCGCCAGCGCGCCGCGCAGGCGCGCCCGGCTCACCTCTGGCGCCAACTCGAGCCCGAGCAGAGTGCAGTCGGCGCCGCTCGGATCCGGCGGTGCCGCCGCCACCACCAGCGCCTGCTCGGCGGGTGCGCCTTCCGGGCGTTCCAACCACAGCGGCAGCCGGGCGATGACCTGCAGCCGGTGCCCAGAGGCGCCCGGCCCGTTGCGGTGCAGCAGCCCGGTCCACCAAGCCGCCGCCTGCGGCTCGCCCTCATGCGGCAGCGGCACGACGGCAACGCTCGCCGTTCCCGCACGCACCTCCCCGATCGCCTGCCCGACGCTGCCCCAGGCACGCAGCCGCACCAGCGCCCCGAACTGCTCGCGCGCGGTCGCCGACAGTGCGGCATCGCCCTGTGCCTGCCCGACCGCGACCGAGAACGGCCCCTGCATCGCGATCGTGCCCGACAACAGTTCCAGCCATACCCGCACCACCGCGGCGCGCGGGTAGGGGCCATCATGGCGGGCCAGCAGCCGGCGCAGGATCTCGGCTTGTCGACCCATGCGCAGCTTGAGCGGACCCTTTGCAGTACTGGCGCTGATTTGCGTCACCACCGCTGCACGCCGGGCCAGCGTGTCGTGCAGCGCGTCGTCGAGCGCGTCCAGCTCCGCACGGAGCCGGGCCAGTTCCGCTTCCGGGCCGGCGATCGCGGCGTCAGGGTCTAGGGGCTGGGCCTGCAGGGAACTCGGCATCGCTGATCCAACGGGAGGCCGGAACAGATAGCGGATGCGTCCCGGCGTGAGAACCCTGTGGGGTGGGGCTGAAGCAAGCCAGACCGGACTCTGCCCGGACCCGCAAGGACCGGCGGTCCCTTGATCCCATCCCCCCCGGGTGCACAACATGCATAGCCGGTGCCCAAGTGAAGTGGCCGGGGCCTCAGGTCCCAGACAGTTCCAGGGCAGAGCGCTGGGCCGTCCTTCACGGGGCCAGGACTCCGGTTGCGCGCCGTCAACCCCCGTCCCATACACGCCGGATGGACCAGACCGCCCCGCTCCCGGAGCCGTTCCCGGTGCCGTTGTCGGACGCTTCGCACAGCCGCGTCGTGTTCGAGGACGGCCTGTTGCTGGAATGCGGCGTGCACCTGCCGGAGCTGGTCGTGGCCTTCCGCACCTATGGCACGCTGAACCCGGCCGCAAGCAACGTGATCCTGGTATGCCACGCCCTTACCGGCGACCAGTACGTGGCCGAAGTCCACCCGATCACCGGCCGACCGGGCTGGTGGAGCGCCGTCGTCGGTCCAGGCCTGCCGATCGACACCGACCGCTTCTTCGTGGTCTGTGCCAACGTCCTTGGCGGCTGCATGGGCTCGACCGGCCCGCGCTCGCCGCGGCGGCACGGCGGCGATTCCTGGGGGACCGAATTTCCCACCATTACGCTGCGCGACATTGTCGACGCGCAGCATCGTCTGATCAGATACCTGGGCATCAGGCGACTGTTCGCGGTTGTCGGCGGCTCGATGGGCGGCATGCAGGTGCTGCAATGGGCCGCGTCCTACCCCGAGCTGGTGTTCGCCGCTGTGCCGATCGCGACTGCCGCCTCGCACTCGGCGCAGAACATCGCCTTCAACGAGGTCAGCCGCCAGGCGATCTTCGCCGATCCGGACTGGCGGGGCGGCCACTACCGCGAGCACGGCTGCATTCCCGCACGCGGCCTCGCGGTCGCACGCATGATGGCGCACATCACCTATCTCTCCGAGCAGGCGCTGACCCGCAAGTTCGGCCGCCGCCTCAAGGAGCCTACGCCGGTCACCGGACCCTCGCGCGGCGGCGAGACGCCGCTCGGGCCGCTCAGCGACATGTTCGAGGTTGAGAGTTACCTGCGCCATCAGGGCAGCAGCTTCGTTCGCCGCTTCGACGCCAACTCATACCTCAGCATCACCAGGGCAATGGACTATTTCGACCTCGCAGCCGACCATGACGGCAACCTTTCGCGGGCCTTTGCCGCCAGCCCGACCCGGTTCTGCGTGGTTTGCTTCTCCTCGGACTGGCTGTTCCCCACCGCTCAGTCGCGTCACCTGGCCCACGCGCTGAACCGCGCCGCGGTCAATGTCAGCTTCGTCGAAATCGAGAGCGACAAGGGCCACGACGCCTTCCTGCTCGACGAGCCCGACTTCCACCGGACCTTGGCCGGCTTCCTTGCGGGTGCGGCAGAGCGCGCGGGCCTCGGATGAGCCGGAGCGCCACCGACTCCCGGCCGATCCAGTACGTCGCCAAGAACATGCGCGTCGACCTGCGCCTCATCGCCGAGATGATCGCGCCGCGCAGCCGCGTGCTCGACATCGGCAGCGGTGACGGGACGTTGATCGACCTGCTGTTCCGCGACCGCGGCTGCGACGCACGTGGCATCGAAATCGACATGGCGGAGGTGACGCGCTCGGTCGCGCATGGCCTGCCGGTGATGCAAGGCGACGCCGACAACGACCTCGCACACTACCCCGACGCGGCGTTCGACTACGTCGTGCTGTCGCGCACCCTGCAGGCAGTGGAAAAGCCGCGCGAGGTACTGCGCCAGATGCTGCGCATCGGCACCCGCGCGGTGGTTAGCTTCCCGAATTTCGGCCATTGGCAGGTGCGCTGGCAGTTGCTGCGCACCGGGCGCATGCCGATGACCGCAGGCTGGGACCGCGCCTGGTACGAGACGCCCAACATCCACCCTTGCACGATTGCCGATTTCTTCGCGCTGTGCGAGCAGGAGGGCTATTCGGTCGAGCGCTGGCTTGCGGCCGACGAGGGTGTCAGGCGCGCGCCCTGGCGGCGCTCGGCCTGGCTCGCCAACCTGTTCGGCGAGCAGGCGCTGTTCGTGCTGCGCCGCGCCGGTCCCAGGTCCCCGGACTGAAGCAAGGCGGGGCTTTGCCCAGACTTACCGAAGGCCTGCGGCCTTTGAGAACCCTTCGCCTAGAGCGTGGCCGCTTCAGGTAGATGAAACGATCACGCTCTAGACCCGTGTGTTGGCGCGAATATGATCGTCCCAGGTGAAGCAGCCTGAAACGATCACTTACTAGGCATGCGTTTCAGGCATTTGCCTTTGGCAGGGATCCAACGGCAGAGCTCCTGGCCTTGCCTGCCTGGCCGCGCGCAACCCGCTGCCGCTCGATCTGTTCTGATCGTCGAAACGGGAGAGCCCCATGTCGGATCTGATGGACGGCAACGGCGACGCAGGCGCGGAGAAGCATGGCCAGGCACGCTCGCTGGTCGAGGCCGCGTTGCGGGCACGCCGTGCCGGCGAGGACGACCGCGCTGACCTGCTGATGGAGCAGGCGCGCCGCACCGACCCCCAGGCGGTCGAGGACCTGCTGATGGAAATCGGACCAAGCGAACTGTCGCCGGACGAGCCGGACATGGTCGATCCGGAGACCAGCGACCGCGAGGTCGCCCTGATGAGCCGCCAAGTCGAGCCCGGTTCGAACGCACCGTCGCGTGCTGGGATCACCGGCTCCGGCAGCGGGGCCGACTCGCAAGGCGAATAGCCTGCTGTCGAACCTCGGGGGAGCGGCCAGTCTGGAACGGGCTGGAACGCCTCGCAGCGTGCGAGGCGTTCAGTCCTCGTTATTGCGGGGCGGGCACCTTCTCGGGCGAAGCCGCGCCGGAGGCCTGGGACATCACGTTGCGCTCCTGCTGATGCAGCGCAGCAAGCTGCGCGTGCACGGTCGACGATTGGCCAAGCTGGTTGGGCGTCAGCATGGCGCGCACCTGCAGCGCGGTCCCGAGCCGGGACTGATCGAGCTGGGCCTGCAGCGTGGCCACCTGCTGCTGCAGGGAGGTCAGTTGGCCCGCGTTCACGGTGCTGGTGCTGGCAAGCGCGTCGTTAATCTGATGCCGCAGGCTGTGCAGCTGCTGCATTTGCGGCTTCAGCTGCTGCCAGTTCGTATGCATGATCGTGTGCATCTGAGTCTGCTGCGCGCTGGTCAACGTCACGCCCTGCAGGAAGCCCAGGTAGCCGTCGCCGCCTGGCCCACCATGGTGCATGCCTCCGTGCATCTCCTGGGCCTGCGCACCAGCCACCATCAGGCTGCCGCCCACCACTCCCGCCAGCAGCATCTTTTTCAGCATCGCCTGCTCCCTAAACCCGCTCGCCGATCATCAGCGCGCCTAGACACACAACAGCGTCGAAACGTATCGGCACTACCCTGCATGTTGCTACGAAATGTAATTCCGTGCCGGGCGAACCAGCCTGGCTTTCCGCACCGTTACTTTACGCGCCGCTGACACCAGCAGCTGTTGAGCAAGCCAGGCCAGAGGCTCTGCCTCTGGGCTCCGCTCGATGTTGAGTCTCGAGAATTTCTGTACCTGGAGCATGATCGTCTCATCTGGCTTCACCTGGGACAATCAATTTACTTGCCGACACACAGATTTCGAGCGTGACCGCTTTCACGCTCTATGGCCGATTGACATTCATTTAGCCGGATCATGGTTGCGGCGAGGCCTGTGAAGCCGGTGAAGTGGATGGTTC
>CAXSEF010000131.1:0-7016 GCA_964236535.1 uncultured Acetobacteraceae bacterium
CCTCCCGCCAAACCAGAATCAGATCCGATCGAGCCGGGTCAACCGTTTATGGGTCTTGACCCTAAGGTTATTAACAGTAGAGGAGTTTTCACAGGTGTCTCAAATCCATTGAGACCCGCTAACGGGGAGGTTAGGGGACACCAAGAAGAAGTTAAACGTAGCAGGTCTTCTTTACCTACACCTTATACAAATGTCGAATATGGAGCGCCAGATCTAAGGAACCGGATTTGGCACCTGCAGGGCAGGGGGGTCATTTAATCTAAACTCTGGATGACTACTGTCTGCGCTTCTCACCTGTAAGCCGCTTTCTACCTCAATATCCCCGCGCAATTCCTAAGATCTTGTATTTAAAACAATCACTTAGGGCGTTGGTGCCAAGTCTTTGCGTTCTTAGCGGCGAGGTGAGATGCGGATTGGAGGTTCTCCACAAGGCTTGTCCACAGGTCTAGGTCTTAAAATGAGTCTCTGTTCTTAAGTCTATGGACGATTAGTCAAATGAAATCAATGCGTTATAAGACACCCATCCCCGCGCCATTCCCGTACCTACCCCTGCTATTCCCGTCCATACCCTCGCGATTCCGTTACGAGGGCTGGTTGTCCACAGCAGCGTCTGCTACACGTGTCGAATAATGGGAATGCCGGGGGTAGAATGCTTGATCTGACGGAGGCGGAGCGGGCAAGGCTTGAGCGCCTTGACCGCACCCGCAAGAACGCGCGCGGCCGCCGTCAGCCGTCGGTAATGCCCAGCAAGCTTGCGCGTACCAGTGCGTTTGCACCGCGGCGTCACAGCCTGTCGACCGATGCAGATTTTGTCCGCGTTTATGTTGTTCGCCCGCACGCAGTGGTCGAGGTCAGGGGCAGGGAGCTCGGTACCCGCCACCGAGATGCACTCGTGGCTCTGTTCCGCCTGCGTGCCCGGCGCTTTGAGACCGGAGTCGCAGCAAACGGCAAAGCCCGGCAGGCAGTCTACCGGACGGATACAACCTGGCGCGATATTCTGCTGGCCAGTGGCCTGACCACCCACGTGAATAACCTTCTCACTGCGCTCCGCGTCTTCGAAGAGCTGCGCAGTGTCACCGTTCGCGCCTTCACCGGCAGCTTCGACGCATACGAGGCCGCAGTGACCCAGGGCCGCCTAGCATCAGCGGGTTGGTCCGATGGCATGATCGGGAGCATCGAGTGGTCCGGTGTCAGCCTCGACAGCGAGGTCTCGGTTACCTATGGCGAGTGGGTCAGGCAGACCTTCGAGGCCAAGCATTTGGTCAGCGTCAGCGCAGATGTCTATTTCCGCCTCAAGGGAGACAACGCCAGGGCATGGTGGCCCTATATCGATAGTCAGCCAAACCACGACTACGTGCCGCTTGAGACTTTGGCGGAACTCGTCGGCCGTGATTATCGGTCCGAAGACGCCAAACGTCGTGCTCGATTTAGAGAAGATGTTGCGGCTGCCTTCACGGACATGGTTCGTGCAGGCGGGCTCAAGACCTATGAGATCGAGGCCAGAGGTCCTGGTCGGACCAAAAGCTATCGCGTGAAGTATGTGCACGCATTACCGAAGGCTGCCCAGCTCGAACTCGCCATGGGCACGCCACAAATCCAAAGCAAACCGGGCTACATCGAGTAATGGTGAGTTGCAGGCTGGGTCCGGGCCTGACTGGCGCAGGACGGCGACGGTGCCCAGCGTCAGCGCGCCTCCACCCATGACCACGAGCGTGATCGTCGTCGCACGCCGCATCTCCGAGCATTGCTTTAGGTCGAAGATTTCTGCCAGCCCTCCTGTGTCGCAGACCGCTCGCGGCGGGACAATGTGGTCGCTGGCACCCTGCTCGGGGTCTACCGTCCCTATCCTTCCTCGTCCCGCTGCAGCTGTGCGAGCAGCGCTGCCTCCAGCCCAGCGATCCGCGCGACTGCTGCCGCGAGCTCTTGCTCACGGTTCCTGAGCTGCTGCTCCACGTTCAGCTGCTGCCAGGACATGACAACGGCAGAGCCGTCCTCCGCTTCCTCCGCAATCTCTGCTGCGCCACCGCTTCCCGCCAGCGCATGCGCGAGAACGGCGATGTCGACGGGCGGCCTAGAGCCTGCCCCCGGCATGTGCTCGCGTCGCGGCGGCGCGCCTGAGCTGTTGAAGCTCTGGATTTCCGGGAAGGCCACCCTCGCCAACACCCCGTCCGAGGGCGCCCACACCCATCCCTCGCCGCGGGCGAGCCGGGGCAGGGCCGCCAGGATGCGCCGTCCCTCGGCGCGGTCGGCCTGGCCCTCGATCCAGCGGCCGACGGCGGCGCGGTCCTGGCTGGAGGTGAGCTTCATCGAGACCAGCACGTCGGCCTGGCTCAGCACGTCCTTGTGCAGCACGGCGGGGCGCTGGGTGATCAGCCACGGCACGAAGCCCCGCACCCGGCCGCGGCGCACGACCTCCTCGATGCGATCCAGCAGGTCGTGGCCACCGGGCGGCACGCGCTGGGGCGCCCACAGGTCCGCCTCGTCGAGCACAAGGTGCAGGGGCTCGGCGTTGGCCTCGTGCAGCGCCTCGGTGAACGCGGTGACGAAGGCCCGCCGCGCCGACGCGCTGCCGAGGTCGGAGACGTCGACCACGCAGGCGAGCGCGCGGGTGGCGACCAGGCGGCCGAGGGCGGCGCCCTGGCCTGGGGCGAGGGCGACGTCGGCGTGGCGGCCGCCGAACACCACGACGGGGTGGGGCGCGGGTAAGAGGCCGTCGGCGGCGAGGCGCAGGCCCCACCAGACGCCGAGCGGATCGACGACGCAGACGCGCGCGCCTGCCGCGACGAGGTGCTCGACCATCCCCTTGGCGGCGTAGGTCTTGCCCGACCCTGAGGTGCCGACGATGGCCAGCCGCTGCTCCAGCACCGCAGCCGGCAGCACGTTCGCGACTCGACCAGGGCCGGCGCTGCCTAGATCTCGAGACACCTCCCCTCCGACGGCCTTGGCCTGGGCGCCTGCGCGGTGGACCGCGAGGATGCGGCTGACGGTGGGCTCGCTCACCTCGTAGTGCCGCGCCATCTGGGCTGCGGTGTGCCGCCCGCTCAGCACATCGTCGACGAGTGCCGCCTGCTGCGGGCCAGACAGCTTCGGGCGGCGCCCGGCCCTGCGCCCCGCCGGCCGCGGCGTGCGAGGGCCTGCCGCACCGCGTTCCGGATCAGCTCCGGTCACGTCTTCAGGCCCTGCCGAGACTTCCATAATCAATCTTTCACAACAATACTAAAGGTTTTGGTAATTCAACGTTTATAGGTTCTATAATACGTCCAAGACCCTTCCATATGTGCAGAGGTTCCGCAACTACCCTTTCACAGGCTCCCTCCCTTCATTTTCCGCCTTTCTGTCCGATAAGTGTGATTCCCGGACAAAGATGAACGTGCTAGACACGGGATCGTGAGTACCCCCGAAAAACCCTCCGACAGCCTTGACATGGTCGTCCTGGTCGAATCAGCGGCGTCGGGCACTACCGAGCCGGCCGACACCAGCCTACCCAGCCTTGCCCATGCCGAGATCGCTACAGCAAGGCGCTACGCTGACGCATCACGCGCCGCCAGCACCCAGCGCGCCTACGCCAGCGACTGGCGGCGCTTCTCCGCCTGGTGCCTAGCACGCGGCATCGAGACCCTGCCGGCCGACCCGCGCGCCGTCGCAGTGTTCCTCTCCGCCGAGGCGAGCACCGGATCGGCTCCGCCCACCACTGGACGCCGCCTGGCCGCGATCGGCTGGATGCACCGCCGCGCCGGGCTGCAGCCGCCCCAGGCCCGCGAAGGCGCTGCCGCCATCCTCGAGGTCATGGCCGGCATCCGACGCAGCCACGGCATCGCCCCGGCGAGGAAGCACGCCGCCGACGCCGACGTGCTGCGCGACGTGCTGCGCGCTATCAGTGGCGACGATCTGCGCTCGGTGCGCGACCGGGCGCTGCTGGCCTTCGGCATGGCCGGCGCCTTCCGCCGCTCCGAGCTGGTGGCGCTGCGTCTCGCCGACATCGAGCGCGTGCCCGAGGGCCTGCGCGTCACCATCCGGCGCAGCAAGACCGACCAGGACGGCGCCGGCGCCACCATCGCCATCCCGGAGGGACGCCGGCTGCGGCCGAAGGCGCTGCTCGAAGCATGGCTCGAGCGCGGCGGGATCACGGATGGCTTCCTGTTCCGCCGGCTGGTCCCGGGGCCTGCGGGAGGAGCGACCGCTTCTCCCATGTCGGACCGTGCTGTCGCGCGGTTAGTGCAGGTGCGTGTTGCCCAGGCCGGCTACGTCGCAGCGGACTTTGCCGGGCACTCGCTGCGGGCGGGCTTCCTGACCGCGGCCGCACGCTCCGGCGCCTCGGTATTCAAGATGCGCGAGGTGTCGCGGCACAAGTCCATGCAGGTGCTCGCCGATTATGTCCGTGATGCCGAGCTGTTCCGCGACCATGCCGGCGAGGGCTTCCTGTAGGCATTCGGATAGTCTGGTCGAGAAATTCGGTAGCGCAGCTTCTCCACACCGCCATAGGCGGGGTCGGTGCGGAACCGCTCGACGAGCACGCCGCTGCAGGCCACAACAACCCGCCGCGAACCTACGTTGTCCGGCTCGGTGACCACCTCGACGTGCTCGAGGTCCAAGGACCAGGCTTCGGGCAGCAGCAGCCTTAATGCGCAAGTGGCGTAGCCCTGCCCCTGCCGCCACGACACGACGCCGTAGCCGATGTGGCCTGGAATGTGGTCGGGCAGCGCCGCTGTGCCCGGCTGCCAGCGCAGGCTGACCGCGCCGCAGAAGCCCCCGTCCCAGATCCAGCGCCAGAAACTGGGCAGGCGCGGGACGAGCGAGCCGTCTGGCAGCCGTATTGGTGCGCCGAGCGCCTCCAAGTCCTCGAAGCCCGCGACGAAGCCCGTGGGATCGGACGCGATCGCCGCCAATTCCTTGGCCGTCGCAGTGGCGCTCAGGCTGTCTGGCGACCAGCCGCGCTCCAGCGCCACGACATAGTCGGGGAGTAGCTCCAGCGACGGCCGCACAAGGGTGATCATCGTCTCAGTCTTGCCATGGCCAGGGTGTCCGCATGGGTGCCTGCGCGGAACACGGCGTCGCGGCGCACGCCTTCCGGTTCGAAGCCGAAGCGCCGGTAGAGCGCAAGCGCGGGTTCGTTGCCGGCCAGCACCTCCAGCTCCAGCCGGCGCAGGTTGAGCCAGTTGTCTGCCATGTCCACCAGCGCAGCCAGGAGGGCGGTGCCGATCCGTCGCCCGGTCCAGCCGTCCGCCACGCCCATACCGACCTGGCCCACATGGGCGCGCCGCCCGGCCAGGCGGGTCAGCGTCGCACTGCCGACGACGGCCTCGTCGAGCATGGCCAGGATGCGGGTGTCGTTGGCATCGTCCGTCTCCAGCCTGCGGCGGACCCGCTCGGGCGAAATGAACGGAAGCTGGGCAGTGCCGTTCCGGAACCCCACGCCGCCCATCATGGCGGCGAGCGCCTCGGCATCGGCCGGGCGGGTAGGCCGCAGCACCAAGCGGCTGCGCAGATCGGCATCGGCTGGAGCGCTGGCAGACATTGGAGGTCTCCTCTGGGGAACCGGAGGAGACGGTCCCGTCCCGCCCGGCATGGTGCGGGGCGGAGCGGGTAGCGGGCCTTGATCTAGGCGCGCGCGTTCCCGGACCGTCCCTCGGGGACAATCGCAAGAACGAGATACATCGAGGCCACGGCGCGGTACATGACGGCAGCTTCGGACATGATGCGCCGAAATTGCAAGTCTTTGCGTATAAGCAACTGTCAGGGCAGGGTTGCGAATGCGCGCCCATGTCGTGGCGCAAACAGCCAGGAAGGTGGCGCATGGACACGGAGCCGCCTTGCCCGACACGGCTCGCATGGCCCGCGTCCAGCCGTGAGAACCTGGCCGAACGCTACGCGGCCGTGGATGCCGCGCTGGACAGAGGCCTGCTGCCGGAAGCGCTGGCCGCCTGGGACTCGATCCGCCGCGATCAGATGACCTGGACGAAGCTCGCGATGATCCGGTTCAACCAGGACATCAGCGACGCGACCGCGCGGGCGGAGCAGGCGCTTTCCGACGAACTGGCTCCGGTTGCCACCGGGCATGACGTGGCCGTCAAGCGCCGGCTCCTGGCACTGCCCGATCGGCAGGCGCTGGTGGCGGCGGCCGGCGGCCACGCCGTATCGCTCTGGGAGGCGGACGTGACCGCCTTCGATCCGGTCATTGCCGACGCCGTCGTGGAGGAAGCCAGGCTGGCCGCCCGCCAGACCGAGGTTGTGGCCACGCTGCGCTTCCAGTTCCGGGGCGAGACCCTCACGCTCCACGGCCTGGTCGGGAGACTGGACAGCCAGGACCGCACCATACGGCACGACGCCTTCCAGGCTCTGCTGGAGGGCGTGGCGCTCCAGCGAGGAGAGCTGGACAGCCTTTTCGACAGCCTTGTGCGACTGCGCCACGGCATGGCATGCGACCTCGGCTTCGCAAGCTTCACCACGCTGGGCTACCGGCGCATGCGCAAGACGGACTATGGGCCCGCGGAGGTGGAGCGGTTCCGCGACGCGGTCGTGGAACTCGTCGTGCCGGTGGTGGCGCGGCAAAAGGAAGCACTGCGGCGCTCGCACGGTCTGGATCACTTGTACGCCTGGGACTTGGCACTTGGTGGCCGGGGTGATGGTCCGGAGCCAGCCGCCACCCCGGACGAGGTCCTGGATGCGGTGCAGCGCGCTCTGGACCAGCTGGACGGACGTCTGGGAGCCCTGCTCAGGCACATGCGAGCCGGCGGTCACGTCGACTTCGAGAACCGGCCGGGCAAGGCGCACGGCGCCTTCTGCGAGCCCCTGCCCTCGCTGGGCATGCCGTTCGTGTTCATCTCTCCCATGGAGACGCAGGGCGACGTCGGCGCGCTGGTGCACGAGATGGGACATGCGGCGCAGATGTACGAGAGCCGCACCCAGCCCAGCTTCGACTATCTCGAGCCTCCCGGTGATATCGCCGAGGTTCATGCAATGTCGCTAGAGCATTTTAGGGTTGCACGGGCGCGCGTTCCCTGGTTTTCCGTTGTGGG
>CAXSEF010000132.1:0-6881 GCA_964236535.1 uncultured Acetobacteraceae bacterium
GCCCCGCCACCCCGGGCAGGAGGCCGCGGCACAGGCATCTCTCAGGTCGGTTTCGAGTTCGCCCACCTGGAAGCTGAGGCCTTGCTATAGACGCGTCCTGCACGGGGTTGCCCAGTCCCTCCATGCCCCAGGCAGAACGCGCAACCACGAACACCCTGCTGATGATGGCGAGATCAAACCTGATGGTGTCGGGCTTGCCCACTGGTCCAGAGCCTCCCCAGGGTCGTCGCCTCGGCTTCCCGCTGGTCGTGAAATGAACCGCGGTCCATCTCGGATTCCACGGAGCGCGCCCAGGCTACGGCCTCGGCTTCGTGTCAAAGGTTCGGGTCTGCAAAGTATGCCCGAGTCTTCGCACCCTGGCCCTCCATTGCCGCTCGCCGCGTCTTGTAACAGTCGCCATGTGTCCCTCGCTAAAGTGGACCAAATTCGGCACATTATCGCGGCCATGGCAGCAGATTTAATCTAACTCTTTAAAATAACTGTGCCCGCCGCCGGACTCGAACCGGCACGCCCATCTGGGCTGCGGATTTTAAGTCCGCTGCGTCTACCATTCCGCCAGGCGGGCGAGCCGCAAGCGTGGCGTGACGCCCGGTCGTTGTCCAGGCGACGATCACCGCCCCTGCCGCGAGGTCTTCCGCCCGCGCCAAGGCTCAGGCGACGAGCTGGCTGCCCGCCACCAGCAGGACCGCCGACAAAGCGGGGCGCAGCACCCGGTCCGAGATCCGTGTCGCGACGAGGCTGCCGGTCACGATCCCCGGGATGGAGCCGGCGAGCAGCGACGCGAACAGCAGCCAGTCGATCGACCCGATCAGCCAATGCCCGGCGCCGGCGACAAGCGTCAGCGGGACCGCATGGGCGACGTCGGAGCCGACAATGCGGGCGGTTGGCAGCCTCGGATAGAGCAGGATCAGCGCGGTAACGCCCAGCGCGCCCGCCCCCACCGAGGAGACCGACACCAGCGCGCCTAGCGCCGCGCCGGTCGCCACGGTCAGCGCGTCGGCGCGTCGGAGTGTCATCGGAACGCTGCGCGAGGATGCCCAGGCCAGGAGACGTGCGTGGAACAGCAGGCTCACCGCGGTGAGCAGCAGCATCGAGCCGAGCACCAGGGAGATCACCCGTGACATGGCGGTGCCCGGGCCGCCCAGGTGGAACAGGGCTGCCAGGGTGAGCACGGTGGCGGGCAGGCTGCCCAACGCCAGCAGGCCCACGACCCGCCAGTCGATGCTGCCCTTCAGCCCATGCACGAGCGTGCCCACCGACTTGGTGCAGGCGGCAAACAGCAGGTCGGTGCCGACGGCGACCGAGGGATGGATGCCGAACAGCAGGACGAGAATCGGCGTCATCAGCGCGCCGCCGCCGACCCCGGTCATGCCGACCAGGGCGCCGACCGTGAAACCCGACAGCGAGTACAGCGGATTGATGTGCCCAGGCAGGATCAAGGGAGTTGCCTCCACGGCCATGCAGAACAGTGAACCACCGGACGTGCACCTTGTCCAACGGACCGTGATTTAGCATATAACACTATAGCCTGGAGTGCATTAGCCCGGGATGTGCTGCCGTGGCTGGCCGCCGCAGGACCTAGCGATCGGTCAGGCGCAGCTCGATACGCCGGTTCTTTGCATAGGCATCGGCGCTGGCACCGGCCTCCAGCGGCTGGAAATCCGCGAACCCGGTAGCGGCGAGATGGCCCGCCGGAATGCCGCTCGCGATCAGCAGCTTGACGACGGTAATGGCCCGCTGACTCGACAGCTCCCAGTTGCTCGCAAATGGCCCGCCGGTGATCGGGTCATGGTCGGCGTGGCCGTCGACGCGCAGCAGCCAGGCTAGGTCGGCGGGGATTTCCGGCACGATCGCCTTCAGCGTCGATGCGAGGGTGTGCACCTGTTCCTCGCCGGCTGTGGACAGCGTGGCGCTGCCGGCCGGAAACAGCACTTCGCTCTGGAACACGAAGCGGTCGCCGACGATCTGGATGCCGGGCCGGTCGGCCAGCACCGAACGCAGCCGGCCGAAGAACTCGCTGCGGTAGCGCTGCAGCTCCTCGACCTTGGCGGCGAGCGCCACGTTGAGCTTTTGCCCAAGTGCCGCGATCTGCGCATCCTTGTCGCGCCCCTGGGCGACCTGCAGGTCCAGCGCCGCCGCCGCGTCGTGCATCTGGGTGCGCATCTGCTCGAGCTGGCGGTTGAGCAGGGCGATCTGCGCGCGGGCACTGTCCGAATACTTCTGCTCGTCGGCGAGTTGGACCGCGGCGGCGGCGCGCGCCTGATCCGCACTCGTGACGCGCGCGGCGGCATCACCCACCTGGCGCTCCAGCTCGTCGCGCAGCGCACCCAGCGAGGCCGTCTGTTCGATGAGCTTCGCCAGCTCGGCAAGCTTGCCCGACAGGGTGTCGCGGCCCACGGCCACCGCGCGGTCGAGCTCGGCGGTGCGCGCACGCGTCGCGTCCAGCTGCGCCGTCGCGGCGGCGGCGCGGCCCTGCGCGTCGGACAGTGCGGCCGCGAGCCGGTCGCGCTCCGCGGCCAGGCTGTCGTGCGCCGCGGCCTGGCCGAACTGCAGCGCCTCGATCTGCGCCGCGAGCTCGGCGCTGCTGTCGCGGGCGCCCGCGAGATCGTGACCCAGCGAGGCGTTGGCGAGCTCCAGCGCCTTGGCATGCCCGCGCTCGAGGGAAAGCATGTCGGAAAGCTCGGCCACCTGATGGCCCAGCTTGTCCAGCGCGCGGTCCTTGCCGGTGATCGCAACCGAGAGGAACGCCTGGCCCAGTACGAACACCAGAAGCACGAAGATGATGACCATCAGCAGCGTGGACAGCGCGTCCACGTAGCCGGGCCAAGCATCGAGGCCGTTGCCGCCGCCGCCGCGCCGGCGGTGGCTCAGCGCCATGGTCTGGTCCGGCCGGTGCGGCGGCCCCGGCATCCGGCCGCCGGGTCCTGCGGCGTCACGGCGTGCCCTCCGCGGCGACCGCGGCAGCGACGGTGCGCGTCAGGATCCTGATGTCGCTGCGCAGCTCGGACGTGGACTGCGTGCGGCCCTGCTCGGTCTCGGAGACCAGCCGAACGAGTGCGGCCTCGATGTTGCGCAGGTGGGCGCGCGCGCCGGCATCGCCCTCGGGCCTGGTGTCTGCCATGCGGCCCAGAATCGGCGCGAGTGCGGACTGACCTTCGGCGATGCGCAGCATCAGCTGCTGCTGGGTACGGGTGGAGTCCGCGAGCTGGCCCAGTCGTTCGGTCAGCGCGACGATGGCGGAGCTGGACTGCGCCCGCCCCTCCTCGCCGCGGGCCAGCACGCGCTGCAGGTTCTCCATGTTCTCGGCCGTCGTCTCCAGCAGCGCCTGCACGTAGGCCGGCACAGAGCCCTCGCCGTCGCCGCCCAGCACGCCGGACGACAGCCGGGTGAGGCCGGCAAGCCACTCCTCCAGCTCGTTGAAGAAACGGTTCTGCGCCTGGCCAGCGGTAAGGTCGAGGAAGCCCAGCACCAGCGCGCCGGCAAGCCCGAGCATGGAGCTGGAGAACGCCGTGCCCATGCCGTGCAGCGGCCGCGCGAGCCCGGCCTTGAGCTGGTCGAACAGTACGTTGACGTCGCCGTTGCCGACCGACATCGCGTTGATGACGTCGGCGACCGAGCCGATGGTGAGCAGCAGCCCCCAGAACGTGCCGAGCAGACCCAGGAAGATCAGCAGCCCGGTCATGTAGCGCGACAGCTCGCGGCTCTCGTCGAGACGCGAGGCCAGGCTGTCGAGCAGCGAGCGCATCGCCGGGGCGGAAAGGGTGAAGCGGTCCTGGCCGTCGCGGTTGCGCCCGCCGATGGCCAGCATGCTGGCCATCGGCGCCAGCAGCCTGGGCGGCGGCAGGCCGGCAAGCCGCTGGCGCGACTGCTGGAATGTCTCCAGCCAGCGCACCTCGGGCGAGAGCCGCAGGACCTGCCGCAGGTTCCACCACACGCCGAGCAGCAGGACGACGACGATCAGCCCGTTCAGCACCGGGTTGTTGGCGAACGCCACCAGCAGCACGTTCGAGAGCACGACCGCGACCCCGGCCACCACCACGAGGAAAACCACCATGCGGACCAAGAACGTGGTCGGCCGGGTCATCGCGGCTTGGATCCTCCGGGCGCATCGGGCGCCGTCGCGCCGGGCACCGACCGGGCCGGAGCGGCCGGCACGGCCGACGGGGCCGGCACCCCCGCTGCATCGGGCGCGGCCGGGGGCCCTGGCGCGGCGGCGGTCCCGGTCGCCTTGCCGGATGCGCCGGTGCGGGTGACCTCGGCGCGATCGGGCGGCGCATTGCCTGGGTCGGTGCCCAGCGCACGGACATAGATGCGCGGCGACGCCAGTCCCTCGCTGATCAGCACTGCACGCACCGCTAGCGCCCGGGCCAGGGACAGCCGCCGCGGTGTCGAGGGATCGTCCGGTGTGCCGGCCGACCACGCGTCCACGCTGACCGTCGCCGCGGCATCGGCCTTCAGCGACTGCGCCAGCGCACGCAGCGACGCGATGGATGCGGGATTGAGGTCGGACCGGCCGGCACCGAACGTCACCCGGGTACCGCCGGGTATCGGGCTGAGCTCGTTCGGCGCGTCCGTCACCACGGGGACCGGCGGCGGCACGGCCGGCCGCGCCGGCACGGTCGGCTCGGACGGCGGCAGGACCGCCTGTGGCGGCGGTGCGGCCTGGATCACCGGGGCCCGGGCGGGTGGCGCCTTCGGGGAGGCGCGGTGTGCCGTGTCATGCCGCGCCGGATTCTGCGCAGGCGGGTGCCGCGGCGGGCGGGCGGGCGGGGCAGCGTGGTCTGCCGACGCAGCCTTGACGGCGGGCGCCGCACCGAGGCTGTCCAGCGCGCCCTGGTCGGTGCTCACCTGTGCGAGGGCCGGCCGCACGACGGGCAGGCCAAGCACGCCTGCCGCCAGCGCGACAAGCGGGAATACGCGGAGATCGGACCAACTCATTGCGCCCGAACCGTGGCCCAAGGCGGATTCGGGCGCAAGGAAGCACTGCGCCGTGCCGAGCTCGTCGGGTAAGCACAGCAAGGCTGGGTTCTGCTAGACCCGCCAAAGGCCCAAGGCCTGTGAAAACTCGTCTCTTAAGCAAATAGATTCCAAAGGCAAGCCTTTGGCGGAGTCCAGAGGCAGAGCCTCTGGACTTGCTTGGTTGCATTGCCGGTCACGCTCTCAGCCGGCGCGGTTCCCGGAAGCGCTCACCCCGTCGGCGACCATCTCCAGGAGCTGGGCGTGCAGATGCGGGTTGGCGGCGACGACATTGTTCGGCGCGTCGTCGAGCAGCGCCGCCTCGGCACCGGCGGGATCGGTAGTGAAGCCCCCGGCCTCGCGCACGATCAGCAGGCCGGCTGCGCAGTCCCAGGGCTTGAGGCCGAGCTCCCAATAGCCGTCGTAGCGGCCGGCGGCGACCCAGGCGAGGTCGAGCGCCGCAGCACCGAACCGCCGCACGCCGGCCACGACCGGCATCATGGTGCCCAGCGTGCGGGCGAAGGCCAGGCGGTGCTGCGCGCGCACGGCGGCGAACGGAATCCCGGTGGCGAACAGCGCCTCGTGGATGTCGCGGCGGGCGGAGACGCGCAGCCGCCGCTCGTTAAGGTACGCACCAACGCCCTTTTCGGCCCAGAACATCTCGTCGTTGGCCGGGTTGTAGACGAGGCCGGCGCTGATCTCGGTGCCTCCATCCGGCAACCGGCGCTGCAGCGCGATGCTGATAGCCCAATGCGGGATGCCGTGCAGGAAGTTGGTGGTGCCGTCGAGCGGATCGACCACCCAGCGCCAGATCCAGTTCTCCGAGCCGCTGGCGCCGCTCTCCTCCATCAGGAAGGCGTAGCCGGGTCGGGCGCGAGCCAGCTCCTCGCGGATGGTGGCCTCGGCGCGGATGTCGGCCTGGGAGACGAAGTCGGACGGACCCTTGATGCTAACTTGGAGCTGCTCGACCTCGGTGAAGTCGCGCAACAGACGCTTGGCTGCCTTCTGCGCGGTGTTCTGCATCACCGTCATGTGGGGGGAAAGGCGGAGGGCCATTCGGGAACTTTCAGTTTAGAAAATCAGGCCAGGGCTCCATCCCCCGCTCACGGCGGGACTCGCCGAAGGCTGAGCCCTCCAGATTCACACGCACCAGGCCAGACTGGCGCCGGTCCAGGGCGGCTCGCCCTGGCGGTCCGGGCAGAGCCCGGCCTTGCCTGCTAGTTCTTGGCGCGCTCGACGTAGCTGGCATCCTCGGTGCGGATGACGACACGCTCGCCGGCCTCGATGAACGGTGGCACCGAGGTCTTGACCCCGTTGGAGAGGCGGGCCGGCTTGTACGAGGACGAGGCGGTCTGGCCTTTGACGACCGGGTCCGCCTCGACGATCTCCAGCGTGACCATGGCGGGCAGGTGGATGCCGACGGGGTCGCCTTCGACCAGGTCGACGATGACCGGCATGTTGTCCTGCAGGAACGCGGTGCCCTCGCCAAGAATGGTGGCCGGGATCATCGCCTGCTCGAAGGTCTCGGGGTCCATCAGCACGAGGTTGTCGCCGTCAGTGTAGGAGTAGGTATACTCCTTGTTGTCGGTCATCAGCCGCTCGACGGTATCGGCGGTGCGCCAGCGCTCGTTGGTCTTGTTGCCGGTCCTGAGGTCGCGCATCTCGACCTGGATGAAGGCGCCGCCCTTGCCTGGCGTGATGATCTGCTGCTTGAGCACGGTCCAGCGTCGGCCGTCGTGCTCGATAACCTGCCCGGCGCGGATCAGGTTCGCCTGCTGCTTCATGGAAATGCTCTGTGTCTGCGTGCGCGAAGGTGCGGTGGTCTAGACCGCGCGGGACGGGGCGGCAAGGAAGGGCAGCGGCGGCGCGTCCCGGCATCCGATGACGACGTCCAGCCAGGCCGAGAGGTCCGCCTCCCGTGTTAT
>CAXSEF010000133.1:0-6805 GCA_964236535.1 uncultured Acetobacteraceae bacterium
TGTCCTGCACCAGCCCTCGGGCTTTGCGGACCTCAGCCGGGCTTCATCCTGGCCATGCCTTCGAGAGCCAACCCGTAGCCGAGCAGCCCGTTCAGGCGGCTCCGCAGCTCCTCGGTGAGCAGGGTGCGCGTGTAGCGCCGGACCAGCCGGGGCTGCTGGACGAGCAGGGCTGCGAGCTCGCGCGCCCGGTCCATGAGCCGGTCCCTGGGCAGCACCTCGTTCACCACGCCCATCGCCTGTGCCTCTGCCGCCGTCAGCTTCTGGCCGGTCAGGAGGAAGTAGCGGCCCCGGTTCAACCCCATCAGCAGCGGCATCACGACGTGCATGCCGTCGCCCGGGATCATGCCGCCCGCGAAGTGGGCGGTGTCCTGGAAGAACGTGTCCTGCGAGGCGAGGACGATGTCGGAGACGAGAGGGATCTCCGCGTGGCGCACGGCCGGACCGTTGATCGCGGCGATGACCGGCGCCTCGATCGCGAGCAGGTTGGGCAGCAGCCGGCGTCCCTCCCGGAACACCGGGTCGTAGCTCTCCGGCGTCATCGTGTTGCGGTTGGGGTGCTCGCCGGGCGTGATCGCCGGCCCGCTGAACGCGTCGCCGGTTCCGGTCAGGATCACCACGTCGTTGGCCGGGTCGCGCCCGACCTCCAGGAACGCGCTTTCGCAGTCGCTGTGCGCCTGCAGGCTCCACTGCAGCGGCCCGCCCTCGGTGTGGAGGTGCAGCTCCAGGATGCCCTCGCGGCGCTCCATCCTGATCGTTCGGTAGCGGTCCTTGTAGCTGTCGAACGTGGTCGAGCGGCGGTCGACCTCGTTCATCGCCGAAGCGGCAGTGCGTTCACTCACGATGGCGTCTCCAGGTTCCGGGCCGGGTTCGGGCGGGGTCCACGGTGGTCACGTCGACGTGCCGGGTCTCAGGCCGCGGGCGTCGCCGGGGCCGGTATGTCGAAGGCATTCAGCAGTGCGCACGTCGCCAGGTAGACCCCCACCAGGTTGACCATGTCCACCACGCCCCGCTCGCCCAGGCGGCGCACGGCCGCGTCGTAGAGCGGCTGCGATACCGCCCGCTCGCGGGCCAGGGCGCTGCTGAACGCCCAGGCGGCCCGGATGTCCGGCGCCGCGCCGTCCGGGCGCTGCCCGGCCAGGATGCTCCGGATGGAGGCCTCGTCGAGGCCGTCCTGCCTGGCCACCGCGACATGGGCGTACAGCTCGTAGGCGGCGCCCCAGGCGACGCCCACCGCCAGGATCACGGCCTGCCTCGCGGGCTTCGCCAGCGTGCTGTGCTCCGCCTCCGCGTCGATCCAGGCGTCGAACGCCTGCGCCATCTCGGGCGCGTTCAGGAACACGTTGAACGGCCCGATCAGCCGGCCGTCGGCGAGCCGGGCCTGGAAGCCTGCCGCCTCGGCCCAGGGCAGCTTCGACCGTTCGAGGGTGTCGTACAGGCTTCTTTGCGGTGCGGTCAGGTCGGCGGGATGGATCAGCGACAGCCGTCCGCCCAGGCGGTCCGCGTCATCGCCCTGGTCACCGCTCATGCCCCCAGCACCTTGTCCGGCGTGATCGGCAGATCGCGCATCCGCCTGCCGGTCGCGTGCCAGACCGCGTTGGCGATGGCCGGGGCGACGCCGCACAATCCGAGTTCGGCCACGCCCTTGACGCCGAGCGGGTTCATGATGGTGTCCTCGCCGGGCACGAACACGGCATCCAGCTCCTCGATGTCGGCGCACACCGGCACGAGGTACTCGGCGAGGTTCGCGTTCATCACCCGGCCGAAGCGCGGGTCCCACTCCGCCGCCTCCAGCAGCGCCATGCCGATCCCGCCCACCATGCCGCCGATGCACTGGCTGTGCGCGAGCTTCGGGTTGACGATGCGGCCGGCGTCGTATGCCCCGACGATCCGCGACACGCGAACGGTGCCGAGGTCCGGGTCCACCCGCACCTCCGCGAACACCGCGCCGAACCCGAGGCTCGCATGGGTTTTCGTCTCGCCGCCGGGTGCCGCGCCGCCGTCCGCGTCCAGCCGCTCCAGCCCGGCCCGACGCAGGACGGCGGCGGCATCGGACGCATCCCCCGCCGCCAAGGCCTCGAGCTTCTCCCGCAGCCGCCGGCAGGCGTCGGCCACCGCAGGGCCGATCGTCGCCAGCGTGGTGGAGCCGCCGTGCTCCGGTGCCCTGGGCAGGTCGGAGTCGCCCAGCTCGAACCGGACGCGCCCGAGCGGCAGCCCGAGCGCGTCGGCGGCGACCTGGGTGACGGACGTGCAGGTGCCGGCCCCCATGTCGGAGGTGGCGCTGCGGACGACGGCGCGGCCGTCGGCGAACAGGGTGGCCGATGCCGCCGCCGGATAGCGGCCGGCGTGATACACCGCCGTCGCCATGCCCATGCCCACCAGCGCGCGCCCGGTGCGCATGGAGGACGGCTGCGGGCGGCGCCGATCCCAGCCGAAACGCCCGGCGCCCAGGCGATAGGCCTCGCGCAGCCCGTTGCTGGACCAGGGCAGGTCGCGCCTGGGATCACGCTCGGCGAAATTGCGCAGCCGGAGCGCGATCGGGTCCATGCCCAGAGCCACGGCCAGTTCGTCCATCGCGATCTCCTGCGCGACGAGGCCCGTCGCCCAGCCCGGTCCCCGCATCGGGCAGGGCGTGTTGGTGTCCATGGCGACCAGGCGGTAGCCGGTCCGGCGGTTCGGCGTGGCATACGTCGCTGCCGGCGCGGCCAGCAGCGGCTCCGCGAACTCCTCGTAGGTCGAGGTCTGCGCCACCGCCTCCTGGACCAGCGCGGTGAGCCGGCCGCTGCGGTCCGCGCCGAGCGCCACATGCTGTTCCGTCCTCGGCCGGAAACCGACCGAGGTGGACAGCTGCCGCCGGGTCAGCTCGAGCCGGACCGGGCGCCCGGCCCGGCGCGCCGCCAGCGCCGCCAGCGCGACATGCGGCCAGGTGCGCAGCGCCGCGCCGAACGCCCCGCCGACATGGGGATTGATGACCCGCACATCCGCGGCCGGGATGCCGAACACCAGGGCGATGGCGTCGCGCTCGTGGCCCACCCACTGCGTCTTGCTCCACAGCGTCAGCCGGCCGCCCTCCCACGCCGCCACCGTCGCATGCGGCTCCATGGCGTTGTGCTGCTCGCGCGCCAGCCCGTAGTCGCCCTCGTGCCGCACCGGCGCCGCCATGAGCGCCCCGTCGGCGTCGCCCTGGCGCATCTCCGGACCGCGGCCCCGCTCGGCTGCCGCGTCCGACGTGGGCCGGGACAGCGCGGGGTCGAACCGCGTGCGCGGGTCCGGGTCCCGCGTATAGGCGACCGCGACCACGCCGGCCGCGTAGTCGGCCTGCGTCTGCGTCCTTGCCACGACCACGCCGACCGGCTGCCCGCTGAACCGGACGCGGTCGTCCTGCAGCACGCGCAGCTGTTCGCCGGAGACCGGATCGACGGCTGGCCGGGTCGGCGGGTCGCGGTACGCCAGCCGGTCCGCGTTCAGGTGGGTGAGAACCAGCAGCACGCCGGGCGCGGCCTCGGCCGCTGCCGTGTCGATCGCCGTGATGCGCCCCGCCGGGATCGTCGCCTCGACGACCGCGGCGTAGGCGAGGCCGGCGGGCGCGAACTCCGCCGCGTAGCGCGCCCGGCCCGTCGCCTTGGCCGCGCCGTCCACCCGGCGGATCGGCATTCCGATGCTGGCGCTCATGCGAGGCCTCCGGTTTCCTCCAGCGCACGGGCGACCGTGTTCTGGATCAGCTTCACCTTGTAGGCATCGGCCCCGTGCACCACCGCGCCCTCGGCCGCCAGCGCTCCGGCGGCGCGGCACAGCGCGGCGTCCAGCCGGCGGCCGCGCAGCGCGTCCTCGACCTGCGGCAGGCGCCAGGGTTTCGTCGCGACGCCGCCCACCGCGACCCGCGCCTCCCGCACCGTCGCGCCGCCGTCGATGTCGAGCGCGACCGCGGCCGAGGCGATCGACCACTCGAACCCGGCCCGGTCCATGACCTTGACGTAGTGCGACCGGCGCGTGGCGGGACCGGGCGGAATGTCGATGGCGACGATCAGCTCGCCCGGCCGGAGCCGGGTTTCGACATGCGGCGTGTCGCCCGGCACGCGGTGAAGGTCGGCCACGCCGATGGCGCGCTCCCCGCCCGCCCCGGCCAGGCGGAGCGTCGCGTCCAGCACCAGCAGGGCGTTGGCGAGGTCCCCGGCGTAGGTCGCGATGCAGTGTCCGCTGGTGCCCAGGATCGCGTGCAGGCGGTTGCCGCCGTCCAGCGCCGGGCAGCCGCTGCCGGGCTCGCGCTTGTTGCAGGGCGTCGCCACGTCGCGGAAATAGCCGCACCGGGTGCGCTGCAGCAGGTTGCCGCCCAGGGTCGCGAGGTTGCGCACCTGGGCCGACGCGCTGGCTTCCAGGGCCTCGGCGACGACCGTGCAGTGCTCGCGCACGCCCGGGTGCGCCGCCGCGTCGCTCATGCGCACCAGCGCACCGAGGCGGGCGCCGCCCGCTCCGGCCTGGATCGTCGCCAGGCCGGGCAGGGCGGTGATGTCCACGATCGTCGCGGGGTTGCGGACGCGCTCGCGCATGAGCGGGATCATGTCGGTGCCGCCGGCCATGAAGTCGGTGCCGGCGTCGGCAGCGCCGTCGGAGCCGTGCCGCGCCAGGCTGGCCACCGCCGCCGAAGTGCCGGCCGCCCGCGTGTAGGCGAAAGGAACCATCCTCAGGCCTCCTGCCCGGCCATCTCGCCCGCCACCTGGCGCACGGCGGCCACGATGTTGGTGTAGGCGCCGCAGCGGCAGATGTTGCCGCTCATCCACTGCCGGATCTCCTCCTCCGACCCCGCGTGGCCTTCGGCGATGCAGGCGACCGCGCTCATGATCTGCCCCGGCGTGCAGTAGCCGCACTGGAAGCCGTCATGCTCGACGAAGGCGGCCTGCATCGGGTGCAGCGCGTCGCCGTGCGCCAGGCCCTCGATCGTGGTGATCTCCCGCCCCTGCTGCATGACCGCGAGCGTGAGGCAGGAGTTCACCCGCCGCCCGTCCGCCAGCACCGTGCAGGCGCCGCACTGGCCGAGGCCGCAGCCCTTCTTGGCCCCGAACAGCTGCAGGTGGTCGCGCAGCGCATCGAGCAGCGTGGTGTTGACGTCGAGCGCGGCCAGCCTGTGCGGCGCGCCGTTGACGCTCAGCAGCACGTCCATGCGGCTGAGCGGCCCGGACGGCTGGGCCGCGGTCATCGCGTCGTCTCCGCACCGCAGCCGATGCGGGCCTCGATCCAGCGCAGGACCGGTTGCAGCGCCTGGTCGGAGTTCCTCTCGTAGATCAGGCCGTGGCCGTTGCCGTGGATGCCGAGATCGGGAAGGTGCAGGCGCTCGACCGCGGCGCCTGCCGTGGCCAGGAAATCCACGATCGCCGGCGCCGCCTCGGCGAAGCCGGACGTCTCGCCGGTCACGACCGCGACGGGCAAGCCGGCCAGCGCCGGCATGTGCAGGGTGGCGGGATCGGCGGCGCGGGCCGCCTCGGCCGTGCAACGTGGCGGGTCGTAGGTGACGGGCGCGGCCGTGAGCCCCCACGCGAGCATCCCAAAGCCGGGCGTCCGGCTGAAGGCGGGGCCCATCGGCTCGACCGCGACGATGGCGCGGACCAGTCCGGGGCGGCGATCGGCGACCAGCCAGCCATCCGGGCCGGACGCCGAGTGGGTGACCACGACGGCCGGGCCGATGCGGTCGAGCAGCCGCGCGAGGCGGTCGGCGTCGAGATCCTGCGACAGCGCCAGGTCGGCGGGGATCGGGCCGTACGGTGCGAGGAAGGCGTCGAACGCCGCGTCGTCGGCCGGGTCGAACGGCCACTGCGTCTCGCCGCCGCCGTCGGGGAAGTACACGTGGCGACAGCGGTCGTACGAGAACGGCGGACCCATCGGGCCGAGGATGTCGGAATGGTACGGCGAGCGGCCGTGCCCGGGCCGGTCCACGACCAGGACGGCATACCCGGCCTCCACGAAGCGCTGCGCCCAGCCGGGGCGGCCGTCGGGCGTGTCGCCCCACTCGGTGCCCTGCAGCGTGCCGCCGTGCACCAGGACGACGGGACAGGGCTGCGTGACCCGCTCCGGCGCCTCCCACTCCACAAACATCGGCCCGCGCTGGTAGTCGCCGGTCTCCAGGGTGACCCGCTCGGCCGTCACCCAGAAGTGCCCGCGGCGCGTGGTCCTGACCGGCGTGTCGTCCCAGAAACCCCGTCTTGCAGGCCTGGCGTGCTGGTCCATCGTCGTTCCTTCGACTGAGGGCGGATCAGATCCGGTCGCCCGGCGTCCGGTCCCGAGCGGCCTGAGGCCGCCAAAACCCGTTTGTGAATCAAATGGATTCCAAAGGCCCGGCCTTTGGCGGAGTCCAGAGGCAGAGCCTCTGGCCTTGCCTGCCTGCCCGGCCCGCTCAAGGCCGCCCGGCAGCAACCCCGACGACCTGCCGCGGGTCAGGGCGGTGCGGCGCGCCACCGGGCCGGGACGGCGTCGGTGAAGTTCCCCACATCGGCCATGACCGAGCCGGTCTGCGGCGCCGCGAAGCACGCCTGCATCGCGCCGTCGTCGCGGAACACGCACTCGCAGATGCAGATCGTGCCCCCGCCGTCGCCGGACGGAAAGAACGCCGCCACCCCCTCGAGCCCGTGGCTGCGCCACGCCTCCAGCACCAGCGGCAGGTGCGCCCGCACGTAGTAGTCGCGGTCGAACCGGGTGCCGGCATCGCCGGGGTAGGTGATGAACACCCGGGTCATGCCGCGGCCGCCCCGACGGCCGCCCCGACGGCCGCCCCGACGGCCGCCCCGACGGCCGCCCGGTAGGCGGGCACGTTCCAGTA
>CAXSEF010000134.1:0-6689 GCA_964236535.1 uncultured Acetobacteraceae bacterium
ACCAGAACGGCCTAAGACCAACCCGTATCACCACACTCCAGGACTAAACACCTAGTCACGTGAGATACTGTCTTTGCGTGAGGCTGAAGCAATAGTGTCAAGCAGGTGGCGGAGGTCTTGATGCAGCATATCGCACCATGCCGCATCTGCAGCGCTCGCATGCAAGGCCGGCAAGTCCGCATCGCTGCCCTGTTCCGAGCCGGCATTCGGCGGCGGGGGCAGCCGTTCACTGATGGATTCCTCCTCCTGCCCGTTGCAGACGTAGGCGGCAGCACGGCCAAACCAGTCCTCCATGTTGTCGCGGTAGCTGACCAAGTTGTGCCTATCGCCGGCACCGGGCCGCTGTTCCTGCTGGCCCCGCAACCGGTCGGAGCGAAGCACCAGGACCGGCACGACCAATTGCTGGATTTCCCTGACCAACGACATGTCGATCGTCCGATGCGGCGAGGGATCGCGACGGTAGCGTCCTTCCCGGCTCGCTA
Organism: uncultured Acetobacteraceae bacterium; assembly: GCA_964236535.1. Taxonomy (GTDB): domain Bacteria; phylum Pseudomonadota; class Alphaproteobacteria; order Acetobacterales; family Acetobacteraceae; genus CAXSEF01. The sequence goes on from CAXSEF010000134.1 coordinate 483, forward strand.
AGTCGTAAGGATCGTCGCTCAGCAGGGACTGGCTCTTCTCGATCGCGCTATCGAAGCGTTTGCGCAATGCCGTCGTCTTCCTGCCTTTTGCGGTGCCGACCATCTGGCCCAGGCTTACCAGCGCGTCCGCGACGCTGGCGCGCACCTTACCTGCCACCGGTACTGGCCAGATCGAACTGAACACCAGGAACACCATGATGTCGCCCAGCAGGATGCCTATCGTCCGGTCCCGGCCGCCTTCCATGTTCAGGGTCGGGCCGTAGCCGCTCAAGACGCAGCTGTAATAGGCGATCGCGATCTGCTGGCCGACATAGTTGCTTCTTTCGCTGCCGCTCTTGACCCACCCCGCCAGCAGCAGCGGTGGCGTCATGACGAGCAGCAAGTCGCCAAGATCAGTCATCAGTGGCATCAGCACTAAAATAGTGCCGATGCCAAGTGCCGCCCCGAGCAGGCAGCCGCCGATCCGCATCACCATCTTATGTGCACTGGCACCATTAGTCTCGAGCGCCACGATGAAGCAGGTCACGAGGCAGGTATGGATGCCCGACCAATTTGTCCCCCGCTCGATCAGGTAGCAGATCATTGCGGCAAGCGTTAGCTTAAGGCCGTGATGCACGTAGTCCGGATTAGACCACGCGTCGGAAACCAGGATGCCATGGCTTGCGGCAGTGCTCTTGGCGTCGTCCGTAGCCGGCTTCTCGCCGCCCAGGATCGCGCGGACCGAGCGCAGGCTCTCAAGTAGAAGAGGCACCAGCGGCAGCAATCCCGCCGTGACATGCTGCTCGTCGGCTGCGAACGACAGCCCGTCAAGATCGACGGGCTCGCCAGGTACGGTGCCGCGCACTTGGCGCTCGAACTCTTGGCACGCCTTGCCCACCTGAACGATCGTTTTCGAGTGATGCTCCGCAGTGATGCGCGACCCGGCCAGCAACACCAGGCAGAGCCGGTCGATGGCCCGGATCAGCGCGGCGGTGTCGACGCCCGGCACCGCATCGCTCTTCAGCCAGACGGTCATGCTGTTCAGCTTAAGCAGCTTGGTCGTCCCCTGCCAAGTCAGCAAGGACAGACGCGCGGCCGCGTCGGGCACGCCCTTGCACAGGGCGCTGGCAGCCGCCAGCCGGTCGGCCAGCGCGTTGCGGACGACCAGCGCCGGATCGCGTCGCCATACTAGGTTGACCGCCAACACGATCGCTAGGCCGACCAGGATGACGAACGCTGACCAGAGCTGCGAGTGCAGCAGCGATTCCTCCGGCGACATCACCAGTAAGTCCGGGACCGAGGACTGGGTGGTGTTGCCGGTCACATAGGCCGTCTGCGCTGCGGAGCTGATTAGCTGGTCGCCGTCCGGCAACTGATAGACCGTCCACAAGCCGAATGCGAAAAACAAGGGCCCGGCCGTCGCCGCTCTGGTCAGGAAGCCGGCGGCGAAGATCAGGCAGGTCATTAAAACAATCCGCAGTAACGGCTGCGACAGGCTGAGCATGAAGATCAGGATGCTGGCAAAGGTGGCCAGAACAAGCACAAGACCTCCGAGCAGGGCCAACCGGACGGTCGAGCCGGAGTCGTTATTTGCAACGATAAAAACGAAATAGGCCAGCAACGCGACCTCGGGTACGCGGAAGACCTCGCCGATCGCCACGCTCGCCAGTGCGATTGTCAGCAGCCGGAGCGCGTTGCCCAGCCGGCCCGGCGTCGGCCGGAGTTCATCACGCAGGATCGACCACCAACCGCGCGTGTCGTCGAGGTCAACCTCGGGAGGCACGCCGCGCCGCTTAGGCTGAGTAGCGCTCAACGGACGACGACCATCGCCACCGTGGCGATTGCGCGCATCAGGGAGCATGGCGGTTCATCCAGCGGCACGCGCGCCGGACCACGCCGCGCGGTCCATACCGGGTCAAGGCGGCGTGCTGCCGGCAGCGGGCCGTTCGGGCGAGTGCCTGCGTCGGTCGGCCGATGCGCGGATGAGGCCATGGCAGGCGGGAGAGTTGTGCGCATGGCAGCTATCCTCCGAAGCTCAGCAGCCAAATCAGCATCGCGGCGCTGGCGGCCACTGCGGGGTAGAACAGCAGCGGCACGGGCAGATGAGGATGCACGCCGCTCCAGAGCAGCACCAAGCGGATCAGGATGGCCGCGCCGATGCCGAGCGCGCCGCACAGCAGCCACGACGGGAAAAACGATCCCGCGATGTCCTGCACCGGTACGCGATCGCACGAGGCTAGCAGGGAAGCGAGACCGACGCTGCCGATCGACCGAGTCCTGGCACGGCATCTCCACGGAGAGGCGCACGGCAATGACACTAAGCGCACTGGCTGGTCTTTTTGCGCGACATGCAAGGCAGATTTATCCCTTTCAAAAATCGCTTGAACGTGCCCGTGCACACGCGTGCAATGTCGATTGCACCGTATCTTCGCTGCGGCAAGTGTCTGCGATAGAAAGCCAAGGACTTGCTATGGCTTGCTTCCTGCTCCTGTGGGAGTTAGACGGATCCCAAGGTTGCTCGCATCAATGCTCGATGTCAGCTGCCCAGTGGCGAACGCGAGCGCAGCAGCGGTGGTAAGAACTTGCGAGTGAACCGCAGCCACGCTGCTTTTCGCGGTTGCAAGTGCGGTTTGCGCGTTGCTTGCGTCTGTCAAAGTTCCCACGCCATTACGATAGGCGTCCGTTGCAGAGTTGAACGCGGTCTGAGAGGCTGTCTGCAGCGCAACCGCAGCATCGTCCTGCGCTAGACCGGTCGTCAACTCATCGTAGTTGAGCGCGACTTGGCGCATCGCCTGCTCTTGCGCTTGCTGCAGCGTGTCCACCGCTTCAGCGGCGGCGGACTCTGCCAGCCTGACCCGGTTCTGCAGTGCCCCGCCCTGGTACAAGCTCCAGCGAAAGTCGAGATACACTCCCGCCTCGGTGCCGAGGATGGAAGTGGGGCGCTCATTGTCGGTCGAGATTTCGCCGTATTTCCCGCTGCCCTTGGCACTGAGCAGCACTTTGGGCAACAGCTCTAACCGCGCGGCCGCGACCTGGGCCTGGCTGGCCCGAAGCTTGGCCAAGTCGGCGAGCAGGTCTGGCCGCTGTTCCAGCGCCGTGCGCATCAGGGCCTGCACGGTCGCGCCAATCTCGCGAGGCAGTGGCTGTCCGGACGGAAATGCGACCAGCAGCGAGGCGTCCGGGGGGGACCCCATCGCCGTGAGCAGGCTATACACGGCCGCACTCCGGCTGCTAGCCGCCTGCGCAGTGGCGTAGCGGGCCTGTGCCACGCCGCGCCGCGCCGAATCGACGTCGGTCACGGTGCCCTCGCCATGGCGCAGCTTCTGCTCGGCCGAGTCGAGCAGCAGTTGCGCGTTGCTGAAGGATTGCGTCGCACTCTCGACCTGGGCGTTGGCCGCCCCAAGCTCGAAATATGAGCGTGATACGTCAAATATGACCTGTTGGTGGGCGGCAGTGAACATGACGTTGGCGGCGAACGACGCCTGCTTAGCTGATTGCACGTTGGCCGCCCGCCCGCCGAAATCGAGCAGCAGGTAGCTTATCGTCACAGAGGGAAATGCCCCTGCGGCATTGGACGTGATGTAGCCATTCCGGCTCAGGAAAGTCGGGAACGGGGTCACGCTGCGCTGGTAGCCGCCAAGCACGTCGACGGTGATCTCTGGCAGGTAGGCAGATTGGCTGAGACCGATCCCAATCGCAGCTTGGCGCGCCTGCTCCCACGCGATCCGGGTCTGCTTATTGCTGCGCTGGGCGATATCAATGAGTTCGACCAGACTATAGGGGTGCGTCGGGTTGATGGCCGGCTGATCATCCGGCACCGGCAACGCGCGGTCGCGCGGCAGATCAAAACGATCCGGCAACGCCCCTGACGTCAAGGCCGCGGTCGCAGTCCCAGCCGGTGCGGTCTGGGGCGTCTCTTCCGTGCTGGAGACGTTGGTGCGCCATGGCGTATCCGCAGAACGCGGGGCAAAGTCCCGCGTGTCGTTGCAGCTGCACAACGCACCTGTCAGACCCATGGCAAAGAACCATCTCTGGCAGCTATTCTGCGGCAAGGCCGATCTCCATCCCGCACGGTTCCGGTTGGCACCGACCTGCTTTACCATGGCGATCGTGAAGGATGCCGAACCATGCGGTTTGGTCGGGGCAAAGGTCCGCTCGTGCCGGCGCTGCGGCTGGCAAGAACATGGGCGCCCCGGGCAAGTCGCCTGCGTTCCCTTGGGCACGGTCGTACCTTCAACGGTCGATCATCAATACGACGCTAGCGCCGATGCGCATCAGCTGCGGCGGCGGTTTCTGCAGCAGCACCCGCACGGGAAACCGCTGGGCGATGCGCACCCAATCGAGGCTGCGCGGAATGGAGGGCAAACCGCCGCTTGTGCTACCCTCATCCGGCGATACACCGCCGCCAAGGCTGTCGACGACGCCGCGCAACGCTTGTCCGCCGAAGCTGAGAACGAAGACCGTTGCCGCTTGGCCGGGCCGTAGCCCTGTAAGATCAGTCTCGCGGAAATTTCCGACGGCCCACCAGCGCTCCGTGTCGATGATCGTGAACACAGCCGTGCCGGTCGCTGCATATTCGCCTACGGCAATACTTAGGGCGGTGATTTGGCCATCACAGGGCGCGCGGACGACGGTCAATCTCAGGTTGCGCTCGGCGAGGGCGAGTTCTGCCTGCTCGGCTTCTATCTGCGCCTCGAGCGGAGCGACACTGGACACCGACTGTACAGCCGCCCGGGCTTCGTCCCTGGACGCTTGCAGCGAGACTTGCGCGGTTCTTGCGGATGTCCGTGCCTGATCGACCTGTTCGGAGGTAACGTAGCCACGCGCGCCGAGCGGCGCCAAACGTCCCACCGTCACGTTCGCCAACGCGAGTTGCGCCTCGACACTTTTGGTTGAAGCCGCTGCAGCCTGTGCTCTAGAGATTTGCGAGGCGACCTGATTGACATCTACTGCCAGCTGGGCCTCAAGAGATCGCAGCGAAGCTTTCGCCTGGGCAACGCGATCAACAAACGGTTCTGGATCGATCAGGAATAGCACATCGCCGTGATGTACATACTGGTTATCGCTCACATCCAGGCGAATAATTCGACCGCTTACGTCTGGCGCCATATGCACGATATCGGCTTCTAAGAAAGCATCATCGGTCCGCGGCCTTGTGCCGAGCCTTCCAATTGTCAAAAATACCAGGATACCCAGTGATAAAAGGGCAATAAGACTGATAAGAATTCCAATACCTTTGCGCATTCTGAACTCGTCCTAAGAGGGTATTGATGCAAGGAGGCTAAGCCGTTTGTAGTTCGATCTAGGACTTAGATGATCAGGCGCGAATGAAAAACACGGCCATTTGACAGCCTGTTGAGCGGTCCTCTATCGTCCGTCCTTACCTACTCCTCGTAGGTATACCATTTCGTCACCCGCCAGAGCTACTTCGGGATACGGTGACCGCGTAACGGCGTGGTGCTTGAATGGCATATAGCAACATAGCCGGAATACTCGGCTAAGGCTACCTGGCCGCCTCCATGCACCAACGCCACGTGCCTTGGCCATGATTGATACCGAATCGGGTATGGCAAAGCGGTAGAGAGTGGCGAGGAGATCTGTTTCTACGCCAGCGCAATCTCCAATAACACCATCAAGCGCCCGGAACGGCCTATATCTCCAACATGGCCGCATCGCGCCGGATTCCCTTCACGAGATCATATCCTGGCGAGTTCCAGAACGCATGAATGGCGTCCATAGATGGAAAATCGAGCAGGGCGGTGCGTGCATCTGCATGATCATCTTCGAAAAGTTCAGCGCTCCCGCCTTTCGTCGGATGATTCCCGCCGAAGCTGGCGATGAGCGGCACAACCGCAGCGCTGTATTTGCGCCAATTTTCTTTGTTCTCGATGGTGCCCTGAATCACGAGGTAGGCTTGCGGCCCATGCGTCTTCTCCTTGAGGTAGACCAATTTGCCTACCAGCGGTAACCTTGACAAGAAGCCTTGCATCACCATGGCGAACAATGACGACATCTCCTGCATCGGCGCGTGCCCACAACTTTGAATGGAACCACGGTCAGGTTATCCGCCAGCAACCAAAGAGCGGCGCTCGTTGCATTGGCGTGCATATCTTCAAAGTCGTCCTCTCCGGTAATCGCGAGCAAGGGTTGTGCGACCTTCACAGCCGGGTCTCAGCTCGATTTTGGCCATCAGGCTGCGAGGCAGAGCGCGTCAGCGATGGCTCGTTG
>CAXSEF010000135.1:0-6643 GCA_964236535.1 uncultured Acetobacteraceae bacterium
CGTCCACGCTCCCCACCCTCTTCGCGCGCACTAACAAGCAGTTTGCAACAGAGCCGTTAGGCAAGCAGGCCAGGGGCAGACAGGCCAACAAGAGGGCTGGAGGCTCAGCAAACTCCCAAGAGCGGCAACGATCTTCACCCAACCGCACCGGTTCGCACCATAAAAAGGCTGACAGGTGATAGGAAGACGGCTATATTGGCAGTCCTTTCCTTGGAGAGCTTCTATGCGCGATGCCTTCACTATGCGGTTCCGATCCGAGGTCGCCGAGTTCGTGCAAGCGCAGGCGAGCGCGGGCAATCGCAGCGTGACCAACTTTGTCGAAACCCTGCTGCTGCGGGAAAAGAGCCGCTTCGAGGAAAGCCAGCGCCAACTCACCGTGCAGGCGGTTGCCGACTTGCTGCGGTATGAGCGGCACGACCTGGTGCGCGACGCGGACGAGGCCGACGCCGAGTATGTCGCCCGCAGCGAGCTGTTCGGGGCGCTGCTCGACCACGCCCGGCACGGGTGACGGTCCCGGCGCTTCAGCAGGGAGATTTCGTCTGGTGCGCCTTCCCTGAACGGGAGGCCCCGTTGTGCCCCGGCCCGCTGCATGTGGCCTACACGCTCGCTGTGGCAGCTGTGGGCGGCGGCTATGGCATCATGACCGCCTACACCACCAGCCAGCCCTGGGCAGGGGCGCTGCCCCACGGCGTTATCGCCTTTGACAGCACGGAGGCAGCCAGTCTCGGCCAGGCGCGCGTCTTCGTGCTCGACCTCCGCCGGCTGGCCTATCTTCCTCTCACGGCAGCCTGGTTCCCGCGCGTAGGGGAGGAAAATCTTGGGGTGCTCGGCCGTGCGCCGAAGGCGTTGCGGGATCGGGTGAATGCGACGGCGACGGAGTTGGCAAAGCGGCGGCCTGAGACCTTGAGGCGGAGCGGACCGCTCTGGGGACCTGCAGTCTGACCTGACCGTTTCCCGTTCGACGCCAGCGGCGGCGCACTTCCCTTGTACGTTTTCCGCCCTTACGCAGCCATGGCTGCGGGCCACTCGGCTTCCATACCGCGCAGTGGTCTCAACCCGTCTGGTCCGAGGTTGCTGGTAGCGTTCCAGAGGTAATCGCCCGTAAGGTTGATATGCTGCCACCCCAGCAGGGCGAGAGATGATCCTAATAAGGATGGACAGCACAATACTTCTTGGACAACTCTCTTATCGCGAGACCTTCCACGCAGGTAAACACCATGATGTTTACCTGCGTGGAAACACGCCGCGAAAGGATGGCGTCATACCCTGCTTGATTAGCAGTAGAACGTTGTCTTGATTTTTATAGCGACAGTGGCTTGTCAGTAAGGGACGAAAGAAGTTCAGTGACGTTCCTGCAGTGCGATTCCAACCAAGGTGAGTTCGAGGTGCGCCAACGCGGCCGTTTCTTTCCTTCAAATTATTGGATGACTGCGATAGACTTTTGCTGACCTGGACATAGGCTAACTTACTTGCTTCTCGGCCGCCTACCGGCGCGACCCGGCCCCCCCACCAGCTACAGGCCCGCGCACTCCGCGTTGCAGGATAGGCTGCCACTTCGCGGGATAGGCAGGGTCGGGCAGCTGGCCGTCCATCCTGCCGAAGGGTAACTGCAGCGCCTCAACTGCCTGTGCCGTCGGCTTGGCTCCGTGATCGAGAAGGACGCGGGTTTGCGCATCGTCGCGGGCCATCACCACGCGCGTCAGGAGATCGTAAGGTGGTTGCGCGGAGAACGAGCATGCCCGGCTGGGGCGATTGAGGTCGAAGCCCATAGGCTGCAACACATCCAGCAACCCGCCTAGATCGACGTCGTCGCTGCCGACGACCGCGCACAGCTTCTCGAATATGCTGTCTTGCGGCAGTTCCACCTTCAGGGCGGCGTAGAGCCGCAGCGCTTCGATGTCGTGCCGCTCCACCGCCGCCACGGCGCCGGCGGCATCAGGCGACAGCCCACGTGCACGAAGCTCCTCGGCGGGCAACAGCGACGGTTGGTTCGCCAACCGAGACGTCAGCAGCGCCCGGTACTTGGAAGTGAACGCTGCAGGGCGTCCCGTGGTGAAGTCCTGCACGTTCATTTCGTCGAAGGCTTGGAACATGGCTGGCGTTACCCGGACGCCCCGGGCGAGCAGGTCCTCGACCGCGGGACCGTTCGCCGCTCGGATCGCGCCAGTCAGGAGCGGCTCCGCCGTATCGCGTAAGTTCTGGCAGTTTTGCTGTGGCTGCGTCACGTCGAGCCCGGCCCGGATCGCAAGATCGAGCATGGCCGGAATATTGGGTCCCTTGGCCTGGATAAGCCGGCAGATCGTGTAGGCAGGGTTGTTCAGCGCCATGCCCGCTGCCTCGAACAGCTTCGCCTCGCGCACGTTGCCGCTCACCACTGCCTCAACGTATCGGTCCGCCGTCCAGGGTACGCCCAGGTTTGCAAGCTCCTTTTGCGGATCCTGGCTGGTCTCCTTTTTAACCTGGCTGACGGTCGTCTCGATCCGGCTGACACCGAGTTGGATGTTGCCGGTCATGTACAACGTCGCGCCGATCCCCGCGCTGGCGACCACGGCGACCACTACTAGAACGCCGGCCAGGCGGAATAGTGATCCGAGCTTCGACTCGATACGGATAGTTGCCCCGCGCAAAAAGACGCTGTCCTCCTCCGTCCTAGACGCGCGTTTCTGCAACTCCGCCACCCAAGTCGGAATGGATGCTCCATCGTCCAGCATTGAGTTTGGATCGACGACGGTCTTGCCGGTCGCATGGGCTTCGGCGAGAGGTTGGGTGACCTCCTCGTAGTATAGGGCCAGTAATGCGATTTGGTTTTGCGTGATTGGCTTATGGTGCGCGACTCGATTCCGCAGTTCCCTCGCATCCTCAAGGAAGTTGCGTAATGTCACGCGCTTGTCGGGGTAGAGCCGCAGGAAGGATGTGGTCTCGTAGAATTTCGCGTAGTGCGCGGGATACTCGTCCTCGTCCACAAAAAGCTGGATCAGTGGCTGAAACTCCAGCCCGGTCAGCACGTCGCCGCCGTCCGCGGCGCGCAACCACTTGTCGACCTCGCCCGGACGTAGTCGGCGCAGCCGGTCGTGCAGAGCTTCCCGCGTAGCACTGCTCTCCGCGATCGCCGCGCGTAGCAGCAATTCCAGAGTTCGCAGCCGCCGATTGGCCGCATCCTCGTCGTCGGCGCTCGGCGCAACCACCCCGGTCTGCGGGAACTCCGGCACGCGGGAACGCACCAAGTCGAGCCAGAAGTGCAGGCGCATCATCGCCAGGGTGGCGGTTCGGACGACGGCGGCGGGCTCGGAGCCGGTGACCCCACCAGCCTCGCAGGCCTTCAGCACCACTTCGGAAAGCTTCTTGAGTTCGCCGAGCCGCAGCGTGGCGGCCGCCGTTTTCTGGTCGGGCAGTTTCTGCCAGCGGTTCTTCGCTTCATCCAGCGTTGCTGGGGCCGGCTTGCGGTCGCCGAGGAAGGCGAGAAGCCGCCCCATGGCGCCTAGCGTGAGCGCCCGCAGCGGCGGTAGTGGCGGTAGCTGCCCGGTCATGCGCACGGCCGGCGGCCCAGCGGCTGTCGGGTCGGTCACGCGTGCGCCTGCGACGACAGGTGCTGGTTCTCCCGGGCGACAGAGACGGCCTCATCATGCAGGTGCTCGTCTAACGCCTCGAGATTGTCGTCTTCCTCGATCTCGTGGCTGTCCAAGTGCCGGGAAGTGGCATACCAGCCGGCGATCGCAGCCATCACTAGGCAGACTGCAAACATTCCCGTCCCAATCCAGCGGGCGTCTTCGACATGCACGTATTCGCTTACAATAGTACGGAGCTCTTTCACCGCGGCCAGTGAGGTTAGCAAAGTCAGCATGAACGTCAGCAATCCCTGAAAGGGTGCCCGCCCGCGCTCCCGCCGGTCGGCGGTCCTCTTACGCGCCAGGGCTGTGACGAACTGAAGATGCCGGGACGCTTCTGTCACGTCCTCGCGCATCTTGCGGTCGAGGCTGTCGTTGCAAAGCGCCTTCCGGAAGGCGTCGTAGGCCAGGTTGTGCATCGTCACCTCGCTGGCCAATGGGATGCGGAAGCGGCGGCGGAACAGAAGAAAGCGCGCCAGGAGATGGCGCAACTGTGCGGCGTCGCTTTTGATCCCAATGACGGCATGCGCGCCGGCTGCCCGCTCCGACAGGCGGAGCAGCATGACGTGCTCGTGCAGGGCCAGCAAGGCCAGAGCGAAGTAGCGCTGCACCATCGTGCCGGCCAGCGCATGCGCGGCGTGCTCGCCGGTTCCTTCGACCAGCGTTGCCACTCCCTCCAAGCTCGCGGCGTGGAGCACCGACTCGAACGGCTGCAGAAACACCGTGCCGGACCCACGCCCCTCGTCAGCCTTCGTGGGCAGGTAATCCGAATTGTAGTGCCGGCTCAGTCGCCAAGCGGCCGCTTGGATGTCGGCCGCGCCAGCCAGGGCGTGATGGGCCAGAGTGTAGCTGAATATCCGGTTGCTCGGTATCAGCTCACATGCCGTTCCGGCCAGCAGTGTCGCCACCAGCGTATGCAGCGAGAACAGCGATTGCGGATGTTCCAGGCAAGCCCAGCCAAGTGTGCCGCGGCGAGCGTGGGTAATCGCGTGTACTAATTCCTGCACGGTATTGAGATCTGGTGCCGGCTCGGCGATGCGCAGCATTACCACGACGAACCCTATGCCGGACGTCAGCAGGAGGAGTTGCAGTTCGTCAATAGACAGGATTACTTCTGTCCGCGTTTCACAGCCAGCCGCCGCCAGCCGCTCCCGGGCGCTACGCGTCAGGTGGAGGACGGGCCCGCTCCCGCGGCGATAGCCGGCTAGGGTGGCCGGGTCTCCTTTCGGCCGTAGGCTAACGCCGTTGACCACGGCTTGCCCGGCGGCAGTCAGTTTTAAACAGGCCGTCGAGCGGCTGGCGTCCGCTGACGCCGCACTAGCACCGAACGCTACCGCAACGACTTCGTGCAGATCGTCGCCTAGGAGGAAACTGCTTACCTCGAAGATCGGGGCAGGCTTTGCCCGGTCCGGCGAGACCAGCCGGAACGGTGTCGCGGTCAAGCTGGCGAGTGTGACTTTGTCCAGTCCCAGTGAAGTTAGGCCCACTAGCTCGCCACCTGGACTGGCCCTTAGCTCGAACGGCAGCACGACCCGCACCGCATGCGTCTTCAAGGTCTGCAGCATCGCCTTGGGCTGCAAGGCCACAACATCATTCATGCGTCACCCATTGCCCGTAGGGCTCCAGCCCATACCATTGCAAACGACCGATTGCGGCAAGCCGACCGCGCGAGTGCTTGCGATGCTCGACGCTGTGACTGGCCTAGGCGCTGTATGACGCCGTCGTGTCGTTTTTCACGTACCAAAGCCGCCCCTCGCTCGCGCGCTTCTACGACGAAGCCTCAAGCAATATAGCAACGGATTGCCCTTTCGTTGTATCCGAAGTCGGCGGCCTGTGGTCGGGCAAATGGATCGGAGCGGGACCTCATCGGAAGTCGCGGGTCGGCACCTTGATCCCCGACCCGATTACCAAATCAGGGATGAAGATATCCCTTACCGGCCGTCCGCCCGGCCCGCGCCGGGTCCGGTCCGCGGAGGCCGCTGCCGCCGCTGTCCAGCACCGCGTCGCGCCAAGCCGGGCGCAAAAAGCTGTTCGGCAGGCTCTTCGGCCACTTCCGGCCGCCGCTGCCATAGGACGCTTGCAGCAGCTCCACCGCACGCAGCGTCGCCGCGGCGGCGGGCACGGCGCGAAGCCGGAAGGCGTTGAGGAACAGGGGGCCGAGCCGATGCAGCACGGGCCAAGCGCGCGCGGCCAGCGCGGGCAGGTCCACCTTGTTCGGGCGGGCCAGGCGCTCGGCTTCGGCCATGCTTGCGGCTAGCCGCTCCAGCCGACTGAGTCCGCAACAGCGCCGTCTAGGTCGGCGTCACCGTCCTTGGCCGCAATCAGGGCGGTGCCGAGCCGGACCAGGAGGCGCACCTTGTCGTTAATGGCTCTTGCGTCGCGCAACAGGGTGTCCTCCTCGCGCGCTTCGGCGCGGCGGAACATGCGTCCCACCGCGCGCTCGAACAGGCCGACGCCGTCATCGGTCAGGCGGGCCGTGGTGTCCAGCACGGTCGCAACCAGGGTGGCCCGGCGGCGGAGCAGCGACAGCGCCCGCAGGTGCTGGGCGGTGTAGCGTCCCCCTCGCGGGCCAGCTTCCGGAGCCGTTCCGGATGAACGCCGTCGGTGCAGGCGGGGTTGAGGCCGACGGCGCGCAGGCAAGTCAACTGCTCCACGATGCGGGCGAGAGCCTTGTGGCCAGGCGCACCCGGTGGCTGCCGCGCCCCAGCCCAGCACGCTCAGGGGCGTGCCCTCCTTGGGCGCAAGCAGCGCGTCCAACACTTCGGCTTGGGCAGGGGACAGGTTGCGGGTGAGTTGGCCAGCGACGTGGCGCTCGGCTACGACCAGGACTGCGGCGATCAGGCGCTCGACCACGCTCAGGCCGGGAGCGACGATCCGGCGCCGGCGCAGCTCGTCCATCAGCGCCGCAGTGATCGCCAGGGCGTTCGTGGTGGCCAGCGCCACCGGCAGCAGCCAGGCCAGGCTCTGTTGCAAACCTTGGTCTGGGCTGGCGGGATGGTTGCCGATTGGGAGGGGATGGGGCCATGTCGGACTTCAAG
>CAXSEF010000136.1:0-6601 GCA_964236535.1 uncultured Acetobacteraceae bacterium
CGCGCAAATCACGAAGCCAAATGGCCAAAACGCACAGCTTCGCGGTCACTGGGCCTTGTGGCGCGGCGTGGAGAACCTAGCCCGTACCTCGTCCCGCGCTGCCTGCCGGCTCGGTGTGTCGCCATATCCCAGGGCTGAACACCTAGCGGTTAACGCGGCTGCGTCATTTGTCCTTGGACCCCGCCCCGGACTTCTCTCCGGCCGGGACCCCTCCAGCGCTAGAAACGGTGGTCTCTTGTTTGGGCGCTGCCGTGCTGCGCGGCACGGGTGTGTCCACCTTGAACACAGGAAAATTTAGTGAGTCGCCAACAAATATGCGCTGTGGCCTAAGGCCAGGCTTGTCCTTTTCGGTCATACGCGGGTCTCAGATCCCAGTCTTTAACGGCGCACCGGCAGGCTGCGGCCCCTGACTGGACGTAGGGGGGGATTGAACTGTGGGTGGCGCCGCTGTCCCGTCCGGCATCGGCACGTTGACGTTGAACGTCGGGAATATGCTCTTCCCAAAATTGTTCGGAAGTTCCACGTTGTGCAAGGTGTGTTCGGGCTCGCTCATTGTCCCTGCTCCTCTGAGTACGTCAATAGAACATAAGCCCGAGCTTCCTCCGTTGCTAGGTCAATCAGCTTCTGGCTGGGCTCGAAACCTTCTGGGAAGTGCTTCCGTTCCGCTTCAAGCTGCAGCTTCCGCAGCTTGGTGTAGCGATCCATGATCGTCGCTTCCGGCAGCCGGCCTGTATAGATCTTCTCCCATTCAAGCTGCGCGTCGATAAAGAGCAGTTCAAGAGCGACCGTCAGGTCGCTTGCAGCCCTGTGCTGCCTGGCGAAGGGGAAAACGTGCTTGGTCGCGTCCAAGACTTGCGCGCCCGCGATGATCCCGCCCCAGAGTAAAGGGTAATCTTTCCACCAAGCCCAGGCGGCGATGCTGCCACTGGACGCTACAGCCCGCACAAGTTCGACGCCGCGCACCCACCGGGCGAGCCGGTTGCGATACAACCGGATGCAGACGCTCGCTGCTTTTAGCTGCTCCATCTGCCTCCAGTAGATGTCAGGCTGGCGGCGCAGATTGAGATTGTTGGACATGCTGCGTCCTCCTTACCAGCAGCACGAAACGGGCGCGATGCGACACCTTGTTGAGAGCGTGTCAGGGCGTCTCCCCTCCGGGGCCGGGCCGCGGCCCGCTGCGCTCCCGGAGCCGCGAAGGCGCGTCTCCGCCCTGCGGGGCCGTGTCCCTGACGCGCGCTCTGGCGCCGGACGGCGCCTGAGGGGAACCAGAGGGCGCTGCCCTACGGTTCCCCTTCTGCACGCCGCCTACAGCTCGGCAGGGCTGCCCCGGATCGCATGGCCCAAGGCGGCCACGCGCCCGGCCCAGCCCGGCCGCGCCCAGCCGCATGCACACCCCTCCCTACCCGGTCTCGCCGACGGGCAGGAAGCAGCGGCGCTGCTTCCGCTGCCAACAGGGAGACACACCATGACTAGGAACACGGCGCAGACCACCCGCAGGAAGACCAGCAAGCCCGCCAGCATGGCCACCTAGGCACCAGCAGCGGCGGCGGAGGACAGCCGGGCCGACATCTACCAGCGCGTCACCGATCGGATCGCCGCTGCCATCGAGGCCGGCGCCGGCAGATGGCAGATGCCATGGCATCCCGCCACGGACGGGGCAGCGCCGCGGCTGCCGGTCAACGCTGCCACCGGCAAGCCATACCGCGGCATCAACACCGTCGTGCTGTGGGCCACCGCGCAGGCCGAGGGCTACCCGAGCGCGGCATGGGCCACCTACCGCCAGTGGCAGGAGCTTGAGGCGCAGGTCCGCAAGGGCGAACTGTCCAGCCCCGTCGTGTTCTGGAAGATCAACGGCCCGGACGAAGGCGAGGACGGCGGCACTGGCGGCAGGAATGGCGGCAGCGCTGCCGGGGAGAGCGGCGAAGAGGGCCGCCAGTCCCGGGTGTTCGCGCGTGGCTACAGCGTGTTCAACGCCGCGCAGGTGGACGGCTACGCGGCCCCTGCCCTGCTCGTGCTGCCCGAGCCGGAGCGCATCGGCCATGCCGAGGCGTTCTTCGCCGGCCTTGGCGCGGACATCCGGCACGGCGGCAACCGGGCCTGCTACGTCCCGGGCCTGGACCAGGTCAGGATGCCGTCCTTTGCGGCGTTCCGCGATGCGGTCGCCTACTATGCCACCCTTGCGCACGAGGCGACGCACTGGACCGGGCACGCCAGCCGGTGCGCCCGCGACCTGCGGAGCCGGTTCGGCGAGGAGGCGTATGCGGCCGAGGAGCTGGTGGCCGAGCTTGGGGCGGCGTTCCTGTGCGCCGACCTGGCGCTGGTGCCGGAGCCGCGGCCGGACCATGCGGCATACGTTTCCTCGTGGCTGAAGGTGCTGCGGGGCGACAAGCGGGCGATCTTCACGGCCGCCGCCAAGGCGCAGGCCGCGGCGGACTGGATGCACGCCCGCCAGATCGCCACGGCGGAGGAAGCCGGCGACGTCGCGCAGGCCTGGGCGGCATAGGTCTCAGGCGGGCAGGGGTGGCCCACGTCACCCAACGTTCCCGGATAGGTAGAAAGCGGGACGGTCACGTTTGACATCGGCCGCTTCGCGGCCTGTTAGATTATAGATAGAAGCCATCTAGCCGTATAATATGTCTAGCGGCTATCTGACTTCATGCTAATCTGCAGCTATGACCGCAGTAATTGCCTTTGTGAGCCAGAAAGGAGGTGTCGGAAAATCGACGCTTGCCCGCGCTCTCGCCCGTGAGGCAGCAGCGAGTGGCCTCAAGGTGAAGATTGCTGATCTTGATCCCGATCAGGCCACCATCATCGACTGGCATAAGGTTAGGACGCAACGCGGCTTGGAGCCTTCATTATCCGTGGAGCTATTCCGGACCGTTGCCCACGCCATGGCTAGCGCCGAAGGACATGATCTCTTGGTCATTGACGGTCCCGCTAAGGCTAGTGGCGGTACCACCGAGATCGCCAAAAGAGCCGATCTGATCGTGCAACCCACTGGCGCAGCGCGCGATGATCTGAATCCGGCTGTCCGCGTGTTTCATGGTCTTATCAGGCTTGGCGTGCCGAATAGTCGGCTCATTTTCGCTCTAAACCACATCGGCACGGAAAGCGAAGCTGAGGCCGCCCGTGCCTTCATCACGGAGGCGGGTTACATGGTACTACCCGGCTACCTGCCGGAGCGTCCAGCCTATCGACTGGCGCAGAATGAAGGATGTGCCGTGACGGAGACCCGTTTCCACGGCCTCAAGGAACGTGCCGACGCGCTGATCCAATCGCTGATCGATAAGGTAGCCGGTGGCGAGGTGGGTCATGGCTGACGCATCCAAGCTCAAAGGCCTGCGACGTTCCGGCTTGGGCGCTCCGCCTCCGCAGCACGAAGCACGCATAGATCTCGCACCCGAGCCGCCCCAAGTTGCGCCTTCTAACACCGAGGCTGCGACCCCCGCGCGGCAGCCACAACACGCCGCAGCTGCCACCCCGCAGCTCCATCGGATAGACGGTCGAACAATGCGTCGGTCTGGACGCACGGTACAATTTGCGACCCGTGTCAGCCCGGAGTTCGACGATCGTATCCGACAAATCGCCATGCAGGAGGGGATGCTTCTAGTTGAAGTGCTGGAATGTGCCCTCAACGCCTATGAAGCTAAACAAAAGAAAGCACATACCTAGCCGCTAGATGACAGCTAGACAATTTGCTTAGCACGTAACCCCAAAACTAATAGTTAACCGCTCCTCAGCCGAGAGCCTCGACAGTCTCACTCAGGCGGGCACGGCGGCCGACACGATGGCGTCTGACCTCGGAGAAAGCCGATCGCAGCTCGTCCTCGTTCTTCCGCCACCACGCCAACTGCACGCCTGTAACCTTACGTCCGGCTTTCACCGGTCGAAAAGCGACGGAGAAGTCGGCCAAGCCGTTAACTTCTTTAGCTGCAGGTTTAAGGCACCAAGCATTAAAATTGCCGAAGGTGGCCAGCTCGTCTGGCTTGACGCCCAGAAGTTCTCGCAATTCATTGAGGTCAAAGACCTCCGACCAGCGGAACTGAAGATTGCGGCGTTTCTCACCAATCTCGTAGAGTGCGAGGGCATACTTGCTGGTGAAGGCGAACATCACCTCCTTACGGAGCCGTCCAAAAACGCGGCTGTCTAGGATGATTTGGCGGAGATCTGCGTCAAAACGATAGTAGAGCAACCCCGCTGCGTCGTCGTGCTCGGTTGTCCGCGACAACAGCGTCACCTTCATAATGGCCGGCCGACCGTCTTGTATCACCCGTACCCGCACGATTGTGCGCATTAGACGGTCGATGCTGTCGGCTAAGCGCTCGCCGCCCTCATGGTTTCCCCGCAGGTCAGCCTTGGTGATGCAATGAATCGTGTCGTCGCCGATTTTGTCCCAAGCGTTGGCAATGAGGAGGTTGTAAATGCGTCGATCGCTAAGTGTGAGCGCCATATCCAGCACGTCGATGAGTTCGCCTGGCTTGATCATCGAGCCAGGCGCCGGGCGTTGGTCGATGGTTCGGACAGCGGACATGGCGGAGCGTCCCATTAGGTCTCAGAGACGCTAGTCTAAGAGTTTCCAAGCCCCAAACCTAATAATTGGCCGGTAGGAAACTGCAGATTTGTAGGAGATTCTGGGTTGCCGCCCCCAAACCTAATAGTTGCCGACCGCCTGCCGATCAGCAGCTACCCCATCCCTAATTTTTGGCCACCCGATTCCTAATGGAAGGCCACCCCATCCCTAGTCTGAACCAACCCGAGTCCTAATGTATGGGACGAATATCGTTTCGTATTCAACGACTTATGCTCTGCGAACATAGAACAGAAGAACAAAGAGAAACTACATGTGGAAAACTTTTGCTGTGGATAAAGACCACGGCCATGCTGCCAGCACTGCCGAAACAGGTAGCTCATCCTTCTCGGTGCAACAGGTCGTTGCCGGTGACAGGCCGAAGGTTGAGCTCTGAAGGAGCCTTGATCAGGAGCTCAGACGTGGTGCTGACCCCCAGAGGCGTTGTGCAGTCTGTCCAGACGCGCAGGCGGTAGATGCCGGGCTGCAGCTCGGCTCCCAGGACGAGTGACGCGGACGCATCGTGGCTATTAGGCTGGCTGACAGGAGTGGAGCGCTGGTCGAGACTGCGGCCTTCCAACCACGCCTGCAGGAAGCAGGTCGGAGCGATCAGGTTGCTGCCGGCAAAATGCGCGGTCAGGTCAGTGCCAAGCTGGTAGCGGCCCGCTTCCTTCACCTGCAACCAACCCTGGATCTCGACGCCGACCGGGCCGGTGTAGCGCACCCCTCTGGTCTTGATGTCCGTAAGCGTGATTGGGCCACCCTCGTAGACGAAGCCACCGACGCTATCGGGGGGGACCTCCGGCAGGTTGTTGATGTCCTTCGGACCCACGTGAACGATGGCCAGTGCCCCCGGCTTGTAGGCCTGCGTAGAAGTCGCAGGAGCCTGGCCTGGGGCTGCGGAAGGGGTTGCTGGCCCGGAGGACGACGTTGCCTGGCCGGGAATAAGTCCCAAGGGCTGCGTATGGGTTTGATTGAGCCGGCGCAGTACCTCGTCGAGCTTGCCTTCGATGCGATCCAGCTGAGTCGGAACGCTAGCAGCCGATGTCGACGGCGCAGGTGACTGCGCCCGCCCAGCCAGGGGCAAGGCAAGCAAGAAGGCCGACAGGAGCAGGATCGCGCGGATCATGGGTGCCTTCCGGGTTTGACGGTGCCGAAGTGATCGCTGTCCGGCCCAGGCACGACCGTGACGTCACTCAGGGAGTGACCAGGCGCGATCTTCGGCACTTCGGCAGGTAGCGTCGGGGGCTGGAGTGGGGTCTGGGTTAGAGGCGCTATACCCCGCACCATGGGGCTCGAGGCGGGGATGGCCGGCAACCCGGCCGGGAGCGTGCTGAGCGGCGGTAGCTGCCTGTCCTGGCGGGTTGTCCCCGGTCGGGCCAGGAGGACGGCCAGGGTGATGCCTGCGCCGATCACGGCGCCCCGGAACACCCGGTCCTGCCGCCACGTATCGGGGATGGCTTCTGCCAAGCGCTGGAGGATGCTCCTTGCGGCAGCCAAGCTGGTCACGCTGCGGCACCCACGGCTGCCGCGGTCTCGATATCGGCCGCGGCGACGGTCACCAGGTCTTTGGCAGTGCGGTCCGCGCGCCGCATGACCCGGCCAGCCTGAGCCTCGCGGGTGCGCTCCCACAGGGTGCGCATGTCGCGGCCATTGCCGAACGTCTCCGTCCTGGCGCGCCGCATGGTGCCGCACGCCTGCATCAGAGCGTCCTGCGCCTTAGGCGTCAGGTGAAACCCGGCCGCGGCCACCAGGCCGCGGTAGATCGCCGCCAGCTCGGGGGCGGTGTAGTCGGCGAAGTCGATGGTGCGGGTGAAGCGCGAGCGCAGTCCGGGGTTGCTGTTTAGGAAGCGGCGCATCTCGCCGGTGTAGCCAGCCACCACCACGCAGAGCCGGCCGCGATGGTCCTCCATCAGCTTGAGCAGGGTGTCGATCGCCTCACGGCCGAAGTCGTTGCTGCCGCCGCTCGGACCAGTGGCGGCAAGGCTGTAGGCCTCGTCGACGAACAGCACGCCGTCCAGGGCGAGCTGGACG
>CAXSEF010000137.1:0-6504 GCA_964236535.1 uncultured Acetobacteraceae bacterium
ATTTCAGCCAATGGTAGAACGTTGGAAGAGGCACGGAGTTGCAGTGGATACGTGCTGTTCCCTTTGTAAACCGGCAACCGACCGTCCCAGGCGGGGCACTGGCGATCTGTATGTCATTGACAATACTTATAATTATTTCAGACAGACACTAAGTGGAATGGCCAACACCGCTTGTCCAAGACGTCGACCAACGCAAGATCCGGATCGTCATCGGCGTTCATCCCTGCTATGAACCCGTGCCTCAGGGTATGGTTGGGACCGAATCCAATCCAGGATCAGCGCATCCGATGACGGTCGACCAGAACCTTTCGTTCGCGCTGATCGCCTCCGCCGTCGCCTACTTCATCTGGGACCGCCAACCGGACGATTTGGTCGCCATCGCCGCTCTGGTGGTCGGCGTCGCAATCGGAGTGGTGCCGGCACGCAAGACCTTGAACGGCTTCTTTGACGACGTGGTCATCATCATCGCCGCTGCCTTGGCGGTCAGCGCGGCCATTGCTAGATCCGGCCTCATCGAGGCGGCGATGCGGCAAATAACGCCATGCCTGCGCACGGTGCAGGTTCCGGTGCTGGTCGAATCGGTTATGCTGCTGTCAATGGCGACCAAGAACCTGGGTGCGCTCGCGATCTTCATCCCCGTGGTGCTGCAGCTCGCCTGGCGCATCAAGACGGCGCCGTCCGCGCTGCTGATGCCGATGGCGTCGGCCTCTATGCTCGGCGGCCTGGTCACCCTCGTCGGCACCTCGCCCAACGTCCTGATCGCCAAGGTGGCGCGCGGACACGCTGTGCAGGCTGTTCGGCATGTTCGACTATATCCCGGTCGGGCTGTCGGTCGCCTTGATCGGCCTCGCTTTCCTGAGCGTCGGCTGGCGGCTGCTGCCCGGCAGCCGTCGCGCCGCGGCCTCGCTCGACGCCGCGTTCAACCTGAAGAACTACACTGCCGAGGCTCGCGTCGAGGCCGCGTCGATGGCATCCGGCCGCAGACTGGCCGATGTGGAGGCGATGGCGAAGGGCGACGTGCAGATGGCGGTGGTGATGCGCGAGCGCTTCAGGCGTCTGCCGCCGCGTCCGGAGCTGGTGGTGCGGGACTGCGATGTCATGCTTTTGCGCGGCGAGTCGGTCGATCTAGAGCGGCTGGTCGCCTGCGCCGGCCTGACGCTGGCTGGGGCGGCCGGGGCGAGGCAATGCTGTCGAGTGCGTGGTGACTGCTGAGAGCGCGCTGGTCGGCCAGACGCTGGCCCACGGCAGGCTCGGGAGCGGCTCTCAATCGGCATGCTCGCGGTCAGCCCGCGGCGGCACGAGGATTGGCCAGGGCTTGGCCAGCGTCCGGTTGCACGCCGGCGAAGTGATGGTGCTGCGCAGCGCCTCGCCGCAGATGCCGGACCGGCTGGGCGCGCCACTCTCCCTTCTGGTGGTCGTCGCCGGCCTGCCGCCGCTGATGCTGTTCTGGCCCCTGGGTGGCCGATGAGTTCCGAACCGGCGCCGCCCCAGCCGCCAATCCCGCGAGAACCGCCATGATCGCCAATGCTGAGGCATCCGCCCCGATCCCCGACCAGTGGCAATTGCTCGACGCTCTCGGCGACGGCGTCTACGGCGTCGATACCGCTGGATGCTGCGTGTATGTGAACCAGGCAGCCTTGACCATGCTCGGCTACGAGCGTTCGGAAGAGCTGCTCGGACGCAATATGCACGCCGCGATCCATCATACCCGGCCAGACGGATCATCGTTTCCGCAGGCCGAGTGCCCGCTCCTGCAGACGTCCACCACTGGGCGTCCAGTACGACTGAACAACGAGATGCTGTGGCGGCGCGACGGCACGCCGATCCTGGCGGAATACTCCGCGTTCCCGGTGCGGGCTGGCCACGCGGTCATCGGCAGTGCCATCACGTTCAGCGAACTGTCCATCCGCCAGGACGCGCAGAGGCGCCTGGCGGTCCAGTATGCGGTCAGCCGGCTGCTCGCCGGCACGAGCGAGGACCAGGAGCTGCCGGACCGCATCCTGAGGGCGATCGGTGAAGGTCTTGGCTGGGACGCCGGCCTGTTATGGCGACGCGAGACCAACCCCGACGGCACCGAGATCCTCCGGTCCACAACCACGTGGACCCGGTCGGACAGCGCTCAAGATGAGGGGCTGGGCCTGCGCTGCGGCAGGGTCATGCGGTTCGGCCTCGGCCTGCCTGGGAAAGCCTGGGCGACGCAGGGCCCGATCCACGTCGCGGACATGTCGGCCGATGCGGACGATCCCAACAACCTGATCATCGCCCGCTCAGGTCTGCGCAGCGCATTCGTGTTCCCGCTGATGGACGGGGAGATGGTGCTCGGCGCCATCGAGTTCTTCAGCACCCAGCCGATCGCCCTGGACGAAAGCCTGCTGCAGGCTGTCGCGACGCTCGGCCAGCACATAGGCCAGGCCATCGACCGACGCCGGGTCGCGCTGGCACTCACTTTGAGCGAGCAGCTCAAGCGCGCCATCCTCGCCTCGTCGCCCGACTGCGTGATCACCGTCAACGCCGAGGGCTGCATCCTGGAGTTCAACGCAGCCGCCGAGCGCACCTTTGGCCGTAGCGCGGTCGCGGTTGCGGGGTGCGAAATCGCTGCCACGCTGCTGCCTCACAACGCGCCGGACGCCCACCGCCATGCCTTTGCGCGGGCGTTGGAGGGCGACGAAACCTGGCTGGGGCGGCGCCTCGAGATCGACGCCGCCGATGCGGCCGGTGCTCGTTTCCCGATCGAGCTCTCGATCACGCGCACCGTCGGCGGCGCGCAGCCGCTGTTCACTGCCCACCTGCGCGACATCACCGCACGCCGCCGCGAGCAGGCGCAGGTGCGGCAGAGCGAGGCGAAGTTCCGCACCATTGCCAATGCCATTCCGCAGCTGAGCTGGATGACCGATGCCGACGGCGCGGTGAACTGGTACAATCAGCGCTGGTATGACTACACCGGCACCACATTTGCGGATATGCAGGGCTGGGGATGGCGGGGCGTGCTGCATCCCGATCACGCGGAACGAATCGAGCACCGCTTCCGCGACTGCCTGAGCACCGGCCAGGACTGGGAGGAAACCTTCCCGCTTCGGGCCAGGGACGGCAGCTTTGGCTGGTTCCTGTCGCGGGCGCTGCCGATCCGGGAGGAACCGCATGAGTCATGTCCGGAGGGCCGCATCCTGGGCTGGTTCGGCAGCAACACCGACGTGACGGCAATGCGCGAGGTCGAGAATTCACTCGAGGTGGCCCGCGACGAGGCGGAAGCGGCCAACAGGGCCAAGAGCACCTTCATCGCCAACATGAGCCACGAACTGCGCACCCCGCTCTCGGCGATCATCGGTTATGCCGAGATGCTGGGCGAGGAGATCGAGGACGGCACGCCGCCGGTCAACCTTGCCGGCGATGTCGGTAAAATCGAGGGTAACGCTCGCCACCTGCTTGGGCTGATCAACGACGTCCTCGATCTTTCAAAGGTCGAGAGCGGCAAGATGGAGGCCTATGTCGAAACCTTTGATGTCGCCGCCATGGTGCGCGACGTCGCGGCAACCGTCGGCAACCTGATGGAGCGGAAGTGCAACAGCCTGCGGCTGGAGCTACCAGAGGATCTCGGCGGCATGCGGTCCGATGTCACCCGGATCCGGCAGGTGTTGTTCAACCTGCTAAGCAACGCGGCGAAGTTCACCGAGAACGGCACCGTGACGCTGGCGGTCGAGCACATGCAGGCCGAAGACGGGCGCGAAATGCTGAGCTTCTCGGTGGCCGATACCGGGATCGGGATGACCGACGAGCAGATGGCCAAGCTGTTCCAGCGCTTCCAGCAGGCCGATGCCTCTACAACGCGGCAGTTCGGCGGCACCGGCCTCGGTTTGGCCCTGACGCGGGCGTTCGCCACCCTGCTCGGCGGAGAGGTGCAGGTCACGAGCGCGCAGGGGCAGGGAAGCACCTTCACCGTGCGGCTGCCCGCGGTGCTGGGGCCGCCACCCGCTCTCGACCTTGCCGCAGCGACTGACGAAGATGCCGACGGTCGTCGCGACATCGTGCTGATCGTGGACGACGACGAGACGCAGCGGGATCTCATGAGCCGCTTTCTCACCCGCGAGGGCTTCCTCGCCCGCACCGCTGCCGACGGACCGACCGGGCTCCTGCTCGCCCGGCAGCTGCACCCGCGAGCGATTCTGCTCGACGTGACCATGCCCGGGATGGATGGCTGGTCGGTATTGAGCGCGCTCAAAGCCGATCCAACCCTGGCCGACATCCCGGTCGTCATGGTGACTTTTGTCACCGAGCGGGCGCTCGCCTCGTCGCTTGGGGCCTCGGACTACGTGGTCAAGCCGGTGGATTGGGATCGCCTGCGCCACGTCATGGAGCATTTCCGCCAGGACGACGACGGCCGCGTGCTGATCGTCGACGACGAGGCCGACACTCGGCACCTGACCCGCCAGGCGCTTGAAAGAAACGGCTGGACCGTGGTCGAGGCTGCCAACGGCCAGGAGGCACTCGAGCTAATCGCCCACTCGATCCCGCATGTGGTGCTGCTCGACCTGAACATGCCGGTCATGGACGGCTTCGAGTTCCTGACCCGGATGCGCGCCCATCCGGGCTGCGAGACCGTACCCGTGATGGTGCTGACAGCGCGCGACCTGAATGCCGAGGATCGGCGCCGACTGCGCGGTGCTAACCAGGTGCTGAACAAGGGCAACACCAGCCTGCGCGGCCTTGCCAACCAGCTGCGGCAGATGGACTGCATGGCTCAGCCGGCCCCCGACGACTCCGCGGCGGGGGCACCCCGGTCCGGGCAGTCGCCTCAGTCCTCGGCGTCCTCCCTTTGAAGCAGCGCGTCGTCAATCTGCTGCAGCAGCCGCGGCAGGTCGACCGGCTTCGAGTGATAGTCGTCGCAACCCGCTTCGAGCGCCTTGGCGCGGTCGCCGGCCATGGCATGCGCCGTCAGCGCGATAATAGGTGTGCGGTCGCTCCCCTCGCGGAGCGTGCGCGCTACCGTCCAGCCATCCATTATCGGCAGGTCCATGTCGAGCAACACCAGATCCGGCGTGCCGTCCCGCACCTGGTCGAGCGCCTGTCGTTCGTCGTGTGCGAGCAGAACCTCGAAACCGCGGCGGCGAAGCCGTCGCGACAGGAAGTCCCAAAGCTCTTCATGATCCTCGACAAGCAGCAGCCTGGTCACGTCGTTCTCCACCCCCATCCAATTCATCCAGCTAGCGGCCGCGGCTGACCGCGTCCAGCACGGTAAGATCTCCATCCGAGCCGGAGCAAGGCGATGACCCCCGAAGATGCCTTCATTCCCGGCGTCGCTGCCTCTGGTCGATCCGCGATGACGGGCCTGAACGCGGGCGCCATCGTCGTCGCAGCACTGTACTTCGGCCGTGAGGTGCTGGAGCCTCTGGTGCTGGCATCGCTGCTGGCCTTCGTGTTGGCTCCGGCCTGTGCGCTGCTCGGGCGCGCGCGACTGCCGCGGGTGATCGCCGTGCTGCTCGTCGTCGTGCTCGCTTTCGCTGTGCTCGGTGGCATCGGCACCATGGTCGGACGTCAGGTCGCCATGCTGACGGCGAACCTGCCCTCCTATATGACGACCATCGAGGGGAAATGGCACGCGCTCATCGCCGGCGGCGGCCTGCTAGGCAGGGCCGAGGCGCTGGTACCAGCAGGCAGCCACTCGAGCCCAGCCTTCGGCGCCGGCGATGAGTCCCGTGTGGCACTCGCACGCAGCTGGGCACAGCCGCTGCTCGGGCCGCTCGGCACGGCTGGCATCGTGCTGGTGTTCACCATCTTCATCCTGCTCGCCAATGAGGATCTGCGTGACCGGCTGGTACGGCTGGTGGGGCGGCGTGACCTGCACCGTACCATCCTGGCGATGAGCGACGCGGCACGGCGCCTGTCGCGCTACTTCCTGTTCCAGCTGGGGCTGAACACCGGCTTTGGCGTAGGCATTGGCATCGGCTTGTGGCTGGTCGGGCTGCCGAACTCCGTCCTATGGGGCATTCTCGCCGGTTTGATGCGGTTCGTGCCCTATGTCGGCGTCTTCATTGCACTGGCTCCGCCGTTGCTGCTGGCGCTCGCAGTCGCTCCCGGATGGTCACTGGCACTCGTCGTCCTGGTGCTGTTCATCGGCGGCGAGCTAGTCATGGGCCAAATAATCGAGCCGCTGATCTATGGCCACAGCACTGGGCTTTCGCCTCTCGCCATCATCGTCGCGACAGCCTTCTGGACCTTGCTTTGGGGGCCGATCGGGCTGCTGCTGGCAACCCCACTCACGGTCTGCCTGGTCGTGATTGGTCGGCACGTACAACCGCTGGCCTTTCTGGAGGTGGTGCTGGGCGACACGCCGCCGCTTCTGCCGCCGGAGACCTTCTACCAGCGGGCATTGGAGGCGAAAGGCCGTATCCTCTTGGAGGGCGCACGCCGGCAAATCGCCGTCTCGTCCCGCGCAGACTACTACGACGTGGTCGCGTTGCGCGGCCTGATTCTGGTGCAAGCTGACCTGTCACGTGACGCGCTCGCGTT
>CAXSEF010000138.1:0-6452 GCA_964236535.1 uncultured Acetobacteraceae bacterium
GCGCGGCCGGGATGACGACTGGGTCGAGGGCGTGGTGGACATCGGCGACGACGACGACCCGTTGCCGCCGGGGATGGTGCAGGACCTGCCGCCGCTGCTCGTCATGCCGCCGCCCGCCTGAGTCCGTCCGCCGGGGGGCGTGGACGGCCAGCCGAGGTCGGGAGCGCCGGCCCGTCCCGCGGCCGGCCGGTGCAACATGTGTCCTTGGCAGTGCCTGGGTGTGGCGGTCTACCCAACCGGCCTTGAGCGTGGTCGTTCAGGCAGGCAAGGCCAGAGGCTCTGCCTCTGGACTCCGCCAAAGGCCGAGCCTTTGGAATCCATTTGCACAGGGAAAGGGCTCCCAGAGGCCTCAGGCTTTAGCGGGCCTGGCGGAGCGGAAGCCCGGCCTAGCCTCGCCTGCAGGTCAATGCCCGGGGCTCGCCCCGCATTTCGTTGCACGCACAGAGTTCGTTTGCTCCGCCCCGGTATGCGGCCCAGATTGCGGAACGGCCGGATGGCCGGCGCGGTAGCGGCGTCTCGGGCCGACTTCGGCGTGAACCAGGGAGGATGACGAGCATGGCGGACCCATCGAAGCCGGCGGACCAGGCCACGCAGTCCGGCATGGACGCGGGGCGCAGCGCCATGAACGCGGTCTCCGAGTTCGCGCGGATGGCGGCGGAGACGCAATCCAACGCGCTGGCGGAGATGAACCGCATGTTCTCGCAGCTGCGCACCCCGGTGATGCCGGACATGAGCCTGCTGATGAGCGCGCACCAGCGCAACATGGAGACGCTGTCGGCTGCGAACCGGGTGGCGCTGCAGGGGGCGCAGACGGTGGCGCGCCGCCACATGGAGATCATGCAGCAGACCATGTCGGACCTGAGCGAGACGATGCGCCAGATCACCACGCCGGAGGGCCCGCAGGACAAGGCGGTGCGGCAGGCGGATCTGCTCAAGGCCAGCTACGAGAAGGCGGTGGTCAACATGCGCGAGCTGAGCGAGCTGATCCAGCGCTCGAACAGCGAGGCGGTGGGGCTGCTGAACAGCCGGTTCACCGAGGCGGTCGAGGAGGCCAAGACGCTGGTGGCGAAGGGCAAGACCGCGGGCCAGCCGTGAGCGCGCCCCGGCTGCCGACCGGCCGGCGGGACCCGGCGGGAACGGCCGCGGCGGGACAGCGACAAGGGGAGCCGCGGTCATGAAGCGTGCACGAAGCTGGCCGGCGTTGACCCTGGCCGGGCTGCTCGCGGCGGGAACGGCGTAGCGGCAGCAGGCCCCTGCGGGCTGCAGCGTCCGCCCGGCCCGTCGATGTAGGCCAGCAAGGCCGGAGGCTCTGCCTCCGGACTCCGCCAGAGGCCTGGCCTTTGGAATCCATCCGCCTAGGGAAAGGGTTTCCAGAGGCCGCGGGCCTCTGGCAGGTCTGGGCGGAGGGGGAGCCCAGCCTTGCCTGCTTACAGGCCGATGTCCGGGACCGCGGTACGACCACCGCCTCAGACCGGCAGCCGGATGCGCGCGCGCAGCCCGCCGAGCGGGCTGTCCTCCAGCACGATGTCGCCCCCGTGCGCACGGACGATGTCGCGCGCGATGGTCAGGCCCAGCCCGATGCCGCCCGGCTTGCCGCTTTCGTAGGGGCGGAACACGTCCTCGCGCCGCGCGGCGGCAATGCCCGGCCCGTCGTCGTCGACGATGACCAGCACGGCGCGGTCCTGCGGCACGGCGGAGAGCGCCACCGCGCGGGCGTGCCGGCTCGCGTTGTCGACCAGGTTGGTGACGGCGCGTCGCAGCGCGTCCGGACGCAGCGGCAGGGTGAGGCCGGCGGGCGCGTCCAGGCTGATCCGCGCGCCGCCGCGCCGTGCGCTGGCGGCGACCTCCTCCAGGACCGCGGAGAGGTCGACCAGCCGGGCCTGCTCGGTGCTCTCGCCGCGGGCGAAGACGAGGTAGCCCTCGATCATGCGCTCCATCTCCTCGAGGTCGGCGATCATGTCGGCGACGTCGTGCGCCGGGGCCGGCAGCAAGGCCAGCGCGAGGCGCAGCCGCGTGAGCGGGGTGCGCAGGTCGTGGCTGACGCCCGCGAGCATCTCGGTGCGCTGGGCGAGGAAGCGGCGGATGCGCTCCTGCATGCGGTTGAAGGCGGTGGCGGCGCGGCGCACCTCGATCGCGCCCTCCGGCTTGATCGGGCCGCGGTCGCGTCCCATGCCGAACGCCTCGGCCGCACGGGCGAGGCGGCGGATGGCGCGGACCTGGTTGCGCATGAACAGGGCGGCGATGCCGAACAGCGGCACGGCCGTGCCGATCATCCACAGCACGAAGACGTAGATCATGCTGGTGTAGAGGCGCTTGCGCGGCACCTGGACGTCGAGCAGGCCCTGGCTGATCCGCACCTCCAGCAGCACCGATTGCGGGTCCGAGGTCCAGTCCATGCGGAACGGCTGGTGCAGCTTGGCGGTCAGGCTGGCGGCGAGGTCGTCGTCCATCGGGCCGAGCACGTTGACCCGGGTGCGCGGGGCGAGCACGGCGTCGGGGCGGATGGCCATGCCGATCTCGAACTCCTCGCGCGCCAGGGCGAGGGTGCGCTCGCGGGCGGCATCGTCGGGGTCGAGGGCAAGCTGGGACACGGTCTGCGCGACCTCGCCCGCCACCGCGCTGGCAAGCCGGCGCGAGATCAGGTCGAGGTGGCTCCCGTAGAAGATGAACAGGGTGACGCCCTGCACCAGCACCAGCGGCAGCAGGATGATGAGCAGGCTGCGGCCGAGCAGCGAGCGCGGCAGCACGCGGCGCAGCGGGCGGTCCCAGCCGGGGCGCTCGCCGCGGGCGAGGGTTTTGCGGCGCGCGACGCGGCCGGACACCGCGGCACTCGAGGTGGCGGTGGGCGGGGCCACCGGGATGTCCATGCTCATCGGCGGCGAGCCCGGCCAGGGTCCCGCCCTCGGTCCTGCGAGCAGGGCCGCGCCCGCGGACCCGCACCTGAAGGGCGTCCTGGCACGGACTCGGGCGCTGTGCCGCCGAGCCCGGGCGAGGGGTCGGCGAAGGCCTTCGCCCTGTGCCGGGTCTGGGCGAAGTGTGAGCCCGGCCTGGCTTGCCTCGAGCCCACCGCCGGTCAGCCGCCTGGCTTGAGCACGTAGCCGCGGCCGCGCACCGTGTGCAGGAACCGGGGCTCGCGCGGGTCCTCCTCCAGCTTGCGCCGCAGCCGGGTGACCTGCACGTCGATCGCCCGCTCGCCGGCCTCGTCGGTGTTGAGATGGACCGCGATCTCCTCGCGCGACAGCACCTGGCCGGGGGTCCGCGCCAGCGCCGCGAGCAGCGCCGCCTCGCCGCCGGTGAGGTGGACAACCCCCGTGGCGCTGCTCAGCTCTGACCGCGCCACGTCGAATTCGAGCGCGCCGAGGCGGAGCCGGCCGGGCGGCTCCGGCGCCGGCGCCACGGCGGTGCGGCGCAGCATGGCGCGCAGCCGCAGCAGCAGCTCGCGCGGGTCGAACGGCTTGCCGAGGTAGTCGTCCGCCCCGGCCTCGAACCCCGCCACCCGGTCGTCCGGGCCGCCGCGCGCGGTGAGCAGCAGGACCGGCAGGTGGGCGGCGTCGCGCCGCAGCGACTGGGTGAGCGAGAGGCCGCTCTCGCCGGGCATCATCACGTCGAGCACCAGCAGGTCGGGCTGCAGGAAGGTCAGCTTGGCGCGGGCGTCCCCGGCGTCGCTGGCGGTGGTGACGCGAAAGCCGTTCTCGGTGAGGTAGCGCGACAGGAGGTCGCGCAGCCGCTGGTCGTCGTCGACCACCAGGATGTGGGCTTCGTCTGGCATGGAGCCACGATAGCACGGCGCCGGCGGGCGTGCGCGGCCGGCGCCCAGGAAGCGGGCCGCGACTTTCGCGGTCGGCCAGGAACCGGCAGACAAGGCCATTTCGTTTTTGTAAGCAACCCAGGTTGTATTTTTTTGTTGCCTACAGCTGTAGCAACCACTGCCCCGGACCAGTTCCGAGCAGTCCGATCCGACGGACTTCCCTGGCGCAGCGCCGCATTCGTCACCCACAACCGGGATGTGCCTCATGTCGGACGACATCGCGCTGCCGCAACCGATTTTCCCGCCGGATTCCAGGCCGATCGACGTCTATGTCGGACAGCGCCTGATGCTGGCCCGGGAGCGCAGCGGGAAGTCGGTCGGCGAGTTCGCGTCAGCGCTCGGCGTCAGCCCGGTCACGCTCCGCCAATACGAGGCCGGCAGCCTGGCGTTCACCTCCAACACGATCTGCAGCGTCGCATCGGCGCTGGAGGTCTCGCTGGGCTTTCTTTACGGCTTCACCGCATAGGCGCTTCGCCAGCCGGGTCGCAAGCCTTGCCTGCGGCTGCCGGGACAGGGAGGTCAGGGGAGGAATGCCCTGGACGCATCGACCGGGCACACAGCCATCACGCGGCTCGGCCGCTCGCACCACACCGGACGACTGGCCAGGCGGCTGGCGTCGCTGTTCCGGGCTGCCTGTGAGCAGCGCGACCCCGAGGTGGCGCGCGGCATGCCGCTGGCCTCGGAGACGCTGGCCTAGGAGACGCCGCCGGGCCAGTCGAGCTCGCTCGGTCGGGACAGCAACGGCACCATCTCGGATCTCCGCGAAGGCCACCGCCACCTCGGGATGCTGCGCCACCTGCTTTGATCGGTGCCGGGACAGCGCGGGACGCTGCGGGCACGGCGAGGGGCTCCGCCTGCGGACCCGGCCGCGGCACGCCTCTGGACCCGTCGTCTGGCGCATGATCGTCCCGGCTGGGCAGCGCCCGGCCTCACCCGGCACGGCCTCGCCACCGCCGCGGACCGCCCGCCCTAGCCCCGCGGCCGGGCGCCGCGCTCCTGGGCATCGAGGTCGGCGCGCGCCGCTGCGTCCATGATGCCGCGCATCACCTGGCGGAACCCCTCGACCGCCGGTCCGCCGGCGTCGCTGTAGGCCTTGGCGAGGCGCTCGCGCTGCCGGTCGAACAGCTGCCGCTCCAGCGCCTGTCCCGACTGGGTGAGGGTGAGCAGGCGCTGGCGGCGGTCGACGCGGCCGGTCACCTGGGCGACCTGGCCCTGCTCCAGCAGCACGCCGAGCACCCGCGCCAGGCTCTGCTTGGTGATGCGCAGCAGGCCCAGCAGGTCGCCCACCGCGATGCCCGGGTTGCGGCCGATGAAGTGCAGCGCGCGGTGATGGGCGCGGCCGAGCCCGAGCTCGTGCAGGATCGCGTCGGCCGCCCCGGTGAAGTCCCGGTAGGCGAAGAACATCATGTCCTGCGCCAGCCGCATCTGCTCCTCGCGCAGGAACAGCAGGCTGCTGCCGGCTCCGCTCGCCGCCGGCGCTGCCTCGGCGCGCCCCCGCGCGGGCAGGCGCTCGAACCGGGCCGGCACGCCCGCGGCGCGCGCGGCCGGCTTGGCATCGGGCATGACTGGCATCTCCTCGCGATGGGGCAGGTTCGTTGACTTAAAAGGGTGCCAATCATAACCTCGATTACACCAAGGCAACAATATGTCGTCGGAGACTTCCATGGCGCTGCTTCCTTTTGACAACCGCGACGGGCGGATCTGGTGGGACGGCCAGATGATCGACTGGAACGACGCCCGGCTCCACGTCCTCAGCCACGGCCTGCACTACGCCAGCGCGGTGTTCGAGGGCGAGCGCGCCTATTCCGGCCGCATCTTCAAGCTGCGCGAGCACACCGACCGCCTCATCGCCTCGGGCCGCATCCTCGGCTTCGAGATCCCGTTCGGCGCCGACGCCATCGACGCCGCCTGCATCGAGGCGCTCGCCGCCAACAACCTGACCGACGGCTACATCCGTCCGCTCGCCTGGCGCGGCTCCGAGCAGCTCTCCATCTCGGCGCAGCACACCACCATCCACCTGATGGTCGCCTGCTGGGCCTGGCCCAACTTCTTCGGCGCCGACCGCATGAAGGGCGTCCGCCTCGGCATGGCCACCTGGCGCCGCCCCCACCCGCAGACCGCGCCCACCGCCGCCAAGGCCGCCGGCCTCTACATGACCAGCACCCTCTCCAAGCACGAAGCCGAGACCGCCGGATACGACGACGCCCTGATGCTCGACTGGCGCGGCCAGGTCTCCGAGGCCACCGGCGCCAACATCTTCTTCGTCATCGACGGCGCCCTGCACACCCCGATCCCGGACTGCTTCCTCGACGGCATCACCCGGCGCACCGTCATGGATCTCGCCCGCCGCCGCGGCCTGCAGGTCATCGAGCGCGTCATCATGCCCGACGAGATGTCCCAGGCGAACGAGGTCTTTCTCGTCGGCACCGCCGCCGAAGTGACCCCGGTGCGCGAGATCGACGGGCGGCACTACGCGCCCGGCGAGATCACCCTCACCCTGTTCGCCGACTACGAGGCCCTGGTGCACCAGGCGCCGGCGGCCGCGAAGGCGGCGTGACGCCGGCAGGGCCGGGCTCTGCCCGACCCGCGAGGGCTTGTCCTTCAGGCATGGTGCCCTTTGATCCCGTGCCTTGAGTGTGGGCGG
>CAXSEF010000139.1:0-1165 GCA_964236535.1 uncultured Acetobacteraceae bacterium
GTGTTCAGAACCCTGAAAGGGACAGAGCACCATGGGACAATCCCGCCCCTTCTCCTCCTGCCGCGTCGTCCAGCCCCCTCTCGCCACTGGTCCAGTGCAGTGCCTGCGCTGCGCTGCCGAATGGCCCACCGATCCCGCCCTGACCCTGGACTGCCCGCGGTGCCTGGCCGTGGCGGGCGAGCCCTGCCGCCGTCCGCTTGGCGGCAACGAGAACGCCTGCATCGCGCGTGACGTGCTGGCCATGCAGGGCGGCCTGCTCAGCCGGTGCCAGGCGCTGACCTGGGACGGCCGGCACAACAAGCCGCTGCCGCTCGCCTGCATGGTCGTCCCGGCCCCCGAAATCGCGGGCACGCAAATACTGAGACTATAGAGACCGCCGACGGCAGCCAGTCAGGCCGGTGAATACGCTCGTAGGCGGTATTCACCGGCCCTGCACACAACTGCACGACCTTTCCCCAGCCGGGCTTACAGAGCGTAACCTTTTTGCCTACTCCGGTCACACCCGCGGTCTTTGCCGCGCGTGGCTGGTCGACAAGGCGGTTGCTCTTGTGAGCCGGCGAAGCTCCACAAGGATGCCTCCGATCATGACCGCACATACCCAGCCTGACGCTGCGCAGAAGATCCGCGCGCTGATCCAGTCCCTGCAGCAGGACGATCGCCTCGGAGCGATGGAACAGCTCGTGGTGCTGAGCCTGCAGCTCGGCGCCACCTCCGAACCCCTCTCCGGCCCGGGCCTGCAGACGATCTCCCAGGAGGCGGCCAAGGCGGTGGTGCGGGAGCTGAACGGGGTCATCGGCCGGCAGCGCGACGTCGCCAGCCGCCTGGCGGCAGAGGACCCTCACTCGGTCGCCCCGGTGATCGAGCACAACACCGACCAGCTGCAGGACATGGTCGATGCGCTTGTCGACCTGTGCGAGCACCAGGGTTTCCTGATGGTGCAGGACTGACGCCTGGAGGCGAGACGGAAAGGGAGAGCAGGGGGGGGAAGATGGCTGGTGCATCGGGGTGTCCCGCGCAACGGGTGGGTCCTCCCCATGCTCGGCGGGCCAAGCGGCCCGCCTGCGCGTGGGATGCGGTCCCGCGCCCAAGCGGGCGCGCCGTTGCGCGGGCCACCCCGATGCACCCGCTCGGAGGGGTCTTCGGGAAGAAGACTGAACCGGAGATC
>CAXSEF010000139.1:1265-6439 GCA_964236535.1 uncultured Acetobacteraceae bacterium
ATCGACTCCGCCTGACACCGACCGACTGACACCCTTCCTCCGCCTGCCCCCTTTCGCCGGGGCGGGCCTCATCCGCACCCGGTCCCCCGGCCGCCTCCCCAGGCGTCCGGGCGCTCGGCGTTCGCGCGACAGGACGACATCCGATGTCCCAGCTCACCCTCTCCCTGTTTGACAACACCGCCCTGGGCGGCTTGACCCTCGGCGCCGCATTGCCGCGCTTCCGCGAGGATGTACTGCCAGAGCCCGCGGAGCTGGTGGAGGCGCCCGTCGACCGCGTGCCGGCGCACACCTTCCGTCTCGAGGGCGAGCGCGCCCTGGCCAGGGGCTGGAAGGCGCGGGCGGCCGACAACATCGCCGCGATCCGCCTGCTGCAGGCGATCGAGGGCGAGGACCGCCACGCCACCGCGGACGAGCAGGAGCGCCTGTCCCGCTTCGTGGGGTTCGGCGCAGGCGAACTGGCCAACACCCTGTTCCGCCGCGCCGGCGAGGGGTTTCGCCCGGGCTGGGAGGATCTCGGCCGCGATCTCGAGCAGCTCGTGTCGCCGGCGGAGCTGTCGGCACTTGCCCGCTCGACTCAGTATGCCCACTACACCCCGGAGTTCATGATCCGCGCGATCTGGTCGGCGCTCGCCCGCATGGGGTTCAAGGGCGGCAGCGTGCTGGAGCCGGGCTGCGGCTCCGGACTGTTCCTGGCGATGATGCCGGAGAAGATGGCGGCACGCTCGGCCGCAACCGGCATCGAGATGGACCCCACCACGGCGCGGATCGCCCGGCTGCTCTACCCCGAGGCCTGGATCAGGAACGAGGACTTCACCAAGGCCCGCCTGCCGGAGACCTTCGACCTGGTGGTGGGCAATCCGCCGTTCTCGGACCGCACGGTGCGGACCGAGGACGCCGCCGGCAGGCTGGGTCTCAGCCTGCACGACTACTTCATCGCCAGGAGCGTCGAGCGGCTGAAGCCGGGCGGCCTCGGGGCGTTCGTGACCAGCCGATACACGATGGACAAGTCCGACCCGAAGGCGCGCGAGCACATTGCATCGCTGGCCGACCTGGTGGGCGCGGTCAGGATGCCGGAAGGGGCTATGCTGGCGGCATCGGGCACCGAGGTCGTGGTCGACGTGCTGTTCTTTCGCCGTCGCGGAGCTGACCAGCCGGCAGGTGGCCTGGCGTGGTGCGACCTGGTGGAGGTTCTGCCTTCGGAGGACGGCGAGGCCGCGGTGTCGGTGAACCGTGCTTTCGCCGAACACCCGCAGCAGGTGCTCGGCACCCACGGGCGCACCACCAGCCAGCACGGCGTGGTCTACACCTGCCATCCCCGTGCGACCGGCCTGGCCGGGATCGAGGACGACTTGGGCAGGGCGGTGCAGAGCCTGCCGCGCGACATCTGCGCGCCCGCGGCGCCGGCAGAGTCCACGTCGCCCCGCAAGCCCAGTGCTCGCGTGCAGGTCGGCACCGCGGCCGAGGGCGCCACGGTCAAGGAGGGCAGCTACCTCGTGCTCGACGGCGCGCTGATGCAGGTGCTCGGCGGCGTGCCGCAGCCGGTGGCCGTGAAGTCGGCCACGGTGAAGGAGGGCATCTTCGCCAAGCACGCGCGGATCATCCGGCTGCTGCTGCCGGTGCGCGACGCGGTGCGGCTGGTGCTGCGCGCGCAGGAGGCGAACGAGCCCTGGGGACTGCTGCAGGCCCGCCTGCGCACGACCTACCAGGCGTTCGTGCGCAGCTTCGGGCCGATCAACCTCACCAGCGTGAGCACCGGCACCGATCCCAGGACCGGCGAGGCGCGCGAGACGGTGCGCCGGCCGAACCTGTCGCCGTTCCTGGACGATCCCGACGTGTGGCTGGTGTCCTCGATCGAGAGCTACGACGAGGACACCGGCACCGCCGCCATGGGTCCGATCTTCTCGGAGCGGGTGATCCATCCGCCGTCCGAGCCGGTGATCACCTCGGCGGCCGACGCCCTCGCGGTGACTCTGCACGAGGTCGGGCACGTGGACATCGCCCGGGTCTCGGAGATGCTCGGCCGGTCGCGCGACGAGGTGCTGGCGGAGCTCGGCGAGGCGGTGTTCCTCGACCCGCAGGCGAGCACCCCGGGGCACGAGGCCTGGGAGACTGCGGATGCCTACCTGTCCGGAAAGGTCCGCACGAAGCTGGCGGCGGCAGAGGCCGCGGCGGCACTCGACCCCGGCCACGCACGCAACGTGGTCGCTCTGGCCCGGGTCCAGCCGGTGGACCTGAAGCCGTCCGAGATCACCGCGCGCCTCGGTGCACCGTGGATCCCGGCGCCGGTGGTGGAGCGGTTCTCGGCCGAGGTGATCGGCGTCGCCACCAAGGTGCGCCATACCGTCGAAGTCGCCTCGTGGTCGCTCGACGTCCACGCCTACCTGGGGCAGGCGGCCGCCACGTCGGAGTGGGGCACCGCACGCCGCCATGCTGGCGAGCTGCTGTGGGACGCGCTGAACGCCTCCATCCCGGAGATCTACGACACTTGGCGCGACGCCGCCGGCGAGCACCGGGTGCTGAATGCCGCAGAGACCGAGGCGGCCAAGGAGAAGCTGGGCCGGATCAAGCAGGCGTTCGAGCGCTGGATCTGGACCGACGTGGAGCGCGCCGAGCGCCTGGCCCGGCTCTACAACGACCGGTTCAACAACCTAGTGCCGCGTGCCTTCGACGGCCGGCACCTGCAGCTACCAGGGGCGTCCAGCGTCATTAGCCTGCGCGAGCACCAGAAGCGGGTGATCTGGCGCATCGTCAGCGCGGGCGGCACCTACATCGCGCACGCGGTCGGGGCGGGGAAGACCTTCTCCATGGCCGCCGCGGTGATGGAGCAGAAGCGGCTCGGCCTCATCGGCAAGGCGATGATGGTAGTGCCGGGGCACTGCCTTGCGCAGGCCAGCCGGGAGTTCCTGCTGCTCTACCCGAACGCGCGCATCCTGGTGGCCGACGAGACCAACTTCGCCAGGGACAAGCGGCAGCGCTTCCTGGCGCGGGCGGCGACCGCGACGTGGGACTGCATCGTCATCACCCACTCCGCCTTCAGGTTCATCCCGGCGCCCGCGGACTTCGAGGCCGGGCTGATCCGCGAGGCGCTGGCCAGCTACGAGACGCTGCTGGGCAAGGTGGACGGCGACGACCGCATCACCCGCAAGCGCATCGAGCGCATGAAGGAAAGGTTGGAGGCCAAGCTGGAAGGACTTGCCGCCCGCAAGGACGACCTGCTGACCATCGCCGAGATGGGCATCGACCAGCTGATCGTGGACGAGGCGCAGGAGTTCAGGAAGCTGAGCTTCGCGACCAACATGGGCGGGCTGAAGGGGGTGGCGCCGGACGGCTCGCAGCGGGCGTGGGACCTCAACGTCAAGGCGCGGTTCATCGCGCAGCGCCAGCCCACCCGGCCGCTGATCCTGGCGTCGGGCACGCCGATCACCAACACGCTGGGCGAGATGTTCACCCTGCAGCGCTTCATGCAGCCCGCCATGCTGGCCGAGCGCGGCATCCACGAGTTCGACGCCTGGGCCAGCAGCTTCGGCGACACCCGGACGGAGCTGGAGCTGCAGCCGTCGGGTGCCTACAAGCCGGTGACGCGGTTTGCGGAGTTCGTGAACGTGCCGGAGCTGGTGGCGATGTTCCGCTCCGTGGCCGACGTCGTGCTGATGGACGACCTGCGCCACCACCTCCGCCTGCCCACCGTGCGCGGCGGCAAGCGGCAGATCGTCACCGCCAGGGCGAGCGCTGCCTTCCGCGCCTACCAGGCGGTGCTGGCCGCGCGCATCAAGGCGATCGAGATGCGCAAGGGTCCGCCCGTGAAGGGGGAGGACATCCTGCTCTCCGTCATCACCGACGGGCGGCACGCGGCGATCGACACGCGGTTCGTGCAGTGGGCCGACACGGCGGAGGACCCACGCGCCGGCGACGAGCCGGGGAACAAGCTGAACGCCCTGATCGGCAACGTGCATCGCATCTGGCAGGAGACCTCGGGCCACCGCTACCTGCAGCCCGGCACCGGCACGCCGTATCCGCTGCCCGGAGCGGCGCAGATGGTGTTCTCCGACCTGGGCACCGAGGCGGCCGAGGGCGCGCGCGGGTTCTCCGCCTACCTGTGGATCCGGGACGAACTGGTGCGCCTGGGGGTGCCGCGCGAGCAGGTCGCGTTCATGCAGGACTTCAAGAAGTCCGAGGCCAAGCAGAAGCTGTTCGCGGCGGTGAACAGCGGCAAGGTGCGGGTGCTGGTCGGCTCCACGCAGACCATGGGCACGGGGGTGAACGCCCAGCAGCGCCTGGTCGCGCTGCACCACCTGGATGTGCCGTGGTTGCCCTCCGACATCGAGCAGCGCGAGGGACGGATCGAGCGGCAGGGCAACCAGAACCCGGAGATCGACATCTACGCCTACGCCACGCTGGGCAGCGTCGATGCCACTTCCTGGCAGCTGCTGGAGCGCAAGTCTCGCTTCATCGCGGCGGCGCTCGGCGGGGACCGCAGCATCCGGCGACTGGAGGACGCGGGCAGCCAGGTGAACCAGTTCGCCATGGCCAAGGCCCTGGCCTCCGGCGACCCGCGACTGATGCACAAGGCGGGACTGGATGCCGAAGTGGGCCGGCTGGAGCGGCTGCGCGCGGCGCACTTTGACGACCAGCTGGCGGTGCGCCGGCGCATCCTGGACTGCGAGCGCGAGGTCGCGCACGCGGTGACGCGGATCGCGGCGATCGAGCAGGACATCGCGGTCCGCACCCCGACGCGTGGCGACCTGTTCGCCATGCAGCTCGGCGGCAAGGTCCGCACCGACCGCAAGTCCGCGGGTGGCTCGCTGCTCAGCCGGTTGCGGCTGATGGAGCGCAACCGGGAGAAGGGCAGCTGGACCCTGGGGGCGATCGGCGGCTTCGAGATCAAGGCGGCAGGCGAGCCGGTGGGCGAGAAGAACTACCGGCTGGAGGCGTGGCTGGAGCGCCACGGCTTCGAGCAGGACATCCGGCTGGAGGGCGACCTGACGGCGCTCGGGCTGATCGCCCGGCTCGAATATCAGCTCGACCGGTTCGAGGCGGAGCTGGCTGACTACCGCCGTCAGGTGGCAGAAGCCGAGCAGCGGCTGCCCGGCTACCGCCGCAGGGTTGGGGAGGCGTTCAACCTGCAGGAGGAGCTCGACGCCAAGACGGCCGAGTTGGCGGCGCTGGAAGCGGAT
>CAXSEF010000140.1:0-6387 GCA_964236535.1 uncultured Acetobacteraceae bacterium
TGCCTGGCTGCGGGTCAGCGCGCGCGGCGCACCACGCTCAGGACGATCGCGCCGAACAGCATCCCGACCGCGGCGAACACGCAGATCACGATGCGCAGCCGAAAGCCGACGTTGCCGGCCTCCGCCTTGAACGAGGTCTGCAGCCGGGCGCGGGCGGCGGCGACCCGGGCGGCGAGCGGGCCGTCGCCGTCGAGCACCGGTGCGGCGTCGTCGCCCAGGATGTCGGCGACCTCGGGGCGCAGCGCGGCCAGCGCCCGGGGCGCGTCGGGCCCCTGCCCGGCCGCGAGCACGCGGTCGAGCAGCGCCTCGTGGTAGAGCGCGCGCTGCAGCGGCACCTGGGCGGCGTAGGTGCCGACCACGCCGGTCATGCCGACGACGGCGAACGCCATCGCCAGGAAGCCGGTCCAGGCGAGGCCGTCCCGGGCTGGGCCCTGCGCCATCGGCGATCTCCTGCGGCTCGGGAGCGGGCCGTGCGGGGCGACATCAGGCCTGGGCGGCGCGGCGTCAACCTTGGGGGCGGCGGGAGGGCCGGGGCGGCGTGGGCGGCGGGAAGGCCAGGGCTCCGCCCTGGACCCGCTGGGGGTTGAACCCCCAGACCCGCACATGAAAGGGGTTGCGGCACTTCGCTTGCCTGGGGTGCCGCTCCGCTCGCGATGGGGTTTTCGAAGGGCTCCGCCGTTCTGGCGGGTCCGGGCAGAGCCGGCCTCTGCCTTGATCCGGCGTCGCCGGCCCGGTTGACAGCGTGCGGGGCTGCCGGTATCCCGCCGGCTTCCCGGCGATCGCCGCTCGCGGTGCATGGCCTGTGCCGCGGCCGTGCGGCGCGCCGCCCTCGCCCAAGGTCGTGTCATGAAGATCCGCAACAGCCTGCGCGCGGCCAAGGTCCGCGACAAGAACTGCCGTGTCGTGCGGCGCCGCGGCCGGGTCTACGTGATCAACAAGAAGAACCCGCGCATGAAGGCCCGCCAGGGCTGAGGCCGCGGGCCGCGTCGCCTCGCCGACGCGGGCCCCTGCCCTGCCGGTTCGGCGCGGTCGGGCGCCGTCGCCGCCTCCCTTGCCGCATCGCGAGCGTCGCGCCATGTCTCGCGTCGACGTCCGGCGACACGGGTGCAGCAGGAGGATTGCGCGATGATCGCGTTGCCGGACCCGAAGCAGGACGTGCTGGACCGACGCGACGAGATCGTGGCCGGGCTCGCGCGGCTGGTGTCGGCGTCGGCGTTGATCTCCGATCCGCTGCGGCTGCGGCCGTACGAGACCGACGGGTTGTCGGCGTACCGGCAGCCGCCGATGGCGGTGGTGCTGCCGGAGACCACCGGGCAGGTCGCCGCGGTGATGGCCTATCTGCATGCCAACGGGGTGCGGGTGGTGCCGCGCGGCGCCGGCACCAGCCTGTCGGGCGGCGCGCTGCCGCTGGCGGATGCGGTGGTGGTCGGGCTGATGCGGATGAACGCCATCCTCGAGGTGGACTACGACGACCGTCTTGCCGTGGTGCAGGCGGGGGTGACCAACATCGGCATCACCCAGGCGGTGGCGCAGGACGGGTTCTTCTATGCCCCGGACCCGTCGAGCCAGCTCGCGTGCATGATCGGCGGCAACGTGAACATGAACTCCGGCGGCGCGCACTGCCTGCGCTACGGGGTGACGGCGAACAACCTGCTCGGGCTGCGGGTGGTCACGGTGGAGGGCGAGGTCCTCGACATCGGCGGCGGGCACCTGGATTCGGCGGGGTACGACTGGCTGGGGCTGCTGACCGGGAGCGAGGGGCAGCTGGTGCTGGTGACCGAGGTCACGGTGCGCATCCTGCGCTCGCCGGAGGGGGCGCGGGCGATGCTGGCGGCGTTCCGCTCCAACGAGGTGGCGGGCGCCTGCGTGGACAGCATCATCTCGTCCGGGATCATCCCGGTGGCGCTGGAGTTCATGGACCGCCCGGCGATCCATGCCTGCGAGGCGTATGCCCATGCCGGCTATCCGCTCGACGCGGAGGCGATGCTGATCATCGAGGTCGAGGGCTCGGTCGAGGAGCAGGACCGGCTGCTGGCCAGCATCAGCGCGCTGTGCGCGACGTTCGACCCGATCAGCCTGCGGGTGTCGGCCTCGGCCGAGGAGAGTGCGGCGATCTGGAAGGGCCGCAAGGGGGCGTTCGGCGCGGTGGGGCGGATCAGCCCGGACTACCTGTGCATGGACGGGACCATTCCGACGTCGCGGCTGCCCGAGGTGCTGCGGCGGATGGGCGAGATGAGCGAGGCGTACGGGCTCAAGGTCGCCAACATCTTCCACGCCGGCGACGGCAACCTGCACCCGCTGATCATGTTCGACGCCAACGACGCCGACAGCTTCCACCGTGCGGAGTCGTTCGGCGCCGACATCCTCACGCTGTGCGTCGAGGTGGGCGGCTGCCTGACCGGCGAGCATGGGGTGGGGGTCGAGAAGCGCGACCTGATGACCGTGCAGTTCACCGCGGTCGAGCTGGACCAGCAGCGGCGGATCAAGTCGGCGTTCGATCCGGGGTGGCTGCTGAATACCGCCAAGGTGTTCCCGCTGCAGGACGCGCCGCTGCAGAGTGCCGCGTGAGGGGCGGGGCGTGAGGGGCGGGGCGCCGGGGTTTGGAGCGACGGGGCGTGGAGTGACGGGGCGCCGGGTGACGGGGCTCCGGGTGTCGGGGCACCGGGTGTCGGGGCGCCGGGTTCCGGGGCTCAGGGTTCCGGCGTGGCGGGTGACGGGCTCGGCGGGTGGCTGAGTTCGCTCCGGACAGCGAGGCGGGCATCGCCGACGTCGTCCGGGGCGCGCGCGAGCGGGGCGAGCCGCTGCTGGTGCAGGGGTTCGGCAGCAAGATGGGCATGCTGCGGCCGGTGCAGGCGGCGGCGTCGCTGTCGACGCGCAACCATGCCGGGATCGGGCTGTATGCGCCGAACGAGCTGATCCTGTCGGCCAAGGCGGGCACGCCGCTCGCGGAGGTCGAGGCGGCGCTCGCGGCGGGCGGGCAGCATCTGATCGCCGAGCCGCCGGACCTGACGGCGCTGCTGCACCCCGATGATGCGGGGGCGGGGCTGACCGGCGGGGGGTTTGGCGTGGGCCCGAGCCCGGGGCAGAGCCTGGGCGGGGTGGTGGCGACCAACCTGTCGGGGCCGCGGCGGGTCGCCTGGGGGGCGATGCGCGACCACGTCATGGGCATCCGGGTGGTCAACGGGGCCGGCGAGGTGACGCGGTCCGGCGGGCGGGTGCTGAAGAACGTCACCGGGCTCGACCTGTGCAAGCTGCTGACCGGGTCGCACGGCACGCTCGGGGTGATCACCGAGGTCACGGTCAAGGTGCTGCCGAAGCCGGAGCTGACCGGGTCGGTGGTGCTGGCGGGGCTCGACGCGCGCGCCGGGGTGGCGGCGCTGGCGGCCGGGCTGGGGTCGCCGTATGCGGTGTCGGGGGCGGCGTGGCTGCCGGCCGAGGCGGCGGCGCGGGTCGAGGGGTTGCCGGGCGGGCCGCTGGCGATCCTGCGCATCGAGGACATCGCGCACAGCACCGAGTACCGGCTGGGCCGGCTGGTGGAGGACCTGGCGCGGTTCGGGCGACCGCTGCGGCTGGGGCACGCGGCGAGCCTCGCCGCCTGGGTGGCGATCCGGGACGCGCGGCCGCTGCGGGCCGAGGCCGGCGAT
Organism: uncultured Acetobacteraceae bacterium; assembly: GCA_964236535.1. Classification (GTDB taxonomy): domain Bacteria; phylum Pseudomonadota; class Alphaproteobacteria; order Acetobacterales; family Acetobacteraceae; genus CAXSEF01. The sequence continues at coordinate 3,645 of CAXSEF010000140.1, forward strand.
GCGGTGTGGCGGGTGTCGGTGCGGCCGTCGCGCGGGCCGGCGGTGCTGGACGCGGCGGCGGCGGCGGGGCTGCGCGGGTTCCTCGACTGGGGCGGCGGGCTGGCGTGGCTGGCCGGGCCGGCGAGCGAGGCGGCGCACGGGGCGATGTCGCGCGCGGCGCTGGCGTCGGGGGGCACCTGGACGCTGCTGCGGGCGCCGGACGGGCTGCGCGCGGCGGTGGCGGTGGTGCCGCCGGAGGCGCGGGCGCTGGCGGCGATCACCCGGCGGGTGAAGGCGGCGATGGACCCCGCCGGGGTGCTCAATCCCGGGCGGATGGTGGCGGGGCTGTGACGGGAAGGCCAGAGGCGCTGCCTCTGGACTGGCCTTGACTTAGAGTAAGCCGGTCCAGGGGCGGCGCGCCCCTGGCGGGTCTGGGCAGAGCCCAGGCCTGCTCTCTTCTTTTCAGGTTCAGCCATGCAGACCAGCTTCACCGCCGAGCAGCTCCGCGATCCCGGCACCGCCAGCGCCAACCAGGTGCTGCGGACCTGCGTGCACTGCGGGTTCTGCACCGCGACCTGCCCGACCTTCGTGCTGCTGGGCGACGAGCTCGATTCGCCGAGGGGCCGCATCTACCTGATCAAGGACATGCTGGAGCAGGGCCGGCCGGCGACGCGGGAGGTGGTGCAGCACGTCGACCGCTGCCTGTCGTGCCTGTCGTGCATGACGACGTGCCCGTCCGGGGTGAACTACATGCACCTGGTCGACCACGCGCGGACCTACATCGAGAACACCTATCGCCGGCCGTGGCACGAGCGGGCGATGCGCGAGGTGCTGTCGCGGGTGCTGCCGCGGCCGGGGCTGTTCCGCTGGGCGCTGCGGGGGGCGCGGCTGGCGCGGCCGCTGGGGCGGCTGGTGCCGGGGCGCGGGCTGCCGTCGCAGCGGGTGCGGGCGATGCTGGCGCTGGCGCCGCAGCGGGTGCCGGGGCCGGGCCCGATGCAGTCGCCGCAGGTGCACCGTGCGCAGGGCGTGCGGGTCGGGCGGGTGGCGCTGCTGACGGGGTGCGCGCAGACGGTGCTGGCGCCGTCGATCAACGAGGCGACGATCCGGCTGCTGACGCGGCGCGGGATCGAGGTGGTGGTGGCGCGCGGCGTCGGCTGCTGCGGGGCGCTGACCCACCACATGGGGCGGCACGCGCAGGCGATGGAGACGGTGCGTGCGGTGCTGGCGGGGTGGGGGCGCGAGACGGTGGAGGAGGGCGGCGCGGGGCTGGACGCGATCGTGATCAACACGTCGGGGTGCGGGACGACGGTGAAGGACTACGGCTACATGTTCCGCGACGAGCCGGAGCCGTGGCGCGGCCGCGCGGCGCGGGTGTCGGCGCTGGCGATGGACGTCACCGAGTATGTGGCGCGGCTCGGCTACGTGCCGTCGCGCGGGGCTGCGGGGCTGCGGGTGGCGTACCACGCGGCGTGCTCGCTGCAGCACGGGCAGCAGGTGACCGCGGCGCCGAAGACGCTGCTGAAGCAGGCGGGGTTCACGGTGGTGGAGCCGCGCGAGCCGCATCTGTGCTGCGGGTCGGCCGGGACCTACAACATCGTGCAGCCGGAGATCGCGGGGCAGCTGCGGGCGCGCAAGCTCGCCAACCTGCAGGCGACGCGGCCGGACCTGGTGGCGGCGGGCAACATCGGGTGCCTGACGCAGCTTGGCGGCGGCGGGCTGCCGATGGTGCACACGGTGGAGCTGCTGGACTGGATGGCGGGCGGGCCGCGGCCGGGGGGGCTGGACGGGGTTGCGGCGGGCGGGGTTGCGGCGGGGGGGGTGCGGGGGGGGGGGGGGGGGGGGGGGGGGGGGGGGGGGGGGGGGGGGGCATGCACGTTCGGCGCTGGGCGTGGACCTGCATGTCGGCGTCGATGCGGCCGGGCTCGACGGGATCGATCCGGGGATGGCGGGGCCGGCGGCGATCGGGGCGGCGGAGGCGGGCAAGCCGCGCCATGGGGTGCCGAGGCCGGGCTGAGGCCAGGCCGGGCGGGGGCTGGTGGCATGCGGCAGGGGGCGATGATGGGCGGGTCCGCGACGGCACGCGTTCGGGCGGCACGGTTGCGGGGCCCGCTTGTGGGCGAGCGGGGCCGGCCGATGATGCGGCAGGTGGCGGGGGGGCTCGTGCTGCTGCTGGGCGCGTCGGGGGCGGGGGCGCAGACCGCGAGCCCGCAGGCGGTGACCGAGCGCATGATGTCGGCGCTGCAGCAGGCGACGGACAGCACGGCGGCCACCATCATCGAGGCGCACCTGCGGGTGTGGCTGCTGAAGGCGGCGACGCCGGCGGTGTCGCTGCTGGTCGAGCGCGGCAACCGCGAGCTGGGCGCGGGGCAGCCTGGGGAGGCTCTCGCCGACTTCTCCTCGGCGATCGACCTGCAGCCGGAGCTCGCCGACCTGTACCGGCTGCGGGCGGTGGCGCGGTTCCAGGGCAACGACTATGCGGCGGCGGTGCGCGACGTGGAGCAGGCGGTGCGGATCGAGCCGCGCGACTTCGTGGCGTTCGAGGACCTGTCGCACATGGCCGAGCAGCATGGCGACGCGAAGGGTGCCTACGTCGCGTGGAAGAGGCTGCTGGAGCTCGATCCGAAGACGGAGGGCGGGCAGGCGCGGCTCGACGCGCTGCGGCGCAAGGCGTACGGGCAGCCGACCTGACGGCGGGGCGTCGGCGGGCAGGCGCAGCAAGGCTGGGCTCTGCCCAGACCCGCCAAAGGCCTTGAGGCCTTTGGAA
>CAXSEF010000141.1:0-6381 GCA_964236535.1 uncultured Acetobacteraceae bacterium
TTTCCAGAGGGCTCGGCCCTTTGGCGGGTCTGGGCGCAGCCGCGCAAGGTTCCGATGACCCGCTCGGGTCGTTGGAATGCGGGCGGAGGGAGAGCCCAGCCCTGCCTGCCGTCCGCTTGATTTCGCGCCCGCCGCCCCCCGGTGCTAGACCCGCCCGATGGGTGCCAAGCGCGTCGCAACCAAGCCCGAGCCGGAGCCCGACGAGCGCGCGGTCTCCGCGCAGCGCGGCCACGAGGATGCCGCGGAGGCCAGCCTGCGCCCGCAGCACCTCGGCGAGTTCGTGGGGCAGCGCGCCAGCCGCGAGAACCTGCGCGTGTTCATCCAGGCCGCCCGCGACCGCGGCGAGGCGCTCGACCACGTGCTGCTGCACGGCCCGCCGGGCCTGGGCAAGACCACGCTCGCGCAGATCGTGTCGCGCGAGCTCGGCGTGGGCTTCCGCGCCACCTCCGGCCCGGTGATCCAGCGCGCCGGCGACCTTGCCGCCATCCTGACCAACCTGCAGCCGCGCGACGTGCTGTTCATCGACGAGATCCACCGCCTCCAGCCCGCGATCGAGGAGGTGCTCTATCCGGCGATGGAGGATTTCCAGCTCGACCTGATCATCGGCGAAGGCCCCGCCGCGCGCTCGGTGCGCATCGACCTGTCGCCGTTCACCCTGGTTGCCGCAACCACCCGGGCCGGCCTGCTCGCGACGCCGCTGCGCGACCGCTTCGGCATCCCGCTGCGCCTGGTGTTCTACACGCCCGCCGAGCTGGAGCTGATCGTCGCCCGCGGTGCCGAGAAGCTCGGCCTCGACCTCACCCGCGAGGGCGCCGAGGAGATCGCCCGGCGCTCGCGCGGCACGCCGCGCATCGCCGGCCGCCTGCTGCGCCGGGTGCGCGACTTCGCCGCCGTCGAGGGCCACTCGCCGGTGGGCCGCGCCGAGGCGGACAACGCGCTCGCCCGGCTGGAGGTCGACGCGCTCGGGCTGGACGCCATGGACCGCCGCTACCTGCGCCGCATCGCCGAGCACCACGCCGGCGGCCCGGTCGGCGTCGAGACCCTGGCGGCGGCCCTCGCCGAGGCGCGCGACACCCTCGAGGACGTGGTCGAGCCCTACCTCATCCAGGAGGGCCTCGTGCTGCGCACCAGCCGTGGCCGCATGCTCGGCGAGCCGGGCTGGCGCCACCTCGGGCTGCGCGCGCCGCCGGCCGCGGGGGGGCAGTTCGACCTGCTGGGGGAGTCCTGACCGGGCAGGACCGGGTGCTGTCCGGACCCGCCGGGGGCGAGGCGTCCGTGGCCCGTCATCGGTTCCAGACCAGGATCTACTACGAGGACACCGATGCGGGCGGCGTCGTGTATCACGCACGCTATCTCGCCTTGGCCGAGCGCGCGCGCACCGAGGCGCTGCGCGCCGGCGGCGCCTCCCATGCCGAGCTGGGCCGCGCGCACGGCCTCGCCTTCATGGTGCGCCGCGCGGTGCTCGACTGCCTGGCCCCTGCCCACCTCGACGACCTGCTCACCGTCGAGACCTGGGCCACTGCGCTGAGCGCCGCCCAGCTCACCGTGCGCCAGCAGGTCCGCCGCGGCGAAACCCTCCTTGTCGCGCTGGAGACCGGCCTGGTCTGCGTGCGCCAGGCCGACGGCCGACCCGTCCGCATCCCCGACCACTGGCGCCAGGTGCTGGCTCCCGGTCCCTCGTCCGGTGATTCCCCGACGTCAGCGTTATCAACGCCCTGCCTTGCGCGCAGCCCGGAAGCGGAGCCTCCGGCCTTGCCTGCCGGCCCGCTCAGACCTAAAGGCGGCTGGCAGTTCGGCCGGCGGGCGGGCCCCGTGCGCCCGGATCAGGGGGAGTAGGGTTTTGGATCGTGCCGTTGATGCCGCCGGCCTGGCGCCGGGGACCGTGCCGGGCGACCTGTCGCTGTGGTCGCTGTTCCTGCAGGCCGACATCGTCGTGAAGGTGGTCATGATCGGGCTGCTGGTTGCCAGCGTATGGGTGTGGGCGATCGTGTTCGAGAAGATCACCAGCCTGCGCCGCGCCAACGCCCAGGCGCGGGCGTTCGAGGACCGCTTCTGGTCCGGCGGCTCGCTCGACGAGCTGTACGAGAGCGACGGCGCCAAGCCCGGCCACCCGATGGCCGCGGTGTTCGGCGCGGCGATGGGCGAGTGGCGGCGCAGCGCGCGGGTGGCGGGTGCCGACATGGCGCGCGGCGGGGTGCGCGAGCGGGTCGACCGCGCGATGTCGATGACCGTGCAGCGCGAGATGGAGCGCATGGAGCGCTGGATGATCTTCCTGGCCTCGGTGGGCTCGGTGGCGCCGTTCATCGGGCTGTTCGGCACGGTATGGGGCATCATGCACTCGTTCTCGGCGATCGCGGCCATGCACAACACCAATCTCGCGGTCGTCGCCCCCGGCATCGCCGAGGCGCTGTTCGCCACCGCGATCGGCCTGGTCGCGGCGATCCCCGCGGTGCTGGCCTACAACGCCATCAGCAACGACCTGTCGCGCTTCGCCTCGCGGCTGGAGGGGTTCGGCACCGAGTTCGGCGCCATCCTGTCGCGGCAGAGCGAGGAACGGGCGTGAGCGGGGCCGCAGGGCCGGAGGCTCTGCCCCTGGGCTCCGGCAAAGGCAGGGTCCTTGCAATCCATCCGTCCGGGCCTGCGGCATTCCTGCGCGATCGGCGCCGCGACGTTGTGCGGGGGCTTGGTGCCAGGCGGCTTGGCGCCTTGACGGACGGGGGCAGAGCCCTGGCCCGGTCCCGTTCGGGAGCCTGCTGATGGCGATGTCGGGCGGCAACCGGCGGCGTGGCCGCTACCAGCCGCTGTCCGAGATCAACGTCACCCCGCTGGTCGACGTCATGCTGGTGCTGCTGATCGTGTTCATGGTCGCGGCACCGCTGATGACCTCGGGCGTCAACGTCGACCTGCCGCGCACCAACGCCGCCGCGGTGAGCCAGGACAACGCGCCGATCACCGTGTCGATCAAGGCCGACGGCTCGATCTTCCTCGGCGACGACGCGGTTGCGGTCGATGCCCTGGTGCCGAAGCTCAAGATCGCGGCCAAGGACGACCCGGCCAAGCGCATCTTCGTGCGCGGCGACAAGGCGGTCAGCTACGGCCAGATCATGAACGTGATGGGCACGATCACCACCGGCGGCTTCACCAAGGCCACCCTGCTGGCCGAGCAGTCGGACGGCGCGGCGCCCGCCGCAAGCCCGGCATCGCCAGCCCTGGCATCCCCGGCCTCGGCGCCCCAGGCCCCGGCCGCCCAGTTCGCGGCGCCGGCCCGGTCGGGCGGCCCGCGATCCGCGCGCTGAGCGGCACCCGGCGGCAGGCGGCCTCCCGGACGCCGGCGCGATGACCCGCACCCTGAGGCGCAGTGCCGCCGCCTCGGCGGCGCTGCACCTGGCGGCCCTGCTGGCGGCCATCCTGGTGCTGCCCGCACCGGCCCCGCCGGAGGTGCCGCCCGAGCAGACCATGCAGATGGAGTTCGCTCCCGGCACCACCGACCAGAAGGTGCAGAAGGGCGAGAAGCCGGCGGCCAAGCCCGCCCCGGCGGACGCGCCCACGCCCGCCGACCAGCCGCCCGCCAGGGAGCCGCCGAAGCACGCGCCGGTCGAGCCGCCGCCGCCGCCGCCCCCGCCACCACCCCCGCCACCCCCGCCGCCGCCGGTCGAGGCGCCGCCGCTGCCCACGCCCACGCCGCCCACGCCCCCGGTGGCCGTGCCCGTTCCGCCGGCTCCCGCACCCACGCCGCCGCCGGTGCCGCAGGTGCAGGACGAGCTGCCGCTGCCGCCGGTGCCGCCGCCGCCGCCCGAGGCGCCGCCGGAACCCCGCAAGCTGCCGCCCGCGCCGCCCAAGGCCGCGCCGCCGGCACCTGCCAGGCCCACCCCGGAACCGCCGCTGCCCAGCGCCGCGCGGCCGCCGCCCTCGCCGAAGACGTCGCGGCTGGACAGCCAGACCTCGCAGCCGAACGACACCCGCAACCCGGCGCCCGACACGTCGTCGCTGCTCAACACCCTGGAGAAGCTGCGCGCCAACCAGCAGCAGACCCGGCCGCCGACCGCGCGCGCCAACCCCTCGCGCGGCGGCGCCCCGGATGCCGGCGGCGCCCGCAACGGCGACCTCACCGGGCAGCTCACCCAGGGCCAGCAGCGCCAGATCGGCGACGAGGTGCGCGAGTGCTACAGCGAGGACACCGCGGCGCGGAACTACGCGACCTACACGGCGCACATGGTGGTCACCGTCGACGCCCAGGGCACCGCGCGCGAGGCGCAGTTCTCGCCCGAGGACCTGGGCCGCATGGGCGCCGACCCCGCCTTCCGCGCCTTCGCCGAGCGCGCCCGCCGCGCGGTGCTCGACGCGCACTGCGCCAGCCTGCCGGTGCCGCGCGACCTGCTCGGGCAGACCGCGCAGCTCAAGTTCGTGTTCCGGCCTTGAGGCGGGCAGGGCAGGGCTCAGGCAAGGCCGGGAGGCGAGGCCGCCCCCCAGACCCCGGCGCCTGCTGGAGTTCACCCGTGAGGGCAGGCGCGTCGGTCGAAGTCCGTCGGCTGCGGGTCCGAGGGCGCTGCCCTCGGACCCGCATGGCCGCGCCTGCCGGGAGCCTGCCTTGAAGTGGGCCGGTCCAGGGCGGCTCGCCCTGGCGGGTCCAGGGCAGCGCCCTGGCCTTGCTCGCCTCTCTCGCCGTGCCTGGATTCTTTCGTCCTGGAGGACCGCATGCCCCTAGACCGCGCCGCCACCCGTGAGCCGGTGCTGACCGAGGCGCTGCCCTGGCCTGGCCTGGGCCGCCGCGCGCTCCTTGCCGCGAGCGCCGCGCTCGGCGCCGCTCCGCTGCTGGCGCACCGTGCCCGCGCCCAGGCCGCCGCCCCGGCCGGTCCCGGCGCCGGCGCCCCGGGCAGCCCGGAGATCACCGTCGACCGCGCCCGCACCGCGCCGATCCCGATCGCCCTGCCGGCGATGGGCGGCTCCGGCATGGGCGGGCAGATCACCGGCGTGGTCAGCGCCGACCTCGCGCGCTCCGGCCTGTTCCGTACCGTCGAGGGTGGCGCGGCCGATCCCGGCGCCACGCCCGACTTCGCGCGGTGGAAGTCGTCGGGCGCCCAGGCGCTGGTCACCGGCGCGGTCAGCGGCTCGGACCCGCTGCGCGTCGAGTTCCGCCTGTGGGACGTGCCGGCCGGGCAGCAGATCCAGGGCACCGCCTACACCACGTCGGCGGCGAACTGGCGCCGCATCAGCCACATCATCGCCGACGTGATCTACGAGCGCCTGCTCGGCGAGAAGGGCTATTTCGACACCCGCATCGCCTACATCGCGCGCTCCGGCCCGCGCGGGCGGCAGACCACGCGGCTCGCGATCATGGACCAGGACAGCGCCGACAACCGGGTGCTGACCAACGGCGAGTGGACCGTGCTGACGCCGCGCTGGCACCCGACGCGCGACGAGATCGCCTTCATGAGCTACGCGCAGAACCGGCCGCGGGTCTACCTGTTCGATCTCGCCAGCGGTCGGCAGCAGGTGCTCGGCGAGTTCGAGGGCATGAGCTTCGCGCCGCGCTTCAACCCGAACGGCGGCGATGCCGTGATGTCGGCCACCCGCGGCGGCGGCTCGGACATCTACGTCGTCGACCTCGGCAGCCACGCGACGCGGCGCCTCACCAACTCCGGCGCGATCGACACCAGCCCCTGCTACAGCCCGGACGGGTCGCAGATCGTGTTCAACTCCGACCGCGGCGGGGACCAGCAGATCTACGTCATGGGCGCGGGCGGCGGCGGCGGGCGGCGCATCTCGTTCGGGCGCGGGCAGTACGCGACCCCGGTGTGGTCGCCGCGCGGCGACCTGATCGCCTTCACCCGCTTCGGCGGCGGCGGCTTCGCGATCGGCGTGATGCATCCGGACGGGTCGGGGGAGCGCATCCTGTCGGAGGGGTTCTCGGTGGAGGGGCCGAGCTTCTGCCCGAACGGCCGGGTGCTGATGTTCCAGCGCCAGACCGCGGCCGGGAACCGCACGGGCGCCGGCTTCTCCTCGCGCCTGGTTTCGGTCGACATCACCGGCTTCAACGAGCGACCGGTGCCCACGCCCGGCGACGCGTCCGACCCGGCCTGGTCGCCGCTCAACGCCTGATAGCGGCAGGTCCGGGCATCGACCTACAACACAGGCGCAGCAAGGCCGGCTCTCGTTCGTCCGCGTTCCGACGACCCAAGCGGGGGCCAGCGGAATGCGGGCCTACGCCCAGGCCCGCCAGAGGCCCCAAGGCTCTGGAATCCTGCCTTAAACACAGGGATTCTCAAGGCTCGGCCTTGAGCGGAGTCCAGAGGCAGAGCCTCTGGCCTTGCCTGCCTGACCGGGCAGCGCAGGCTAGGTGATGAAGCAGTGCTTGGCCCGGCCGAGCCGGACCAGCACCCG
>CAXSEF010000142.1:0-5950 GCA_964236535.1 uncultured Acetobacteraceae bacterium
GCTGCTCGACGACAACGCCATCGTCGACGCTTGCTGCGCCGCGTGAAACCGGCTCACGCCAGAGCGCCTCCGCTCGCTGTCCAGCTAACCCTACATCCAACAGGTCAAACGCTACCCTCAGGGGTATCATTCGCCGAATGGGTCACGGTGTTCGGCGACGCCAAGATGACCACAGCCCTGCTCGACCGCATCATCCATCACTGCGACATCCTGGAGACCGGCAACGACTCATACCGCTTCAAACACCGCTGGAGCTGGTTCTACCTGTCGACCATTCTCGACGACTTCTCGCGACACATCATCGCCTGGAAGCTCTGCACCACGATGACCGCCAGCGAGTCGCCGCGACCTTGGAACGCGCCTTGGCAGCCTCAGGCTGCGACCAGGCGCGTGTTCAGCACAAGCCCAGGCTGCTGACGGACAATGAGGCCAGCTACATCGCCACCGACCTCGCCGACTGGCTCGACAAAAGGAAGATCGAGCATCTCCACGGCGCGCCTTGCCATCCGCAGACACAGGGCAAGATCGAGCGTTGGCACCAGATGCTCGAGAGCCGGATCTGCTGGAGAACTACTATCTCCCAGGTGATCCTCACCCTGCAGATCGAGGCGTTCGTCGACCACTTATCCACCGGCGAAACAACAACCCAAGATCAGACAGAGCCTTCTCCCCGGGAGGACCGTCCTGACCCTTTTTAGGCCGAGACGCATGTTAGGCCTCGCAGTTAAGCCGACATTACCCGGTCATCAGTCTTCCTGACGAAGTCGTTGGTCGCTCGATTGTGGCCGCCCTTCCGCTTCTGGTTGCACGACCAGGATGCGCCGGAAAAGCGGGATGAAGAGGAGGAGAACCAGCGCAGCCGCTCCAATCATGCCTGCGTGGATGAGCCAGAACCGCTCGGCAGACATCGTCGCCAGCAATCCTGCCAGCCAGCTCACCAGCAGGTTGGAGAGGAAAAGTTGCAACGAGTAGGCGTTGACCACCGTGGCCCCTAGGTCGCGCGGCGCGGCACGGGAGTAGAGCGCCATGCCCACGGGGTAGAGGTTGGCGAAGCCGACATCGTTGACGACGTGGAAGGCCAAGCCCCAGCCCAGGCCGACTCTGTGCCCGTCCGCGACGTGGCGGGATGCCGCTGCCAGGATCAGCGGCGCCACGAACAGGATTGTTGCGCCTAACGCCATCTTGGTCAGCTCGTGGGGTTCGCGCCACCGCCTTGCCCAACGGCGCCAGAACAGCACCGACCCCAGCAAGGTGCCGACACTGACGAAGGCGTCCAGGGACAGCAGCCAGCTGACCGGCATGGTTCTACCGTGGAAGACCAGCGCGTAGCTGTCCCTGCCCCAGACTAGGTAGGCGTTGAAGATTTCCATGTTGCCCACTGAGGCTACGGCCAGCACCGGCAGCAATGCGCCCAAGGCCGCCAGTGCCTGCCACTCGCGTCCCGTGAGGTATGGTCGAGGATTACCCTCATGCTGCCGCAGACGTGGCAGCTCCGGCGGCAGTAGGTGCCGTCCGGCAACATAGGTCGCCAGCCCGACCAGCATGCCCACGCCCGCGGCGGCGAAGCCCCAATGCCAGTCGTACGACTCGCCCAGCGTCCCGCACACCAGAGGTGCCAGGATGACTGCGGCGCTTACTGCGAGCGAGTAGAGCTGGAATGCGTCAGCCCGCCGCATGTCGCCCGGCCCGTATAACGCGCCAACCTGCGCCTTAAGGCTGCCAGCACAGCCTTTCCCGGCAATCAGGCAGGCCAGGGCCAGCAGGAAGCAGGCCTCGAACGCCATCAGGAAATGGCCAGCCGTCATCAGGACCGCACCCAGCATCACGGTGCGCGTGCGGCCGAGCAGGCGGTCCGCCACGAGGCCGCCCAGGACTGGCGTCGCGTAGATCGCCGCGGCGTAGAGGCCTATGATCGCGGCTGCCAGCGCTTCTATGTCGAGTGGACCGTAGACGGCGCCGAGCGCAGCCTGGAAGGCAGCGAACCCAAGCACATGCTCGACGTGGCCCGGCTGCAGCAGCCGACCTGTCATGTAGAGCACCAGCAGTGACTGCATCCCGTAGAACGAGAAGCCGATCCAGCCTTCCGTGCAGGCCAGGATGCCGAGTGCACGCGGATGGCCGAAGAAGGCAGTGTTCACTGAGCTAGTTGGAATCCTTCTGCCCGTCATGCTGGCGTCTGTATCGCGGCCTTTGCTCACGTGTTGCGCGGCAGCTTGATGAGGCATCGGGTTCTAGGCGTCGCACGACTGGTCATGATGCGGCGTCCACGATGCGTGCAAGGTCTAGCACGCCTTTGACTCGACTGTATTGCATGGATCATCGAAAGGGCAGCAGACATCTGCTGGTATCCGCCGTCATGCCGGGCGGACGTGCTCCGGTCGTCCGAGTTCGAGCATTTGGTTCAGGGCGCCGACAGCAAGGGCGATCTCCGTCTAGCGTCGGTGGTCCGTGCGCGAACGCAATCCATCCCCCACCACCCGCCTGAACCGGCTGATGTCGGCCTTGACCAGCGCGCGCCAGGGGCAGCCGGAGGCTTTCTGCCAGCGTCTGCGGCCGTGCTCGGAGATCATCCCGAGGTGGCGGTCGCGCTGCGTGGGCGCGGCCCTGGTGGTGTCGCTCGGGACAGCGCTGGACCGGGGCGGCACGATCACCGCGGCACCTGCAGAATGCCTGGCAACCTCGCCGTGGACGCCGTCCTGGTCATACGCGCCGTCGGTCGTGAACAAGGCGAGCGGGCTCGCCTGATCAAGATGGAGACAAGATTCTACCGATGAACAAGCGCACGTAGCGGGCAGGGTCACCCGAAGGCGTGGTTCACCGACGAAGCCATTCAGGGCTGGCGGGCCGCGCCGCGCACAATCCCGGGCAGGCAGCCGTGTTATTTGCCCCTGGCGATCCTGATCGCACCCACGCTTCTGGCCGGGTTCCGCCTGGCCATGCGCCAGACCGAAGGTCTGATCGGCTCCGTCATCGGTCTGCTCGGGCTTGATCTTGCCGTGCAGATCATACAGCCCTGTGCCGCCGGGCGGACACGCTTGAGGTGCCGCGTCCGCGACCGCGCAGGGACGGCGCATCCCTTCACATGCTGGTGGACAGCACAAGCCTGAAGCTCTGCGGGGCGGGCGAATGGCTGATCGAGAACCACGGCGCCAAGGCGCGTCGGTCCTGGCGCAAGCTGCACATCGGCCTGGATGCCGACACTGGCCAGATCGTCGCAGCAGCGCCTCAGCGTTGTTCGCGTTGGCCGGATCGGCGCAGTTGAGCTCGCACTCCGGCGTGCATCGACCTGGCGGTCTCTATAAGCTGGAGATGTACTCTTATGCCCACCCGTCATAGGAACGCGGCTGAAACGACACCAGCAATACTTCGGAGAGGATCAGCTCCGCACGAAGCGCAGAACTGTCCTGACCGCCACATCTAGGACCGCGTCATCATATCATTCACTTGGTGCTGAACTGCTGACAAAGCTTATTGCGTTCCGCCTTCATCCATGAGCTTGCCATTAAAGTAGGTCATCTCCAGCGCTGTAGTCTTGGCCTTCTCCTTCAAGTTAGCGCCTGATCCATGGCCCCCTTCCGTGACCTCGTAGAACATATACGGGTAGCCCATGCCGGCGAGCTTGGCGGCGAACTTGCGGGCGTGCTGCGGCCCTACACGATCATCCTTGGTGGTGGTCCAGATCAAGGGTTCCGGATAGGAAACACCGGCGCGGAGATTGTTGTAGGGCGACATCTTTTCCAAAAACGCCCGCTCCTCAGGCACGGAGACGCTGCCGTACTCTCCAGTCCACGACGAGCCTGCCGCGATCTTCTCGAAGCGGAGCATGTCGAGAAGCGGCACCTGTATGTCCACAGCGTGCCAAAGTTCAGGATGTTCGGTGAACTCCACGCCCATGAGGAGCCCCCCGTTGGAGCCGCCCTCTATGCCCAGGCGGCGGGGCGAGGTGACGCCCTTTGCGATCAGATCCTTCGCGACGGCGGCAAAGTCGTCGTAGATGATCTGGCGCTTGGTCTTCAACCCAGCCTCGTGCCAAGCCGGGCCGAACTCGCCACCGCCCCGTATGTTGGCGAGCACAAAAACACCGCCACGCTCCAGCCATAGCTTACCGATGTTGGCCGAGTAGGTAGGCGTCATGGACACTTGAAACCCGCCATAGGCGTAGAGAATGGTGGGATTGGCGCCATCGAGTTTCATGGTTCTTGGATGCACGATAAAGTAAGGAGTTCTTGTTCCATCAGTCGAGGTCGCCTCGAACTGTTCGATTTGATCCTGAGAAGCGTCGAACCTGGCTGGAAGGCTCTTTACGACATCGACCCTTGTTGTGTGTGTGTCGATTTCATCTAGAGTCGAGGGCGTCAGGAAGCCTTCAACGCTGACGAAAGCCTGGTCGGAGTGGCTGTCAGCGTCCACCAAGGTGAGGCTGGAACTGTCGGGCAGATCGAGATGGGTGCAGTTCCAGCCGCTCGGGGCCGGCGTGCAGATGGAAGCTTGGCCTTTCACGTTGTCCAGGGTGGTCATGACGAGGCGGTCACGCGTGGTGACAGCCTGCTCGAAGGCCGCCCGCGGTCCCGGCGCATAGACCAGAGTCGGTTTCAGATCTGCCGGATCAGCTTTCAGCGCCGCCAGATCGAACGACAGGACAGAGCCCTGCCTGAACGTCGTTCCTGTCGCGGTCCAGTCCTGGTTAATGCTGATGATCAGCCGACCAGCCACCAGGCCCTGGATGCCGGACTTGAGCGGCAGAGGCAGGCGAACGGCTCCTTGGGAGACCAGCAGGTATGTTTCCGCCTCGAAGGTAGAAAGGGGCCGGCTGATCAGGGTCACGCTGTGTCCGTCTGCGTCCACCAGGGTCGCTGGTGCCACGCCGTATCCCCCATCTGTAGGTTTGCCGCGGAACACTTCCACCGCTGCTGAGACGGGTTGTCCGCGCGTTAGCCGCTTGACCACGTAGGGATAGCCGGCGGTAGTCAGTTCGCCAGGCTGCCATTCACGGGCGGCAAGGATGGTATCCGGGCTCTCCCAGGCGGTGTCGCTGACCTTCAACGTCCCCTCGCCTTGTTTGCTGCGAGGCAGCGTGAAGCCGTCCGTTACGAATGTCTGCGTCGGAAGATCGAACTCGCGCACGGTGGTCGCGTCTTCGCCACCATCCGACAGGCTGATCAGGCAACGATGCTGCTGTGTCCGCTCGCAATCCGCGCCCTTGTTGAACCAGTTGGCCTTCTCACGCGCTGCCAAGGCATCGAGGTCGAGCACCATCTGCCAGTGCGGCTCGGCGGCGCGGTAGTCGGCGACACTTGTCTTGCGCCAGATGCCGCGGGTGTGGTTGGCGTCCTGCCAGAAGTTGTAGATCTCGTCATGGATGATGCGAGGCGTCGGAATGCGGTCCTTGGCCTCCGCAATCTTCAAAGCCGCGGCGTAGAGCTCGGTATAGAGAGGGTCTTTCTCCAGCAGGTTCAAGGTCTTCGTGTTTTCTGTATTTACCCAGCTCATGGCCCGCTCGCCGTGGACATTCTCTAGCCAAAGATAAGGATCGTTCTTGTCGGACGGCTCCGCATGGGCGGAGGTCACAAGCGCGACGGTCCACACCAGTGCTGAAAACGGAAGACGCATGAGCCAAGCTCCCCAACGCATGACCTGATCGCCTCCCACCATATTTTGGGCGGCGCTGGTGCAGCAAGGTCAAGTAGCTTCATACGGGCTGCCCGCCCAGGGCGCAGGGATGCTCGTTAAGAACAAAGCCCCACCGCCGCCGCATCCAAAGGCTGGCCACTGCTAGGAACTGGCAGGCGCGTGAAGCCGGTCTGTGCCGCCGCGGTAACTTGACGCCTCTGCGCAACGGGCAGCCCTGACCGACCGGCACGGACGACGCCACGCGAGCAGTATCGCCATGTGGTTCTGCGACGGACCAAGGTGTTTAGCTGAAGCGTATCCGGTATCAGGTCGCGTTGCC
>CAXSEF010000143.1:0-5906 GCA_964236535.1 uncultured Acetobacteraceae bacterium
GCGCCAGGTGGTCGCGCGGCTCGGGGGACAGGCCCTTCACCGGGTAGCGGTGCAGGCCGACGACCCGGGTGCGGAACTCGTCCCTGCCGGTCATCCGGCGCGCCTTCGCTGTGCTCCGGGGCTCACGGCCATGGAGGCCGCTGCGCTCCGGGGCTCGCGCAGGCACGCCGGCCGACCCGGCGGAGCGAGTTCCGGGGCGGGCGGTGCGGCGGCTGCGGGCGGTGCTCGCGGGGGTCGGGCTCCCGTCCGGGCCGGTCCTGGGCGGGTCGCCCCGGCGGGGTCCGGAGGCAGGGCCGCGTGGCCTGCCGGCCTGCTCACGCGACCTGCATCTCGCCGAGGTAGGCTTCGCGGATCACCGGGTTGGCGCGCAGTTCGGCGGCGGTGCCGGAGAGCACGACCTGGCCGGTCTGCAGCACGTAGGCGCGGTGGGCGATGGAGAGGGCCATCGCGGCGTTCTGTTCGACCATGAAGATGGTGGTGCCCTGGCGGTTGATCTCGGCGATGATGTCGAAGGTCTGCTCCACGAACAGCGGGGAGAGGCCCATGGACGGCTCGTCCATGCAGATCAGGCGGGGGTGGGCCATGAGCGCGCGGCCGAGGGCGACCATCTGCTGCTCGCCGCCGGACATGGTGCCGGCGACCTGGCCGGTGCGTTCGCGCAGGCGGGGGAACAGGTCGAACACGCGATCGAGGTCGCGCGCGACGTCGGGTCCGCGCCTGCGGACGTAGGCGCCCATCTCGAGGTTCTCGAGCACGCTCATGCGGGGGAACAGGCGGCGGGATTCGAGCACGGGGGCGATGCCGCGGCGGACGCGCTCGGCGGTGGACAGGCGCTCGATGCGCTGGCCGTCGAACAGGACGGCGCCGGAGGTGGGGCGGACGGTGCCCATGATGGTCTTCATGGTGGTGGACTTGCCGCAGGCATTGCCGCCGAGCAGGCAGACGATCTCGCCGGGCTCTATGGCGTAGTTGACGGATTTCAGGACGTGGAGGTCGCCGTAGTGGGTGTCGACGTCGCGGAATTCCAGCAGGGGCATGGGGGGTCCGGTGGTGGGGGAGGGACGGCCGGGCCGGGCTCGCCGCAGGCCCCCTGCCTCGGGCGGGGGGCGTTCGGGGACGATCTTTCATAGCGGGCGGGATGTCGAGCCCGGGGCGGGATCGCGGGTCCGGTTGCAGACGGGGCTGCGGGGGCGGCTTGCCGGCCCGGGCCTGGCGGCGGGGCGAGTGGGCGGGCCGTTCCGGATTCGGTGATCCTAGAGGGCAGGCGGGGCTGGACATCCAGGTGCGCGAGGCGTGGGCCAGAGTCGTGCAGGATGGGACGCGTGTTGCGGGCAGGAGCGCGAGGGTGCGGCCGTGGCGCATCCTGGTTCGTCGGGTTTCGGTTTGTGGGCGGTGCGGGCACCTGGACGGGCTATCGATAAGTTCTATGCCTAGCGGATTTTGGTTGCGTACCAAGGGCGAAGACTGGCCGAAAGCGGAACGGCAGCTTTGGGACGAGACTCAGCAGGAAGCGGACGCCACGAGGGGCGCCTACAAGCAAGGCTGGTTTCAGCTCATTACAGCTCGAAGTAACTAGGTGGTCAGTCCTGGGGTGTAGTGACACATTGAGCCGACAGGCAACGAGGACAAGCTTTGGGCCAGGTTCTCTACGGCAGCGCCACAATGACAGAGGCAGTTCGTCGCGCCATTCAGCGGAGTGAAGCGAGCGTAAGAGCCCTTGTGTGTGACCTCGTTGATTTCGTCAGACAAAGCGCGTGAATGCGCAAGGGACATTGCAACTTCGAGGGAATGTGCGATGACTCGTCGCCAACGGTGATTTGCAACAGTTCAGAAAATAGATTATTCGGCAGACATCTCGCGGCTTACCTAGCGGAAAAAAACGAAACGCATGAAAATCTCGCGGGTAGTGATCAAGAATTTTCGTTCCTTCGATCTAGTCGATGTTCCCATTACCGAGCTTGTCACTTGCATCATCGGCGAGAACAACACTGGCAAGTCCAACTTTTTTCATGCCATGCGCCTTTGCATCGATAACAATTTTCCTTCGTCATATCGTGCATTGATCCGTGATGACATTCACTCCACAGCAGACATCGCTCATCCTTCACAGGTGCTGATCGGCCTCGAACTCATCGGGTTTAAAGGCAAGCTGAACGAAGAGGCGCTCGTGCATGGATGGCAGGTGGGGGAAGACCGCGCACGCCTGTTCTACCGCTTCCGTCCCAAACAGAAAGTCCGTGAGGCGCTCGGCACAACCCTAACGGCCGGCGCCCTAACGCTTGAGGACTATGCATGGGAAATTCTTGGGGGAGGGGACCCGGCCATCGATCTACCGCAAATCGAGTGGGACACCGACGTCGGCTCCTCTATTCGATTTTCCGATCTGCAAGCCTTCCTGGTCGTCCTGCTTCCGGCACTGCGGGACGTAGAGAACGAGCTGAGACAACCGAGGCAATCACCACTGGCCAAGTTGATCGAGGCCAGCGACATCCCATTGGCGGAGCGAGCGGATCTGGTCGACATCCTGAGCGGAGCCAACGACCAGCTCGCTGCATCCCCAACAGTGAAGAAAGTCGCGGGTGCCACAGACACGGCCTTCAAGAAGATCAGTGGTCCTGCTTTCAGCATGGACGTCTCGCTCGGCCTGGCTGACGCGTCATTTCAGTCGATTGTCCGGTCGCTGCGCATTTTGATGAGCAACACGGCGGTTAAGCGCTTTGAGCCGTCACGAAATGGGCTAGGTTTGAACAACATCCTCTACATCTCGATTTTGATCGAGTATTTTCATAAGCGCCTCGCTCAAAAGAAGTCTGCCGGTCAGCTTATACTGGTCGAGGAACCCGAATCACATCTCCATCCCCAACTTCAACTCTCCTTGATGGCAGCCCTGAACGAATTACCGTTCCAGACAATACTCACGACCCACAGCACGCATGTGATCTCTCAGGCAAGTTTGTCTTCCGTCATCGCGCTGACAAACACAGGGGGCCCCGCGTCCGCGGTAGCCGCGATTAGCACAAACACGGATATGACCTGTGGCGAGCTGAAAGACCTGGAGCGTTACCTCGACGCGACCAAGTCCAACCTGCTGTTTGCACGAAAGGTGATGCTGGTCGAAGGACCGGCTGAGCTCTTCCTAATTCCGGCCATGGTCAAGGCCAGCCTTGGCATCGACCTGGAGAGGGAGGGCATTTCCATCATCTCGATCTACGGCGTTCACTTCACATCCTACAGCAAGCTTTTTCGTGCCGGCTGCCTACCAAAAAAGTGCGCGATCGTAGCTGACGCCGATCTCATACCTAGTGATGCGACTGAGGTTGGAGATGAACCTCCCGAGAAGCCGGAATTGACTGAGCTGGAAGGCCCGTTTGTAAAGGTGTTCCTCGGTGCCACAACTTTCGAACGGGAGATTACTTCACCAAAGAATCTTGATTTTCTTGAAGCGACCGCGACCGAGCTAGGAGCGCCGCAAATTGCCAATGCGTTAAGCAACGCCTCCCTTGCCGAACGGTTCGGCGATCAGACCGAGGGGCAAAGAGCCGACGCTTTTGTCGCCCTTAAAGGTGGGGTCCTTCGGACGGCAAAGCGCTTCGGGAAAGCTCGGTTCGCACAGGTTGCAGCCCGCCATGCCGCAAATGGCTGCGAGTTACCTCCCTATATCGTCCAGGCCATTGACTGGTTAAGGGCCCCATGAGGCTTACAGCCGAGCAGCAGCTTGCCGCCGATTGTCCAGAGAATGTCTTACTTCGCGCTTGCCCAGGAAGCGGCAAAACGCGCGTCATAACCACCAAGCTTATGGCATCGATAGAAGAAGTGCGGGACACCCCTCGAAAGATTGCCTGCATCACCTACACAAATGCGGCCGTTCATGAAATTGAAGATCGTGTCGCAAGATCGCTGATGCCCGATGACGACAGATATTTCGCCGTCTCGACGATCCATTCTTTCTGCCTAAGCAATGTATTTCGCCCGTTTTTATGGCGCGTGCCGGGTTACGGCGGGCAGTTCAAAATGCTGACGCGTGAAATGGATGAGTTCGAGCCTCTGGTCAACGCTGCCTGCGCTACCGTTAACTACAACAATCCTCGCCATCAAGATTACGAAGACTTCTCGAATATTGGTCTGGGTATAGATGGAAACCTAATTGGCTCAGCGCTTACAAGCGCCATTGTTGCGAAGGCAGCCGGGGCTTTTTGGGGCTTATGTCGTGACCGTGGATACATAGACTTCTGCACGCTGCTCTATTACTCATTTTGGTTGATTAAGAACTTTCCAGATATAGCCGACGGCATTGCGTCCCGCTATGCGCTTATTCTGGTTGACGAGTTTCAGGACACGACGGACTTTCAAGTTGAGATTTTGTCGGCAATTGCCACGCGCGGCCGGTCGCGCTTTTTTCTTGTCGGCGACCCTTATCAATCGATCTTTGGATTTGCGGGCGCGCGTCCGGAACTCGCCGACGTGTTTGCAAGCCGCATAGACGCGAGATGTGATTTATCGCTCTCGGGAAACTTCCGCTCAAGCGACATGGTGATCGCAGATGCCGAGCGGCTGTTCCCGCGTTCGCCGGCAATGACCGCAGTGGGCAAGGCCCGACATTACACCGAGCGTACTCAGCACATTCACGTCAGCCAACCGCTGCACGCCATAACTGACTATTTTCTCCCTGCGCTCGAAAGCTTGGGTATATCCTTGGGTGAAGCCGCGATATTGGCCCCAAGCTGGAACCCTCTCTTCCATCTATCGAGATCGCTTCGCGACATGGGCGTTGCCGTGGTAGGGCCAGGAGCCAGGCCTTATAGGCGTGGACGGCTTTTTGCTGGCCTTGCAGAGCAACTTTGCGGCTATCTGGTCGATCCCAAACCGGACAGCTTACCAGGGATCGAACGGGGTCTCTTTCACCTTGTGCAGGAGCTAACCGGGCATCCTCGCTTTGGTATTTTCTCGTATGCAGGCCGGGTCGTGGTTATGCGCATGATCGAGACAGCCGCGCGTCTTGCAGAACCGGATCACGGCGCGCTTCGATGGCTCGATGAGTGTTCCGTCGCGATCGGCGAGCTGCTGGTCGAAGCCGACTACATCGCGCCGTCTCACGCATCACTGCTCTTCACGTCCGTTCAAGAGATGAAGGGGGACATGAAGCGAAACCGCTTCGATCCGACCAACTACACGCTTGAGGATATGGGGCTATTTGCCAGCCCACATCGAGCTATGAAGCTTACGACACTTCATACTTCCAAAGGCCGCGAATATGATGCCGTGGCTATGGTAAGCCTGCACGAGGGCATGATCCCGTTTTTTCGCTCCACGACAACGGAAGAGTTCGAGGCAGCCCGGCGGCTCTTTTATGTCGGCGCAACACGGGCGCGACGACTGCTGATGTATATTACGGACACCTCTGACAGCCGGAACAGACCAACGCGTTTCCTGGGGCCCTCGGGTTTGGGCCTTGTCGCTTGATGAAGCCACCGGATTATCATGCAACATAAAGGACGTTATGTTGCGGCACCCAGTCTCTGCGGTGTCAATCGCGGGGTTCGCTTTCGGGAGCGAAGCCCCATCGCCTGAACGTCCGAGATGAGGCGCAAAGTGGCCTTGGGCGAAGCGATAATGCTCTGGCTGGTTCGCACCATGCGCAGCTGTAGCGGGGTTGGCGTGACTACGGCAGCCGGTCTCCGATGCCGTGGGCAGCGTTGTTTAGCACGACAAGCTTGAGAGTGGCACCCGGCCAAGCGCTTGGACCGCCGCGCCGCCCAGAAATCAGTGCCTTCTAAACACATGGATTCTCAAGGCTTGGCCTTAAGCGGAGTCCAGAGGCAGAGCCTCTGGCCTTGCCTGCTTCACGCCGGCCCGTCCGCGCGGGCGCCGCGGCCGAGGTAGGCTTCGAGCACGCGCTCGTCGCGGCG
>CAXSEF010000144.1:0-5823 GCA_964236535.1 uncultured Acetobacteraceae bacterium
GCCGGCATGGATGGCACGAGCATTGTCGGTGGATCTTCGGGACAGGGTTGTGGCGGCGATCGCAGGCGGTCTGTCGCGCAGGCAGGCGGCGGTTCGCTTCGGTGTGAGCGCGGCAAGCGCGGTCCGGTGGCAGCAGCTTGTGACGCAGCACGGGACGCCAAAGCCTCAGCAGCAGGGTGGCGATCGACGCTCGAGTAAGATCGAGGCGCATGCGGATCTGATTTTGGGTGCTTACAAGACGACGCCCGACATCACCCTGGCGGAGTTGCAGGCCCTGCTGACCGAGCACGGCACGCAAGTCGCGCTTGGCACGATATGGCGGTTCTTCGCGCGACGCGGGATCACGCGCAAAAAAAGACGGCGCATGCGACCGAGCAGGACCGTTCCGATATCCTGAAGCGGCGCGAGGACTGGTTCGAAGGACAGCTCGATCTTGATCCCGACCGTCTCGTCTTCATCGATGAAACCTGGGCGTCCACCAACATGGCGCGCCGCTATGGCAGGGCCCCACGCGGCGAGCGACTGCGCGCCGGCGTGCCGCATGGGCATTGGAAGATCACCACCTTCGTCGCCGGCCTGCGCCGCTCCGGCATGGTCGCACCCTGGGTAATCGATGGACCGATGAACGAGGACGCCTTCACCACCTACGTGTCCTGCGTCCTCGTGCCTGAACTGTCGCCCGGCGACGTTGTCATCATGGACAATCTGTCGAGCCACAAAACACCGGCCGTGCGCGCCGCCATCGAAAAGGCGGGTGCCGCGCTCCTGTTCCTTCCACCCTACAGCCCCGACTTCAACCCCATCGAGATGGCCTTCTCCAAGCTCAAGGCGCACCTCCGAAAGGCCGCCGAACGCACCATTCACGGCCTCTGGAACGCCATCGGCCGGATCGTCGACCTCTACTCGCCCCAGGAATGCTCCAACTACTTCGCTACCGCCGGGTATGATGCAGACTGATCAGAAACCGCTCTAGGTGGCACCGGCTTTGAACCGCGAGAAGACGGCCCTTCGCCTGAGCGCTACCCAGACACCACGCGACAGATACGTCGCCGGAATGTGGCGGGCGCACTTCATCGCGGTCATCAGATGACCGTTCACGAGAGACCACGAGAACAGCTGATACCAGAGCGCGATTTCCCGGCCAGCGAGGATCGCTGCCAGGTCAGACCGGTTTCCGATGGTGTCTGGCGATCTTTCTACCGATACGTCACCAAGACATGCACGCACTCTGCGGTTGACTTCTATGAGCTGAAAAGTCGATCCTCGACTGAAGGATACTGAGTCCCGTCTGCGGGAGTACCTGTAGTAAGCGGCATCGACCATACCGAAACGGGCATTCGCCAGCAGGAGACGAGAATACAGCAGAAAATCCTCTCCGATGACGATATCAGCTTCATATCGAAGTGAGTTAGCGTCCAGAAAACTTCGCCTGACCATCGGCTTGATGAGGCCAAACGACGGAAACAGATGTTTCCCTGGATAGTCCCTCTCTAGCAGATGCTGCAATGTGAGCAGATCAGCGCCCGCCATCCACGACTCCGGAAATGCTGCTCCAACAAGCTCCTCGGAACCGAAATCCCGCACCTGCAAATTGTCGGCGACTGCGTCGAGACCTCGCGACACTGCAGTTTGTAACAGACAGGCCAGACGCTCCGGCGCAAAGCTGTCGTCCGCGTCCAGGAGTGCAATCCATTCTCCCGTTGCATCTGCAATCGCCGTATTCCGAGCGGCACTGGGCCCCAGAGACTTCGGATGACTTAGCAACCTCATGCGTGGATCTTTGGCGCTGATGCGGCGGGTGACTTCCGCGGTGTCATCCAACGATCCATCATCCACAACGATGACTTCGATGTCGTTGTGGGTCTGACCCAATGCAGACTGTACAGCAGTCTCGATAAAGGCGGCTGCGTTGTATGCAGGTATTATGATGGATACAGTCGTATTAATCGTAGAGCTCACGTTTTATCCGATACGATGGCTTCCAGGCAGAGAGAATCCCGATACTTAGATTTCGGAGACTTCACGTGAACAACGCGAACGGTGAACAATCCGGAAACTTCGACATCCCGTGAACGGGCGCGGCCATTGCAGACACCGGAGAATCGAAGGACGCACCCCCTGGACGAAGGATGGTCTTCGAACGATGTTCCCCGGAACGGTCCAGGGAACCGACGGTTGCTGGATCGGCAATCAGCGCCTGTCGCGAAATGCGGCGCAGCGGGTCGACTGGCGTGGTTCGAGCACCGGAGCGGAGCGGCCATCTGGGCCGTGAGCACCGGAGCACAGGATAACCGCCTGGACGGCCGTTGCAAAAACGCTACGAGACCGGCTCTCGACGACCCGCGCGGGTCGTCGGCACGGCAGGCGAAGCGCCCCGCCTCACCCCCGCCCGATCAGCCAAGCCGGGTCGAACCACGTATCCGCCGGCCCGTCATACGGCAGCCGCGTGATGTCCCAGTGCACGATCAGCGGCGCATACGCGGCCCACATGCTCGGCCCCCCGCCCACGAACACCACCCGGTCCGCATGCCGCGCCAGCACCGCCGCCGGATCGTCCGACGCATGCACCACCACGATCGTCCGGCTCGCGAAATCCGACTTCGGGATCGACGCCACCGTCCGCGCCCCCGCGATCAGCACGTGCCCCATCGTCATCGCCCAGAACCGCCGCACGTCCTCGCGGAACTCCGGCCGCGCGTCGCCCTCCCACGGCAGCTTGCCGTCCAGCCCGAGCTGCCCCCGCACCCCGATCGCGCACATCGACCGCACATCCGCCATCACCCGACCCCCGCTGCCTGCCGCCCGAGTGAAGCAGAGCCCGCACGCCCGCGAAAGCCAAGCGCAAGCAAGCCCGGGCTCTGCCCAGACCCGCAAAGGGCCGGCGGCCCTTTGATCCCATTTGCTTAAGCACAGGGATTCTCAAGGCTCAGCCTTGAGCGGAGTCCAGAGGCGGCGCCTCTGGCCTTCCTTCCTCCACCAGCCCCCGCAACACCCCCGCCACCCCCGGCGCCGCCGCCAGGATCGCGTCCCCCGTCGAAGGCCCGCTCCCCCCCAGGAAGTCGCTCGCCACCGCCCCCGCCTCCCCCAGGATCGCGAGCCCCCCCGCCACGTCCCACAGCCGGATGTGCAGCTCCGCATACCCGTCGAGCCGCCCGCACGCGACGTCGGCCAGCGCCATCGCCCCCGACCCCTCCGCGCGCAGCATCGCCCCCGCCCCCAGCACCCGCCGGTTCAGCGCGTGGAACGCCGCGGTGTCGCTGCGCGGCGACCACCCGACCTCCACCATCGCCCGCGCCATCTCGGTCGTCTGCGAAACCCGGATCGCCCGCCCGTTCAGGCTCGCCCCCCCGCCGCGCCGCGCCGCGAACACCTCGCCAAGCACCGGCGCCGCCAGCACCCCCGCCAGCGCCATCCCCTCCCCCAGCAACCCCAGCGACACGCACCACCGCGACCGCCCGCGCGCGAAATTGCTCGTCCCGTCGATCGGGTCCGCCACCCAGCGCAGCCCCCCCGCCACGCCCGCCTCGCCCTCTTCCTCCCCGAGGAACCCGTCCGCCGGGAACCGCACCCGCAGCCGCTCGCGGATCAGCCGCTCGACCCGCCCGTCCGCCTCGGTCAGCCAGTCCTGCGCGCCCTTCTGGCTCGCCTGCGGCGCCCCCGGCGGCGGCTGCAGCGAGCGCGCCAGCGCCGCCGCCTCCGCGCAGACCTCGAGCGCCGCGTCCAGGCGTCGCTGCAGGGCATCATCCATCGGCCGGCTCCCGGGGTGTCTGCGCAAAGCAGGCAAGGCCAGAGGCTCTGCCTCTGGACTCCGCTCAAGGCAAGCCTTGAGAATCCATATGCCTGGAGCCCGGCGTCCGGAGACCCCCCGCGTCGCGCCGCACGCGCACCCGCCACTCAATGGGCGCGATCACCGTGCACCCGGTCGGGACAACGACCCTGCACGCGGCGAGCGTGGGTGCGGCTGTGACATCATCGCAAACGGCATCAGCCCGATCGAAGGGCATGACGACGCAGCGGCCTTCTGCGCACCGAAGGATACCCGTATTTCCTGCAGGAGTGGGGCAAGCATTCCTGGAACACGGCGAAATCGTCGCCGATCACCCTGCAGAACGCGATCGACGCCGGTCCTGTCGCGATCGAGAACCTCGATCAGGACTTCTTCCGGGTTCGGTTCGACAGACTCACGCCGCGCGAAAAGGTCTACCTGAGAGCGATGACAGAATTGCCGAAGACAAACAGAAAGCCGGCGATATCGCCACGATGATGAACTCCAGGAGCAGTACCGTCGGTCCGATCAAGAACAAACTGATCACCAAGGGTATGGTATACAGTCCTTATCATGGAGATACGGCCTTCACCGTTCCCATGTTCGCCGGCTTCATGAAACGTGAGGTTCCGGTGTACTCCCCTGATCCCGGCGGTGATGCGGATTTCGGCGATCCCGAAACCGGCGATGACTAACCAGGACTGCGCCAGACCAGCCATCCAAGCCGGATAAACTGGCCCAGCCCTCCCCAACCCCGCATCACATCAGCGCCACGACCCGCAAGCCGGCATCGCCGTCAGGCCTGCCCGTCCGGATGGCACTCACTTCTTCCCCGGCTCCTCGTAGTACGTCCCGTTGACCTCGTCGCCGATGACCGCAAAGGCCGACGGCGAGCACTGGTCGATCGGGTCGCTCCGCCAGGTGAACCCCGTCGACGGCACCTCCACGCTCGCCTCCATCCGACAGGCTGCAAGGAACCCCGTCACGCGAAAGCGCCTGCTCCGATCGTCGTACGTGACGGCCTGGTCCGTGGCCTCGAAGACCATCCTGAAGCTCATGCGCGCCGGCGTGGTGGGCGCCGCATGGGCCGGCCACCCCGGCTGGTCGTTCACGGGCACGTCCCGCATCTCGATCGTCGCGGACCTGCCCCCGCCGCCCCAGGTCAATGCGCCCGTCGGCACCGCGACAACCCAGTACAATCCGGCATCGGTGATCGGCGGATGGAAGTCGTGCACCTGATGGTCGGGACCGAACCGGCCCCGGAACAGCGACAGTCATATGTGGGTGAACACTCCGGGCTGCGCCGCCCGCGCCGCCCAGTACTCGCCGTCCATGATGCCGAAATCGGTGGTCTTGGTGCCGAACAGGATACGCTCGCCTGTCCCGTCGGTGCCGGCGCCGCTGAACCCGGAGCAACGGGCGATCCTGCCCTTGAAGTGGTAGATGTGCGACGGCTCCAGGCCGGGACCCGCCGGCTGGTTGTGGCTGCCGTTCATGTCCAGCCACGGGATCGGGAACGGCCCGGCGGGACCGTCCGGATCGACAGGGGGTGCGACGACCGGCGCGCTCCCGGCGCCCTGAGCCGACGCGCTCCCGCCCGACGCGAGCAGCGCACCGCCAACCGCCCCGCTGCCGAGAAAATGTCGGCGCGATACAAAATCCATGACCCTGTTCAAGGCGTGGCCCTCCCGGACGGCCTTGCTCGACCCGGCGGCAGGCCCGGTCGCACCCTCTACCGCCGACGGCGCCCGCGAACAACCGCATGGAACCCACCGGCCCATCCGCGCCGCCCGGGGCTCGCCTCCACGCCACGGGTGAAACCGGTGGACGGGTTCCTCGGCCTGCCGGCTGCCGACCCCGGGCTTTCCCGCGGTGCCGGAGCCGCACGCCCGGCAGGCAGGACCGCGCCGTCATGCGACCGCCGTCGCGGCCCCGCCCGGGCACCGGCCGTCTGCGTCCGGCAGCAGCCGGACCGGACGTCCGTTCCAGGTCGCCCGCCCGTCCTCGCCCGCCCGTCCTCGCCCGCCCGTCCTCGCCCGCCCGGCCCTGGACCGCCC
>CAXSEF010000145.1:0-5599 GCA_964236535.1 uncultured Acetobacteraceae bacterium
CCATGATGCTGATCAAGCGGCTAGCTCGTTCCGCGTGAGTTCAGAGTCAGACTCTCACTGCGTGGGCTGAAACCCCGGCACTCCATCCTGCCATAACAGAAAGGCGAGCGAGTCGGCCCATTCTCTATCTTGTTGCTGACGAGTGGATCCCATGCCATGGCCAGCATCGAACTCCACACGGAACAGCACGGGAAGTCGGCTGGACGTTGCCGCCTGCAACCTTGCCGCCATCTTTGCAGGCATCCATACAGGCACCCGTGGGTCATTGAAGCCGCCGGTCAGCAGCACCGCCGGGTAGTGAGTACTATCGTGCACTTGGTGGAACGCGTCCATTTTTAGCATAAATGGAAATTGCTGCGAACTCTTGACTGTACCAAACTCGGGTACGTTGCCAGGGCCGTTCTCGGTATTTTCTAAACGCAAAACGTTCGTTAGTCCTACCCTAATCAGCGCTGCCCGGAACAGATCCGGCCGGCGGGTAATGGCACCGCCGATCAGGATGCCGCCACCGCTGGTGCCCATGCCGTCCAGTCGGGCGGAGGTCGTATAGCCCCGGCGGACTAGCTCCTCGGCGCAGGCGATGAAGTCAGTGATGGTATTTTGCTTGCTGGCGATTTTGCCACCATCATGCCAAGGTTGGCCAAGTTCACCGCCGCCGCGTACGTGCGCCACAGCAAACACGCCGTCGTGATCCAGCCACGGTTGAACGAACGGGAAAAAGGACGCGTCCGACGAAATTCCGAAGCTGCCATACCCGCTCAGCAGGGTTGGATGGCTGCCATCGAGAACTATACCATGCCTAGCGACGATTGTCAGCGGCACCTTCGTGCCGTCAAGTGATTGCGCTTCGGTTTCAATCGTGTCGTATCCAGTCAACTTCCGCGGAAACGGCGGAACGGCACCGATATCAGATACCTTACCGTCCTTAGGATCAAAGCCGAACCAAGTTACCGGTCGCATCCACGACACAAGAGAGAATAATGTGCCCGGCATGCGCGGATCAGCGATTAAGCCTCCGGCATCTTTCCACGCTGGAGTGATGGTCCCGGCGTAAGGCAGAGCAATCGGCACTGGCCTGTCCGCGCCGTCCGGTAGGCGCTCCAGCACCATGCTACCGCCCTGCCGTTCCGCAACGTAAATCCCGTCGGCTGCCGCAGTAAGGCCAGTCAGCACGCCACGGTCCTGGGCAACCATGGTTTTCGCAGTCGCAAAGCCCGGCGAGCGCAAGTCTTCCGACACGATCTGAAAGCGCGGCGCGTTGTGGTGCGTGAGTAGGAATACGGTGTCGCCACGAACAGCCGAGCCAGTGACTCCGTCGGTCTGGGTGGCTACTGGCTTCCAGTCTGGGTTTCCGCGTAGCAAATCGGTGATCGGGACGGTGTAGATTGCCATCTCGGGCGAAATACCATCCGATAAACCAAGAAGAACATGCTGCGAGCCAGGCGTGACCTGAAGCGATGGAAAGACCAGAGGCGTCTTGAAGACGACTGGCAGGTGATCGACGTCAATAATTTCGCGGTCGCTGTCTGGATCAGTGCCAAGACGGTGTAGGTATACACGCATATGAGCAAAATACTCGCTGGCCGGGGCACCAGGAGTCATTTTTGCAAGACGTGTATAAAAAAAACTTTCACCATCAGGCAGCCAGCTGATGCTTGTAAGTTGGGTGCGATCAATCTGATCTCTTAACTTTTCTTGGGTCGCCGTCCGCATGACGTGGAGCGTGCTGAGTTCCGAGCCGCCCGACGACAATCCATAAGAGACGAGGCTACCGTCCTGAGACGGGGCAAACTGGTCGATTTCTGCATGCTTACCCTCTGTGCTCAGCGTGTCCGGATCCACAAGCAGGGTTTCCTGATGTGTGAAAGCGTCGCTGACGTAGAGTTTCGCCCCCTGCGCGCCGGGAGGCCGCTTGATGTAGAAATTGCGGCCGGGCACGGGTACGATGGTGGGAAGTGTGGTCGCCAAACCGCTGGTCGAGGCGATGTCGTCGCGTAATCGGTCACGCCCGGAAATGCTGGCGAGTACGGCGCGTGCGTAGGTGTTCTGTTGTTCCAGCATCGTGCGGAACTGCGGCTCAGGCTCGGCCTCCATCCAGCGATAGGGATCGATGACTTTTGTGCCAAAGTAATTGTCAATGACCGGCTCGACCTTTGATGGTGGTGGCGCGGTTGGCAGCGGCGAGGCGCCATATGCGCCCGTTCTGAAAAAGAGAAAAGCGAACAGAAAAATGTAGGTAAGGAAGCCGGGCATAGAAACCTCGAATCAAAATAGTGCTACACGTTGATTATTCTGCACAGTTTGCCCTGTGAGAACCGGCGGGGGCCTTGTTGCACACGTTAGTCAGATCGGGTGATCTGAGGTAGGCTCTGGCTGGCATGGTGCATGAGCTAAGTGTTTAGTCCGAGGAAGTCGTGACGCTATCCTGACGCGAAAGGCGGAGGGAGCGCCATGGCAGGCAGCCTACAAGTCCGCAGGAGTGGCTCCGACAGCGTCGCCGTGTCGCCGCCGACGTTTAAATCCACGTGCGACGGGACGCAGAAAGCCGCAATCGTGCCGCCGCCGAAGTTGTTCAAGGCGATCGGCGCGGCCGTGGCTCAGGCGTTCAAAATGTTATGTATACCGACTATCGCGTCCGAACCATTGTGCAACCTAGTTGCAGCGCCGAGCCTCGCAATCGCATAAAGAGCGATTATGCCGTCCTCTCAACCCAAGCCCGGTACTACGGCTGCACATCTTGTGGCCCGAACACACCAGCGGACAGAGGCGTGCTCCAGGCACCAGACACGCACCGGCGACAGCCATCATCGATGGTACAACCCGGAGGTCAGCACGCGTCTGGAACTTAGCAAAAGCACCTCTCGAACTCTGTCCACTAAATGCGGTTTTTAGGCAAAAGTGTATCACTCTTTCAAAAGGACGGTCGTTTGGGAGACGAGGGTTGGCCGGCATTCTGGGCTATGCGCGCGTCAGCACCGGCGATCAGGACGTCGCCGGGCAGCGCATGCGGCTAGAGAGGGTAGGCGCTATTCGCGTGTTCACCAACGTCATGTCGGGCAAGAGCATGGAGCGGCCTGGGCTCGCCGAACTGCTCGGCTATGCCCGCAAGGGCGACACGCTTGCGATCATGCGGCTTGACCGGCTCGGCCGGTCGCTCGGCGAGCTGCTCACCACCGTGCAGAGCTTACGCGAACGGCACATCGCGCTTCTCAGCCTGGAGGAGAAGATCGATACCTCGTCCGCGGCAGGCGAGCTGATTTTCCATGTGTTCGGGGCCATCGCTCACTTCGAGCGACGGCTGATCTCCGAGCGCACCCGTGACGGCATCGCCGCAGCGCGGGCGAAAGGCAAGCTGCCCGGGCGGCAGCCGCTCGACGGCGACAAGGTGAGCGCCGCCCTCAAGCTGGTCGCGGCGAGCGTGTCCCCGGCCGAAGCGGCGCGGCAGCTCGGGATCGGGCGTTCGACGGTGTACCACGAGATGAAGCGGCTAGGCGTCGCGAGGCCGGCCTGAAAACGAAAACGCGAACTGGTGTATTACCGACAAGCAGGTTCAAGGTGAGACGATGACGATAGATGCTGCGGCAAGCAGCCCTAGTCGATTGGCTAACAGTTAACTGCTTTCTCGGCCCGTTCTTCAACATCCGGCCGCTGATCGAAACGTAAACGCGCGATATCAACGGCAGCTAAGTTTTCTACGGTCCAAGCGTATAGGACGGAGAATGGCTTTCCCAGCGATCGACCAAGTTCGGTGAGCTCATACTCAACTGCGACTGGGGACAAAGGAATAACCCGGCGTTCTACGAGGCCGTTACGTTCAAGCCGGCGCAGACATTGCGTAAGTGCTTTCTGCGTAACGCCTTCGATCTGACGCCGTATGGCGTTGAAGCGCAGCGGGCCCGGTTCAAGGATAGCCAGCACCATCATCGACCACTTGTCGGCAATCTGGTCGAACAACTGACGGCTCGGGCACTCGGAGGAAAAGCGTCGGGGGCCGACCATGAGCGGTATCCTTCGATATACCTAGGCGAAGTGAAGTGCTTTCTTGACGTCTAGTATCGCGAGTATACTTAGGATGTCCAGGTATCAACCGATCTGTTGTGATTTCACGTGATCACGCAGCCGCAAGCGCCGTGTCGGAGCTGAGTTGTTCAACCTTGGAGGCGTCTTCGTGACGGATGTAGAACCAGGACAAGCGCTGACCGCCCGAGCCGTGGCGTTCAACGGGCCAGGCGGTGTCGAGGTCATCCGCGTCATCGACCGCGAGGTTCCCCCGCCGGCCGAAGGGCAGGTGCGGATCGCGGTTCGGGCAGCCGCTATCAACCCGACCGATATTCTGCTGCGCCAGATGGGGAGCGCCGACCAACCGCCCCCTGCCGTGCCTGGCGTCGATGCCGCCGGTACCATCGAATCGATAGGCCCAGGGGTCTCGCGCCTTAGCGTCGGCCAAAAGGTCGTTGCGGTGGTCAAGGCTCATCGGCCGGAAGGCGGAGCGCAGTCCCAATACATTGTTGTCCCGGCGGCATCCGTCATCCCCATGCCCCATGATCTCTCCTTCGCCGAAGCCTGCACGATCTCGATGAACGGGCTCACAGCGCTTCGCTCGTTGGAACTCGCCGGATTACGACAGGGACAAAGCCTCGCCATCAGCGGCGGAGCCGGGCTTCTCGCGCAATATGCGAGCGTGATCGCGAAGGAGCGTGGGCTGCGGATCATCGCGGACGCGAAGCCAGAGGAGGCCGAGACCGTCCGCAGCTATGGGGCGGAGGTGGTGGTAGATCGAGGACCAGGCTTCGCCGAAGCTGTCCGGCGTGAATTTCCGGACGGTGTCGATGCCCTGATCGATACGGCGGTCCTGGAGGAGAAGGCCTTTCCTGCCATTCGTGATGGCGGGGTCTACCTTCCCGTCCGGCGCTGGAAAGAGAGGCCGGTGGAGCGCGGCATCATCGTCAAGCCGGTACTTGTCTATGACGTGTTCGAGCGCACCGAATGGCTTGAGGAGCTTCGGCGGCTTACCGAAGCGGGCAAGATCATACCTCGCGTCGCTGGTGAATATGCGCCCGAGCAGACGGGTGCCGCCCATGCCGTCCAAGAAGCCGGCGGGGTGCGTGGTCGCCTGGTCATCCTCTTCTGAACGTCGGCGGTGCATCTCGAAAGAACGAGGTCAATGAGCGATAATACGAATAGCGCCGCATGGCAGCCACGGGTTGGAACGCCGCTTGAGGTCGGCCCGGCGGAAATGCCGGTTCCAGGAGAAAATGAAATTCTGGTCCGCAATCGGGCGACCGCCATCAACCCGGTCGATTGGATACTCCAGGACAATGCGATCTTCCCATGGCTCGACTATCCGGCCATCCTAGGAAGCGATGTGGCGGGAGAGGTGGCTACAATCGGCAGCGGCGTCACCGGCTTCAAGGTCGGCGATCGTGTCCTTGGACAATCGGTCGGGGCGACAACGAACCGGCCGACGCATGGCGCTTTCCAGACCTTCACCGTCATCATGGCCAACATGGCCGTGCCGATCCCGGCCAGCATGGCCTATGAGGGGTCCAGGGAGCATCGGAACGGAAAACCGATGTAAGCCTTGAGCGTGCCCACAGCT
>CAXSEF010000146.1:0-5524 GCA_964236535.1 uncultured Acetobacteraceae bacterium
AACCCGTTTGGTTCTTGGTGGGTTTTGGGGTGGTGAGAAGGCGTGGTGGCGCAGACGGAGTGCCCCTGATCAGTGCGAGGAACGCAGGCGGCTTACCGGCCTTCGAGGAGCTTCTGGCACGATGGACGTGTCCGACATGGTGAACCTGTGCGGCCTGCTGGATGACGCGAAATGCTTGGGCTGTTTCGCCAGCATCACTGTCTGGCCGGTGTTCGCTGCCCTGGCTGTGACAGCGATGCGGTAACCCGCGATGGCCATGACGACACGCAGCCGGCTCGGCAACGCTACCGGTGCAAGACGTGCGCAAGACGCTTCGACAATCTCACCGGCACGGTGCTGGCCGGACACCACCAGCCGCTGCGGGTCTGGGCGCCATGCCTCTGCTTCATGGGCCTGAACCTTTCGAACCGGCAGATCGCCACGGAACTGCGCCTGGGCGCGTCCGACGTGCAGGCGATGACCGAGCAGCTGCGCAGCGGCTGGGTCGCGAAAGCGCCGGCGGTGGCGGTGGCGCTACACGGCGAAGTGGAGGTCAATGCGGTCCATGTGGTTGCGGGGCACAAGGGCCAGCTGGAACGGTGGCAAAAAGGGGCGATCCGCGCGATGCCGCAGACTGGCAGGAGCGCCGGGTCGCGGCACGCTGGCGAAGGACAAGCCCCCCATCCTCGGCCTGATCCGGCGCGGCGGACAGGTGATGCTGCGCATGCTGGCGAACGTGCAACAGGCTACGATCAGCCGATCATCACCGGAGCCGTGGCTGCCGGCAGCCTGATCCACACCGATGATTATGGCATCTACGCCCGCCTGCAGCGCTGGGGCTACGGGCACAAAACCGTCTGCCATGGACGGGGCCAATAGGCCTGTGACGGCTTCTGCGAGGTGCACGTCAACACCATCGAGGGCTTCTGGTCGCTGCTGCGTTCCTGGCTGCGCCTGCATCGCGGCATCTCCCAGGATAAGCTGCCGAGCTACCTCGGCTTCTTCCAGTTCGTCCACAGCGCGCGGCAACGCGGCAAAGCCCTCTTCAAGACCCTCATCGCCACCCTGGTCGCATGATCGGAAAGCACCACCCTGGAACCCGACAAAAGCCTGCCGGGTTAACGGGCTTGCCTACGTGGTAGCGACGCTGCGCTGGCGGCTGCAGTCGCTAGGACTGCTGCACGACCGCAAGTACGTGCCCGTTGGCTATGTGGCGGGTGCCGACCGCTACGTAAGCAAGCTCGGCTTCTCCAGCACGCATCGCTGGGCGCACGGGGCAGTGCCACCATGCTTGATGTAGGCTGCTCGGACGGCCACGTCGCCGCGGCGCTGGCGAGCAAGGGATGCCGGGTAATCGGCACCGATCGCGAACCGCCGGTCGATCGGTCCTGCCTCGTGCGGATCCTAGAGGGCGACCTCGACGGGGGCCTCTCCGATCCAGGCGAGTCGGTGGACTACGTGCTGGCTCTCGACGTGATCGAGCACCTGCACAGCCCGGACCGGTTCGCTTTTGAAATCCACCTGCTATCGAGCCGCAACCGCAACCTGCGGCGGGTCATCTCGACCGGGAACGTGGCGTTGTGGACTCAGGTATGGACGCCGCGACATATTGGATGAGACGCACACAAGGCTGTTTACCTTTGGATCGTTACGCCGGCTGCTGCGAGACCAGACGTTCACATCGAGCAGGTAGTTGGTCTACCGGCGCCGTTTCCGCTGGTGCTGGGCGAGATTCGGCTTGCGGCCGTGCTGCTGCGGCTCAACATGGGCCTGATCCGGGTATCGTGCTCGCTATTCGCTTACCAGATTCTGATCATGGCTAGCCGACGCCAGAGCTCGACTGGCTGCTCGGCGACGCGCTGGCAGCCAGCCTCGGGGCGATGCAAAGCCTGCAGTGCGCGCCAGCGGGAACGTAGCATTACAGCGACTACAGGCGCAGAGTTGTTGCGTGTCACGGCTGATCTGCCGCGAGAGTGCCCGGTGCCTGCCGCAGTGATGCCGTGATTATCGAGTCTAATTGCACAGCAGCATGACACAAGGAGAGCGCCAATGCGCATTGCCCAGATCGCCCCTCTGCACGAAGCCGTGCCGCCCAAGCTGTATGGCGGAACCGAGCGGGTCGTCTCGTTTCTGACCGAAGAGCTGGTGGCGCTGGGCCATGAGGTAACGTTGTTCGCGAGCGGAGACTCGGTGACGTCGGCGCGGCTGGAACCCGTTTGGCCGCGGGCTCTGCGGCTCGATCCGGCGATCCGCGACCCGATCGCACCGCACATGATGCTGATGGAGACGGTGCGGCGGCAGGCCGACCAGTTCGATGTCCTTCATTTCCACATGGACTACTGGTCGTTCAGCCTGTTCAGCCGGCAGGCGACGCCGTTCGTAACCACAATGCATGGCCGCCTCGACCTGCCCGAGCTGCAGCCGGTGTTCGATGCTTTTCCAGACGTTCCGGTGGTGTCGATCTCAAACAGCCAGCGCCGTCCGCTGCCGCAGGCGAACTACGCGCGTACGGTGCTGCATGGCCTGCCGAGTGACCTGCTGACCCCGGTGGCACAGGGCGACGGCGGTTACCTCGCCTTCCTCGGGCGGATCGCCCCGGAGAAACGGCCCGACCGTGCCATCCGAATTGCGCGGGCTTGCGGGATGAAGCTGAAGATCGCGGCCAAGGTGGACGTGGTTGACAGCGCCTATTTCGCAGAGGTGATCCGCCCGCTACTCGGTCCAGACGTCGAACTGGTGGGCGAGATCAATGACGCACGCAAGCCCGAGTTCCTTGCCAATGCGCGGGCGT
Organism: uncultured Acetobacteraceae bacterium; assembly: GCA_964236535.1. Classification (GTDB taxonomy): domain Bacteria; phylum Pseudomonadota; class Alphaproteobacteria; order Acetobacterales; family Acetobacteraceae; genus CAXSEF01. Next base: position 2,771 of record CAXSEF010000146.1, read on the forward strand.
TGCTGATGCCGATCGACTGGCCCGAGCCGTTCGGGCTAGTAATGATCGAGGCGATGGCCTGTGGCACCCCTGTGATCGCGTTCAACCGTGGTTCGGTGCCGGAGATCGTCGAGGACGGGCTGACCGGGTTCATCGTTGAGGACGAGGTCGGTGCGGTGGCGGCGGTGTCACGCCTGGCCGCACTGTCGCGCGCAAAGGTACGAACCCGGTTTGAGAAGCGGTTCACGGCCAGGCGGATGGCTGAGGATTACCTGGGCGTTTATTGCGGACTAATCGCGGCACGGCAAGGCGGCCTGCGGGTGGTGGGCTAGCCGCAGCTGCTATGGCACAGGACAGGGGTCATCAATCCCGACTGTCCGCGGGCCGCTGCGGCGCAAAGCGGCTCGCGCGTTGCGCCTCCGAGCTCAGAACCCGAGGATAGCGTCGGCAGCAAGCGTGAACGAACCCTTGTCGTGACCGCTATCGAATGGCTTGGTTGCGGAAATTGATCGATCGTAGCGCAGTTCCGGGCGAAGCCGCAGGGCGGCGTGCCCGGGCAGGCCGGGCGGCTGGTAGATCAGGCCGGCGGTAAACTCCGAGTAGGTCGTGGAAGCCGCTGCAGTGTACAGGTTGGCCGGAATGCCGCGCTCGGCATTGGTGTAGTCGAGGTTGTTGACCGGTGTGAACACGAAGAAGTTGTTGTTGTCGCGCCAGATCTCGGCCCGGGCGTTTAATATCACCTGATCGAAGAGGGTGTAGGCTAAGTACTGGGCAGCGCCGTAGCCTTCCGCACGGGCGCCGTCGTCGCGGACGTAATTGACCTCGGTGGTGAACGCGAGCGTCTTAGTCTGCTTGTAAGTTACAACGACGTCGTTGTAGGCGCGAAGGGCCGTGTTGCCGTAGGGCGTGCTGAGCACCGGGTCCTCCGGGCCGATATGAGTCAAGGCGAGCACGGTGAGCCTGCCGTCGGCAAGGGTGAGGCCGAGGCCTGCGATGCCGGCGGGACGGCTGTTGTCGTCGCCACTGCCGACGCTGGTGTTGGCGCCGCTGTCAAGCCCGAGATAGAGGTCGAGCACACCATTGGCGTGGGCGGTGCCGAGGATGCCGAAGTGTTGGTAAGGGACACCATAGTTCGAGATATAGCTGTGCGAGTAGAACGGGTTTGTCCTGGGATCGACGGCCTCGAAGCCGAGCGGTGACGGGTAGATGCCGGCCTTCAGATCAATGCCGCCCGTCGACAGCCAGGGCAAGTGGGCGTCGACATTGGCCTCCAGGATATCGATCTGGTCGCGACCGTGGATGGTCTGATCGAATAAGCCGAGCAGATGTACGATGCGCGCGTCTGACCCGTATAGGCCCTGGAGCTTGAAGCCAAAGTTATAGCTGTCTGGCGCTGGCGCAGTGTCGCGCGCTACGGTGAGCAGTAGCTGATTCAGGATCGGGTGGTTGGCCTTGTCGAGCAGCAAGCGACCGAAGTTGACGCCGTTGGCGGGGTCCTGCGGGTTGACGACAATGCCGGCGTCGATCTGGCTGCTAAGCGTGATCGTATCGGCCCAAGCGGATGAGGGCGTGAGCGGGGCATTGCTGGCGGCGGGCAGGCCCGTCTGCACCGATGGAGTGTTCTGCACCGGATCAGCGCGGGCTGCGGTTGCGGCCAAGGTGGCTGCCAACGCGAGCGTGATGCGGCGGAAGAACTTCGGCATCGACGGCAATCCTTGCGCGAGGCGTAGTAGGCGCTGGAACTAGAGCAGAAACGGCTGGGCAGGCCCAGGTCCGGTGTCCTGGGGTGCGGCATCGCAGTGCCGACGCAGCCGCTGCTCTACCGGCTGCAACGAAGGCGCAATCGGCCGGCAACCCTGTGCCCTGCGCGAAGTCGAGGTCGGCCCCCGTAGACCTCTACCGTGTGCAAGCCGGGTTGATTCAGGATTGCGGGCGTGGCGTGGGCGGCTCTGCGATGCCAAACCAGCGGAGCGGCAGCGTTGGTGGCCGGGACAAGCAGCGGGACTGGAGCGGCGGCCGACACACTGGCGGCGCATGGTGTGGACGTGGTGCGGGCGGTGTGTGACCGCGCCCTCGGCAAGACAGCGAGAGTCCGGCCTGCGGCGGGGAAATCGTGGTCAACGTGCGACCCGCGCGGCCTGGGATAATCAGGCTGCGAATGGTGGGTCAGGACACGGCGCAGGCAGCGTAGCCCGGACTATGCACGTCACAGAAGGCCGGCACTTCCAGGGGATTGGGCGCGACTTGGCAGGGTCGCAGGGGCTGCCGCAAGTGGTGTTTCCGGCGCTGGAGTGGCGGGTTTCGCGGGTTGGTCCCAGTTCTGGCACCAGGCTGCTGAGGGGTGCGGGAGCGCTGCCACGAGCCGGTTCCGAGCCGGCGGGCGTGCCGCGCGGGGTTTTCCCAGGTGGCGGAGTGGCTATGGGAGACGGCCCTCGTGGATCGCCCCGCCACCGGCCAGGGCGTCGCGGACGTCGAGCCGGAGGCAAATCCAGGATACGACAGTTCCCATGGAGCCCACGGCGGTCGCAAGCAGGAGGGGCACCGCAGTAGCCTCCTTGGGCGAGCGATGTGCCCAGCCGCAGCCGGTCCCACAATCTGTGAGACGCCATAGCTGAGGGTGAAGCGCACCATCTCCCGGCGGGATTGTCCGGATACATCCTGCCGACGATCGAGAGCGTCAGGCTGACAGTGGCAACACGGTCGCACCGAAAAGTACGGCACCTAGAGTGTGACCTCATCGATGTGGATCGATTGGGTTTTTTCGACGCGGGCTGG
>CAXSEF010000147.1:0-5510 GCA_964236535.1 uncultured Acetobacteraceae bacterium
GAGGTCGTCAGAAACAAGGAGTGCCATGCCGATCCAACGTCTCAGGCAGGGTTTTGTCCTCAGCTTTAATTCAGCTCTTTGGCATCATGCCCTGCAGGGTGCCGCAACGCCTTTGATGTGTGGGTCTTGGGGCTCAGCCCCCAAGCGAAGTCCAGACGGCAGAGCCTCTGGTATTGCCTTGTCTCAGGCCCGCCCGATCACCGCCCGCAGCGGGTCGGTGCGTCGCGGCAGGCTCTCGCGGAGCTCGATCGCACCGAAGCCCGACTCCCTGAGATAGAGCGCGACGAGCTGCTGCTGCGCCGCGCCGTCAAGCGCCTGCCATAGGGCGACCGCCTTGGTAGGGAAACAGCGGTTCGAGAAGCTGACCACGACGGGTGCGTTCGCCCGCAGCACGCGGCGCAGCTCGGCGAACACGGCGAGGGGCTGCTGCAGATACTGCACCGAGACGCAGAGGCAGGCGGCGTCCAGGCTGGCGTCTTCAAGGGGCAGCTTCGGGTCGGCGTTAAGATCCTGGATAAAGCGTTCGTTGAGGCGCGGGTTGGCGTCGAGCTCCACGCGGTTCATGCCGTGCCCGATAACCCGGGCATATGCCACGTCATACGGCAGGTGACTGATCCAGCTGCTCATCAGATCGAGGATCGTGCCGCCGGGCGGGAGGATTTCGCGGTACAGCCGGGTGACGGCGGCGATCGCGTTGTCGTCGATGTGCGCGACCAGGCGCGGCTGGCTGTAGAACATGCTGTCGGGTAAGGAGTCCGCCTTGTGGAACGAGCCGGGCGGCAGGCCGGGGAGGGTGGCGTCTTGCATGGCTGGTAGGTGGGCTGGCTGCCACAATATCCAGGGGCATGACCGAGTTCTCTCCCTGGATGCCGAAGCGGGTGCTGGTGACGCCGTCGGCGCTCGGCTGGGCGCATGGCGCGGTGATGGTGGAGCGTGCCGCGGCGCTCGGCGCCGAGGTGGTGCGGCTGCAGGCGGACCGGCTGAGCGGGCTGCCGGACGCCTACCGGGATGCGAAGTCGACGCTCGCGGTAATCGTCGCGTCGCCGAGCCGGCGGCGGCTGGAGGCGATTCCGCCCAGCGCGGACTGGCGCTTCGACTTGGCCGAGGGGTGCCCGGCGCACTGCCAGTACTGCTACCTGGCGGGGTCGCTGGCCGGGCCGCCGATCGTGCGTGCGTATGCCAACCTGCCGGAGATCCTGGGCGGGCTGGCGGCGGGGCTGGGGCAGGGCACGATTACGTCGCAGTCGCGGGCACGCGCCGCGGAGGGCACGACGTTCGAGTGCTCGTGCTACACCGATCCGCTCGGCATCGAGCACCTGACCGGGGGGCTCGCCGCCTGCATCGAGCATTTCGGGCGGTGGTCGGCGCCGGTGCAGCTGCGCTTCACCACCAAGTTCGACGCGGTGCGGCCGCTACTCGGGCTCGCGCATGGCGGACGCACGCGGGTGCGGTTCTCGGTGAACGCGCGCGGGGCGGAGCGCTACGAGGGCGGTGCGCCGCGCATGCCGGCGCGGCTCGCGGCGCTGCGGCAGGTGGCGCAGGCGGGGTATCCGGTAGGGATCACCGTGGCGCCGATCCTCGCGGTGCCCGGGTGGGAGCGCGAATACGAGGAGCTGATGGCGGGGGTGGCGGAGGCGCTCGACGGGGTGGACGGCGCGGACCTGACGGCGGAGCTGATCACCCACCGGTTCACGCCGAAGTCGAAGGACGTGCTGCGTGGCTGGTACCCAGGCAGCGGGCTTGAGATGGACGAGTCGCAGCGGGCGCGCAAGACGACGAAGTTCGGCTCGGTGAAGTGGGTGATGCCGCGCGAGCGGATGGCGGAGATGCGCGACGTGGTGGAGCGGGCGGTGGCGCGCTGGCTGCCGGCGGCGCAGGTGCTATATTGGACGTGAGGGAAGCAGGGCTGGGTTCTTCTTCCGTCCGCATTCCAATGGCCCAAGCGGGGCCGTCGAAATCTTGCGTGGGCTGCGCCCAGACCCGTCAAAGGCCGCAGGCTTCTGGAAACGATGTGTCTAATACCAAGGCTTTCTGACTAGAACCTATGCCATCGGCGGTCTCAATTAGCAGTGTGGTCCTGCATGGAGGCGACCAGCACGGCACAGGTCACGGTCAGAAGGCTTTGGTATTAGCCTGCCGCACGATGCTCCGTGGTTTACCTCAACGTAGTGTGGGTCTAGGGCTCGAGCCCCAGCGGGTCTGGGCAGAGCTCAGCCTTGCCTCACGTCGCCCCGCCGATCTGGTGGAACAGCTGCGCCGGCAGGCTTCCGCCGGTCACGCCGCGCATCGGCTGGTCGTTGTCGTTGCCGAGCCAGACGCCGATCACGGTGCGGCCGACCGCGCCGATGAACCAGGCGTCGCGGCTGTCCTGGGTGGTGCCGGTCTTGCCGGCGACGGCGCGGCCGGGCAGGGCCGCTGCTCGTCCAGTGCCGCGGCTGACCACCGCCTCCATCATCTGGACCATCTCGCCGGCGTGGTCGGGGTTGATCACCTGGTGGAGGGCTGGGCGCGGGATGGGGAGCGGCTTGCCGTCGGCCCGCACCTGCTCGATCGCCTGCGGGGTGACCGCGAGGCCGCCGTTCAGTAGGCTGGCGTAAGCGCCGCACATCTCTAGCAGAGACACCTCGCCGGTGCCCAGCGCCAGCGAGGGGGTGAGCGGCAAGCGCTCGGCGACGCCCAGGCGGTGCGCCACTTCCGCGACCGCCTCCGGGCCGCCGGAGCGCAGCAGCAGCCGGACGGCTGCGGTGTTAAGCGATCCGGCCAGCGCATCCTCGAGCGTGACCTCGCCGCGGTAGGGCAGATCGAAGTCCGCGGGCGCCCAGGAGCCCAGGCGCAGCGGCGCGTCCAATACGGTATCGTCGGGTCCCTGTCCGTGCTCCAGCGCCGCCAGCCAGACGAACGGCTTGAACGCCGAGCCGGGCTGACGGCGGGCGAGCACCGCGCGGTTGTACGGGCTGCGGCGGAAATCGCGTCCGCCGACCATCGCCCGCACCGCGCCGGTGGCTGCGTCCAGCGCCACGACCGCGCCCTCGCTGGCTCCGGCGCGGGCGCCCGCGGTGTCGAGCAGAGCGTCCAGCCGGGTCTCGGCCAGCGCCTGCAGCCGCGGGTCCAGGCTGGTGCGCAGCACGGCGTCAGTGCCGGGCGGCACGACGTGCTGCGCCTGCTCGGCGGCCCAGTCGGCGAACCAGCCCCCGGCCGCCGGGTGCGCAGCGTGGCCGAGCTGGGCGGCAGCCTCTGCTGCCGCGGTATCGGCTTGCGGCTGGGCGAGGACCCCGGTCTCGACCATGGCGGCCAGCACCTCGCGCATGCGGGCCAGTGCCGCGTCGGGGTCGGCGCGCGGGTTGAAGCGGGACGGCGCCCGCGGCAGGCCGGCCAGCATCGCCGACTGCCACAGGGACAGGCGGCGCGCCGAGACCCCGAAATAGAGCTGCGACGCTGCGTCCGCCCCCCAGGCGCCGGCACCGAGGTAGACTCGATTGAGCCAGATCTCGAGGATCTCGGATTTGCTGAAGTGCCGTTCGAGCCATAGCGTCAGCAGCAGCTCCTGCACCTTGCGGCGCAGGGTGCGTGCGTTGCTGAGAAACAAGGTTTTGGCGACCTGCTGCGTCAGGGTGGAGCCGCCCTGCACCACGCGCCGGTGGACCACGTCGACCAGCAGCGCGCGCGCCATGCCGATCAGGTCGATGCCGCCGTGCTGCCAGAACCGGCGGTCCTCGACGGCGACCGCCGCCTCGGGCAGGGCGCGCGGGAAGTCGGCCAGGCGCAGCGGCTCGCCCACCAAGTCGCCGAAGCGTGCGATAACGTGGCCGCTGCGGTCCTCCAGCGTTAGGCCAGGCCGCCGCACCGCCTCCAGCGCCGCCTCTGGGCGCGGCAGGTCCTGGGCGAACCACAGCAGCATCAGCGCGACTGCGACGCCGCTCCAGATCGCCGCCAGCAGGGCGACGCGCGCCACGCGCCAGCCGATGCGGCGGGGGGCGGCTGAGGCGGCTCGGACGCGGAGCGGGATCACGGCAGCAGCCGTCGGGGAGGTGGGGTCGTCGGGGAAGAAAGGCCAGAGGCTCTGCCTCTGGACTCCGCCAAAGGCTCGCCTTTGGAATCTCTATGCTTAAGGGAAGGGTTTCCAAAGGGCTCTGCCCTTTGCCGGGTCTGGGCGGAGGGAAAGCCTGGCCTTGCTTGCTTGCCGGTCAATGCGCGGCACGCCGAATCGCGCCTTCGGCCGCGGCGGCACCGGTGCTGAACGAGGCCTGCAGCAGGTAGCCGCCGGTCGGCGCTTCCCAGTCCAGCATTTCGCCGGCAGCGAACACCCCCGGCAGCCGGCGCAGCATGAAATCCGCGTCGATCTCCGCGAGCGTGATGCCGCCCGCCGAGGAGATCGCGCGCTCGAGTCCTGCGATGCCGGTGGCCTGCAGCGGCAGCGATTTGATGGCGCGCGCGAGGGCGGACGCGTGCATCGCCAGCGGCGACGCTCCCGTCGTGGTGGCGGCTTCGTGCAGCAGCCCGACGGCCACCGGTGCGAGTCCCTGCCGGCGCAGCACGTTGGACAGCGACTGGCCGCGCCGGGGTGCGGCGAGCGCCGCGGCGAGAGCGGCCTCGTCGAGGTCGGGCCGCAGGTCGAGCGAGAGCAGGGTGCCGCCGGCCTCGGCCGCGTCGCGTAGGCTGCCGCCCAGCGCGTAGACCGCGCCGCCCTCCAGCCCGGTCCGGGTGACCACCGCCTCGCCGCGCACCGTCGTCCCGCCGTGGCGCAGCGCGATGCGCTTCAGCGGCGCGCCCTCGTACCGGTCGCGGAACCGCTCCGACCACTCGATCGTGACCCCGCAGTTGGCCGGGAGCAGCGGCGCCACCGCGATGCCGCGGGCCTGCAGGATGCCGGTCCAGTGCCCGTCGGCGCCGAGCCGCGGCCAGGAGGCGCCGCCCAGTGTGAGGATGGTGGCCTCGCTCGCGGGGTGGCTTGCGGCGCCGGCGGGCGAGTCGAACGCCAGCGACCCGTCGGGGTGCCACCCGGTCCAGCGGTGGCGCAGCCGGAGTGCGACCCCGGCGCCGTCGAGTTCGCGCAGCCAGGCGCGCAGCAGCGGCGCCGCCTTGAGCGCCACCGGGAACACCCGGCCGCTGCTGCCCACGAAGGTCGGCTGGCCGAGCCGGTGGCACCAGGCGCGCAGGGCCTCGGGCGCGAACCCGGCGATCGCCGGTGCCAGCACGTCGCGGGCCGCGCCGTAGCGGCCGAGCAGCTGGGCGAGCGGTTCGGAGTGGGTCAGGTTCAGCCCGCCTTTGCCGGCGATGAGCAGCCTGCGGGCCGGGGTCGGCATGCGCTCGAACACCGTCACCCGCCAGCCCGCGGCGGCGAGCCGGGTTGCTGCCATCAGGCCCGCGGGGCCGGCGCCGATCACCGTGGCGCTGCGGGCGGTGCTGTCCATGATGGGCGACACTCTACACCAGCGGCCTTGCGGATTGACCTGTAATGAGCCCTGTGCGCGAGAGGGCCTGAGGCGGCACTTCGCTCATTTTCTGGAGAT
>CAXSEF010000148.1:0-4267 GCA_964236535.1 uncultured Acetobacteraceae bacterium
CCCGTCTCTCAAGCAAATGGCTTCCAAAGGCTAGCCTTTGGCGGAGTCCGGAGGCAGAGCCTCTGGCCTTGCTTCCTCCGCCCGACACCCTCCTACCCCCGCCAGTCCAGCCCGATATCCAGCACCGCCGCGCTGTGCGTCAGCCACCCCACCGAGATCAGGTCCACCCCGGTCGCCGCGATCGCCGGCGCGCTCTGCGGCGTGATCCGCCCCGAGGCCTCGGTCAGCGCCCGCCCGTCCACCATGGCGACCGCCTGCCGCAGCGTGGCCACGTCCATGTTGTCGAGCAGCACCACGTCCACCCCGATCCCCAGCGCCTCCTCGAGCTGCGCCAGGGTGTCCACCTCCAGCTCGATCTTCACCAGGTGCCCGACATGCGCCCGCGCCCGCTCCACCGCGGCCCGCACGCCGCCGGCGATCGCCACGTGGTTGTCCTTGATCAGCACCGCGTCGTCGAGCCCGAAGCGGTGGTTGCTGCCCCCGCCGGCGCGCACCGCGTACTTCTGCACCGCGCGCAGCCCCGGCGTCGTCTTGCGCGTGCACGTCACCCGCGTCCGCGTCCCCGCCAGCGAGTCGACGATCGACGCCGTCGCCGAGGCGATCCCGCTCAGATGCCCGAGGAAGTTCAGCGCCACCCGCTCCCCGCTCAGCACGCCGCGCGCCGGCCCGCGCACCGTGGCGATCGCGTCGCCCGGCCGCAGCCGCCGGCCGTCGCCGATCTGCACCTCGAAGGCGATCTCCGGCGCCATCAGACGGAACGCCAGCGCCGCGAGGTCGAGCCCCGCCACCACCCCCGGCTGCCGCGCCACCAGCGCCGTCGTCACCAGCAGCCCGGCCGGCACGATCGCGTCGGTGGTCAGGTCGCCGGCCCGACCGAGGTCCTCCAGCAGCGCCGCGCGCACCAGCGGCTCCAGCATCACCGCCGGCAGCCCGGGCAGCGCAGGCAGCGCGTCCGGCAGGGCAGGGACCCCGGGCCCGGACGCCACCGTCAGGCGCTCCTGGCCAGCGGCCAGGCGCCGCCCGCATCGCGCAGCCGCCGCGCCTCGGCCATCGCCTCGCCCAGCGTCAGCTCGCCCAGGCCCTCCGGCTCCCCGGCGCCCCCGACAGCATCACCGCCGGCCTCCCCCGCCGCATCGGTGCGCCAGTGGCTGCCGACCTGCCGCCGCCGCCGCAGCGCCGCCACCGCGACCAGCAGCGCCACCCGCGCCGGATCGGCCGCCGCGTCCTCCGCCTCCACCCGCGCCAGCAGCGCCACGACCGCCGCCGCCAGCCCGGCCCCGTCGCGCAGCACGCCCAGCCCGCGCGTCACCACCGCCCGCAGCGACGCCGGCTCGGCCGCCGGCGGCACGCCCACGTCCTCCCCGACGCCCCCCGCCGCGGCCCTGCCGGCCTCCGCCCCGACCCGCGTCGCTCCAGCCCCAGCCGCCGCCACATCCTCCGCCACCGCGCGCGCACAGACCGCCGCCTCCAGCAGCGAGTTGCTCGCCAGCCGGTTCGCCCCGTGCAGCCCGGTGCACGCCACCTCGCCGCAGGCCCACAGCCCCGGCACCGAGCTGCGCCCCGCGGCGTCCACCGCGACCCCGCCCATGTGGTAGTGCGCCGCCGGATGGATCGGCATCGCCTGCACCTGCGGGTCGATCCCCGCCGCCCGGCAGCTCGCCGCGATCGCCGGGAACCGCGCCGCGAACCCCTCGATCGCCGTGGCATCGAGCCGCACCGTGCCGCCCGCCGACACCACCCGCCACACCTCGCGCGAGACCACGTCGCGCGGCTCCAGGTCGCCGCGCGCGAACCCCGCCATCACCCGCGCGCCGTCGCCGTCGACCAGCACTCCGCCCTCGCCGCGCACCGCCTCGCTGACCAGCGGCATCGGGTCGCGGCCCACGTCGAGCGCCGTCGGATGGAACTGCACGAACTCCATGCCGCGCAGCCTGGCCCCGGCCAGCGCCGCTATCGCGATGCCCGCGCCGTACGACCCCGCCGGGTTGGTGGTGTGGCGGAACAGCCCGCCGATCCCCCCGGTCGCCAGCACCACCCGCGACGCCGCCAGCCGCACCGCCACGCAGCCGTCCTCGCCCTGCCGCTGCGCCAGCACCCCGCACACCCGGCCGTCGCGCAGCAGCAGCCGACGCGCCGCCACCCCCTCCATCACCGTCACCGACGCGCAGGCCCGCACCGCCTCGACCAGCGCGCGCACGATCTCCCGCCCGGTGCCGTCGCCCGCCGCGTGCACGATGCGCCGCCGCGAATGCGCCGCCTCCAGCCCCACGCAAAGCGCGCCCGCGGCGTCGCGGTCGAACCGCACCCCGTGCCCGGCCAGCACCTCGATCGCCGCCGGCCCGCCGCCGACGATCCGCGCCGCCGCCGCCGCGTCGCACAGCCCGGCGCCCGCCGCCACGGTGTCGGCCAGCTGCAGCGCCACGCTGTCGTCCGCCCCGACCGCCGCCGCGACGCCGCCCTGCGCCCACGCGCTCGACGACTGCGTGCCCAGCGCCCCGCCGCTCAGCAGCAGCACCGGCGCCGGCGCCAGATGCAGCGCCGTCAGCAGCCCCGCGAGCCCCGCGCCCACCACCACCACCGGCTCCGCCCCGGCCCGATCCGCCGCCCCCGTCACCGCCCGACCCTGCGCCATCGCACCCTTTCGCATCGCGCCGCCCCCCGCCGCCGCGCCGTCACGCCCGGCCGCGCTCATGCCGCCAGCATCCTCTCCACCGCGCGCCGCGCCGGCCCCGCCACCGCCGGGTCGATCTCCACCGCCGTGGTCATCGTCTCCAGCGACCGCCTGATGCCGCCCAGCGTGATCCGCTTCATGTGCGGGCACAGGTTGCACGGCCGGATGAAATCGACCTCCGGATGGCGCACCGCCAGGTTGTCGCTCATCGAGCACTCGGTGATCAGCGCGATCTGCCGCGGCGCATGCGCCTGCACGTACTCCTCCATCATTGCCGTCGAGCCGGAGAAGTCCGCCTCCGCCACCACCGCCGGCGGGCACTCCGGATGCGCCAGCACCACCACCCCCGGGTGCGCCGCGCGCAGCCCGCGTATCTCGTCCGGCGTGAACCGCTCGTGCACCTCGCAGTGCCCGGCCCAGGTGATGATCTCGACCCCGGTCTCGCGCGCGATGTTCTGCGCCAGGTACTCGTCCGGGATCATGATCACCCGCGCCACGCCCAGCGACTCCACCACCCGCCGCGCGTTGCCCGACGTGCAGCACACGTCGCTCTCCGCCTTCACCGCCGCCGAGGTGTTCACGTACGTCACCACCGGCACCCCGGGATGCGCCGCGCGCAGCGCCCGCACGTCCGCCGCGGTGATCGACTCCGCGAGCGAGCACCCGGCCCGCGCATCGGGGATCAGCACCGTGCGCCCCGGGTTCAGCAGCTTCGCCGTCTCGGCCATGAAGTGCACCCCGGCCAGCACGATCACCTCGGCCTCGACCTCCATCGCGCGGCGCGCCAGCGCCAGGCTGTCGCCCACGATGTCGGCCACGCAGTGGAAGATCTCCGGCGTCTGGTAGTTGTGCGCGAGGATCACCGCGCGCCGCTCGCGCTTGAGCCGCAGGATCGCCGCCACGTCGCCCGCGAAGAACGGCCACTCCACCGCCGGCACGACACGCCGCACCCGGTCGTAGATCGCGTCCATCGCCTCGGGGCGTTCCAGCAGGTCGGGATCGGACATCGGCGCTCTAAACTCCAGATGAGAATATATGCCGCGCAACCGGGTCACCGAAGCGGTCGTCGTCGCCCCTGTTATACTGGGCGAGAGTATTACCGAGTCAAGCCCGTCCGCCGCACCCCCAGACGGCACCCGACGAGGTCCCGGCCCACACCCGATCCACCCGCGCAACCCCGGACCCGCCGTCGGACACACCGCGCAACCCCCACGTGCCGCGTGACCCCCGACCGCCCCGCGGCCCGGTCACGGCCCCCGCGCCAGCGGCAGCTTGGTGCCCACCACCGCCCGCTCCAGCAGCACCTCGCGGCGGAACCGGAACAGCTTGGCCGGACGCCCGCCGGTCTCGGTCGTCACCGCCCCGGTCTCCTCCACCAGCGCCTGCTGGGCGATCAGCCGGCGGAAGTTCGGCTTGTGCAGCAGCCGCCCCGCCAGCGCCTCCACCGCGCCCTGCAGCTGCGACAGCGTGAACTCCTCCGCCATCAGCTCGAACACCACCGGGCGATACTTGATCTTGGCGCGCAGCCGCGCGATTCCCGTGGCCAGGATGCGCCGATGGTCGCCCACCATGCGCAGCCCCGGCAGCCCCGCCCCG
>CAXSEF010000148.1:4367-5500 GCA_964236535.1 uncultured Acetobacteraceae bacterium
GGCCAGGATGCGCCGATGGTCGCCCACCATGCGCAGCCCCGGCAGCCCCGCCCCGTTGCCCGCCACGCCGCCGCCCGCCACGCCGCGACCCTTGCCGCCCGCACCGCTCTCCCCGCCGACCCCCGGGCCGTCCTGCGACCCGGGGGCGCCCACGGCCCCCGTCCCGCACGACTCCTCCACCAGCCCCGCCTCGTGCAGCAGCTCGTAGCGGCTCAGCACCAGCTCCTCGTTCCACGACCGCGCCGCCGTCCCGAACGTCGCCGCCGCCCGCCGCTCGCGCTCGCGCCGCAGCTCGCCGTCCGCCGCCCCCGCCCAGTCCGCCAGCCGCGCCGCCGCCGCCGCCGCCGCCGCCTCGCCGCGCGCGTCGCGCCGGTCCTCCCACGGGAAATACTCGTACCAGCCGCGCCACCCGGCCCCCGCGCCCGCCACCTCCATCTCCCGCGTCAGCCCCAGGTAGCTCACCGAGATGACCCGCTGCTCCGGCCCCGACGCCGCGCGGTCGCGGTCGGCGAACGTGTACAGCTGCTCGACATAGCCCAGCGGATGGTGGGTCTGCCGCTCCACCCAGCTGCGCAGCCCGGACTGCAGCGAGCGGTGCTCGGACGCGAACGCGCCCGCCGGCAACGCCCCGCCCGCCAGCGTCAGCACCCGCGGCTGGTCCTCGGTCACCGCCACGATCACCGCGATCAGGTCCGCCGCGATCGCCATCCCCGCCGCCCCGGTCGCCACCCCAGCCCCGGTCGCCACCCCCGCCCTAGCCGCCACCCCCGACCCGCTCGACACCCCCGGCCCCGTCGCGGCACTCCCCAGGCCGGCCCGCGCGCCAGCGCCCGCGTCCCCCTGCCCACCGCCAGCCGCGCCCTCAGCCACGCGCCACCGGCCGCAGCAGCACCCGGTTCAGCGCGCTCATCCGCGCGTAGGTGTCCCGCCACGCCGCCGCGAACGCCGCCGCCCCGACGCCGCGCCCCGCCAGCACCGCCGCGATCTCCCCCACGCTCCGCTCGCCGTCGACCAGCGCGAGGATCGCGCTCGCCTGCGCCGGCAACGGCACCCCCAGCGCCAGCCCGCCCAGACTCGCCACCATCGTGCCGTCCGGCCGCACCAGCCGCGCCAGCGCCGCCCCGCCCGCCGCC
>CAXSEF010000149.1:0-5484 GCA_964236535.1 uncultured Acetobacteraceae bacterium
CCACCAGGAGCAGACATTCAACTTGAGACACCGTCCAGAGGCTCTGCCTCTGGACTCCGCCAAAGGCCTGGCCTTTGGAATCCCCATGCTTGAGGAAGCGGTTTTCCAAGGCCTCAGGCCCTGACAGGTCTGGGCGGTGCCCGCGCCAGGTTCCGATGGCTCGTCTGATTCGTTGGAATGCGGGCGGAGGCAATGCCCGGCCTTGTTTCGCCTGCAGGTCGATGGGCCGCGCCGCGAGGCGTCGGGCAGCCGGGGCAACTTCGGCGGCAAGGCGGGATTGAGGAGGCGGACGCAGGAGTGACCACGGTGGAACAGCGGCACGGCGGCGACGGACATGCGGCCCGAGGCAGGCCAGGGCCGGGCCGGGCGAGGCGGCTGCTGGCGCTCGGGCTGGCGGCGGCGCTGGGGCTGGCCGGGGGCGCGCAGGCCCAGACGGCCGGACCGGTGTCGCAGCCGGTCCCGGGTGCGGCCGCGACGGCCGAGCGCCATGCCGGCAAGATCGCCTTTGCCGAGCTGGTGACGCCGGACCTCGCCGCGACGGAGCGCTTCTACGGCACGCTGTTCGGCTGGACCTTCCAGGCGGTGCCGGGCAGCCGCGAGCCGTTCGTGGAGGCGTCGGCGCATGGCCGGGTGGTCGCGGCGCTGCTGCAGCGAGAGAAGCCCGCCGGCCGGCGCCCGTCCTGGCTGACCTGCCTCGCCGCCGCCGACGTGCAGTCGGCGGACAGCCTCGCGGAGCAGCACGGCGGCAGGCTGCTGTTCCCGCCGTTCGACGTGCCGGGGCTCGGCCGCGCGGCGGTGCTCGCCGACCCGCAGGGCGCCGTGTTCGCGGTGTTCACGGCCACCGCCGGCGAGCCGCCGGAGCAGCTCGCGGCCCCGGGCGACTGGATCTGGTCCTCGCTGATCACCAGCGACCCCGCGACCGACGCCGCGTTCTACAAGGCGCTGCTCGGCTACGAGGTGTTCGCCCTGCCGGACCCCGCCGAGGCGCAGCACCTGATCCTGGCCTCGGGCGCCTTCGCCCGCGCCAGCGTCAACCCGCTGCCGTCCGCACAGCCGGACGTGGCGCCGCGCTGGCTGAGCTTCGTACGTGTCGACGACGCGACGGCGATGGCGGCGCAGGTGGCGGCGCTCGGCGGACGGGTGGTGGTCCCGCCGCGGCTCGACCGCCACGGGGGCAAGATCGCCGTAGTGGCCGATCCGGAGGGCGCGCTGTTCGGCCTGATGGAGTGGTCCGAGGATCCGGCCGGCGACGCGGGAGACGCCAAGTGAGCGCCCGGCGCAGACGTGCGGCCCTGCTGGCCGCGGCCGTGGGCATGCTGGTGTCGCTGGCGGGCTGCGGCGGCTACGGCGGCGGTTATGGCGGGGGCTATGGCGGCGGCTACTACGAGGGCATCGGCGGCGGCTATGGCGGGTTCGGACCGGGCTACCGCGTCGGGCCGTACCGGGATTTCGGCGGCCCGGGTGGCGGCCGCGGGTTCGGCGGTGGCCGGGGCGTCCCGGGGATCCCGGGCGGCGGCCATGGCGGCGGCGTGCACGGCGGCGGTGGGGGCGGCCATGGCGGCGGTGGCGGTGGCGGCGGCCATGGCGGTGGCGGGGGGCACGGGCGCTAGCCGCCGGCCGGCACCGGTGGCGTCGCCGGGGCGAGTGCCGCCGGGCCGTCGGCTCCTGTCCGCAGGGTTCGGCCTGCCGGCAAGCCGAGGGCAGGGCCCGCGCCCGCCCTCCCGCCGCTCAGCCCGGCTGCGTCGAGGTGAAGCTGGGCAGCGCCTGCACTCCGCTCCACCACGCGGCGAACCCCGGTGCCGCGAACAGCGACTCCGCGTCCGGCGTCATCGACACGTAGCCGGCGATCGGCGCGAGGTACAGGTCCGCGAGGCTGAGCTCGCCGGCGATCCAGGGCGAGCCGGCCCGCGTGGCCATGACGAAGTCGAGGACCTTGCGGCCGGTCGCGAGGCCCGCCTTGCGGGCATCCTCGTTCTTGCCGCCGACGAAGTCCGGGAACAGGTGGTAGGCCGCGACGCCGCCGAGCAGCGCCGGGTAGCCGTACGAGTCGAGGATGCCGATGGTCATGTCCATCCGCGCGCGCTCCTTCGGCGTCGACGGGATCAGCGAGCGGCCGGGCAGCACGTCGTTGAGGTAGCGGGTGATGGCGCTGGTCTCGAGGATGCGCATGCCGTCGTGGTCGAGCACGGGGACCTTGCCGAACGGATGGCGCTGCAGGTGCTCGGGCGTCTTCGGCTCGCCCTTGAGGACGTTGAGCTGCACCTGCTCGAAGTCGGTCACGCCCTTCTCGGCGAGCAGCATCTTGACGGTGCGGACGTAGGTGGAGCCGTCGAAGCCCCAGAGGGTGATGGCGGACATGACGTGGTTCTCCCCGTTGCGGCGCGCGCAGCCGGGCGCGCCGCGCAGCATGTAGCGGCGGACCGGGCGGCGCGCCACCTTGCGGCCCGGGACGCACGGGGCGCGGTGCCGCCGGCCCGGCGGGTGCGGCGAGGGGAGGCAGCTTGTGGGCACCCGGTTCGGCATGGAGATACGCGCGGCGGCAGCGGCGGACGCGCCGGGGCTGTCCGCGCTGCTTGCCGCGGCGGGCCGGGCGGTGCCGCCTGCAGTGCTGGCGCGCCGGCTCGACGCACTGCGCGCGCAGCCCGGCGCGGCGCTGGTGGCGGTGGCGTGGGGGCCGCCAAGCGGCCTGGTGGTGCTGCACTGGGCGCACACGCTGCAGGCCGACCCGCCGGTGGCGCGGATCACCACGCTGCTGGTGGCCGAGGACGAGCGGCGGCGCGGGATCGGCCGGCTGCTGGTGAAGGCGGCGGCGCAGGCGGCGCGCGCGCAGGGCTGCGACGCGCTGGAGCTCGCGGGCGTGGCCCCCGACGTGCCGGCTGGGGCGGCGTCAGGGGCTGGGATGGTCCTGGACGGGTTCTGCGCAGCGACCGGCTTCGCGCCGCACCGTGCGGGGTTCGTGCGCGGACTGCGCCGCCGCGGGTAGCGCCCCGATCCGGGCGACCGATCTGCGGGCCGAGCAGGACTGGGATGTCGGCTGCAACGGGCTGGACGAGCTGGCCTGCGCGCTCAAAGCGTGAAGCAAGGCCAGAGGCGCTGCCTCTGGACTCCGCCGGGGCCTGAGCCCCCGGACCCGCACATGCCGGTGGACGATGGCGACACCGGAGGCCCCGGCGGGCCGGACCGTCGTGCTTGACGAATGGGTTTCCAAAAGGCCTCAGGTCTTTGGCGGGTCCGGGCAGAGCCCGGCCTTGCTGCGCTTGCAGGTCGGCGCGTGGCCCCGCTAGGCTGGAACGGTCGTCGAGACGAGACCTGCCTGTCCGGCCGCCCAGGCCTTCCTCCAGCTGGGGAGATTCGCATGTCCGCGCTGCTGCAATCCGAGGCCGTCCACGTCGCCAATCCGCTCGACGCCATGGAGCAGATCGTCGCCGCCAACGAGTGGGCGTTCGACCGCCGCTCCGACACCGAGATGGCCGCCGAGGCGCCCGGCAAGTGGTGCGACTACGGCCTGTACTTCTCCTGGTCGCGCGAGATCAGCGCCATGCACTTCACCTGCACGTTCGACCTCAAGGTGCCGGCACCGCGCCGCGGCGCGCTGTTCGAGCTGCTGGCGCTGGCCAACGAGCGGCTGTGGATCGGCCATTTCGGCATGGACAGCGACGACGGCATGCCGCTGTTCCGCCACTCGGTGCTGCTGCGCGGCGCGCCGGGCGCCTCGGCGGAGAGCCTCGAGGACATGGTCGACATCGCCATCACCGAGTGCGAGCGCTTCTATCCCGCGTTCCAGTTCGTGCTGTGGGGCGGCAAGAGCCCGGCCGATGCCCTGGCGGCGGCGATGCTGGAGTGCGTGGGCGAGGCATGAGCCCGCTCCCGCCGCTGCTGCTGATCGGCTGCGGGCAGATGGGCGGGGCGATGCTGGCCGGCTGGCGCGAGCAGGGGCTCGCCGCCTCGGTCATCGTCGATCCCGGCCAGGCCGGGCGCCGCGACCCGGACGGCCACCGGTTCGTGGCGGCTCTCGGCGACGTCCCGGAGGGGTTCCGCCCGGAGGCGGTGGTGCTCGCGATCAAGCCGCAGGTGGCGGCCGAGGCGCTCGCCGGCCGTGCGGGCCTCGGCGGCGGCGCGGTCGTGCTCTCGGTGATGGCCGGCTGGACGGTCGCAGGGCTCGGGCGGCTGCTGGGCCCGGACGCGGGCGTGGTGCGGGCGATGCCGAACACCCCGGCCTCGATCCGGCAGGCGATGACGGTGGCGTTCGCGGCCGAGGGCGTCGACGCCGCCTCGCGCGCGCTGTGCGACCGGCTGCTGGCCTCGGTGGGTTCCGTGGCCTGGGTGGGCGAGGAGGCGATGCTGGACGCCGTGACCGCGATTTCCGGCGGCGGCCCGGCCTACGTGTTCCTGCTCGCCGAGCTGCTGGAGCGCGCGGGGCTGGCGCAGGGCCTGGAGCCCGCCCTGGCGCGCGAGATGGCGCGGCGCACGGTGTCGGGGGCGGGTGCGCTGCTGGCGGCGCGCGACGAGGACGCGGCGGTGCTGCGCCGCGCGGTCACCAGCCCGGGCGGGACCACCGAACGGGCGCTCGCGGTGCTGCTGGACGACGCGGCGTGGCCGGCGACGCTGGCCGCCGCGGTGCAGGCGGCGGTGGACCGGGCGCGCGCGCTCGCGTCGGGGTAGGGCAGTCCGGGCCGGGCTCTGCCTCCGCCCGCGCTGCATGAGGATCCCAGAGGCTGGCCTTTGGCGGAGTCCAGAGCCGGAGCCTCTGGCCTTTGCTCGCTTGCCTGCCGCGCATCCCGGGCGCAGACCCTGCGTTCAGGTCCGCGACAGGGCCCGCCGCGCCTGCTGCGCGGCATGACACAGGACGATGCGATGCCAGATTCTGCCGCGGCGACGGACGACCGCGCCTTCGACGTGGCGCTGATCGGGGCGGCGTTCCAGCTGGCGGAATCGTCCGGGTGGAGCCGGGTCAGCGTGGCGGCCGCGGCGCGGGCGGCGGGACTGTCGCTGGGCACCGCGCGGGCGCGCTTTCCCGGGCGCGGCGCGATCCTGCTGCGCTTCGGCAGCCTCGCGGACCAGGCGGCGCTGGCGGCGCTGGGGCCGGCGGGCGTGCCGCGCGAGCAGCTGTTCGACCTGCTGATGGCCCGGCTCGACGTGCTGCAGCAGCACCGCGGCGGCGTGCTGGCGCTGCTGCGCGACCTGCCGCTGCGGCCGGTGGCGTCGCTGCTGCTGGCCGCCGCCACGCGCGACAGCATGCGCTGGATGCTGGAGGCGGCCGGGGTGCCGGTGCGTGGCGTGGTGGGGCGGCTGCGCGTGGAAGGGCTGACGGCGGGGTGGTTCTACGTGCTGCGGGCGTGGGCACGCGACGAGAGTCCGGACCTGGTGGCGACGATGGCGGCGCTGGACCGGGCGCTGTCGCGGGCGATGCAGGCGGAGGCGCTCGTGGCGCGCGGCCGGGATGACGACTGGGTCGAGGGCGTGGTGGACATCGGCGACGACGAC
>CAXSEF010000150.1:0-5325 GCA_964236535.1 uncultured Acetobacteraceae bacterium
GGGAGAGCCCAGCCTTGCTGTGCTTACAGGTCCATGCACAGGGACACTGGTACAAGCCTATTTTACGACGATGTGTCGCTTCTCAACGACAGCTGCATGGTAAAATCTTGCTGAGCAGTTGGCGGCTCTGCAACCAACTTGCTTTCAGCCCTGAAACACGGTGTTCTAGCCTGAGAAACGCATCTCATGGCTGCATGATGACAGAACGCCACATCCTGAAGTCGTGCTATAACCGAAGCTGGCTACGAGCCGGTATCTGCCAGGTTGCGCTGGTGCTGGCGCTTCTTCCCGGTGTCGGCCAGGGTAAGCCGCACCTGGTCTCTCACGCGCCGGCCATTGATACTGCAGAGCACACGCTGCAGATCCAGGTCGGCATGGGCAAGCTGGTCAGGCTGCCTTCGCCTGCTGGCAGCGTCTTCGTAGCTGACTCGGCCGTCGCCGACGTGCAGACTCCCAACGCGTCGGCCGTCTTCGTGTTCGGCAAGAAGCCGGGGAAGACGACCCTATTCGCCCTGGCACGAGACGGCGCGCCGCTGGTATCATACGTGGTGTCTGTGGAGCCGGACGAGCAGGCGCTGCAGGCCGCGCTGCACACCCAGGCTGACGCTGGCGCGCAGCTTGTGCGCACCCCGCACGGCCTGCTGCTGGAGGGCAGCGTCTCCAGCCCGGAGGCGGCGGCCAACCTGCAGGATCTGGCGCAGAAGCAGCTCGGCGCCGGCGAATCGCTGGTCAACCGCCTGGGCATCACCGGCTCGGTGCAGGTCAACCTGCGGGTGCGGGTGGCCGAAGTCTCGCGCACCGTGTCGCGCAGCCTGGGCTTCAACTGGAACACCGTGATCAAGGCCGGCAGCTTCCTGATCGGCCTGCAGACCGGCCTCGGCACTGCCGCTGCCGGGTCGCTCGCACCCGCCAGCACCACCAACCTGCTGAACAACGTGTTCGGCGCTGGCGCCGGCACGTTCGGGACCAGCGTCGCCCAGGGATCGAACAACGGTACCGTTGTGCTCGATGCCATGGCCGACGAGGGGCTTGCCACCATGCTCGCGGAGCCGAACCTCACCACGACGTCTGGCGAGGCGGCGACCTTCCAGGCCGGCGGCGAGTACCCGATCCCGGTCCCGCAGGGGCTGGGCGTGACCTCGATCGTCTACAAGCAGTACGGTGTCAGCGTGGCGTTCACGCCCACCGTGCTGTCCGACGGA
The DNA here is from genome assembly GCA_964236535.1 of uncultured Acetobacteraceae bacterium. Lineage (GTDB taxonomy): Bacteria > Pseudomonadota > Alphaproteobacteria > Acetobacterales > Acetobacteraceae > CAXSEF01. The sequence goes on from CAXSEF010000150.1 coordinate 1,203, forward strand.
ACGATCAGCATGAAGGTCAACCCGGTGGTGAGCGCGCTGACCACCGCGGGCCAGAGCACGATCAACGGGATCACCGTCCCGGCGCTGATCAGCCGCCAAGCCCAGACCACGGTCCAGCTCGCCTCCGGGCAGAGCTTCGCGATTGGCGGGCTTATCCAGAACGACGCGAACAACAACGTGACCAAGGTGCCGTTCCTCGGCGACATCCCGATCCTTGGCGCCCTGTTCCGATCGACATCGTTCCAGCGCAACGAGACCGAGCTGGTCATCGTGGTCACCGCCTACACGGTCAAGCCGGTCGACTCGCTGCCGGCGCTGCCCACCGATTTTGTCCGCCAGACGAGCGACGTCGAGCGCCTGCTGCTGGGCCAAGTGGCGGCCAAGGCTGGCCAGACTTTCGATCCCGAACGCATGCCCCGCCTGCGCGGGGAATCCGGCTTCCTGTTCGAATGAGCGCCTGCGGACATGAGCGGATCTTGCTGCAGGCGGCCCGTGGTATCGGCCTCGCGCTGCTGGCGGGCTTGGCCGGGTGCAACGATCCTGCAATCGATCTCGGCGCCCCGCCTGCGCTGAGCCTGCAGGAACAGCACATCGTGGTGCCGCTCGATCGTGGCGAGCGCAACGCGCTGCGAAGTGCCATTGCCACTCTGGGCGGCAGCGAAGGCAGCGGCGCCATCCGCGCACGGGTGGATGTCGCGGACACGAACCGCGCGGCAAGGGTCCGCATCACGCTGGTCGAACTCGGCCTGGAGCCGGCGAAGATCGAGACTCTCGACCGCGGCGGCGACGTTGTGGTGTTGAGCCGAACCCAGGTTCGCGCGGAAAGCTGCGCGCGCTCGATCACGCCGGCGGCGGATGGCGACATCATCAGGAGCACGTTCAGCCTCGGCGAGTGCGTCCAGGCCAACGCTCTCGCCTCGATGCTGGCCGACCCGGCCGACCTCGCCACTCCGGTCAGACTGTCGCCTGCCGATGCTACGCACCAGGTGCTCGCCGTACAGCGCTGGCGGCAAGGCAGCGCCCCGTCTGTCGACAGCGGAGCTGCGGCGGGCGGGGACGCGTCGGCAGCGGGCAGTCAGGCCGGCGGCAGCGGCGTCGGTCCCGCCGCCGGTGCGGCGAACCCGCTGCTGTCCGGCGTACCGCTGCCCGCCGCCTCCGGTGCGAGCACCCCGTAGAAGCGCATGTTGTTGGCAAGGTCCGCGGGCGTCAGCGCGGGGGCCGCCGCCTTCGCCGCACCACGCAGGTCGCCTTCCAGGCCATAGGCCAGCGCCATGTTGCCGCTCACCGTGGCGAATTCGGCCTGTGTCGCGCCGGCCTCGACGAGCTCCACGTGCAGGGCGCGGAACTGCTCCGCCGCGTCGGCGGCATGGCCGGACAGCGCCAGCGATAGCGCCAAGTCGTTGCGCGCCGCCACGCTGTGCGGGTCGAACACCAGCGCCCGATGGTACAGCACCTGCGCCCCTTGCGGGTCCTCACTGGTGTCCAGCGCCACGCCGAGGCCGACCAGCAGCGCCGGATCGTCGCCGTGCTGCGCCAGCGCCACGCGGAACACGCTGATCGCCGGCCCGGTGCGATGCATCACCAGCAGCAGCTTGCCGAGCGTTGCCGCCACTCTCGGGGGGCCTGCCGCGTCGGCGTTCGCCTGGGTCAGCACGCCCACCGCGTCCTCCAGCCGACCTTGCTGGGTGAGCGCCTGCGCATACCTGATCTGTGTCTCAACGTTGCTAGGGTCAAGATGCGCGGCTCGGCTGTAGAAGATCGAGGCGGCCTGCGGATCGCCCGCATGGGTGGCGACATCCGCAATCCGCGACATCGCCGCCGGATCGTTCGCCGCGCGCTGCTCCGCCGCCACGTCGACCCGACTTTGTGGACCGACGCAGCCAAGCAGGAGCAGGGCGGCCAGTCCGGCCGCGGCGATCCAGGCGGGACGAACGGGGCTTCTCACGCAACAGCTCCTTCCTGAGGACCGGAACACAACTGGTAACGGTGCGCGCTGCGGTTGTGAATATGCTGCAGACCGACCAGCCGGATGGCACCACGCCCAAGCCGCGTCATCGACGCGTCAATAACACCGCATACCAGCCGTGGACCGATGCCCGTCTGAAGGAACGCCTGGCGCCCGGGGCTCGGCCCGTGAACCAACCCTTCACCGCGCGGGTGTAGCTTCACGACGTGGTCGCCACAGTGGCCGGGAACGCGAGCGGAAAGCGATGCACGTGCGGCGAGATCGAGTTCACGCAGGCCACGCGCCGGCGCCTGATCAGGCACTCACCCGGCTCCCCCTCGCCTCGCCCCGGATCATCTGGCCCAGGCTCTCCTGGCTCCGGATCACCTGGCTTGGCGCCCCTGACTGCAACGCCCGCGCCGCCGCTGCCTGCTGGGTGCCGGCCCTCGCGTTGCTGGTGCTCGCCCTGCTCTCGCCCGCGGTGCTGAAGGACGGCGATACGTTCCTGCACATCGCCGCCGGCGGCTGGATGATCGATCACCGTGCCGTACTGCACACCGACCCGTTCTCGGCCACCTTCGCCGGTGCGCCCTGGACCACCCACGAGTGGCTGGCCGAGATCGTCCTGGCGCTCGCATTCCGCGGGGCCGGCTGGCCCGGCGTGCTGCTCCTGGCCGGGATCGCGGTGGCCGCTGCTGTGCTGCTGCTCGCAACCCACCTGCGCCGTTGGCTGCCGCCCGCGGCTGTCGCGACCCTGGCCACGGCAGCGATCCTCTGCACCGCTCCGCAGCTGCTCGCCCGGCCGCATTTGCTGGCGCTACCGGTTCTGGAACCGTGGGTTGCGGGGCTGCTCGTCGCCCGCAGCCGCACTGCCGCACCCTCATGGCGGCTGCTGCCCCTGATGACACTTTGGGCGAACCTGCACGGCAGTTTCTTGTTCGGCCTGCTGCTCGTGGTGCCGCTCGCCGCTGAGGCGGCGTGGTGCGGTCGCGCCTGTCGCGTCGCGACCCTGCGACGCTGGAGCCTGTTCCTGCTCGGCGCCGTGCTGGCATCGGTGCTGACGCCGCACGGGTCGGAAGGGCTGCTGTTCCCGATCCGCCTGCTGCACCTGCAGCAGCTCGACAGCATCGTGGAGTGGAGCCCGGCTAGCTTCGCGACGCTGGGCCCGCTCGAGATCACTCTGCTGGCCGGGCTGTACTGGGCGTTGTCGCGCGGCTTCCGGCTCCCCCCGGTCCGGCTGCTGCTGCTGCTCGGCCTGCTGCACCTGGCGCTGCGCCATTCCCGCCACCAGCTGCTGGCCGGCTTTGTGGCGCCGCTACTGATCGCCGAGCCACTGGGCCGGTTCCTCGGCTGGCGCACGGACGCATCCACCACCACGCAGCAGCGCGGGTCCTCGCCAGCAACGCGGCGGGGCCGGGGCGCCGGCCTGGCCTGCGCCGGCCTGCTCGCCACGCTGCTGATGGCCGGCCTCCGGCTCGCCAGTCCGCTGGCCCGGGTGGACGGGCCCGGTGCCCCGATCTCGGCGGTCGTCCACGTGCCGGCGGCACTTGCCGCCCAGCCCGTGCTCAACGATTATGGCTTCGGCGGCTACCTGATCTTCTCCCACCTGCGGCCATTCATCGACGGCCGCGCCGACATGTACGGCGACGGCTTCCTCGCCGAGACGCTGGAGCTGGGCCGCCAGGATCGCCAAATCATTGCCGCCACTCTTGACCGCCACCGGATCGCCTGGACCCTGCTCGCCCCCGGCAATCCACTGCTGACGTTCCTCGACGACAGTCCCAACTGGTGCAGGTCGTACGCCGACCGCTTCGCCGTGGTCCACGTCGCCGTCGCGACCGGATACTGCGCCCGTCCGATCCCATAGCGGCACTCGTCGGGCCCGGCGCCTGCGTCCTCATACCAGCGGCCCTGTGCATGGACCCGTAATACCCATGAGGTTAGCATTTTGCAGATGCGCCAACCTCGTGAGTTCATCCGCCGCAAATCTCAACTAGCCTCGTGTCTGGTTTGAAAGGGGCAACTCTACACGGCACATAGCCGCTGCGCGTCAAAGTCAGGGCGCAGCGGGATCGGCATGGCGAAATCTTTAGAACCGGTGCGAGAGAATCAGAATCAGCCTGCGTCGGGTAATACCCCTGAGGGTAGCGTTTGACCTGTTGGATGTAGGGTTAGCTG
>CAXSEF010000151.1:0-5234 GCA_964236535.1 uncultured Acetobacteraceae bacterium
TCAGACCCAGGACGGTTCACCCTGAACCCGCTCCATCAAATGCCGGGACTAAACACCTAGAGACGTAGGAGGTGGACGCGCCCTTCACCCATCTCCGCGGCTACCTGCTCCAGGTGTACGTGGTGCGTGAGCACGATTACCTGGAGTTCGTTGCTGAGATCCCCCAGCGCCCGCAACGTCGCACCCGCCCGCGGGTCGTCGAAGGTCTGCAGGATGTCGTCCGCGATGAACGGCAGCGCCGTGGCGGAAGCACAGTGGTCGCGCAGCGCGACCATCCGCAGCGCGAGGTAGAGCTGGTCGCGCGTGCCTTCCGACAAGTCGTCCAGCGACTTGCGTTCCTGCGGGTAGGCGTGTTCGACGGCGTGGAGTTCCTCGCCCTCGGGTCCGTCCCGGGTCTCGAGGCCGTAAGCGCCGTCCGTGACCGCCGAGAACGTCTGCGACACGCGGGCGAGGCTCGACCCGCCCATGTCCTCCTCGACCGACCGCATCGCCGCCCCGAGCATCGAGCCCGCAACGTGGAGCACGAGCTGGTCCTCCAGCCGTCGGCTGAACTCGGCCACGGCGGCTTCGTAATCGGCTCGGGCATCGACGGCGGTGGTCGCGTCGCTCTCGGCGTCGAGCGCCGTCTCGAGCTGGGCGAGTTCCACGGCCGCGTTCTCCGCCCCGACACCGGCCGTCCTGGCGGACTCCTCTGCCTCGTGGCGCCTGGCGGCCATGTCGTCTGCCGGCACCGCGTCGGCTTCCGCTCGGAGCACGTTGTCGGGCAAGCCGTCTCCATGTTCCGCCAAGCCGTCGCGGGCCGCGCCGCGCCGGGCCATCTGCTCGCTGTGGGCGCGGGATGCCGCGATGCGGATCTCGGCATCCTCCGCGGTCGGGGCGCCGCAGGCGGCGATCACCGCGGCGAGCCTGATCCTCGCGTCCGACAACCCCGCCTCGCCGTCTGCGGCCGCCTTGCGCGCCTGATCCAGGCCGAGCCGGGCCTGGTTCCAGGCGCTCTCGGCGGCCGACGCACTGGCGGCCCTCGCGATCAAGGCGCGGGCTGTGTCGGCAGGTGCGGGCGCCGGCGGCTCTCCCAAGTCCCTTGCGAGCTCGGCGACGCGGGACGCGAAGCGATCGAGGTCCTCCTGCATGGCATCGACCCGCCTTTCCAGCGACATCGCTTCCCGATGGTGCTGATCCAGCGTGACGAGGCCGCCCAGCACCGCGGCGACCGCCTCCGTCGCCTCTCCGGCCGGGCGATGCAGCCGATCGAGCAGTCCGTCCCAGTCTTCGCGCCACTCCTCCAATGCGCGCTCGGCCTTGGCCAGCGCATCCGCCGCCTCCCGCAAGCCGCGCTGGGCGGCGTCGAGTGCGGCCCGGCGCTTGATGCCGGCCGCCTCGGCCTCGCCTGCGGCCTCCACGAGGCCATCGGCGCGGCTGAGCAGCGCCCCGAGCGCCTCGGTCGGCACGCCGAGCAGGGCGGCCAGGCGGACGGACCATCCGCGATGCAGCGCCTCCAACGCGGCCTCCGCCCCCGATGCGACCTCCGCGTCGTCCATCGCCTCGATGAGCGCGAGGCGTCCCGCAAGCGCCCTGCGTAACTCGGCCATCGGCGCGGCCGGATCGAGCCCGAGCGGTGCGATGGCATCCGCCCAGGTCCGCTCGGCCGTGCCCAGGTCGCGGGCGCATTCGGCTTCGTCCGTCCCGGCGTCGCACAGCGGGCCGTCTAAGTCCGCGAGGAGCCGGCCCAAGCGCTCCGCCTCCTGGACGCGTTCCAACTCGGTCTCCCGCCGGTCGGCGAGCTCATCGGCAGAGCGCACCTGGCGCTCGTAGACGAGCCCGACGGGTTCGCCTCCGGCATAGCCGCCCTCCTCCGCGGAGCTCGGCGGCTCGGCGAAGGCGCGACGCAGCACCAGTCGCATGCCGCGGTCCCGCTCCGCCCGTGCGGCCGCGATCGCGGCCGTATCCGGCAGCGTTCGCTGTCGCAGGGCGGCAAGCGCCTTCCGCGCCGCAGCTTGCTGGGCGAGCAGGTCCGCCCGATGCTCGAGGACCCTCTCGTGACGCCCCGAAGCGGCCTGGCGGGCGTCATCCAGCCGTTCGAACGCAGCCTCCGATGGCGGCGCCAATGCCCGCAATGCTTCCGCCGTTCCCGTCCATCCGGGCGCCAGGGCCAGGACGACCCTTACCTTCGAGGCGGCCGTCCGGGCCTTCTCGGCCAATTCGGCCGCATGCTGCGTCGGCTTGCGGTCGGCTCGTACCTCTCCCAGCAGCATCACGAGCCCCGCGGGGAGGGCGAGTGTCGTGGTCGGCTCGTTCTCGACCTCGGACTCGGCGGTCTTCGCCCTGGCCAGGCGGTCCATGGCGAGATCTAGCGCCTTGCGGAGCCCGGCCTCCTCGGTGATCGCCGCGCGGGCCTCGGCCATCAACCCGAGCGTGGGGACGACGTCGCCCGCCTGCCGTTCCGGCACGGACACGCCGATGGCGCGTAAGGCGGAGCGCACGTCGTCCAGCTTGGCCTCATGCTCCGCCCGACGTTCGACGATGTCTTTGGCCGTCTTCCCCGCCTCGCCCAGTCTGCCCTGGAGTTCGGCGAGCGGTTCCGTAAACCCGGTTGCCGCAGCGTCGCGCTCGATCCGGTCCGCGGCTTCGATGGCGAGGGTCAGCGCCCGCTCCGCCCCGTCGCGGGTCGCCTGTGCCGTCGCGAACGCGCCGCGAGCCTCGGCGAGTTCCCGGTCCAGGCCTGGAGGCAGGGCCGGAGCATCGGGGTTGGCGGTCAGCCACTCCTCCGCTCCGGCGAGGCCTTGCAGGTGCGGGCGAGTCAGCGCAATGCGGTTCAGGCGCCGCGCCTCGGCCAGGGCGTCGTCGCGCTCCCGCTTCGCCGCGGCATGCCGCCGCCGCCGCTCGTCCAGGTCGCGTTCCTCCCGCTCGCGCTTCTCGGGCCGCTGTACCGCGACCCGGGCCCGCTTGCGTTCGGCGTCCAGCTTGCTCGCGGCCGCGTTCAAGGGCGGCTTGCTCTTGCCTTGGCCCCAGTTCGCCTGGCGGCGCGCCTCGATGATGGCGCGCACGGATTTCGCCGGGGCCAGCTCCCCAGTTCCGGCGAGCAAGGCGCCGGCGAGGGTCGTGCCGCCCTTCAGGTCGGTACCGCCCTTCCGCAGGCCGACCGTGTCGAGGGCGAACAGCCGTTCCAGCTGCTGGGGCGTGACGCCTCGCTGCAGGGCGGCGAAGTGTTCCTGGTCGGTGGTCACGCGCGGGGGCTTGCCGTTCCTCACCCAGCCGAAGCCGAAGGCCGCGCCGGCGGCGTCGATCGCCTCGGCGTGCAGAGCCATCCCGGGATAGCCGTGCCGGAACTTCATCGGCGATTGCGCCGGAATGTCGAACAGGAGGTCGTGGAAGGCCCGGCGCAATACCGACTTGCCCGCCCCGTTCGGCGCCACGACCATCGTCACGCGGCCCGGTTCGGTCGCGAACTCCAAGTCGACGTCATCAAAGCAGCCGTAGCGTCGGAGCTGCAGGCGCCGGAGCCGCATCAGCGCCGGGCCAACTCGGCCAGCACAAGCGCGCGGGCCTGTTCGATCAAGCGTTCGGGAATGCGTCCCGCGGCGATGGTAAGCGCCGGATGGTCGGCCGGCAACGCGCCGTCGGCCCGTCGGATCTGGTCCGCGACGAATGCACTCAGGCCCGCTTCGATCTCCGGAGGGCGCTCCAGCGCGTCGATGAGGGATCCAATCGCGCCGGGCTGGGCGCGCATGGCATCCAAGTCCAGTCCCGGCCGCGTCGCGACCACGACCGATTCGATCCATAGCTCGTCCGGGGTCCCGAGTTCGGCCGCGACTCCGCGGACCTGATTGAGCGTCTCCTCGGACGACCCAACGAAGTCGGCGTGCGCATCGCACTCGCCCACCATGGTCACGCGGACGATAAGAAGCCTCCCCTGCGCCCCGAGCAATGCCGTGTCGAGCAGGAGGCGGACCCGGTTCAGCACGGCCTCCCGGCCGGCGGCTCCGGTGGCGTCGACCTCGAGGCGCTGCCACCGGAGGACGTCGAGCGGGTGGTGCGCCACCGACGCGACGCGGCCGTCCTGGACGGTCACCAGCGTCGCGCCCCGCGCGCCCTCCTCGTTGATGTGGCGGCCCTGGATGTTGCCGGGGAACACGATCCAGGGATCGCGGGACAACTCTGCACGGGTATGGACGTGGCCGAGCGCCCAGTAGTCGTACCTGCGGCGCGCCAGGTCGTCAACGGTGCATGGCGCATAGTTCTCGTGCGCGCTGGAGCCGCACGCAGTGTGCAGCAGGCCGATGTTGAACAGTCCGTCGACCGGATCCGGATAGGCGAGCGCCAGGTTGGTCTTGACCGCCGGCACGTCGAAGCCCTGCCCGTGCACAGCCACCGGCACGCGCTCCAACCGGCGCGTGACCGGCTTGTCGGCGCCGAGCAGCCCCGGGATCGGCAGCTTGCGGGTCAACACCTGCTCTGCGTCGTGGTTGCCGCTGATCGCGACGACCTCGATCCCATCGCGGACGAGCCGTCCCAGTTGCTGCACCAGGAACTGGCCGGTGCGCCAATCCCTCCAGTCCCCGTCGTAGAGGTCGCCCGCGAGCAGGACGAAGTCCACCCGGGTGTCTCGGGCGAACTCGACCATGTTGACCAGCGCGTCGCGCGTCGCATGCCTGATCCGTTCGGTAGGTGCATCGGGATCGAGGCCCCTCAATGGACTGTCGAGATGCAGGTCGGCCGCATGCAGGAATCGAAAGCTGGACATCCGCCGAGCGTAACAGCGGCCGGTCCGTACCCACAACGCGTCCGGCCATCGCATTGGCCGTGGGAGCGATCCTTATCAGGGGCGAGCCGACGCGAGTGCCGCGATGCATCTTGCCCGCGACGATCGCCGAGCCGATGGGGCCCGCCGCGGGTGATGTCGCAGCATGTGGGAAAGTGGTCGGGGAGGGATTTTGCCCGGTCTCGGCCATCGCTGGCCGAGCAGGTAAGACGGCGGCGTGGGCACGACGGCCGGCGGGCAGACAGGCCCGCTCACCCTGCGCCATGTCGGGCAGACGCCCGGGTCCTTCGCGCGCCGCCGCTGATCGATTCCTGGGCGCCGCCGCGCCGACGTTCGAATACTCCCAGCCGTGCCCCGGCTCGTAGGCCAGTATGTCGGCGTCGACTTGCCGCAGCATCTCCTCGGTTGACCAATAATTCTGGCTCTGTTGCAAACCTTGGTCCGGGCTGGCGGGATGGTTGCCGATTGGGAGGGG
>CAXSEF010000152.1:0-5199 GCA_964236535.1 uncultured Acetobacteraceae bacterium
AATCTGCACGACAAACCGTGTCGGAATGGGTCACTGTGCGAGAACTCCTTCCATGAGGTTTTCCGTACATGCTGGTTGGCTACATGCGCGTCTCCACCGATGGCGACCGGCAGGTCATGGACCTGCAGCGCGATGCGCTGCTCGCGGCCGGCGTTGATGAGCGCCATCTATTCGAGGATCGCGCCAGCGGCAGCCGCGGCGACCGCGCCGGGTTGGCCAAGGCCCTGGCGTTCATCCGGGCAGGCGACTGCCTGGTGGTCTGGAAGCTCGACCGGCTGGGCCGCTCGCTGCCGCATCTCTTGACCACGGTGACCGACCTCAAGGGGCGTGGCATCGCCTTCCGCTCGCTGACCGAGCAGATGGACACCACGACCGCGCAGGGTGAGTTGGTGTTCCACATCTTCGGCGCACTCGCCCAGTTCGAACGATCGCTGATCCAGGAGCGCATACAGGCCGGGCTTGTCGCGGCAGCCCGACGTGGCCGCCGGGGCGGCCGTCCCGTGACGGTCGACGCCGAGAAGCTCTGCGCGGTGACAGCCGCCCTGGACAGTGGCGCCACCAAAGCCGCCGTCTGCCGCACCTTTGACATCAAGCGCAGCACGCTGATCGACTCTCTTGCCCGGATCGGATGGTCTGCCGGCCCCAACGGAGCAGGAGGCATGAGTGGCGCGACGGCAGCAATTGAGTGAAACCCAGCTTGCGGAGCTGTTCGACCCGCCCGTCGAGCAGCGCGAGCTGGTGCGCCACTACACCATGTCGTCCGAGGACCTGGCCGCAGCCCAGCGCTGCCGCGGTGACCACAACCGGCTCGGCTATGCATTGATGCTCTGCTACCTGCGCCACCCCGGCCGCGCGTTGCGGGCCGACGAGCGCCCGCCCGCTGCCATGGTCGCGTTCGTGGCCGAGCAGATCGGCGCCGTGCCGGGTGCGATGGACGAATACGTCGAGGCCGAACGCAGCCGGCAGCGCCACGCCATCCTGTGCCAGCAGCACCTCCGCCTGCGCCCGTTCGGCCGTCGCGCTTGTGCCGAACTGCTAGACACGCTGCTCCCGCAAGCCATCGAAAACAACAAGCTCGCCGTGCTGGCCGGTTTGGTCATGCAAACCTGCCGGGAGCGCCGCATCGTGGCGCCCTCGCCCGCGGCGCTTGAACGGCTCTGTTCCGACCTGCGCCACCACGCTCGCCGCGAGGTGCATCGCCGCCTGACTCACGGCCTGTCCGCCGACCAGCGGAAAGCCCTCGACGAGTTGCTGCAACGCCGGGGGGACACCGGACAGAACTGGCTGACCTGGCTACGGCAGATGCCGCAGGCCGCCAAAACGTCTGCCATGCTCGGCCTAATCGCGCGCCTGGCGCATGTGCGCGCTATCGGCATCGAGCCCGGCCGGGGACACCTGGTCCACCAGGCCCGGCTGGCGCAGCTCGCGCGCGAGGCGGCACGTATCACCGTGCAACACGTTGCAGACTACGAGCGGCAGCGCCGCCACGCGACGCTCGTCGCCATCGGCCTGGACCTCGGCGCCGTGCTCACCGATCAGGCCATTGACCTGTTCGACCGCCTGGTGGGCGCGATATTCCGCAAAGCGGCAAGCCGGCAAGCCCGCGCCTTCCAAGCGGACGCTCGGGCCATCAACGACAAGGTGCGCCTGTATGCCCGCGTCGGTGCCGCCGTGATCGCAGCCCACGAGGAGAAGCAGGACGCTTTCGCCGCCATCACCGGGGTGATCGCATGGGAGCGCTTCCGCACCAGCGTGGCCGAAGCCGAGGCGCTGATGCGGCCTGAGGAGTTCGATGCCTACGAGAACATCGGTGAGCACTACGCCGGCATCCGGCGCTGGTCGCCTGCCTTCCTGGACGCCTTCATGTTCGAGGGGGTGCCGGCCGCCGCGTCCTTGCTGCGAGCTGTCGAGGTGCTGCGCGAGGCGAACCACAAAGGATCTGCCGCCTTGCCGAAATCGGCTTCCACCGGCTTCGTCCGTCAGCGCTGGAGCAGCCTCGTGCTGCCGGGCGGCGCCATCGACCGGCGCCATTACGAACTCTGCGTACTGTCCGAGCTACGCGGGCGCCTTCAAGCCGGCGACATCTGGGTCAGCGGCAGCCGCCGCTATCGCTCCTTTGAGGAGCGGCTGATCTCAGAGGACACCCTGACCAAGCTGCAACAGGCCGGCACCCTACCGATCGCGGTTGAACCCGACTTCGAGCGGTTCATCGCGGATCGCCGCACGCTGCTGGACGCACGGCTGGCTGCCGTCGACGCCCGCGCCAAGGACGGCCTGTTGCCGGACGTGACGATCGACCGCGGCGTGCTGAAGATCGCGCCGATCGAGAAATCCACCCCGCCCGAAGCCGAAGCCCTGGCGGGGCGGCTCTACGCCATGCTGCCACGCATCCGCATCACCGACCTTATGACCGAAGTGGCGGGCTGGACGCTGTTCTCGGACTGCTTCACGCATCTACGGACCGGTGAGGTTGCGATCGACACTCGCACGCTCCTGGCCGGGCTGCTGGCCGATGGACTCAACCTCGGCCTGACGCGCATGGCCGAAGCATGCAGCGTCGCCAGCCTGGGCCAGCTCGCCTGGACGTCGGACTGGCACATCCGCGACGAGACCTATGCCCTGGCGCTCCGCCGCCTCGTGAACCAGCAGCAGCGCGAGCCGTTCGCGGCGAGGTTCGGCAGCGGCACCGCTTCATCATCCGACGGGCAGTTCTTCCAGGCGGCTGGCTTCGGCCGGGGATGCCAGCCGGCTCAACGCTCACTACGGCCAGAAGCCCGGGTTCAAGGTCTATACCCACCTGTCCGACCGCTACGGGCCGTTCTTCACCAAGCTGATCGCGGCCACCGCCAGCGAGGCGCTGCATGTGCTGGACGCGCTGCTCTATCACCAGAGCGAGGTGCCGACTGGCCGGCACCACACCGATGGCGGCGGTGACTCCGACCTCGTCTTCGCGCTCTGCTCTCTGCTTGGCTTCCAGTTCGCGCCGCGCATTCCCGACCTCAAGAACCGCCGGCTCTACAGCTTCGGCAAGCCGTCCGATTACCCGGCGCTGGAACCTATGATCGCCGGACGCATCAACCTAGCCCTGATCCGCGCCCACTGGGCAGCCATTCTGCGCATCGCCGCGTCCATCCGCACCGGCACCGTCACGGCGACCGTCATCATGCGTCAGCTCGCCGCTTACCCTCGGCAGAACGGCGTGGCCGCGGCCCTGCGCGAGTTGGGTCGTCTGGAGCGAACCCTGTTCACGCTCGATTGGATCGAGGACCCGGAGTTGCGCCGCTCGACCGGGCAGGAGCTGAACAAGGGCGAATCCCGCAACAGCCTGGCGCGGGCCGTGTTCATCCACCGCCTCGGCGAAATCCGCGACCGCACCTACGAAAACCAGCAGTACCGCGCCTCCGGCCTCAACCTAGTCGTGACCGCAATCATCTTGTGGAACACCCGCTACCTGGAGCGGGCAGTCGCCACGCTGCGCCAGACCGAGGTCGTGCCCGACCACCTGCTGGCCCACCTGTCCCCGCTCGGCTGGGAACACGTGAACCTCACCGGCGACTACATCTGGGCAGCCAACGCCGCGGCGGAGGACGCGGGCCGATTGAGACCGCTCCGGGCCGCGCCTGCACCCTTCCTCAAGGCGGCATGATGGCCATCATTAGGCAGCCCCTGCTTGCAAAGCAGATGAACGTTCAAACTCCCAGGTCGAATGTGAGAACATAATAGGAACTCACATGGAACTCCGGATGACCGTCAACGAGAGCTGGGTTTACCAAGGACGGCAGGGACACGGCTATTTCGGCACTGGGACCGCCCCTAAAGACGACGAAACTGACGAAACTGCTGGGGCGAACGACCTGTTCCGCCCGGCCAACGCCGGCCAGCGCGTCGATTATGTGGCGTCCAGCCTCATCATGCACGTGCCGCGTAACGACCGTGGCCGTTGGAACAGCGCCGTCAGCGACTCTGCTCGCGCCAACCTGAAAACCGCCGTGGCCGGCTGGTATGGCGCGCGCTCATTGAGCCGCGATGCGTTCCGGTCGCAGTTCCTCGACCCGTACACAAGCGACGAAGTGGTCGATTGCCTGCGCGGTGCCGCCAAAGGCATGATCGAGGGGCGCACCCACGACGACTTGGCCAAAGCCGGCGATGACCTTGCGGCAGCCGCCCAGAAAGTCGGCGTCGATAGGTGGCCGCGCTTCCTCGGCAACGCCAGCCATCAAGCCGTCGAAGCCGTGTCCAGGGGCGATGTTCCCGGGGTCATGAAGGTTGGGGCTATGGACGAGCCAGCGGGGATAGCTGGCCTAATGTTCCTTGGCCTTCTCGCAATCATCTCCGGAGCTTCCCGGCCAAGCACGTTGGTGCCACCCAAAACATATTCGCCACCATCCGGCCCTTCCCTGCCGACCATCGTGGAAGCTGTTCCGGTTCCGCCGCCCAAAGAAGGCGAAACCCCTGCTGACGTCCTGAAACCAGGCGGCCAGAACGTCGGTGAGCCTGGTAACAGCAGCGGTGTCCGCGTCCTGCCCGGGGGAGAGGAGGAAGCGCGCGAACTGTTCGATCGACTGACCAAAGACAAGGGCGGTCAGGACGTAACCCCGGACGGGCATGTCGGGCAGGTAATCAGGTTACCGGACGGCAGCATCATCGGCCTGCGTCCAATTTCGAAAAGCGGACCGCCTACAATCGACATTAAGATACCCGGCTTGGGTGTACGCGAACTGAAATTCCCTGGGAGGACGCCGTGAAAACTCTGGATGATAAGCAAGTACAAACCTTGATCGACGAGTTCTACTCGGAATCTTCTGAGGACATTGTCGGTCTGTTTGCTATCGCACAGGCCGTAGAGAATCTGATCCCTGATGCTGATGCTGCACGGGAACAGACACTGCAAATTGTGGACGGCTTGCTGTCCAAAGGGATGGCCGCCGGTGACTCACCTTACAGCGCTGGCGGTTACCAGCTCTGGCCTAACCAGAATCGGACGACCGTCATGCACCGCATTCGATCCGAGTGGATGGATCTTGGTCGCTCGCCAAGCATCCCAGATATCGCATGGTTCGGACCCGCTAAGCGGGCATAAACGGAAAACATCATCGGATTGGGCCGTCATGATGCTCCAAAGTAGGTAACAGCCGAAGATCCAATGTTCTTGGTTTGTCCGCTTATGCGTACATAAAGCCTCGTTCGTCAGTTCTGGCC
>CAXSEF010000153.1:0-5140 GCA_964236535.1 uncultured Acetobacteraceae bacterium
TAACCAGTCACCCGATTTGCCGCCTACAGATGCTTCAAATGGCCAAAGTCGAGCTAAGAGACTGGCGACATGACGACACGTCGTCGCATAGACGTGTCGTCATGTCGTGTTGCCATCGGGAAGCAAACTTGGTCGGAGTCCACTACGCTGGATGATCAGGACAGCCAAGTATGTGGCTCGATGAGCCCCATAAGCCGGCTTGGCTTGGTCAGGGCAGGCTTGCAAGTATGACTGACCGTGATCGCCTGAGAGCTGAGACACAGATGATGCCTGCTGGCATCCTGAGATTTTCTAGGTCCAAGTCTTGTGAGAGAGAACAGCCATGACGATCGTATTTCTCGCTGTCACAGCGTCCGTTCCGTCGTGCCCTGTGCTTTCTGTTTCTGAAAAGGTTGACCAGCCCCGATCGAGTAATCCGAGTAAAATTTTCGTTCATCAGCGCGACGCGGAGCGCCGCGGCTAATCCGGCCGGACTTGGCAGAGCCGCGAGCATTGGCGTCCTCGGCAGGACGACCTCAGGTGCGGGTGGCCGGCCGCACAGCGCGCTGTGCGGCCGCACCGTGTTGTAGTGCCTGCGCCACTGCTCGGTCAGGACCTTGGCCTCGGACAGGGTGCCGGGCGCCTCGCACGCCAGCAGCTCGTCGCGGAACTTGCCGTTGCTGCACACGGCATCTCGCAGCGTCAGTGCCGTGCTCGCACCATCGCTGAGCACATTCGCATCCTGAACCCTGAAGCTCCCTGAAGAGAGATCAAGGGGGCTGGAATGATGAGACGGCTACTGCGTGTGCCGGACGCGCCACAAGGGTGCGTCGCTCCGCTCCCGGGCGCTGCGCCCCCGCCCTTGTCCCACGCCCGGCACGCGGTTGCCGGGTCGCATTCGGGAACAGGGAATGCGGGACGATGAACGGACACGACCAGGAGATTGAGGGCCTGAAAGCAAGGGTCAGCTGTGCCACGCTACTGGAGAGCAGGGCCTGGAAGCTCGACAAGACCCAGAGCACTCGGAACTGCTGGAAGTACCGCTGCGGTGCCGGCAGGCTGCTGATCGTCAACCACGGCGGCCTGGGCTGGTGGGACCCCAGGAGCCAGGCCAAGGGCGACGTGTTCGCCCTGGCTCAGTTCCTGGAGCCCGGCCTCAACTTTGGCCAGGTACGCCAGCTGCTGCGTGCACTGTCCGGCATCGCCCCCTCCTTCCCGGCCGCCCCGGACGCCCGCAAGGAGAAAAAGCCCGAGCTGTCACCTGCGGCGCGCTGGACGGCACGGCGCAGCCTGACACGTGGGTCGCCGAGCTGGTGCTACCTGACGCGGACGCGAGCCCTGGAGGTGCCGGTGCTGGCTGCCGCAGCCAGGGCCGACGTGCTGCGCGAGGGCCCGTATGCCAGTGCTTGGTTCGCGCACCGCGACGCGGCAGCGACGATTGTCGGAATCGAGATGCGCGGCCCCGAGTACCGGAGCTTCTCGGCGGATGGCGACAAAACGCTGTTCCAGCTCCCGGGCCGGCTGCCGGCCAGCGGCGTGCCCGTGACGCGGCTCGTGGTGTGCGAGGCGCCGATCGACGCGATGAGCCTGGCCGGGATCGAGCGGCTGCGCGCCGGCACGCTCTACGTCGCCACGGCCGGCGCCATGGGCCCGCACACCATCGCAGCGCTGCAGGCGTTGCTGAAGGACCTGGCGACCAGGCCAGGGTCCGTCCTGGTGGCGGCGACCGATGCCGACACGGCAGGCGAGCACTACGCCAGCCAACTGTTGGAACTCGCGACCGCGGCCGGGGTGCGGAGCGGCCGTATCCTGCCCTTCGGCGGTCACAAGGACTGGAACCAGGTGGTGGTTGCCCGAAGGCAGGCCGTCGGCGTGCTTCCATCTGCTCCCGCAGTAGAAGGGCTGCGGGCATGAGCGAGCTGCGATCCACCCCTGTCTGCGCCGGGCAGCCTGGCGCCCGGCTGATCGTCATGGACGGCTACGGGATGTCCTCCATCGAAGGGATCGTCGTGAGCGGGATAAAGGACGAGGACGGGACCTGGGATCTGGACGGCCGTTTCGTGCTGCTGACCGACGACGGCGAGCGGTTCGTGGTGAACGGCTGGTGCTGCCTGATCGAGGTGGAGGAGGAGAGCGGGGAGGGCAGGAAGGACTGACGGACGCAGGTGAGGCCCTGTCGCTGCGCGCCGGGAGCCGCAAGGGGCAAGGGCTGCGCCCGCGCTACGCGCGCCCCCTGCGGCTCCCGTCGCGAAGCGGCTGTCGGGCTGGGTCTTCGAGGAATGAAGGCGCAGCAGACGGACGGCGGAGATGAAGCTGATCGAGAGGGTGCGGCTGGTGTTGGGCGCGGTGCTGGCGGCGGCGGGGCTCTACGCCCTCATGGCGGCACCGGGGCTGGTGTCGGACCGGGAGTCCAGCGTGGGCAAGCTCCAGCTGCAGGAGGCAGGGCGATGAACGCCCTGTTGCGCGAGATCCGCGCCCTGCCGCACATCGAGAGCAGCCTGACGGTCAGGGTGCTGGCCGACGAGGCGTCGGACGGATTTTGCCTGTTCCGCACCGATGCCAGTCCGATGGTGGACGTGGCCGTAGTCTACGATGGCTCGGACCGCGCCCGCGGCGAGGCAGAGGGGTATGCCCGGGTGCTGTCGATCGCGCCAGCCATGCTGGACCTGCTGACGGGCGTGCTCGCCATGTGGGGCGAGGTCGTCGAGGAGGACAGCGAGATCGACGGCGGCGACGCTGTGGAATGGCTGGCGAAGTTCACAGTCGATGCTCGCGAGGTGCTGCAGGCGATCGTAGGTGCGGTGCAGCCGGAGGACGCGCCATGAAACAAGCGAGCACTCATCCCGATGTCGGCTGGAAGGACCGTTCGACACGATCCGGCAGAGGCGGTCGCCGCTGCCGAGCCTCGTCGGAATTGTAGGACCATGGGAGCTTGCTGTATTCTGTCCGTCTGCCAGGAGAGAGGCCGACCATGCCGGACCATGTCCTCCCGAACATCTCGCAGGCTGACATCGTGAAGCGTCGCCAGGCGATGACCTACGCGATCGATTCTTCCCGGATCGAAGGGCTGACAGTGCGTCCGGAGGTCGTCGCGATCATGGAGCGGCAGAACCGCGGCGAGATCACCACCGACGAAGCGATCGCCCTGGTTCACGAATTCCATGGCAGGCTCTGACGATCCATACGTTCTGCCGAACGGCACGCTCCGCAACTAGCTCGGCGCCACGACACCCGAGCAGCTGTCGATTTTCGAGACCAACCTGTCGACTGTGTGCGCGAGAGCGCTTGCAGTCAGCCTTCCAGGGCCTCCCTTCACGTTCGAGACCCTGCGCGGCATCCACCGCTCCTTGTTCCAGGACGTCTATGATTGGGCGGGGGAGGCACGTACCACGACACTCGCCAAACGCGAGTTTGATGATCCACGAAGCCCCGTGCAGGTCTTCGCCTCGCCAGAGACGATCAGGCCCCGAACGGAGGCGGCGTTCGCGCTGCTTGCGGCGCGAGACAACCTGGAGCGGCTTTCCGCCTCGGAGTTCGGCCAGGGCGCCGCCGAGCTGCTGGCCGCCCTCAACCATGTGCATTTCGCGCGCGAGGGCAACGGCCGGACGAACCGCCTCCTGCTGAGCGCGGTCGCCAGCAACGCGGGGCACGAGCTCGACTTTTCCATCGTCACCCGGGAGCGCATGGTCGCCGTCAGCGTCCAGTCCCACAAGGGCGACATCTCCGGCATGCAGCGCATGTTCGACGAAATGCTGGATCCGCGGCAGCTGCATGCAATGCGCCGAGTCACCAGCTTCCTGCGCACGACCTCGGTTCCCTGGAACGACCTCTACGTCGCCACAACCCGCGCCGGGCAGGACTATCACGGTACCCTGGTCCAGCGGGCCGGCCGCGACTTTCTGATGAAGGTTGAGCACGGCCAGGAAGCCCGGGTTCTTGTAGGCGACGCCGTCGACCTGTCTGCGGATGTAGGCAGCGGTTCAAGGGTGGCGCTGACGGCCACACAATTTCCGCTTCCGGCGCCAGCCACGCTGCCGAGGCTGGCGGTAGTGGAGAGTTCTGTCGTGGCGGCGAAATCCAGGCAGGACGTTGCCGAAGCGATCCTCAGCTCGATGCGGCCGGCTGCATCGATGCCACCTGCGGCAACCGACCCTGCCGGGGTTGGACTGGGCCAACGCCTGCAGGCCCTCGAGGAGAAGCTCGCAAGCGCCAGGAGGAAGCCGCCGGTGGTGGAAGAGACCGAGCCGGAGATGCCGGAGGAGACCCCTCGCCCCTACTCCGGACCTCGACCGTAGCCCGCCAGTGATGCAGGCCGGTGGCAGAGGCAGGAACTACTCGGCCGCCTCGGCATGGGCAGGCTTGCGGCCGCGCTTCTTGGCTGGCGCGGCCACCATCGTTGGCTCCTCATCGAGGGCCGCGGCGGGCTTGCGGCCCAGGCCGATGGACTTCGCCAAGGTGGAGCGCTTCTCGGCATAGCTGGGTGCGACCATCGGGTAGGTGGACGGCAGGCCCCAGCGCTCACGGTAGGCGTCCGGCGTCAGCTTGTAGGACGTCATCAAGTGCCGCTTGAGCATCTTGAGCTTCTTCCCGTCTTCCAGGCAGACAATATAGTCCGGAAACACGGACTTCTTCGGCGGAACAGCAGATTCAAGCTTCTCGGCGGCCTGTGCTGGCGCCGACCCGACGGTGCTCAGTGCCGTGTAGACCTGCTGGATCAAGGCCGGCAGGTCGGAGGCCTGAACCGAGTTGTTGGAGATGTGTGCCGAAACGATCTTCGCGGCGTATTCGAGGGTCGACGATGGTGCAATGTCGGATGGCATGACTGGTCCAATACGGGGTAGTGTGATGTGCCTACTGCATCAGTATGCCCACATTCAATTAAATAGCAATTACCGAAGATGAATTTCTCATCAGGTTACCGACGAGATGCAGGAGAACAAAACAGAGTCGCAAAAGCTGAAGGAGGCGGGAGCGTAAGGCGCGCCTACTGCATCCCGGACCCTGGCGCAAAGGGGAAGGCTGGCGAGCCGCTTCGCTGATCTCGCTGCGCCCCGCGCCGAAATCGGCGCGCCTTTGCGCCCGGGTCCGGGATGCAGAGCGGGGGAAGTGTTCAGAACCCTGAAAGGGACAGAGCACCATGGGACAATCCCGCCCCTTCTCC
>CAXSEF010000154.1:0-5121 GCA_964236535.1 uncultured Acetobacteraceae bacterium
GGCCGGAGAGCGAGTATGCGGCGGCGCTGCTGGCGGCTGCGCCGCAGTTGGGGGGAGTGGCGGCGTAAGGGAGGGAACGTTGAAGCGGAGATGGCGCTCATCTCTGACGCTCAGGCATCTTGGCCATCCGCCCGATAGCGGACAAACACGGCGTAGAGCGGAGTATGCCACCGAGGCCATGTACCGTTCTCTAATCCCTCACGTGAATGGAGTTGCTACCTGCAAACGGTAGCTCACTCACGGCGGAATTGTATGGGCATGGAGCCCGTCGCCGTGTCACGGCCACAACGTCAAGATAACTCGCGTCCATGCGTCAATAATAGCCGAGAGCCCGCGGCGGAAACGCCGGCTCGATTGGACATCTCGCCCGCCTGCGGGCATATGATCGGTCTCGGCGTAGACTTCGAAGGGAGGAGATCGCTGGAGAGGGGCTGCTTTTTCGTTGCCATCACCGGAGCTCAAGGTGTGGGCAAATCAACCTTCTGCCGGAACCTCCAAGACCGACTTCGGCGCACGAGGCAAGGCGAGGTGCACTTGCTCGACGGTCTGGGACAGCGTATTCGTGCACTTGGTATACCTGTAGGTAGCGCGTCGACCCGAGACTCGATAGCAGCGGTATGGACGGCGCATCTCGAACGGGAAGCTACAGCCAGCGATGGCCTTGTTCTTCTCGACCGATGTGTGATTGATGCTCTCGCCTACACGCATTCGCTGGCGGTGAACTCACCCGTTGAGACATGGCTTTACGAAGCGATAGCGAGGATCAATTCCAAGCAGCTCAGGATTGTCATCCACCTGACGTTATCTGAATACTTCACCGAGAAGTTGGCTGCGCACGAGACCCCTAAGCTTCGCGCCGACGTCGCTCGCGCAATACCTTTGATCCTACACACCCTCGGAGTGCGACATCTGCATCTCGACGCAGCATCTTCGAATGCGATCGACGGGGCGGCCGATGCAATCCATGAAATCTTCGCTGGGTGACGCCGGAGCGCTCGGGAGCCTGCTGGCCGCCAGGCCTGCATTTGGCACTAGCACCGAGGCCGAAAGTCTTTTCCAGCTGACTGAACGGCATCTCAGGCCCGGCGTGGTCAACTGGCTTGAGGTCGGAGCCGGCGACGGCCGTCATCTTCTTTCTCAGGTCCGACGCCTCTCGGCGTCCCGAGAGATGCGCGTGGTGGCAATCGATCCGGAAGAAGCGATTCCGTTGATGCCAGCCGGGATCACTTGGCTGAGAAGTCGGCTGGAGGACTACCGGCCGGACCGGCAGTTCGACTGGATCAACATGAGACATAGCGGCTATTATGTGTGCGATCTCGCGGCGCAGATTGGGCGGATGACGAACAGCCTGTCGGCTGTGGGAACGCTTGCGCTTACCCACTGGTCTCGCGACTGCGTCCTGCGTCGGTTGCATGTACGTATTTGTGGTGAACGGGACGACCTCCCCGTCGCCGGCATAGAGGACCTTGGCGCCGTCCTTGCCAGCAACCTGCACCTAACCGTCTCGGCTTTTGAGCAGCACGAAACTGATCTGCTGGTGCACGAGATTACGGCTAGCCCCGCGGTCGCCAGCGCTGTTTACAGTCTGGCGCGTCGAGGCAGGCCGCCGCAACGCCCCAACCACGACCCGGTTGACTTTATCGCCGACTGCCTTCGCGATCTTCCGGCAAGTGCGACGCGGCGTAATGGCGTGATGATGGTCCGCCAGAGGCGCTAGCCTACCGCGTGCTGCACCGCGTGGACCAGCTGCTCAATGCCGTCAATGAGTGTACCAGCGGCGACTGCGCTCGACGCATAGGTCTTGATCCTATCGACAAGTGTCGCCTTATTCGCTTGCGTCGGCGCCTGGGCGACCTTCTCGACAGCGGCAGCGACCTCGTCGCGACCTGGCACCAACTTGGACGCGGCCAACATTTCAAGCACCTTTTGGAGGGCTTGTGCCGTCCCTGCATCTGAACTCTCGAGCTGCTGCACGGCGGCATTGGCGCTGTTCACCATGTCGCCCATGGCGACGTTCTGGGCGTTTAGGTTGCCGCCGATATTGAGCGTTGGGGTCACGATGACATTTCCTTTTACAATAAGCCTTTGAGAACCATAATCCAAAAGTCCCTGCCGGTCGCGGCTAGACTTGATCTCTACGCTGCGGAGGTTGGCATACAGCGGCATGCCCTCGCTAGCGGCTAATAAGCGGCTGCGTACGGGGCTATCAGCTTGCTCCTGGCCGAAATGAGTTTTCACCACGTCTGCGTAGTCGGTGCTTCGGTTGCTTATCAAAGCCATTGACGCGACGAGATTCTCTCGGACCTGTGCATTACTTTCGACGGTATACCATTCCAGCACCTCAGAGCCGAAAATCTTCGGATCAAGGTCGGCGACGCCGAGGGCCAAGCCCTCCTTCGCGCGGTCCGCCTCGTCCTGCCTCAAGTCAGAGAGCCGGTCCGGATCGAGCCCAGCCTGATCGGGCGACTTGGTCGCTAGCCGGTACAGCCATTTGCGGACACTCTCCGGGTGATTGCGGGCGTCGGAGAGTGGGACCGTCGCGTGTGCCGCACCGAAATCGGGGCGTTCCCACAGTGCCCAAATCGAGTATTCACTTATGTCAGAAGCGTCGTGGGCGTTCAGTTCGCCGAGAAATAACTCGTTGCTGAAGCGAGGATGGAATAGGTCCTGGGGCGCTTTCCCATAGCCGATGAGGAAAATCGCCCACTTCAGCGTCAGCTGGTCATCATTGAGGGAGATGCGCGGCATCTCAACGTTGGCCGCTATCCAACTAGCCGGGGCGTAGAGCCTCGCCGCCAGTGCGAAGGCGGACGTGTTCGGAAGGCCGGCGATGTGGCAGATATCGTTCAGCTTACGGCCGCGCGCGTTTTTGACCAGACCCGTGACTCCCCACGTCTGGGCCTCGACATCGCTCTCGACCCTGAGGCGATCGACGATCCGCTGAAAGTCGTCGTAATGGCCAATCAGGGCGAGCGCCTTGATCGCCCAACGGCGCACTAGTACGTCCTTCGAGCCGAGATGGCTGTGGATCAGCTGTCGCACCTCGCTTGGATTAGAGATAAGACGTCTCGCATCGTAGAACTCGCAAAGTCGCTGCAACGCACGCTTTTGCAGAGAAGCCGGCGCCTCAAGTTGGAGCCCGTAGCGCAGGTAGTTGAGCTCGCTGTCCCGTAGGATCCGGCCAGCGCCGCCGCTACCGTCGGGCACTGGGCTTGACCATAGCCCTGATTCCAGCGACTCGCTGCGTAGCGTACAGCAGGCGCGAGGTCTCGTCGAAGCCGTCTAACCTGTTGGCCGGGTTTCGGATGTCAAGCCAACGTAGATCGTTCACCGATAACGCGGCCTTCGACGGCAGGAAGTCGGGCGGGCACTCGTAGGCGAGGATCACGTGGACGACGGCTGGCCTAGTGGTGGCGCTCGGGAGGAGCACGCCGAGACACGGCGTGACCTCGGCGCCATACCTAGCCCGCTCGGAAAGCTCCTTGGTGAGGCCAATCCCGTAGCCGAGCTCGTTGATGCCGCTGGCGACGATGCCGAACATGTCGTCGAAGAGCATGTCGCGGTCGCTCGCGTACACGGCGCCGCCAAGCCCAATGCTGCGCATCCCGCGGATCGGATCCGTTTCAGGTGCGAACTTGCCGCACCGATACGAGAGGACGGCATCTCCGTTGAACACGAGCACGAAGCTGTGCACGGCTGCGGCCGCTGGTTGCCTCGCCAACTCGGATGGCGTGGTAAAGTGGTAGCGGCCTTGTGCGAACTCGACGTGCAACTGAGCCATGTCGACAAAGGGAGTGCCGGCCGAGAGCGCTGTCTCGCCCAGCTGGTCGAGACACAACACTCGTTCACGGCGCAGCTCCTTGCGACGGGGTGGAGCGTAGTATGGCTGCTTAAAGGCTGCCGGAACGGTAGGATCGTTAATCAGGCTGCGTAGGAAGAAAATGCCCGGCCCGGTGCGGAAGAACCGACTCGCCACCAAATTTCCGACAACGTCCTCACTCATACGAGCATGCAAGGTCTTGTCCTGCGTCGACCCATGAAGATGCCACGGCAGAAGCTGATCGGCGTATGCGTGCTCAATAATTTCCCGCGGCCTAAGCGGTTGACGCGACGTGAGAATTACCCGCTCTGCGACGTTGAGGTACGCGTCCGCCACTTCGTCTCCCGCACCTCGTCCTGTTGCTTCGCTACTCGCTCAATCCGGAATAGGTGTCGGCTTAACGTGGGGAGGGTAGCGCCAAAATCGCTGTAGGGCTATGCACCTCCAACGACATCCTCGTCGATCGGAGATATTGGTGGACGAGCTTCTGGAAGCTCTCAGGAAATTTCGTGACGAGCGCGACTGGGCGCAGTTCCACACTCCTAAGGACCTGGCAATTTCCGTCAGCATTGAGGCCGGCGAGTTGTTGGAGCTATTCCAGTGGCGACGAGATGGTCATGACACTGGCGACATTAACGTGCGTGAAGTCGCAGACGAGGCGGCCGACGTGTTGATCTACGCCCTTCTACTATTTGACCGGCTCGATCTCGACCCCAAGCGGGAGGTCCTCAATAAGATAGAGCTAAACGCGAAGCGCTTTCCCGTAGAAAAGTCTTTCGGCGTGCCGAGCGCCTTTATGAAGAGGCTCCGCTCTCGCGGCTAAATGCTTGACGCCGCGTTGGATCAACTCGACGGCCTTCTTCCTCGCGCATGCATTTCTGAAATAGGAAGGCGAGCATGTCCTCGTCTGTAAGGCTCTGGGTCCGGTAGATCACGGTCTCACGAGCCAATCCGCGACAGAATAGCAGACGGCAATGGCTTCCTTTCTCTCGAAGCTGCCTTTCCGCTTCCGGCTAATTCCGGTCGGCTTAATGTACCGGTGATAGCCCACTTTGAAGCGAAAGCGCCGAGTGATCTTTCGAGTGTGGGTCTGGGGGCTCAGCCCCCAGCGGAGTCCAGAGGCAGGGCCTCTGGCCTTGCTGCCGCTTGCCTCGCTTCGTGGAACCGGATCGCGCTGTGAGACGTTCGCGGGCGATGACTATACCCCGAACGATCGTGGCGTTGCCGGCGCGAGACGAGGAGGCAAGGCTGGGCGCGTGCCTGGGCGCGTTGCTGGGGGGTGGGGTGCGGCCGGACGCGGT
>CAXSEF010000155.1:0-5053 GCA_964236535.1 uncultured Acetobacteraceae bacterium
TGGTGCTCTCGGCCGGGATGATCGCCTGCCATGGCAAGGTGCAGCGCGAGGGCGACGTGACCCACGTCATCACCGACCGACTGGAGGACCTGTCCGATCTGCTGCGCAGCGTGGGCGAACGGGAGACTATGCCGAGCGTCGTCCAGAAGACCCGAGACTTCCGATAGTAGGGCAACTTGAGGCTCGGCATAGTTCGAACGATCCTGGCAGTCAGGGCCGTGAAGACTGACCAGCCCCCACCGGGTGATCCAGGTGAAATCTTAGTTCATCGTGATGCCGAGCGCCGCGGCTGATCCCGTCGGACGTGGCGGAAGCACAAGCCTTGGCGTTTTCTGCAGGATGACCTCAGGTGCCGGGGGCCGGTAGCCCAGCGAGCTGTGCGGCCGCACCGTGTTGTAGTGTTTGCGCCATTGCTCGATCAGCACCTTGGCCTCCGCCAGCGTGTTGAACGCCTCGCACGCCAGCAGCTCATCGCGGAACTTGCCGTTGAAGCTTTCCACATAGCCGTTCTCCCACGGGCTGCCCGGCTCGATGTATGCCGGCCTGGCGCCCAGCGTGGTGATCCACGCCTTCACCGTTTTCGCGATGAACTCCGGTCCGTTGTCGGAGCGGATGTACGCCGGAATGCCGCGGCTGATGAAAAGGTTCGTCAGCACGTCGATCACCTCCGTCGAGCCAAGCCTGCGTCCTACCCGGATCGCCAGGCACTCGCGACTGAACTCGTCCACCGCGTTGAGGGTCCGGAACTTGCGGCCCTCGCGCGTGCGATCCTCGACGAAGTCGTAGGCCCAGACGTGGTTCGGCCACAGCCGCCCGCGTTTCGGCTGCCGCGCGGGCACCTTCAGGCCTTCCGAGCGCCAGATCCGCTCGACCCGCTTGTGGTTGCAGCACCAGCCCTCGGCGTGCAGCAGCGCCGTGATGCGCCGGTAGCCATAGCGCCCATACTGCGTCGCCAGCGCGACGATCGCCTGGGTCAGCGCCGCTTCGTCGTCAGCCGTCCTGCGAGCCTTGCGCTGCGTGGAGCGATGCTGGTCCAGCACCCTGCAGGCAAGACGTTGCGAGACGCCCAGCCCTGCCGTGACGTGGTCCACGGCAGCGCGACGACGCGCAGCGCCTAAAAGTTTCCCGACGCAGCTTCCTTGAGGATCAGCTTCTCCAGCGTCAGGTCCGACACAGCCCGGCGCAGGCGTCCGCCAAGGCTAGGCAGTGACGCAGAATGTTTGAACCGACACCATGACCCTGGTGAACCGGGAACAGGTAGAACTCGCCGAACCGTACGTGATCCGAAAGAGCCTGGAAGGAAAGCGTGCCGAAGGGCTGCTCGCCTTTCCTGACCTGGAAAAATGGCTTTTCTGCAAATCGGCGTTGGTGAAGCTCGCGCTGGAACGCCTCGTCCCATCCCCAGCAGTGGACAATGTGCGGACTCATGGCAGCGCGCTTGGCGTCAAAGGAGAACTCGACAGCCTCGGCCGTCTTCGGCAGCCGAGAAAATTTGAAGTCAGGAAGCAGGTCGGGAAGAGTCATGACAGGCAACCTACCGCTATCCGATTTCCGCATCCGGCTTTTCACAAACCGTCAAACAACGATCTAGGTTTGTAAAAGGTCGTGGCACTTGGCCGCCTGATGTCGCATAAGACATCATGTCGCCGCGTGTGCTCCTCGATACCAACATCGTCCGGGCAGGCTTCGTTAGCCAAGCCGGCGCGTCGCGGCTTTTGCTGCAAGCCGTGCTGACAGGCAGGGCCACTGCCGTCGCGTCTACTGCCCTCATGCTGGAGTACGAGGATGTCCTGCTCCGTCCCGTGACCCTGCAACGGGCAGGCGTCGCGGCGCAGGATGCGCTCATCTTCCTGGACGGCTTGTGCGCCGTTTGCCTGCCTGTGACGGTGCGGGTTCGTTGGAGACCGCAGTCACCCGACAGCAGCGACGACCTGGTAATCGACGCGGCCGTGAACGGCCTCGTGGACACCCTCGTCACCTTTAACCTGCGCGACCTGCGCGACCTGCGCGCGCCGGCAGCCCGGTTCGGCATCGCGGCCGAGCTGCCAGCCGACATTCTGAGGAGGCTTCGATGAGCACCTTTCCGCTGCGCCTGCCCGAGGACCTCAAGGCCGTGGTGGCCGCCCAGGCGGAGCGTGCCGGCGTCAGCATGAACCAGTACCTGCTCTCCATCGTCGCCACTCATGCCGGCTCGCAGGCCGAAACCGAGCGCTACTTCGCCGCCCGTGCGACCCGCTCCAGCCCTAGCCGGGCCCTGGAGATCCTGGCCCGTGCCGGCAAAGGCAACCTGCCCGAGCCGGGTGACGAGCTGCCGCCAGACCTCCAACCGTGAGCACGCTCCCTTTCACCGAGCTGCGTACTGGCCGACTGTTCCCTCTTCCGGCGCATTAGAGAACAGCGTGAAGCCGTCTCTCCTCGCGGATGCATCACGCTTATGGGGACGCCGGTTCGAGCAGGTCGTGCATGCCCACCCTGGCGCGAACACGATCCTGGAGCTGTCGGAGCAGCGCACTGGCGGTGAGCGTCGTTCGTTCCTGAAGCTGGCCCGTCCTGGGCAAAGCACGTTCGAACTGGATTTCGAGGCGCGTTTACTGGGTAAGGTGCTGCCCGGGCCAGAAGCGGCCGTGGCTGTGCCTCTCCCCGGGAAAGCTGGACGGCTACGCTTCCGTCTGCCCTGGCAGGACAGGATGCGTCATGCCGTCCTGTTCGCCGAGGCGAGTGATGCGCCACGATGTCTCCGACATGCGATGCTATGGCCGAAGCCTGGCGGCGCTGCACGAGGCGTTAGCAGCGACCAGTCTGGCAGCTTCACGACGGATCGACGCTGCAGCATCATGCCGCGAGACGGCGCTCTGGCTGCGTCGGGCGGGACTGTGTACCGCGTCACTCGCCGATACGGTAGAAGCCCTCGCTCCGGCCCTTGTCGCCGCATTGGACACTGCCAAGCCTACGCAGGGCTTCATTCACGGCGACAGCTGCCTGCTGAATGCCCGGCTCGACGGCAGCGAGCGTGTGACGTTCTTCGACTTCGAGGAGTGCGGCACCGGACCTGTGGCACTCGATCTTGCCTCAATGACAGTCTGGCTGGAGCGCGAGGAGAACGGGCCTGCCCTGTGGGCCGCCTTGCTGGACGGATACGCACGACGCAGGGCGCTCACACCAGGCGATCACCTCGCGCTGCCAGCTCTGGCACTGCTTGCAGCCGTTAGTGTCACTGGCAGGCTCGCACGGTTTTACGCCATGGCTCCAGCCATGTGGGAAGAACAGCACGAGCGGCTGAAGGGGCACTCCGTCGAGCAACTTGACATTGGCAACAAGGCCCGAGGGCTTTCTACGCGGCTTGCCTGTCCGTCATAGGCCTGGGAGACGCCCATGTCCAACCACGCTCGTATCGAGCAGCTCATTGCTGACCTTGCGGACCATCTGGCCGACGAACTCGGCTTCCATACGGCAATTTTGTACGGCTCGCACGCGCGAGGCGACTGGGACACGGCCAGCGACATCGACGTGGTGGCATTCCGCGATGATGCCGAGCCGACCCATGCGGCCGGACGGTGGCGCGACGTGTTCCTGGATCTCTTTGTCTATCCATCAAACGCGAAGGCCACCCCGGATTGGCTCAGGATTCATGGTGGTCGCGTCCTGTTCCAGCGCAATGGCGAGGGTGATAGGGTCCTGTCTGCCGTGGCCGCGCTCTACAAAGCAGGGCCGAGCCTGCTCGACCCCGTGGCCGCTCAGACAAGGTGCCTATGGCTGAAGAAGATGCTGGTACAAGCAGCCAAAGGCGACGTGGAGGGAGATTTCCGTCGCCACTGGTTGCTCTCGGCGCTGCTCGAAGACTACTGCGACCTTCGGGGGCGCTGGTATCTGGGTCCAAAACAGGTGCTTCTTGCCCTGGCATGCGAAAGTCCAGGAGACTTGGCCGTGCTCGGCGTTGCCTTTGAGCCGGGCGCCACGCTGGAGACGATCAGCGCTGCTGTGGCTCTCGTCGTTTCAGCCGAGATTGGCACACGCTAAGGCAACCGGTGTCAGCCGCAATGTGGCAAATCGGCGAGGTTCACGCACAAGACACGGAAACGTCTTCCACGATCCTCAACTACCTTGTTTCTGTCCAATAACCGTGATTTCTGTATAGTGATAAGGCTGGTACGTTCGGAGCCGTGAGCACCCGCGCCAGACACAATTTGGTCAAAGCAGTCGCCTTGCCGGAGCTGCGGGTTTAGATGGGTAATGCAGCTTGGAGGCACCTACGGAGGAGAAAACACTTGATTGTAATCATCAGGAAATACAGTCATAGTAAGAATATCACTCATATAAAATATAAGTAATATAATATAGGAAACTTCAGAAATGATGCAACAGATTATAATACCCTTGATAGTAATTTTGTTTATGACAACTCTAAAAGTTGCTAATGCACAAACTCCTACATTTGACATGACGTTTGATGATCTACGTTTGGCGTTAGATGCCCAAATCAGGAAAGATACTCTTGATAGAAACAACGTAGACAATAGCACCATTGATAAATGTAGAAAAATAACGACTGGGTTTGAATGCCGATTTCACGATAAAGGCTATCAGCAAATGGTGAGAAAATTTAAAGAACTTAACTTGGCAAATGGTAACTTCGAGTAGAAGCTTGAACTCACCGTAAGTATTTTCAATGGAAAAGTTAGTAGGATAGCATTAGTAATTGACCGTGCTGACCCTATAAATTTATTATAGTTTGAGGCTACAATCGAAAATATCGAGCAAATATTTGACCCAGATGCCGTAAAGGGAGAAGGCGCTCATAAAAAGAATGCCGATGAGATTGGATCAATGCGCGGAGACGCTGCTGAAGATATTGGTAGTGTGCGCAGCGCTATAAAAAATTACGCTATGATTGGATGTCTAAGTGAGAGAGCTAATGTAAGTACAAAGGTAGAATGTCAATTTCTTCCGAGATCATAATTTTTATGGAGCGTCAACTGCTTTATAGCGCTTACCACTCCTTACAGTCCAATGTGAATTGAGTTTCTAGAGCATTTTCGGTCTAGTCGAACGCATA
>CAXSEF010000156.1:0-3560 GCA_964236535.1 uncultured Acetobacteraceae bacterium
TGAGGTCCCGCCTTGAAGGAGGCGGCAGGGCCCCGGCCGTCCTGTCGCGGCGCCCCGCCTTGACGCCCGCCCCCCCGCCCCGCATTCCTCGGCCATGCGCATCGCCGCCCTCCTCGTCGCCGCCGGCCGCGGCACCCGGTTCGAGGCCGCCGCGCCCAAGCAGTTCCACCTCCTGCAAGGCCGCCCGGTGATCCGCCACGCCGCGGAGGCGCTGCTGCGGGCGTGCACCCCGCTGCAGCCGGTCGGCGACGCCGCCCCCATCGACGCGGCCCTCGCAGGCCTGCCCCACCTGCCCTGCGTCCCCGGCGGCGCCACCCGGCAGGACAGCGTGCGCGCCGGGCTGGAGGCGCTGGCCCCGCACGCCCCCGACCTCGTGCTGGTGCACGACGCCGCCCGGCCGCTGCTCCCCCCCGGCAGCATCGAGGCGATCGTCGCGGCCCTCGCCACCCACGACGGCGCCATCCCCGCGGTCCCGGTCGGCGACACCCTCAAGCGGGCCGAGTCCGGCCGCATCGTCGCCACCGTGCCGCGCGACGGCCTGTTCCGTGCGCAGACCCCGCAGGGCTTCCGCTTCCCGACCCTGCTCGCCCTGCACCGCGCCGCCGCCGGCCGCGCCCGCGACGCGCCCGCCACCGACGACGCCTCGCTGCTCGAACGGGCCGGCCACGCCGTCGCCCTGGTCCGCGGCCACGAGGACAACATCAAGCTGACCTACCCGGAGGACCTGATGCGACTGGAACGCGCGATGGGGACGCTGCAGCCACGGGTCGGCACCGGCTACGACGTGCACGTCCTGACCGAGGGCCGGGCCCTGGTGCTGTGCGGCATCGCCGTCCCGCACGAGCGCGGCCTCGACGGCCACTCCGACGCCGACGTCGGCATCCACGCGCTGTGCGACGCGATCTACGGCGCGCTCGCCGAGGGCGACATCGGCCGCCACTTCCCGCCCGCCGACGGCGAGTGGAAGGACGCCGACAGCGCGCGTTTCCTCCGCCACGCCGCCGGCCGCATCGCCGCCCGCGGCGGCAGCCTCGCCAATGCCGACGTCACCCTGGTCTGCGAGCGCCCGAAGATCACCCCGCACGCGCCCGCGATGCGGGCCCGCCTCGCCGGGCTGCTCGGAACCGGGATCGACCGCATCTCGGTCAAGGCCACGACCTCCGAGCGCCTCGGCTTCACCGGCCGCGGCGAAGGCATCGCCGCCCACGCCGTGGCGACCATCCTGCTTCCCGGCTGATCGACCGCACCCGCGCCCGACCGGACGCCTGGTGCGACCGCCGCGGCACGCGGCCGGCCGCCCGGCGATGTGGACGACGACGATGCCGCGGTCCATGCTCGCCCCCTGCCAACGTCCCGACGACGACACCGCGATCCTGCACCGGACGAGGACCCCGCCATGCCGCGCGACCCACGCCCCCGCGCATCCCGCGCTCGCCGCTGCCGCGCGCCGGTGTGGCTGGCGGCGGGCGCGGCCCTCGCGCTCGCCGGCTGCGCCCAGCGCGCGACGGTCGGGGTCAACCCCAACCCGCCGGTGCCCGCCCTGCCGTACGACGCGCAGCCGCTGCCGCCGGTCAGCAGCATCCCGCTGGTCTGGCAGCCCGCGCACTACGACTGGACCGGTGCCACCTACCAGTACGTCTCGGGCCGCTACATCGAGGCGCCCGGCCTCGCAAGCTGGCAACCCGGCACCTGGATCGCGGCCGCCGGGCGCTGGCTCTGGGTCCCCGCGCACTGGGTGCCGTAAGCCACGCAGGGCCGGCTGGCGCCCCTGCCGGCAAGCAAGGCCAGAGGCTCTGCCTCTGGACTCCGCCAAAGGCTAGCCTTTGGGATCCATTTGCTTAAGAGACGGGTTTCCAAAGGCCTCAAGGCCTTTGGTGGGTCTGGGCAAAGCCCAGCCTTGCTGCGCCTACCGGTCACGCTGGCGCCAGCCCCCCCCTCGCCTTGCGTCCGCGCCCGCCCGGCGGAACACTGCCCGCCAGAGCCCGGGAGCCCCCATGCCAGACACCCACGACGCCGTCCTGCCCGTGGCGGCCCGCCCGGCCGGCGCGACCCTGCGCGCCGACTACCGGCCGCCCGCCTTCCTGGTGGACAGCCTCGACCTGGTGTTCGCGCTCGACCCCGCGGCGACGACGGTGCGCTCCCGCCTGGCGCTGCGCCGCAACGCCGCGCCCGGCGCCCCCGCGGGCGGGCTGCAGCTCGACGGCCAGTCGCTCGAGCTGCTGGAGGCCTCGATCGACGGCAACCCGCTCCCCGCGACCGCGCGGCGCATCGAGGACGGCAACCTGCTGATCGACGCGGTGCCGGACCGCTTCGAGCTCGAGCTGCTGGTGCGCATCTCGCCCGAGACCAACTCGGAGCTGAGCGGGCTCTACGTCTCGGCCGGCAGCTTCTTCACCCAGTGCGAGGCGCAGGGCTTCCGCCGCATCACCTTCTTCCCCGACCGCCCGGACGTGATGACCCGCTTCACCGTCACCCTGGTCGCCGACCGCACGCGCTACCCGGTGCTGCTGTCCAACGGCAACCGCGCCGACTCCGGCGAGGCCGAGGGCGGCCGGCACTGGGCCCGCTGGGTCGACCCGCACCCCAAGCCGTCCTACCTGTTCGCCCTCGTCGCCGGCGACCTGGTCGCGGTGAGTGACCGCTTCACCACCCGCTCCGGCCGCGACGTGGCGCTGGCGATCTGGGTGCGCGCCGGCGACGAGGACCGCTGCGGCCACGCGATGGGCGCGCTCAGGGCGTCGATGCGCTGGGACGAGGACGCCTTCGGCCTCGAATACGACCTCGACGTGTTCAACATCGCCGCCGTGTCCGACTTCAACATGGGCGCGATGGAGAACAAGGGCCTCAACATCTTCAACACCCGCTACGTCCTGGCCCGGCCGGAAAGTGCCACCGACACCGACTACCAGGGCGTCGAGACGGTGATCGCCCACGAGTACTTCCACAACTGGACCGGCAACCGCGTCACCTGCCGCGACTGGTTCCAGCTCTCCCTCAAGGAGGGCCTGACCGTGTTCCGCGACCAGGAGTTCTCCGCCGACCAGGGCTCGCCCGCGGTCAAGCGCGTCGCCGACGTGCGCCGCCTGCGCGCCGGGCAGTTCCCCGAGGACGCCGGCCCGCTCGCCCATCCGGTCCGGCCGGACAGCTACGTGCGCATCGACAACTTCTACACCGCGACCGTGTACCAGAAGGGCGCCGAGGTGGTGCGCATGATCCGCACCCTGATCGGCGCCGCCGCCTTCCGCCGCGGCATGGACCTCTACTTCGCCCGCCACGACAACCAGGCGGTGACCATCGAGGACTTCGTGGCCGCCATGGCCGACGCGTCCGGCACCGACCTCGCCGGCCTCTCGGCATGGTACGCCCAGGCCGGCACCCCCGAGGTGATGGTCGAGGACAGCTACGACCCCGGCGCGCGCCGCTACACGCTGCACCTGAGCCAGCGCACCCCGCCCACCCCCGGCCAGCCGGACAAGCATCCCCTGCCGATCCCGATCGC
Organism: uncultured Acetobacteraceae bacterium; assembly: GCA_964236535.1. Taxonomy (GTDB): domain Bacteria; phylum Pseudomonadota; class Alphaproteobacteria; order Acetobacterales; family Acetobacteraceae; genus CAXSEF01. Next base: position 3,500 of record CAXSEF010000156.1, read on the forward strand.
CGCCGCCCTGCTCGGGCCCGACGGCGCCCCGCTCGACTGCGCCCCGCTCGACTGCGCCCCG
>CAXSEF010000156.1:3660-5013 GCA_964236535.1 uncultured Acetobacteraceae bacterium
GCGCCCCGCTCGACTGCGCCCCGCTCGACTGCGCCCCGAACAGCGGCGGCCCGACCGACTGCGGCCCCAAGGACGGCGCACCCCCCGCCCGGCCAGGCGGCCACGGCGAACCCGGCACGATGCTGCTCCTGCTCGACCGCGCCGAGCAGGACTTCGTGTTCGACGACGTGCCCAGCCGTCCGGTGCCCTCGCTGCTGCGCGGCTTCTCCGCCCCGGTGAAGCTCTCCGGCCTGTCGCCGGCCAGCCTGCGCTTCCTCGCCACCCACGACACCGACCCGTTCGTGCGCTGGGACTCCGGCCAGCAGTACGCCACCGACATGCTGCTCCGCCTGGTCGACGCCGCCCGCAGGGGCGCCCCCGTCGAGCCCGACGCCGGCCTGGTCGACGCCGCCCGCGCCACCCTCGCGCGCGCCGACCACGACCCCGCCTTCGCCGCCGAGGCGCTCGCCCTGCCCGGCCTGGGCGTCGTCGCCGACCGCATGCCCACCGCGGACCACGCCGCCGTCCACGCCGCCCGCATGCTGGTCAAGGCCGCGATCGGCACCGCGCTCCGCCGCGAGCTGCGCGACACCTACGACCGCCTCGCCGACGCCGGGCCGTACCGCATCGACGGCGCCTCGATCGGCCGCCGCGCCCTGCGCAACATCTGCCTCGACCTGCTCGCCGCCCCGCCCACGCCGGACGGCGCGCACGGCCTGCGCCTCGCCTCGCGGCAATACGCCGGCGGCACCAGCATGACCGACGTGCTCGCCGCCCTCGCGGTGCTGAACGCCGCCGAGCACGACGTCGCCCCCGCAAACCCGCCCCCGGACGCCCCCCCGGATGCCGCCGCCGCGCTGCCGGACCGCGAGGCCGCCCTCGCCGACTTCCACGCCCGCTGGCGCCACGACGACCTGGTGCTCGACAAGTGGTTCGCGATCCAGGCGATGTCGCCCCGACCCGGCGCGATCGCGCGCGTCCGCGCCCTCTACGCCCACCCGGAGTTCGACCTGCGCAACCCGAACCGCATGCGCGCGCTGGTCGGCAGCTTCGCCTCCGGCAACCCGGTGCACTTCCACGCGGCGGACGGCAGCGGCTACGACTTCCTCGCCGAAGCCGTCCTGGCCGTCGACCGCATCAATGGCCAGATCGCCGCCCGGATGGTCGGCCCGCTCGGCGCGTGGCGCCGCCAGGATGCGGCCCGCCAGCGGCTGATGCAGGACGCCCTGGCCCGCATCCTCGCCGAACCCTCGCTCAGCGCCGGCACCCGGGAGATGGCCGCCCGCAGCGCCGGCCACTAGTGCCACGGGGCCAGGCAGGCAAGGCCAGAGGCTCCGCCTCTGGACTCCGCCAAAGGCCGAGCCTTTGGAATCC
>CAXSEF010000157.1:0-4999 GCA_964236535.1 uncultured Acetobacteraceae bacterium
TCCTTCCATTCACGCGAGAAGAGTGCACCATCAAACTCTGGGACCAAACATCTAGGTCAGGCTGGAGCAGGGTGGCGGTCACGCTCCGTCCGCTGGTTCCGGGAAAGGCAATCAGCCGCCCACGATCGAGCAGAAGATTCGGCGACCTCAGGCCTACTTGGAGTTCAGCGGTAGCACGCGGGTCTCGTCGGCCTTCGCCTTCCTGGCCTGCTGCATTGCGAACGCCATCTTCTCCATGGCCCTGGCCTTCAATGCCCAGTCCTCGGCGTCGCTGGCCGACTTGAAGAAGTTGGCCGCTCTTGTGACCACCTGCAGGTTGCCCGCGACGTAGCCTCGACCTGAATCGATACGGTCCAGGCTTGCCCTAAGGTGGGGGTTCGGATCGCCCGCTTTGAACAGGTGGCCTGTGAGCGCACAGCGGCGGTCCTGCCTCGCGAGCAACGCGGCGATCTCGGCTTCCAGCTCCGCGCGGCTGAAGCCGATCTCCTTCTCCTTCACGACAATGGGGACCGTCTGACCGTTCGCGTAGGCGGCGGTGTGCAGGGCCGTTGCCGCCATGCGGGCGACCTCTTGGTCGAAGAATTCCGCCGTTTTCCTTACCAGCGGCGTCAGCAGCGTCTCGCGTCTGGCCGCCAGGATCCTACGGCGGTCCTTCGGCAGCCACCCGCTCGCCTTGGCTTTTCACGGCTCCGTGTCTTCCCATGCCGAAGTGTCGGAATCCGTGATGAGCGCCTTGAAGTAGCCGGGGTCCGTCTGGACCACGTTGAGCGTCGCCTGATTGACCGAGAGATCCCTTGCTTTGGGACGGAGGTTGCTCAGGGGCACCCCGCCGACCGAGGTTTGCCTCCACCCTCCGTTCAAGGGCATGTGGAACACGACGAACGGCTGGCCCCATTGACCGGCCTCCTCCCGGGCCAGGCTGAACCTCCGTCTGTCAGGCCCCAGCAGAGGCGGTCCCGCTCGGCCTCCCAGTGCAGGACCAGCGCACCGGGGGGAAGCGCCCGGAACGTCTGGATCGTCCGCTTCCAGATGCCAATGGCCTCGACCGCTGCTCCGCCAGTCGGGTAGCCATCGTTCTTGATACGCCGACCGGTTGTCTGGATGCCGGCCTTATCGCCCTCGACGACGGCGGCGTGGAACCGGGCTTCGCTGCCGAGCACGAGGCACCCGGCTAACAGTGCCTCCTGCTCGTACTCCGCCGTCCTCCCGAGCGACATCTTGTAGATCTCGCCAGCCGCCGACACCTTGGCCCTTAGTTCACCAGGGGTCATCGAGGCGGCTTTCGGACAGCTGTCCCACAAGGTGCGTTCTCACTCTCACAACTCAGTCCGGCACTCGTCATCCGCGCGCCCAGGCGCAATAGGTGGGTATTCATGGCACCTTACCAGTCGGAACGGAGCGACCCCGAGGTGGAGGCTGACTTCGACCACAGAAGCACCGATACCCAATCAGCGAGAGACGGCAAGTCGACATAACAAGACAGTGGGGTGGGTGCCTGTTACACCCTACCCCCAGGGTCCCCAGCCGTTGATGCTTGCGGATCGGCTCCATACGTTCATTCCACGAAGTCACCGTGCAATGGAGCCACCACGTCCGATCCGAATGCGTCCACCGTCGTCCCGTTCCCCACGGCAGCACCTACCAAGAAGGCGTCGTCCACCGAGAGGATCTGGGGCAAGCCCGTCGCCCGCTACGGCTACACCGGCGTGTCCTCCATCCTGATCCAGGCACAGAGCCGTCTGGGCGTCAGCCCGCTCCAGTTCAACATCATCATCCAGTTGCTCGACTACTGGCGCGAGCCCGAACGGCGGCCGTTCCCGTCCAAGCGCGACATTGCAGCGCGGATTGGGGTGAACGGAGAAGACGATCCAGACCAACGTCCGCGCCCTCGAGAAGGCCGGCTTGATCCGGCGCGAGCTGCGGCGGACGCCGGCCGCCGACTACGACAGCAACATCTACCATCCCGACGGGCTGGTGGAGCGTGTCCGGGCCCTGGAGCCCGACTTCGCCAAGGTGAAGGATGCGAAGGCGAAGCTGCGGGAGGCGCGTCGATCCGCAGAGACGTCGCCGATCCGCAGGACTGCCCAGAAATGAGTTACCCCGGCCGCATGCCGATAGCCTGGCAGAGACGGGACCGGGGTTTCCGTCAATCAATGTATGCTTTCCCCTCGGGTGGGGCAAGGATCGCGGTCACCTGGAGCCAGCCCTGATGTCGGATCAGGCCGGCCTTGTGGGTGCGCTATCCCTGGAACGCTTCGGCCGCTACCTGTCGTGGGCAGGCGGCGACCAGGCCCGGGCGCTGGAACTCTATGCGCTGAACACCCGCCTGTCCGAAGCGCTCTACGTCCCGCTGCAGGTATTGGAGGTAGTGCTGCGGAACCGCGTACATGCGGTGTTGGTGCACGCGCAAGGGCCACGATGGTTCGAGACGCCAGGGTTCCTGCAAGTTCCCCATCAGGTCACGCAAGTCGCGGAGGCGACCGAGGATCTACGCCGGAAGGGCAAGGATGCCACGCCTGGCCGCGTGGTGGCGGCGCTGACCTTCAGCTTCTGGACCGCCATGCTCGGCAAGCCATACGAGAACGTCTGGCAGACCGACTTGCACCGCATCGCGCGGCGGGACGATGGCAAGGGGTTGCGGCGGAAGGACTTCTCCGGCCCACTCACGCCCATCCGGCTGTTGCGGAACCGCATCGCACATCACGAGCCGATCCTGGGATGGGACCTGCCGAAGCATCATGACGCCATGCTGCGCCTCGTGGGCTGGCTGTCTCCCGCCGCGGCTGATTGGTGCCGTGGCCTGGACCGGTTCAGCGCCGTCTATCCAGCCAACTCCCTAGTGTTGGTGGAAGGGGATGATGGGGGAAGTCCGGCCCACGATGCGAACTCGATTTGAGCCGCCGATCCCACCTGCCGATCAGGCATGCCCGACACTCTTCGACCGTCGCGGTGCCCATGAGCCATAGGCGGTGTGCATGACCAAGGCCAGCAACGTCGTCCCGTTCCCACGCCAGCTTCGCGCGGTGCCGACGTCGCCTGCGCCCGAGGCGCCCGTTGCCGCCCATCCGACCGCTCCCACGTCTGGACAGGAAGCCTGGGACGCAGTCGTCCGGAACTGGCCCGCGCTGGCCGCGGAGATCATCGCGAGCGTGTTGGAAGTCCGGTCAGCCCGCATGTGCGGCGGTCCGTCTCCACCCTGCCGCCGGATGCCATCCACGCGCTGTTCCGCACCGCCGGCACGATCCCGAACTTGGCGCCGTCCTGGAACGTGGTGCCGACGCAGGACGCCGTGGTGGTGCGCCGCACTCCCGAGACCGGCGAACGCCGGCTGGACCTGGGCAAGGCAACCCTCGGTGGGAGACTGTCCCTGTGCTCACCGGCCGTTGGGACCAGCGGTCCCGCAGCCGTGCACGTCGATCCGCATGCGGGATTAACTCAGCTGTCCCGTTGGCCTCAAGCGGCGCGACCTCGGGCTCATGCGACATCAAGCGCTCGGCATCGCGAGCACATGGTCATTAGGCTTACCACCGGCGCTATTGGCAACCCTTCGATGGCGCAATGCGGAAGTGCAATCGCCGGCCGGCTCATTCGCGAAGGCGGGGTCGCCGGCGAAGCCGGTGCACGTGGGTTATCGCGGAAGCACCAACACGCTTGTCCGACTGCCTCATGTGCAGGAGGCCGCAGTTGGCCGCCCGCCCCCGCCCCCGCCCGCCCCGACTTGCACGAAGCCACGGGCCACGCATGCGCTCAGGCACGCCTGGCGCCGCGCCGCCGATGGACCCGTCTCCATCATCACGTGCGGGTCGCCGGGGCATTCGACTGTCGCCCCCGTGACGGGGTCGCGCAGGATTACGGCATCGGTAGTCGCGCAGCCGGCCGTTCCCAGCACGGCCGCCGCCCTGGCGGCCCGCAGCATCCATCCCATCGTCCCCTCCATCCTTCCCGCCTTCAGCATAGCCCGGGCGTCATGAGATCCCGACCGTCGTTTTCGTAGTCGTCCGGCTCCGCTACCATGCTGACGCTCCAAGTTGTCGTGACACGTATACGCGGCACGCCGTGCGTCCTGCTGGGGTGCAGGCGCCTGACGACCGCGCTCTCGCCGGCCCCGCCCAGTGCCACGAAAAGCGGCAGCAGGTGCTCCTCCGTGCGGTAATTTCGTACCGCGTAGGGAGCGAGCTGCTGGTAATCGGCCAGAGCGTCCAAGCGCCCGCTTGACATCGTATCGTCGAACCAGTCGGCGAACGCCGAACCCAATCCGGCCAACCGCCTAGTGTTGGTGGAAGGGGATGATGGGGGAAGTCCGACCCACGATGCGAACTTGACTTGACCGCCGATTCTACCTGCCGATCAGGCATGCTCGACACTGTTCGACCGCCGCGGTGCCGCGGTGCCGCTGCGGTCGTGCCGGCAACTCATGGAGATAATCGTGTTCTTCCGATTGCCGCATCCTCCCTTGGCCTTCGAGATTCCTGACGAATGGTGGCTTGAGGCCGGCGCGGCTGGGTTCAAGCCCAAGGCGCCGTCATACCGGGCAGCCTACAGCGTGGGCGGCGAGAGCGTCGTGGCCCTTGCCGAGGTCAGCCCGATGCTACGACGCCCCGGAATTGTCCGGGACCACCACGGCTTTCGGCGCCAGGGAGGCGTGGACGGCGGACCCGGCGGCATGGTCGACGTGCTTAGGGCGATCGTCGACGGAATGCATCTGCCGGCCGTGAGAGTCCGGCCCATCCGCGGTATATCTGCCGAAGGCCTTCGCTATGTGGTGCAGGACGGCTTCCACCGTCTCTACGCCTCCCATGTGCTCGGCTTCACACACCTGCCTTGCACTGTGGAAGACGAATGGCGTCAGGAAGCCCAATTCGGCGACTGCGAGACGCAGCCTAGGTCTGGGTGACCGGTCAGCAATCGCGGTGGCTCCGCGGAAGCTGATCATGGGGTCTGGGGAGATGCCGTAATGGGCTGGCACCGGGGCTGACGAGTGGTGCGGGTCTCTTCAGAG
>CAXSEF010000158.1:0-4976 GCA_964236535.1 uncultured Acetobacteraceae bacterium
TTCCTCAACGTCGCCGCTTCACGCAGCCGGGGAAGAGACTATGTCAACAGAACCTGATCGGCCATAGCGGACTAACTTCGACCCACGCTCGATTGTCATGGTGACGGCCCGGACCGGTCACACTCTGGCCATTGTTGGCCCGCACAGTCGGCCCATCAAACGTGGCAACGGAAACCGGTCATGGACGTGCTGCTCTCGGCGAAGAAGATGTGCTGCTGCTGCGGCGCCCAGGGCGAGCAGCCGGTTTATGCCGAAACTGCCGCGTTCGCCGACGGCGAGCAGACCGCGACACTCGACGGCGCCACCGTGGCGGGCCGGCTGAACCGCGGCATGCAGCGCTGCGACGCGTGCGGCTACTCCGCGCCCGACCTGGAGGTGATGCCGGGCGACATGTCCCGCGCCGGGCTGCAGGCCGCCTTCGCTAGCAGCGCCTACCAGGACGCGCTGCGTCGCCGTGGCGCAGCCGATGCCGCTCACTCCACCGCCACGCGCTGGGTTGCATACGCCCAGGCCTTCGACACCGTGATTGCCCCGGAACAAGCTGGCATGGCATGGGTTAACGCCGCCGCAGAGCTCGATCAGCAGCACCTGCACCGGATCGGCGCCGCGGACCGGGCCAACCCGCCCCAGCCTGACCAGGCCGACGCGGCGCGCCGCCAGGCGGTCACCCACCTCGCCCGTGTGTTCGATGCGGAGTTCGGACAGGCCAGCGCCTCCGGCAAATCTGGTCTCCGCCGTGCTTTCAGCCGTTGGCGAATCGGCGAACGCCTTCGCAGGCCGACGCGTTGGTCAGCCCGGGATCATGCGGTGCTCGACACCTCGCACGAAATGCGTTTTGAGCTTGCCTGCACGTTGGCGGACATGTTGCGCCGCACCGGCGAGTTCGTGGCCGCCCGCAACGTGGCTCTGCGCGCGTTGCACACCGGGCGGACCCCGCCCCACCTAGCTGCGACGCTCTCGTTCCAGCTCCGGCTGAGCCAGGCTGGCGATGTAGCCCTCTACCAGCAACGCGACCGGGTCAGCACCATCGTTGCGTTCCCCGTCGCCTCGACCGTGGTCGAGGCCGCCGATCTGGAGTTCGGAGCTCGGGCGGTCGCTGCCTGAACATCTGCGGCCTGTGACGGGTCTCCGGCAGATTCCAGCCGGACCTGCTTTACCTCTGGCATCAGCAATGCGGCGGTGACGATAGTCGGAAACTGTGCAGGGTGCCGATCATCGCGAAATCGCCGAAGTCCATGTGCAGATCGTTGGCGACCCCGTTCTCGAAGTAGCGCATTCCGATCTGGTAGTCCGGAGTCTGACCGGCATCCGGCTTGTCGCGGTCGAAGAACGAGATCTGCACCCGGCCGGACGGTAGCGCGGCCAGATCCGGCCACTTCGAGTCCGACCGCGATGCCCAGGACAGAATGGTCACGAACGTATCCTGGGCCCCGTCGGCGCCAGTGCCGTCGAACAGCGGCACGCCCAGGAACTTCTTGCCCGCCGTTGCGGCCTGCAGGATCGCCGCCGTATGGCTCATCGGGAACAACGTCCCCTCTGGCAGCTTCATCGTCTTGGCCGCCGGGCTCGTGTAGTCCACCGTTCCCGCTCCGCCGACTCGCTCCAGTTTGGCCGAGCCGTCAAGCTTCTGCGTGACCGCGGTGTCGGTCGTCTGTTTCATGTGAAACTCCATGCGCAGACCGTCCTTGGCCTCGAACGTCGCATAGTCGGAGGTCATCTGGATGTCCTGGCCGTCGCGGTTGGTCAGGGTGATCTGCAGCCGCTGGTTGGTGGCCCAGCCACTGCATGCGTCGTCAATGTCATAGGTCATGGTACCGTGCGCGCCCACGACGTTGCCAACCGCAGCGGCCGTTGGCTGATCGGCGTCGTAGGTTAGATCATACACCGCATGGTGGGCCGCAAGCGGAACAGAGGCACCGGCGCTAGATGGAATCGCCACGATCAGGAACAGGGCGACGGCGGACATGCGCATTCAGTGATCTCCAGACAGGTCCCGCCCCACATAGGCCCGTCCAGCAAGGCGCGCCAGCACTGGCACCGGAGCGCCACGTGCCCAGACCCGGCAAAAGCCTTTGGAAACCATTCTGAAAAGCCATCGCACGCACCCAGCGGGGTGCCGATCGGCCTTTTATGTTCAGATCTGGGAGCTCAGCGCCCAGCTGGCTTCCCCCCTTGCGATAAGGGCCCACCTTGACGAAGAGGGAGCAGAGTTCCGGCCTTCTCCTGATACTCCAGGCCGCCCGTCGCGGACCTGCCGAATAGCACCAGCCTTTGCAACATTGCCCCCCGCGCCCAAGTGCTGCAACGCGGCCCGGGTGACCGGCTGCCATCGCATGCGAACAGGACCTGACGATGAGCCAGATCGAGGCCAATAGCCTGCCTCTCGCCGCATCGATGTCGCCGGCGCGGCTATGGACCATGATGCGGCGTGAGGCCGAGAGCGCCATCCGCCGCGACCCCGCGATGGCACGCACGCTCGACCGATCCCTGCTGCAGCACGATTCCATGACCCAGGCGCTTGCGCACCGTCTCGGCCAGAAGCTCGGCGACGCCGACATGTCCGTCCTCGACCTCGCTCCGCTGGTCGAGGAGGCGCTGGCCTCGGACGATACCATCCTGGCCGCCGTCCTGGCCGACCTCACCGCCATCCTCGACCGCGACCCGGCCTGCCCCGACCACATCACGCCGTTCCTGTTCTTCAAGGGGTTCCACGCGCTGGAGGCCTGCCGGGTCGGCGGGTGGCTGTGGCGGCAACGCCGCTCGCACCTCGCGCATCTCCTGCAGAGCCGGATCTCGGAGGTGTTCGCCGTCGACATCCATCCCGCCGCGAGCCTTGGCCGCGGTCTGCTGCTCGACCACGCCACCGGCCTGGTCATCGGCGAGACCGCTGTGGTCGAGGATGACGTGTCGATCCTGCAGGAGGTGACGCTCGGCGGCACCGGCAAGCAGTGCGGCGATCGCCACCCGAAAATCAGGCGCGGCGTTCTGATCGGCGCCGGCGCCAAGATCCTCGGCAACATCGAAGTGGGCGAAGGCGCAAAGGTGGGCGCAGGCAGCATTGTACTCGCTGCCGTGGCGCCCTACACGACGGTGGTGGGCGTGCCGGCGCGCCCGGTCGGCGTGACCAGGCAGGGAGTGATGCCCGGCCTGACCATGGACCAGACGTTGCCCGCGGTCGACTTCTCGATCTGAGACGGGCCGCGCTGACAGGCAAACGCAAGACAAGGTATCTACTCCTTGATCCCGCCCAAGGCATCGCCTTCAACACCCGGCTGTTCGGCTGGTTCGGGTCCGGTGCCTTCCGCCCGCAGCTAGCCGCCCTCGGCCTTCTTCTTTAGCCCGTCGAGGCCCGTCTTGTAGACCCCGCTCACTCCGGTCTTTGCCGAGGCGTCGTCCATTCCGGTGGCCGGGCTGGCGCTCGTGTCGGCACGCTCGAACGTGCCGGACCAAGTCACCTTGCTGGTCGTACCAGTGCAGGGCGCCACGGTTATCGTTGAGATGTAGTTGCTGACCGGCAGCGTCTTCTTGTTGGCAGGGCTATTGGTGATCTTGTACACGTAAGTATGCTTGGCCGGCGTGTAGCTGACCAGCTGCTCCATCAGCTTCGGGCCGCCGAGATCGAGCGTCCGCACGGAGCCCACCGTGTTGCCCTCGGTGGCGGTCGAGGTCTTCACCGGCGGCACCCAGGTGAGGTCGCCAAAGTTCTCGACGATGCCCCACACCTTGTCGGGCGACGCGTTGATCTCGACACTCTGCGTCTCGTACAGCTTGTCAGCAGCCCATGCTACCGACAGGTTCAGCGGTCCGCCCGCAGCCAGCGCCGCAGCTATCAAGGCCCGTCTGTTCACTTGGAGTCTCCCGCTGATTGCCAGCATCCGGACGCTAGAGGGGCAGTAGGGTGCGGGCAAGATGCTTGGTCGCGCCGCACCCCGCGATCCTGCCGGAGGCTCTTGCCCTGTCCGCGACGCCCGAAATTGACCTGCTAGGAAACGAGCCCGGCCTCGCCGAGAGTGGGCTGCGGAGCTGAGATCTTGAATCCATTAGCTATCCAAACGCCTTCTCAAGGCTCGGCCTTGAGCGAAGTTCAAAGGCAGAGCCTCTTGCATTGCTGACCCGACCCTCACACCCGTGCCGCTGTCGTCAATCCGCCGCGACGGCCAGTCCCGTTGCGGTGCGCTGTCGTACAGCACGACCGAAGCTCTCGAAGATGGAGCGCGAGACCGGGTCGACGTCGAAATCGTATTACGGGTGCCACTGCACACCGACCGCGAACCCGGCGTCCTCCACCTGCACCGCCTCGATCGCGTCGTCGGGCGCCAGCGCCTCGACCACCAGCCTGCCGATCTGCGCCTGCCTTGCGACGCCGTGCCGCCAGCCGCCGGCGCTGAGCGTGACCAGATGCGCTTGCCATGCCGGATGAACGCCTGCGGCTGCATCGGCGTCGCGTGGTCGAGCGTCCCGGGCAGGTTCTGGAGCCGCTGGTGCAGGCTGCCGCCTAATGCCACATTCAGTCCTGCAAGCCGCGGCAGATCGCCAGGACCGGCGTCCGCGCCCGAGCGCGGCGCGCATCAGCGACAGCGTCATTAGGTCGCGCCGCCGATCCTACGGGGTGCCGGCCAAATGCGGCGCGCCGCTGTACAGCGCCGGCTCGACGTTGGACTGGCTGCCGATCAGGATGATCCCGTCCAGCCGGTCGAGCAGCATGGCGACATCCGCGGCGCTGCCGTTGGCGGGAGTCAGCACCGGCATCGCGCCGACCAGTTCGTCGACGGCATGGACATAGGTGTCCGAAGCCACATGGTTCGTCATCCCGTACGGACCGAAACTCTTGGAGCAGCAGGAGATGCCGACCATCGCTTTCATCACGACTGCTGGGGTGTGGCCTTATAACCAGCAGGTGACGGCTGCGGCGAGGTAGACGGCGCCGAGGGAGTTGGCTGCGAGCTGTCGTAGCGGGTCGCGATGCGGCGGTAGTC
>CAXSEF010000159.1:0-1198 GCA_964236535.1 uncultured Acetobacteraceae bacterium
TGGGGCGGGGGGGTCGAGCTGTCCACACAAGGTCGATCAACGTCATGCTTGACCGATTTCCCTCGATGAGCCGCGCAGCATTCGGCCATCCCGATCTGGCGAACGCCCTGCAGCAGGCTGCGTCCACCATGGGGCGGCTCGATGAAGCACTTGACGCGCATCCGCTACTGCCGGCGTTCCTCCACCGGGCGCGGCTCGAGGCCGTGCGCCGCCAAGCCGCCGCCGACGGGCACGCGATCGACCCTTGGCAACTCGCTGCGGTGATCGAAGGCTTGCGCCTGCGCTTGGACGGGGCAAGTCGCATCATCGACCGCGGTGCGATCCTTGAAGCAGGACGGACTGCCCTGGGTTACTATGGATGGCTCGCCCGACCGAATCCCAGTCAGGAGGGTCAAATCCAAGATGCCGAACGGCATCTTACGAGCCGGGACATGCCAACCACGCTGCTCTCTGCCGCCTTGCAGTTCCGCAGCTGGCTAGAAGCCGGTGGCACCCGCCCTCCGGCCCGGGTCGCGCTGATCCGCTACTGGCGGCTCTGCCAGCTGCTGCGCGTGCCGGCGCCCGTGACCGGGGCGCGCGCATTATCGAGCGATGCGCCCGAGGAGCTGCCGGATTGGGTATGTGCCTTCTTCTACGCCCTTGCCGCCGAAGCTCAGGAGCAGCAAGAGCTGCTGCGGAGCATGGAGCAGACCTGGCTGGCTGCCCGCCACAAAGTCGCAGGGCGCCGTAGCACCTCGCGGCACCGCTGGCGATTGACGTGCTAGCCGCCGCTCCGCTGCTCTCTGCCACCACCCTGCCACGGGCGATCGGCATCTCGATCAGGTCAGCGACCACTATGCTTGATGGGTTCGTTGAGGAGGAGATCGCCGTCGAGGTGACACATCGCTCCGCGAGACGCCTATTCGGGTTGTCGGGCATGGTGCCGGTCCGCAACCCCACGACCAGTCCGCGACGGCCGGAGCCTGGGCGAGGACGCGGCCGACCACGGATCACCCCTGAGGCCGAGGCCGTGGAGGCGACACCAACGCCTCTACCAAAGGTCACTCACTTCCAGCGCCCAGCTATCGACTACGCCGCCCTTGATGCGGCTATGGCCGAATGTGACCGCGTAGTGCGCGAATCCCGCCAAGCCCTCCAACGTCTTGTGCTGTCAGACAAGACATAACGTCCTGGACCTGCATGACGGCTTCCAGAGCCT
>CAXSEF010000159.1:1298-4941 GCA_964236535.1 uncultured Acetobacteraceae bacterium
TAAGGCTGTTGCGAGCCTGAGCGATCTCGCCTTCACTCCCTCCGAGTGCAGTTACAACTGGTAACGACGGTGCAGATGTTCACCATCCTTCCGCTGCCATCAGCCGAAATAAACAACAAACTGAGTGGTTTGCAGTCTTATATCGTATGTCGGAGCTTAAGGGTTAGCGGGATGGAAGGGGCGATGATGAGCATTCCCGTTTGGCTTATGGCTAAAAACCGTTTTCAGCTGTCCTGCGCTTATAACGCGAGTACATGCCACAGCCTACCATCGTTGGTTGTGTCTCGCATTTTGAGAGATTCGAGATTCAGCGTTACCCCTCGCGAGCAATTGACAGGCGCGTCGCCACTCAGAACCGTCGCGAGCACGATCACCGTCGCGAAGGAAAACAGCACGTGTCCGAGGATGACGCTGGGCAGCTCCCGCCAGTGGAAGATGATGCGGAGAGGCACCCGCAGGGTTCGGTTAAGTCCTGGATGCTGGAGCACTGCTCCCAGATCAGTCATGCCGAGATCACTGAACGTCTGGAGTCGGGTGGTCACATCAAGGCTGCGATCATCGAAGCCCAAGACGACTGTGCAGACCCTCGGTATGCCGTTTTCTTACTCGCGAGCTGGCGGAGCAGCTACCACGTCCTGCGCGTCCATTGGCCTGCCCGCCCACGACTGTTCAAGGACATGGGCCGGCTCATGGCGCTCCTCCGCATGGTCTACGGGTTCAAAGGACCTGTGGCAGTCACGATCGCCTCTCCGGACCCTGAGAAGGCTCACACCCGTATGGCTTGGCGTATCTCGGTGTGACGGTCCCGTTTGCGAAAGGCGGGAGGAAGCACGAGTGCTGGTGTGCTTTGCTCTGTCGAGACTGACCCACCCGGCCACGCAGGAGCGCCGGCGATGAGACAGGCGGGCGCTTCCAACGGCGAACTCTTGTTCATCAGTGATTTTAGTCGGACGTGTGATGAGGTCGTTAACTTGATAGAGGCCTTTTTAGACGTCGGCGTGCAACGCGAGGATGAGCGAAGTGACGCCTCGCTTGAGGCTGAGACCCGTCAGGTAAAGATCTTCGATGACCTGCGGATGGCAACAACCCGGCTCAGCACCATGTCAGCGATCACACCGCTCGAGGTCGCGAGCCTGGCGCGCGTCGTCGCGAATCTACGAGAAAAGTTCGACTACTGCGGCTTGGAGGAGCTCACCGCACTCAGCTTATCCCATGAGCGTGCCCTGTCACGCTTGGTCCTGGGTGATGGCGAGCGGGGCGGGCAGGCGGGATGGATAGGCAGGCGCATCTTCGGGATGCTCGGCTGGGGCGATCACACAACTCAACACTAGCTCGATCCCGTTCGCGCCGATCGTCCGTAGCCTTCAGGTCAAACCAGAGGCTGGGATATCATGCAAACTACCACTCTTCTTCTTGCCACGACCCTGCTAACCGTTCCGCTTCTGGCGCATGCAGCTTCTCCTCAGTGCGCGATCACTAGCCCAACCGAGCGTGAAACGACCCACATGCCGAGCGAGCCGCAGATCGAGCTGCCGAAGCCGTTGCACGTCGGTGGGCCCGCTGTACCTCTCGCACCGAAGCCGGCGGCTCAATTAGAGGCGCCAGCGCCGCCAGCCGTCGCCCCGACCGGCCAAGCTAGCCGTGCGGGAAACATGCCCGATCAAACGACTGCCGCGACGATTGGCCCGGCCATCATCGCCGGAACGCCAGCCTTGGCCCATATCGCCGCGACTGGTGCCATCCTTTCTGATCTCGGTGTGTCGCACGGCCTGCGGACCGTGTTCGCCAGCAACGCCGGGCAGTTCATGGTGTTCGAGGTTGCGCCAGATGGGCAAGCGGCGGTGGCCGGACTAATGGCCGACATCAGCGTCGAGCAGCTGCAGCAGATGGCGGGTAAGCAGCTGCAGACCTTGGCCGAGCAGCATGGCCTGCCGGTCTACTTCCTACGCAATGGACCGAAGTTCCAGGTCTTCTACGCGACACCCGACCACCAGCGCCTGATCGCGGGGGTTATGTGGGGCGCGCACGGGGAGAACCTGACGCAAACCGCGATCGCCGGCATTCCGGGCACCACGCCCACCGTGACACTCGGGAACGTCCCGGAAAGTGCCGCAGCATCGCCGGCCGCCGACATCGTCCCGGTGAACCCGTCGGTGTCCTTGTTGGCCGTGGCCGAGCACACGAGCTACGGCAGCGCCGGGAACGAAAAGGCCCCTCAGCTCTGGATGTTCATCGACCCGCAGTGCAGCTTCTCCGTCCGGGCCATGCGCGAGCTGCAGCCTTACGTGGCCGGCGGACGGGTGCGGCTGAACATCATCCCGCTGTCGATCCTCGACAGCGAGGACAATGGGCTGAGCACGCGTAGCGCTCGCGGTCTCATCAGTGCTGGGCGCGACGGCATGATCCAGGCGTGGGAGACGGGTCACATGCCGGACGGCGGAGGTCCGGAGGTGACGGCCGAGCTTGATGGCAACATGCAGGCGGCCGCAGCCGCGCAGGTTCGGGGCACGCCGACGTTCGTGTGGCGGAAGCCGGACGGATCGGAGGGTCGCGTGGACGGGATCCCCAACGATGTCGACGCCATGATCGCCGCGATCGGGAGCTGAGGTATGAAACGAACCCCTGGTAAGCAAAGCGAAGCCAGCTCGGAGTCTGGAGCCTCGGGCTCGATGCTTAGGCAAGCCTGGCGACAGACGAGATTCGTCGCCGGTGGCCCGATCGCCAATATCGGGCTGGAGGAGATATCGAGCGGTGCTCGCCTGATCGGGCAGCTAACCAAACAGGTTCAACAAGGCCCGGCTTTGGACGGACGGTTGAAGGTGGACGAGCACGGGGGCATCGACCTCCGAGCGACCGCGTTCAGCTACGGCATCTCGGTCGATGAACTGCTGGAGCGCATGGCCCAGCGGCGTCGACAGACGGCGTGGAGCGCACATGCCCTGTTCTGTCTGGGTGGCTGCTTCCTGGTGGTCTGGTTTTGGCAGGCGATGCACCTGCCACGGAGCGCCGCCCGGATCGTTTCAGCGGTCGAGTTCCTGCCGTTCTGCGTCCTGTTCCTCCTGGTGGCAACCAGGAGCGCACACTCGAACTGGCAGCTTCGCACGCGCCGTCTTGGGTCGCTCGGCGACTACCTCCGGACGAGCGACCCGTTCCTGCCGCGCTGACCGTCAGAAGGTGCCGGGGGGCGCCTGGACGCTGCCCCCGGCCGCGCCGGTTGCCCATTCCGCATGCTCGTAGTCTGGCCGCCCATACGCGGTCTCGGGCTCGGCCGGCTTGACGATGGTGCCGTCGCGGTTGGCCACCGGCGGGCGCCAGGTTGCGTTGGCCTGCCCGTAGGCGGCGTACGGGTCGTAGTAGGGGTGCTTTACGGGAGGTGCTGCCGGCGCATTGTAGTCGCTGGCCGACCTGACATTCGGCGCGGTGGCGCAGGCTGCCAAGGTCAGGGAAGTCAGAAAAGCGGCAAAGAAGACGGGGCGCATGATGATCTCCGAGCTGACGGAGCCATCATGCGCCCCAGCGGCGCGAACGAGCTCGGACGGTGGTCAGAGGCCGTTCTGTTTCAGCTTCCGGGAAGCCATGTCAGCCCAAGCGCGGAGTTCCGCATAGTCGTTCTCAAGCCCAACCAAGTTTCGCTGTGTGCTAG
>CAXSEF010000160.1:0-4934 GCA_964236535.1 uncultured Acetobacteraceae bacterium
ATGGTGGGGAGCGTCCAAGCCATGCTGTCGTTCCTCCGATTATTGGTGCGATCTGCACCCGTTTAACGGCCAAAGCCGCGACTGATGGATCGCCATGGCAGGTATGTGGCAGCCAATGCCTGGGACGCGAGAATTTATAGGTACAAGACAAAGAGCTATCCGAGACATAGGCTCAGACTATCGGCGTCGCGGATCCGGACGGCAGGTTCATGGCCAGCACGTAGGCCGTCTGGTCGTGCCAGGCGATCACGCTGCGCGAGGCGGGCGCGACAGTCATCCGCTGCATGTGGTCGAGCGGCATGCCGAGCACGTGCATTAGCACCGCCTTGATCACGTCCGCGTGAGTGACTACCACCAGCTCGGCCTCGCTGTGAGTTTCGTGCAGACGCCGCAGGGCCGCGACACTGCGCGCCTGCACGTCGAGCATGCTCTCCCCGCCGGGAATGGCGGCGGTGCTGCGGAAGCGGTTCCAGCGCTCCCACTCGGGACGCTCGCGCAGCTCGTCGAACGACAGGCCGGTCCAATCGCCGCAGTCGATCTCGGTGAGGTCCGGCTCCAGGCGGACGGCCTGACGCAGGGCCGCGGCCAGCGGTTCCGCCGTCTCGGTCGCCCGCTGTATCGGGCTCGAGACCACGGCTGTGATCGGGCGGTGCCGCAGGTCCTGGGCAACCCGCACCGCCTCGACCCGGCCAGGCACGGTCAGCCCGTGCCCGGGAGCACGGCCGCCCAGCGCGCGATCGATCAGGCCGTAGTGGCCGTGCCGCACTAGGTGGAACAGGGTCTGCATCGGTGGCTCCGGTGAATGGCTCGGCGGCTGGGCGGCGATGGTGCGGGGCATGGCGAGGCGGCCAGCGCCGCTGCCGCAGGACCCGCCATGGGGCGAGGCGTGCGAAGCCTGGTATCATGGATGACGAAATCCAGGGCCGCCGGCGCTTTGCGGGTGTGGCAGCGCCCAGCCTTGCTCCCTGCCGGCCTTGCGCATGCGGCAATTGCGTGCACGCTTGCCCGGGGTAGACGGGCGCCCAGGGTAGATGGGGCGCCCAGGAGCAGACGAGGCGCAGCAATGGACGAGCCGGGCGGAATGCATGTCTATGAGCCTTCGCACGGGCACGGGCTGGCTCATGACCCGTTCAATGCGATCATCGGGCCGCGGCCGATCGGCTGGATTTCCACGCGTGGGCGCGAGGGCACGCTCAATCTGGCGCCGTACAGCTTCTTCAACGCGTTCAACTACACGCCGCCGATCATCGGCTTCTCCAGCGCCACGGCAAAGGACAGCCTGCGCAATGCCCGCGAGACCGGCGAGTTTGTGTGGAACCTTGCGACGCGGCCGCTGGCGGAGGCGATGAACCAGACCTGCAGCGCGGTGCCATACGGGACCGACGAGTTCGCGCTGGCGGGGCTGACGCCGGCGCCGTCGCGGCTGGTGGCGGCGCCGCGGGTGAGGGAGAGCCCGGTGAGCTTCGAGTGCCGGGTGTCCGACATCGTGCAGATGTGCGGGCATGACGGTACCCTGGCCAAGGCCTGGCTGGTGCTGGGCGAGGTGGTGGTGGTGCATATCGACCGCAGGCTGCTGGTGGACGGGGTGTTCGACACCTTCGGCGCAGGTGTGGTCTTGCGCGCGGGCGGGCCGTCGGCGTATGCGGAGATCAGGCCGGAGAGCCGCTTCGACATGCATAGGCCGACATAGCTACGCACGCGGAGTCGTAGCGGCATCCGCGTTCTGAACCCTCGTGAGGCCGGTCCAGGGTGGCTCCCCTTAGTCTGGCCGTTGTAATGGCTCAGGGGGACCACCGGGTCATCTGGCCAGCTTGGCCGTACCGGAGTCCAGAGGCAGAGCCTCCTTTGGAGTTGCTCTTCCGCCGCCTCAGGCTGCCTTCTCCTTGGCGATGACCTGGCCGAGCTGGCGGCTGAGGAAGGCGACGACGGCGATCTCCTCCGCGGTGAGGCCGTGCTCGTGCTCGTCGAGCACGGCGTCAGCGCGCTGCTTGAGTCCGAGTGCGAGCGTGCCGTCGAGGTAGCCGTCGACGATCGCAGGGTGGATGTAGCATTTGCGGCAGATCGCCGGGGTGTTACCGAGCTGGGCCGCGACGTGCTCGACGGCGCGGACCACGTTCTTCTTGGCTGCCGACGTGCTGTCGAACTGGGCGAACTCGTGCAGAGCCAAGGCCGCGAGGTTGGTGGCGGCCCAGGTGCGGAAATCCTTGGCAGTGATGTCCTCACCGGTGGTCTCGTGCAGGTAGCCGTTGACATCCTGGCTGTCGATGCCGTGCAGATTGCCGTCGGCGTCCTTGAACTGGAATAGGTCCTGGCCGGGTAGGTCTTCGAGCCGGGTGATGATACCGGCGAGGCGGCGGTTGCTGAGATCGATGTGGCGTTCGATGCCGTGCTTGGCACGGAAGTCGAACACGACGTGGCTGCCCCTGACACGGGCGTGGCGGTGGCGCAGCGTGGTCAGGCCGAAACTCTTGTTGGTCTTGGCATATTCCTCGTTGCCGATGCGGGCCAGGGTGAGTTCCAGCAACCGCACCACGAGGGCCACGACCTTGCGGCGCGGCAGGCCCGGCAGCGCTAGGTCGGCCTGCACCTGTCGGCGAATGACCGGCAGCTTCTGGCCGAAGGTCAGCATCTTCTCGAACTTTGCCTCGTCGCGGACCTCGCGCCAGCGTGGGTGGTAGCGATATTGCTTGCGGCCGCGGGCGTCGCGGCCGGAGGCCTGGAGGTGTCCCTTGGGATCGCGGCAGATCCAGACGTCGGTGTAGGCGGGAGGAATGGC
Source organism: uncultured Acetobacteraceae bacterium (assembly GCA_964236535.1). Classification (GTDB taxonomy): domain Bacteria; phylum Pseudomonadota; class Alphaproteobacteria; order Acetobacterales; family Acetobacteraceae; genus CAXSEF01. Next base: position 2,777 of record CAXSEF010000160.1, read on the forward strand.
CAGCGCCCGGATGCGCGCGATCTCGGCTTCGTCGGTGAGCTGGGTGCCGTCGGGGTTGTGGAATGTCCAGCCCTCCGCGGCCGCCCGGCGTTGCAGCCCGGGTCGCGAGTCGGTGACGTAGTGCAGCCGAGCGGCGCGTGCGGCGGCACGCGGGTCGGCTGGCGTGTCGCCGGTGCTGGCAATGGGTGGGGGTGCCTGGTCGGTCGCGGCGGGCGGCGGCGGCGCTTCGGCTGTCGTGTGCTTGGTCAATGGTTTGCGGGGGGATGGCGTGGCGGGCATGTCGCATCCTGTGTGGTGGCGGGGCCGGGTTCCGGGTGGCGGCGAGCCAGTGGCCGAGCCTTTAAATCGCTATGCTTGAGGGAAGGGTTTCCAAAGGCTCCTGGCCTTTGGCGGGTCTGAGCAGAGCCTGGCCTTGCTTCGCTGACAGGTCGATGCATGGGAGGCCTATTGGCATCAATGCGACGAGCCTTGCCGCGTTCCCGAAACAACCGGTAGAAACAGGGTTGGGTGTGACACGCGGGAGTTGAGACCAGCGATGAGCAGGGCGGGGGTGGGCGGCGCGCGGTGAAGATCGCGCGAGTCAGAAGTTTCGCGTTCTCCGGGATCGAGGCGGTTCCTGTCGAGGTGCAGGTGCAGATTGCCGGCGGCCTGCCGGCGTTCCTGATCGTCGGCCTGGCTGACAAGACGGTAGGCGAGGCGCGCGAGCGGGTGCGCGCGGCATTGACCGCGATGGGGCTGGCGCTGCCGCCGAAGCGTATCCTGGTCAACCTAGCACCGGCCGACATCCTCAAGGAGGGCAGCCATTTCGACCTGCCGATCGCACTTGGCGTGCTGGCGGCGATGGACGTGCTGCCGTTCGAGGAGGTGGCGGGATACGCGGCACTCGGCGAATTATCGCTTGACGGGTCGCTGCTGCCGGTGTCGGGCGTGTTGCCGGCGGCGATTGGCGCCTCGCACCAGGAGATCGGCCTGATCTGCCCGGCGGCGCAGGGTGGCGAGGCGGCCTGGGCGGGCCGGATCGAGGTGCTGGCCGCGCCGGACCTGCTCAGCCTGCTCAATCATTTCCGTGGCCATCAGGTGCTCACCCCGCCCGAGCCGGCCGGACTCGCGCAGGGGACGCCGTCGCCGGACCTTGCCGGCGTGCGCGGGCTGGAGACCGCGCGGCGGGCGCTGGAGATCGCCGCGGCCGGCGGGCACAACCTGCTGCTGGTGGGCGCGCCGGGCGCGGGCAAGTCCATGCTCGCCGCCCGGCTGCCGGGGCTGCTGCCCGACCTCACGCCCGCCGAGGCGCTCGAGGTCAGCATGGTGCACAGCGTGGCGGGGCTGCTGCAGGACGGGCGGCTGGTGACGCGGCCGCCATTCCGCGAGCCGCACCATGGCGCATCGCAGGCGGCGCTGGCCGGAGGCGGGATACGTGCGCGGCCGGGCGAGATGAGCCTCGCGCACCGCGGCGTGCTGTTCCTCGACGAGCTGCCGGAGTTCTCCCGCCAGGCCCTGGAGTCGCTGCGCGGGCCAGCGGAGAGCGGGCGCACCACGGTCGCACGCGCGATGGCGCACGTGACCTACCCGGCGCGGTTCCAGCTGGTCGCAGCAATGAACCCGTGTCGGTGCGGCCATCTCGGCGATCCGTCGCGCGAGTGCAGCCGGGCGCCGCGCTGCGGGGAGGAGTATGCGGGCCGGGTCAGCGGCCCGCTGCTCGATCGGTTCGACCTCTGTGTCCACGTGCAGCCGGCGACGGCGGCCGAGCTGTCGCGGGCGCCGCCGGGCGAGTGCAGCGCCGCGGTGGCATGCCGGGTGGACGCGGCACGTGGCCGGCAGAGCGAGCGCGAAGGCGTCGTCAACGCCGAGGCCGACCCGGCGCGTGTCGCGCTGTCCGTGGAAGCCCGCGGCCTAGTGGAGCAGGCCTGCGACCGGATGCGGCTGTCGCCGCGCGGCTATACGCGGGTGCTCCGGGTTGCGCGCACCGTGGCTGACCTGGCCGGCGTGGCCGTCGTGCAGCGGCCGCATGTTGCCGAGGCTTTGCGGGCACGCAGCCGCGGCTGATACCAGCGAGCCTTGAGCGTGACGGTTGGGCAAGAAAAGCCAGAAGCTCTGCCTCTGCACGCCGCCAAAGGCTAACCTTGAGAATCCTATGCCTATGGAACGGGTTTCCAAAGGC
>CAXSEF010000161.1:0-4932 GCA_964236535.1 uncultured Acetobacteraceae bacterium
TCAAGGTTCCGACGGCCCCGCTTGGGCCGTTGGAATGCGGGCGGAGGGAGAGCCCGGCCTTGCTGCGCCTGCAGGCCAATGCGTGCGGCCGCAGGTACTACAGCGGCTTGAGCCCGGCGGTGATTTCGGCCCGGCGCGGTTCCAGGAACGGCGGCAGCGCGAGGGTCTCGCCGAGGCGGTCCGCCGGCTCGTCGGTGGCGAAGCCCGGGCCGTCGGTGGCGATCTCGAACAGGATGCCGGCGGGCTCGCGGAAGTACAGGCTGCGGAAGTAGTGCCGGTCGATCGGGCCGCTGGAGGGGACGGCGCGCTCGCGCAGGCGGGCGTCCCAGGCCTGGTACTGCGCGATGTCCGGGGTGCGGAAGGCGACGTGGTGCACGCCGCCGGCGCCCTGCCGGGCGCGCGGCAGGTGCGGCTCGACGGCGACGTGCAGCTCGCAGGCGGCGCCGGCGGCGGCGCCCATGGTGAACACGTGGACGTCGCTGCCGGCGTCGCGGTACTGCCGGGCCGGCGTCATGCCCATCACGTCGGTGAGCACCCGGGCGGTCGGTTCGAGCGCGGGCACGCTCAGCACGACGGCACCGAGGCCGCGGATCTGCCGCTCGGGCGGCAGCGGGCCGGGCGGCCAGGGGTGCGCCTCGCCGGACGCGTCGTCGACCAGGCTGAGCCGCTGGCCCTCGGGGTCGTCGAAGTCCAGCACGGCGCGGCCGTCGCGCTCGGCGACCGCGGCGTGGGCGACGTGGTGGCGGTCGAGGTGGTCGGTCCACCAGGCGAGGGTGTCGGCGCCGGCGACGCGCAGCCCGGTGCGGGTGACGGCGCCGCTGCCACGGCGTTCGGGTTCGGCCGGCCAGTCGAAGAAGGTGAGGTCGGAGCCGGGCGAGGCGTGGCCGTCGGCGTAGAACAGGTGGTAGGCGGAGACGTCGTCCTGGTTGACGGTACGCTTGACCAGACGCATGCCGAGCACGCGGGTGTAGAAGTCGTGGTTCGCCGAGGCGTGGGCGGTGATCGCGGTCAGGTGGTGGAACGCGGTGAGCTGCATGGGCCGGCTCCTGCTGTCCGGCCTGGCGCCGGCGGTCCTGCCGCGCGGGATGTCGCCGGAGGGGCGTATCGCCGGGCGGGGCGTTTCGGGCCTGCGGGCGTGGTGGTGGAGCCAAGCGGGGTCGAACCGCTGACCTCCTGAATGCCATTCAGGCGCTCTACCAACTGAGCTATGGCCCCGTCCCGTGCGGGAGGCGGCTTATAGCCATGCGGGCGGGACGGGATCAAGGCCGGATCGGCGAGGGGCGAGGCCCGGGCAGTGCCGCCGGGACGGCGCAGGGCCGGCTTATCGAGCTTGAGGGCGGCGGGGTTCGGCCGCTGCTAGGTCGGGTGGCCGTCGGCGTCGGCGCGCAGCTCGCGGGCGCGGGCGAGGACGCGGTTCTCGATCTCGCCGGTGGTGGCGGGGCTGACCGGCGCGTCGACCCAGCGGCCGGCGTCCTGCACCTGGCGGAACAGCGCGACCTTGACCCCGTCGGCGCGCAGCTGGCGGCCGAGGATGTAGGCGGTCGCCTTGAAGCGCTCGCCGCTGGTGGTCGGCGGCGAGTACCAGTCGGTGATGATGACGCCGCCGAACGGGTCGGTCTGCGCGAGCGGCATGAAGCCCAGCGTGTCGAGCGCGCCGCGCCACAGGTAGGCGTTCACGCCCACGCCCTGCTCGGAGCCGGTGCGGCCGTTCCTGTCGATGCCGTAGGTCCCGCCGCCATCGCCGGACGGCTTGGCCTGGGCGCCGGACTCGCCGCTGGCCAGCGGGCGGACGACCGGGCCGTCGCTGCCGCAGCCGGCGAGCGCGAGCATGCCGAGCAGGACGCCGGAACGCAGCGGGCGGGAGATGCGAAGCGGGCGAGAGATCATGGCACACCTGTGGTCCGGGCGGGCTCCCGGCATCGGCCGATCTCTAGACCGGCCGGAGCGGAGCGCCAAGCCTGCGGCGGAGTGCCGTTCGCGGTTGGTGCCGGGGGATCCGTGCCGTGCGGCACGCCGGCGCGGCGTGCGCGATCCGGTGAAGCCAGGGCAGGTTAGTGTGGGGTGGGGTCATGGGGTGTTAGGGACGGGGCGGGTGTTGCCGGCAGGGCGCACGAAACGGGGGGTGTGATGCGGAGAGCTTCGTCCGGGGCGCGCAGGGCGGCGTGGGTGATGCTGATCGCTTCGGCGTGCTGCGGGTGCGCAGGCTGGCAGTCGGCTGCGCAGGACCCGGGGGTACAGACGACGGCCGGGCCGGGCACGCCGAGCGTCACCGAGGACGCGACCGGAAGCCTCGCGCCGGCGGCCGCGGCGATCGGCGGCACGCAGCCGCTCCCGTCGGGATACTAGCGGGGAGCGGAGCAGGAGCGGCCGGCGGACCCGGCGGGCGGCAGGGAGTGGCTGACTTGGTTCGTCGGCCTGCTGCCGGCGCTGGTGGCGTCGTCATGGCGCGGGCGCACACAGCTGACTTTGGGGTTCCGGCAGCAATGGAACTGAAAATTCGGTTCGGGTTACTTGGCAAAGCTGAAAGAACAGCAGAGGTTGGCCTTGAGCGTACAGGTGTATGCGTCGCCTAAGCCGACAGGCGTTTCCATAAGATTGAGTCTCGTGTCTTTTGACAGAAGACTAATTTTCAATGAAAGGTTTAGGACTTGAACGGCATACGCATTGCAGAAGAAGCTGATGATGAACTCGTTTCCAACCTCCTGATCAATTCCTTCTTGCACGTGTACAAGAACATGGGTATTGAGATGTCATCCGAGCGACGAACTTATTTGAGCAATCAGGCTAGCCGACGAGCTTTTGCTAAAACCTATGTCTATAACATCGGCGGGGTGGCGGCAGGTACAGTTACGCTTGTGCCGCCATCGGCGCACAGTGAAGCCTGGATCGAGAATGCGTGGGATCTTCGGCTGCTAGCGGTTGACCCTTCGATGCAACGGCGTGGGATTGCCCGCAAGCTTGTCGCGCATGCCGAACAAAGAGCGAAGGCAGCGGGCGCGACAACTATGTGCCTGCACGCCCGGCGCGGCATGCCAGACCAATCTCGCTTCTACCCCGCCTGCGGCTATCTTCGAGACTCGACAGGCGACATGGACGTGCAGCCCTTTCTAGAAGGCTACAGGAAGGTCTTACAGCCTGAATAGACCGGCAACTCCGGGTCGCGCTGGAAAGTCCGCTTAGTGCGCGAAGCAGCCTCTACCGGTCAGACGCCCCGGTATTCCTTCCTACTGGAAGCGATGGGTATGCACAAATCAGCCTTTAATGCACGAGCCGGAGGCCGGTTGTTTCTGACGGCAAGACAGGAGCTTTCGTACGTGTTAGCTCGTGCATCTATCCTGTGTCATTAAACTCATTGTTATTGAATAGATGCTAGATTGAACTTTCGGTTCCGTTGCTTCTGTAATGGGTCTTTGTCGTCAAGCTCAGAGTGTATCCGCTCGCCGGTTTCGTGCTTCTGCCCGTGGTCGGCGCAAGGCCGCCACATGATACTTCATGAGGGAGCCGGCAGAGCAATCTACCCAGCGTGGTCTCGGCGGCGGCGACGCCGGCCCGCGTTGCCGGGGCGGGTGACCGGGGCGTTTGCCGGCGGCACCGGCGTGCCGGCTGTTCACCCCGGGTGGTGCCGGCTATGGTCGGTGCACAGCGCCGGAGGCAGGACATCGTGACACGCGCCGGCAACGCGGGCGGCAGCCTGAGCCGCGGGCGGGTGCGCGATCCGGGCGGGCCCGGCGTCGATGCCGGCATCGGCCCGGCGGCGGGGCTGGCGGATGGGCGTGGCCGGTCCGAGGCGGTCGCCGGCGGCGCGGCCGGCCAGCGTGACGCGGCGTTGACGGGCGTGGCCGCGCGATGAACGCGATCGTCGTGGTGGCGCTGCGCCGGCCGCTGACCTTCGTGGTCATGAGCATCCTGATCGTGCTGTTCGGCGGGCTCGCGGCCTGGCGCACGCCGACCGACATCTTCCCCGACATCGGCATCCCGGTCGTGGCCGTGGTGTGGACCTACAACGGGCTCACGCCGCAGGACATGTCCGGGCGGATCGTGTACTACTACGAGCGCTCGCTGACGACGACGGTGCAGGGCATCGAGCATATCGAGAGCCAGTCGCTGTACGGGCGCGGCATCGTCAAGATCTTCTTCCAGCCCGGCACCGACGTCGCGGCGGCGCAGGCGCAGGTCACCGCGATCTCGCAGACCGTGCTCAAGCAGATGCCGGCCGGGATCACGCCGCCGCAGGTGCTGGTCTACAACGCCTCGTCGGTGCCGGTGCTCGACCTGCAGGTCTCGGCGACCGGGATGACCGCGGCGCAGGTCTACGACATGGCGTCGAACCTGATCCGCCCGGCGCTGGTCGGGGTGCCGGGGGCGGCGATCCCCTCGCCGTACGGCGGCGCGTCGCTGAACGTCGAGATCGACCTCGACCAGGCGAAGCTGCTGGCGCACGGGCTGTCGGCGACCGACGTCGGCAACGCGCTGAAGGCGCAGAACGTCGTGCTGCCGGCGGGCGACCAGAAGATCGGCGCGATCGACTACATGGTCGAGACCAACTCGAGCCCGATCGAGATCGCCAGCTTCAACAACCTGCCGATCAAGACGGTGGGCGGGGCGACGATCTACCTGCGCGACCTCGCCTACGTGCATAGCGGCTCGCCGCCGCAGGCCAACGCGGTGCTGGTGAAGGGCAAGCAGGCGGTGCTGATCGAGATCCTCAAGAGCGGCAGCGCCTCGACGCTCGCGGTGGTGGCGGGCGTCAAGGCGGCGCTGCCCGACCTGCTGCGCACGCTGCCGAAGGGCACGACCATCGTGCCGCTGAACGACGCCTCCGGGTTCGTGCGCGACTCGGTCGAGGACGTGCTGCAGGAGATGCTGACCGCCGCGGCGCTCACCGGGCTGACGGTGCTGCTGTTCCTCGGCTCGTGGCGCTCGACGCTGATC
>CAXSEF010000162.1:0-4840 GCA_964236535.1 uncultured Acetobacteraceae bacterium
GGGGGGGGGGGGGGGGGGGGGGGGGGGGGGGGGGGGGGGGGGCGGGGGGGGGGGGCGGGGGGGGGGGGGGCGGGGGGGGGGGACGCGGGGCTGGACGCGGCGCTGGGGCTTGGCGCGGGGGTGGCGGCGGGGGTGCTGCGCGGCGGGGCGTTCGGGGCGGGGTGGGCGCGGGTGGAGGCGCTGGCGCCGCGGCTGGCGCGGCGGCGGGTGGCGTTCGCGGCGCTGGAGGGGGAGATCGCGGTGGCGGCGCGGCTGCTGGCGGGGGTGCGGGGGGTGCAGCTGGCGGCGGCGGAGTGAGGGGGTTCGGGGGAGGAAGGCCAGAGGCGCTGCCTCCGGACTCCGCTCAAGGCCGGGCCTTGAGAATCCCCATGCCTAAGCAGACGGGATCAAAGGGCCGCCGGCCCTTTGCGGGTCTGGGCGGAGCCCGGCCTTGCCTGCTGCCATGAGCGGGGCGGCGGCGATGCTGGGCGAGGTCGGGGCGCTGGTGGGGGCGATGCAGGCGGAGGCCGACCGGCTGGACGCGGCGGGGGGGTTTCCCGAGGCGGGGCTGGCGGCGCTGCGGGCGGCGGGGGTGCTGGGGGCGGCGGTGCCGCGGGCGCTGGGCGGGCTGGGGGTGGGGACTTCGCCGGAGGGGGCGGAGGCTTGCGCGGCGCTGCTGATGCGGCTGGGCGAGGGGAGCGTGGCGCTGGGGCGGGTGGTGGAGGGGCACGTCAACGCGCTGCGGCTGGTGCTGCGCGATGCGCCGGGCGAGGCGGCGGCGGGGTGGTGCGCGGAGGCGCGCGGCGGGGCGTTGTTCGCGCTGTGGGTGACGGACCCGGCGGCGGGGGGGTTGCGGGTGCGCGAGGCGGCGGGGGGGCTGGAGCTGTCGGGGGGGAAGGCATTCGGCTCGGCGGCGGGGCATGCGGGTCGGGCGCTGGTGACGGCGGGGGACGCGGCGGGGCGGGCGCGGATGCTGGTGGTGGGGATGGAGGGCGCGGTGGTTTCGGCGCTGCCGGCGGCGCTGGTTGGGGTGCGGGGGGCGTGCACCGGGCGGGTGTCGTTCGAGGGGGTTCGGGTGGGCGTGGGGGCGCTGGTGGGGGGGCCGGGCGACTACCTGCGCGAGCCGGACTTCTCCGGGGGGGCGTGGCGGGCGTGCGCGGTGGCGGCGGGGGCGGCGGCGGCGCTGGTGGAGGCGATGCGGGTGGGGCTGGCGGCGCGGGGGCGGCTGGACGATCCGCACCAGCGGGCGCGGTTCGGGCGGGCGCTGGTGGCGGCGGGGACGGCGCGGCTGTGGGTGGCGGCGATGGCGCGGGAGGCGGAGGGGCTGGGTGGCGCGGCGGGGGATGGGGGTGCGGCGGCGGGTGGCGCGGGTTCGGCGGGGTGGGTGGCGGCGCGGGTGAACCTGGGGCGGACGGCGGTGGAGGCGGCGTGCGTGGAGGTGATCGGGCTGGTGCAGCGGTCGCTGGGGCTGGGGGCGTTCGTGCAGGGGGCGCGGGTGGAGCGGATGGCGCGGGACCTCGCGACGTATCTGCGGCAGCCGGCGCCGGACGAGGCGCTTGGCGAGGCGGCGGGGTTCTTTGCGCTTGGGGGCTAGCAGGGAGGGCGGTCCGGAGGCGCGGCCTCCGGGCTCCGCTCAGGGCCGAGCGTTGAGAGTCCTTGTGATTCAGCGAGTGGGGCTGCGGCGATGAGGCGGGCGGCGGAGGTGCATGCGGGGTGGCGGGCGTTGCCGGAGCTGGGGCTCGGGGCGGTGTGCGGGGCGGGCGATCCGCTGGTGCTGGCGCCGCATCCGGACGACGAGAGCCTGGGGTGCGGGGGGCTGATCGCGCGGGCGGTGGCCGGGGGGCGGCAGCCGCTGGTGGTGGTGCTGACCGACGGGGCGGGGTCGCATCCGGGGTCGGCGAGCCATCCGGCGGCGGTGCTGCGCGGGGTGCGGGAGGCGGAGACGCTGGAGGCGGTGGCGGCGCTGGGGCTCGGGGCGGGGCGGGTGGTGTTCCTGCGCGAGGCGGACACCCGGGCGCCGCTCGGGGGGGAGGCGCTGGGCGCGGTGGCGGGGCGGCTGTGCGGGCTGGTGGAGCGGCATGGCTGCACGGCGCTGCTGGGGCCGTGGGCGTTCGATCCGCACTGCGACCACGTGGCGGCGCACCGGGCGGCGGCGCTGGCCTCGGCGCGGCTGGCGGCGGCGGGGCGGGGGGTGCGGTTCCGGTCGTATCCGGTGTGGGGGTGGACGCTGGGCGGGGAGGCCTGGCTGCCGGAGCGGGAGGTGGCGGGCGCGGGGCACGAGGGGGGTTGGGCGGTGGGCGCGGCGGCGGGGGGGCGGCTGGACGTGGGCGGGGTGCTGGGGGCGAAGCGGCGGGCGGTGGCGGCGCACCGGTCGCAGCACGGGCTGGTGGTGCGCGACGATCCGGGGGGGTTCGTGCTGCCGGCGGCGATGCTGCGGCATTTCGAGCAGCCGTGGGAGGTGTTCCTGCGGCCGGCGGCGTGGCCCGCGGCGGGGGCGGCGTGAGCGGGGGCGGGGGCGGCGGAGGCGAGGGCGCTCGCGGGGGTGGGGGCGCGAGGCGGAGCGAGGCGACGCGGGGGGTGGCGCATTTCGACCGGCTGTATGCGGCGAGCGCCGACCCGTGGGGGTTCCGGGACAGCGCCTACGAGCGGGCGAAGTATGCGGCGACGCTGCGGGCGCTGGGGGAGCGGCGGTTCGGGGCGGCGCTGGAGGTGGGGTGCTCGATCGGCGAGCTGACGCGGCTGCTGGCGGGGCGGTGCGAGACGGTGCTGGGGGTGGATTTCAGCGCGGCGGCGCTGGCGACGGCGGAGGCGGGGTGCGCGGGGCTCGCGGGGGTGTCGTTCCGGCGGGCGGCGGTGCCGGGGGAGTGGCCGGAGGGGCGGTTCGAGCTGATCGTGCTGTCGGAGGTGCTGTACTTCTTCCACGCGGCGGACCTGGCGCGGGTGGCGGCGCGGGTGGCGGGCGGGCTGGCGCCCGGGGGGGTGGCGGTGCTGGTGAACTGGGTGGGGCCGACGGACGACCCGCTGAGCGGGGACGAGGCGGCGGAGCTGTTCCTGGCCGAGGTGGCGGGGCGGCTGCGGGTGGTGCGCCAGGCCCGGGCGGTGGGCTACCGGCTGGATGTGGTGGAGGCGGGGCCGGGGCGGGCGGGGGCGAGCGGGGGGGCCGGGGTTGGCGCTGACCCCGCTGTGCCGAAGGAGTTGCCGCCCGGATAGAGCCGGCAAGCCCGGGGGCGCAGGACACTGGCACTGGCATCGGCATCGGCGCGAGACGGACAGCCCTTCGAGGATCGGCAGGCGGTCGGTGCCGGCCTCTCGACCCGCTACCGCGGGGTTCGCTTCCAAGCGGGGCTTCCGCTTCAACCGGGCTGTTGCGTCTCGAAGAAGCCTGTAGCCTGAACCAGCCGGCCGTCCTCACCGAAACGCCCGAAGCTCGCGCCTTTGACGAACACGGCACCCTCGCGGTCATACATCGTCCACTGGAACAGACCCTGACCGTGGTGCTCCAGGAAGCTGTCGTTGCGGAAGTGCGCGCCCGGGAACCGCGCCTGGCTGCGAGCAATCCGCTCGCTCAGTTCAACGACGCCGTGGGCTTCGGACGCCGGGTCCGTGTAGGCAACCTCATCCGTGACGCTTTGCGTCAGCAGTTCCCGGCGCTTCGCCTCATCCATTGAGGCCCAAGCGGACTGATAGATGTTCCAGGTCTTCAGGCAAGCTTGGCTGTTCATCGCTATTCCTCTCCAGCGTGCAGCGGCTGCACCTGACGGCATTCCTCCGCCCGGCGACGCCTGTCATCCTGACACACAAGGACATAATGTCAGTTCAGATGATGGACAATAGGCGTCAACCTGTCAGGTTGCGACGATGGCCACAGCCAAGTCACCCAAGGAGGAGCGAGCGGTCGAGGGCGCGGCCGAGGTCTTCACGCGCTATGGATACGCTCGCACCACCATGGCGGACATCGCCGCCAAGGCGGGCATGTCGCGACCAGCGCTGTATCTTCTCTTTGCGGACAAGGACGCCGTCTTCGCGCGCGTCATCGAGCAGATGGACGACCGGAAGCTGCGTGAGATCGGCGCTGCACTCGCCGGACTTGGGACGCTCGAGGAAAAGCTTTTGCACGCCTGCCTCGACTGGGGCCTCCACGGCGTGGAGCTGGCCGCTGTGCATCCGGACGCGGCAGACCTGTTCGACCTTCGCTTTCCGGTCGTCCGGCAGGTGTACGTCAACTTCGAGGCATTGGTCGCGGAGCTGATTTCCGAGGCAGTTGCAACCTCAGGCATTGGCATCACGGCGCTGGAGTTGGCGCGGACACTCGTCTACGGGATGCGTGGCTTGCGTGAGGCGGCCGCCGACATTCATGCGACGCGCGGGTTGATCAAGGTCCAGGTCAGGATTCTGGTTCGAGCGCTGCGGTAGCCGATTGGCGACCGCGGAGCCCTCAATCAGCGATTCCGGCGGCTAGTAACAGCGGCCGCACGCATTGACCGGCAAGCGAAGCGAGGCCGGGCTCTGCCCAGACCCGCCAAAGGCCTTGAGGCCTTTGGAAACCCGTTCCTTGAGCACAGGGATTCCAAAGGCTCGGCCTTTGGCGGAGTCCAGAGGCAGAGCCTCTGGCCCTGCTTGCCTGGCGGTCACGCTCAGAGCCTGTTGGTATAAGATGGCGTGTCCGCCGCGTTCCCGCTGACGTCTGAGTTCGTCTGGATCAGCGAGCTCCCGCTTTCCGCCAGATCTGAGATGTAGCCCGCCCGGCCTGACCATGGCAGCAGGTCATCGAGACGGTTCACGGGATGATCGTTGACCATCATCGTCAGGCTGTCGGGCAGCCACGCGAATGGCTCGACGCCGTTGAGCTTGGCCGTTTCGA
>CAXSEF010000163.1:0-4756 GCA_964236535.1 uncultured Acetobacteraceae bacterium
CCACGCTGCGGCCGAGCCGGCGCCGCGAGAGGCTCTGGCGGCGTCGACAGCACCAGGTCGGACGTCGAGGATGGCGCCTCGAGCATCCGGATCGGCAGGAACGTCGGCTCCCGCGGCTCGACCAGGACGCCCTCGCGGAACTGGCGACGCCAGGTGAACACCAGGCTCTCGCACACCCCATGTCGGGCAGCCACCTCGCACACCCGCGCCCCCGGCTCGGCCAGCTCGCCCACGATGCGTAGCTTGTCCTGCACGCTCCACCGGCGGCGACGCTCCCGCCCGGTGATGATCTGCATCACGCCGTCCATCGCCACACCTCAAGCACCAACTTAAGGCACACTTTAAGGTGGAGAGCGGGTCACACGCACGCGGCCCTCACCGGACGCTTACTCCCGGCACGTGATTTTGCTTGGCCCGCTGCAGTTAGTTATACTAACAAACCCGTGTCTTTCAATGTAGCGAGGTTGCCTTATGGAATGTCGTGCAGCCTTCCCCCAACGGCGCGGCTCGCTCGCTCTGCCAATCCTGAGCATCTGTCTGACGCCTCTGCTACTTGTGAGTGGGGCACGCTCGCAGCCGGTCGTGCCCTCTGTCCTGGCAACTCCGAGTGGCCTCGACCTTTCCCAGAGCTATACAGCGGCAGCAGCCGGGCTGCGACGGACCTTGGCCTCGCGCGCAGGTGACTCTATAAATCCGCGCGATTTCGGTGCGTACGGCAATGGTACAGCACATCCTGTCGGCGCAGCAATTGGCATCACCAGCCTGGCCAGCCTCGCTGCTTGGAGCGGGCCGGTCGCGGGCTTGCACCCCTACTCGTTTGTCACCAGCCCCTATTACGGGCTGACGTTCTCCATTGCCACGGCAACCGCGCAGAGCGCGGCCGGCACCGCCTTGCAGTTCCCTATCATCACGGACAACAGCACCTACAGCGCCGCTGCCTCCACCTCGTTCAACTATGCACAGCAGGCCGATGTGGTGCTGCCCGGCATGACCGTGTCGGGGTCGTGCATCGTGCCTGGCACCGCTGTAGCTAGTGTGGTCAGCGCAACGCCGTTCGTGCTGGCCAGTTTCGCGCAGTCCGCGGCGGGCACAACCGTACCAATGCCCTACACCGCCGGCATGGTGGTGGGCGAGGCAGTTTCATTTGCCAATCCGATTCAGGCCGGAACCGTGGCGCAGAACATCGGGCAACAAGGTCCGAATACGCTTCAGCTTAATAACGCCTCAGGATCGGCGTCTCTCGTCCCCACTTCGCCGCTGCCTGCTGGTTTCCAGCTTAACATCGGCGGCACGATCTACACCTTGGCGAGCGCGCAGACCACGGTTCCAGGCTACAGCTACGTCACGCTTACCAGCACTGCCAACATCGCCAACAACGCGTCGGTCACCGCAGCCTCGCTGCTGCCGACGAACACCACCATCACCGCCGTCGGTCCGTCCAGCATCACCCTTTCCGCGCCTACTACCGGGGCGCTTGTGGCGGGATACCCGCTAGCTTTCGCAGGGGGCGGCTCCGTGGTGCTGTCGACGCCGACCAGTTCGGCTTGCGCTAGCGGCACGTCCCTCACCTTCGCTCTGTCGAACACGCAGGCGCAGGCGGTGGACATGGACTGGCTGGGGCTTGAGGCCGCCGCGATCCAGGCGCAGGCGACCGGGGCCGGCACGGTGCATGTCCCGGTCGGGCACTGGATGCTGAACCACATGCTCGTGATGCCGAACAGCGCCTCACAGTATGTCCGGCTGGTTGGCGACGGGAAATTGTCGACAGTGTTCCAGGCCATGCAGGACACCGGCTACGGCTCATGCCTAATCGGAGAGGGCAATCGCTCGCAGTCGAGCGGGAACGTTTCGGCGGAATATACCGACTTCGCCATGCAGGGGCCGAACTACGGTAACACCACAGGTATCACGCCTGCTGCCATGAACGGGTTGTGCCAGGGCGGGCACTCAACCGCCAAGCATCTGGACATCCGGTTCTTCTTCGCTGGCATAAACTCGACGCTCGACCACCAGGTGATTGAGGACGTGTGGTCGCAAAATAGCTGGGCCGGCTGGGAGTACGGCGGCAACCAGTACAACATTGGTAACCAGAAGACTGTAAACGATTATTTCACCGGCAACTCGTTTGCCTCGGTCCTTGTGGACTGGGGCGTAGTACTCGACGTGTGGCACGCGGAGCAGGTGCTCCTGGGGTTCGGCCCCTATGGCATCGTACACGGCGCGGCACCATACGGGATGACGCCGCCGCGTGGCCTGATGACAAACGGACATCTCGAAGTCGTGCAATGCGAGGCTTGCGGCGACGCCTTCCTTTACGGGCAGAACTTTACCCTTGGCGACCAGGCCGACAAGGTGCAGAGCACTCACTTCGAGGCATCGTCGCAGAGCTTGGCGTCGAGCGGCTTTACCATGCCCGGCTCCACCGTGAACGACGTGGTGCACCTGACTAACTTCAGCTATAATGTCTTAACAATGTCGGATTTTGCCGGGCCGAATCCCGGGTTGGTCAAGCAAGCCATTTTTAACGTGTCCGGCTCCATGACGTCCAACCGCTTCGCGGATGACGTCAGCTCTGGCACGCTCATCCAGGAAAGCAACGTACCACCGATCACCTCGGGTTTTCCGCAAGCAAACCTGTTCTACAATGACGGTGACGGCGAGTTTAGCATTGCAGAGGCGCCAATCAGCGCGAACCAAGTAGTGCAGGTAGGCACCCTACTCCCTTACGACCAAGGATCACTGCCGGCATCCGTGGGCGGCTCAATCCGTGGCGTGGCTTTACAGAGCGCGAAAAGCGGAGCCACCTTCGCAGTAAAGGAGACGGGGTTCCAGGGTTCCGTTAACATCGCGCCCGGGACAAGCATCAATCACGGCGCACTGGTGTGCCAGAGTAACGGGACCCCCAGCGCCGGCACGTCGTGCGGCACAAACAGCACGTCATGGGTGATCGGCGTCATGACGAACTACGGTGGGACGAACGGGACGACAGGCAGCGCTGTAACACAGTCGCAGGTGCGTCTGACGCTGAGTCCTGTGCATCCGTAAAGACCCCGCTCGACCTACTTCATTACTTTATTTTCTTATTATTATTAGAGCGTGGCTATCTGGTAATTTTATTCGGCTCAAATTTAGCTATAGCGTAGGGTGACGCTTCTTTAATGGGACGCTGATCCATCTCCAATCAAACAATCTAGGTGCCATTACCGGGGCTGGACCCACGCACAGAGGTGTTGCGACAGCCAGACCAGCCGCGCTGTGGCTGGCAGCCCTCCCACCACAGCGTCGCCGGCTGGTGACCAACAGAGTGACCTGATATGCCGACTATTCAACAACTTCCACCAGCAACCCAGGCCAGCGGCGCGGACGAGCTTCCGATCAGCCAGAACGGCGTCACACGCTCGGTCAGCGTTGGTGACCTTTTGGCAGGCACGCAGCCGGTCGTCAGCCTCGGGACTGGTCAGCTTCTTGGTCGCGTATCACTCGGACCTGGAGGTCCGGAGCCCGTGACGCTCGGAACCGGTGTTGCGGTGGCCGAAAGTGCCCTGGTCGCGACCGGTGCCGACCACAGCGGATTTGCTATCGCTGCGGTTCTACTCGATACCGACCAGGTAGTTCTCAACCACGCTGGCAGTCCGATGCTCCTGCCGCTAGCCAGCCTTCGCGGCCTGTTTA
Organism: uncultured Acetobacteraceae bacterium; assembly: GCA_964236535.1. Lineage (GTDB taxonomy): Bacteria > Pseudomonadota > Alphaproteobacteria > Acetobacterales > Acetobacteraceae > CAXSEF01. The sequence continues at coordinate 3,673 of CAXSEF010000163.1, forward strand.
CCGCCGGCGTCAATGTCACGATCGATCGCTTCGGGGTCATTTCATTTGACGGATCCGCCGGCTCAAGCACCAGCACACCGACGCTCGATGGTGCGACGCTAAGCGTGGCCTTTCCTACCAGCCCGACAGGACTGATTGCTGGAACGCTCTGGAACAACCAGGGGGTCCTCTGCGTGGTGTCCGACCCTTCCGCAGTCGGATCCTGAGCAAGCCGGATCATCAAGGGCGCACGTTGCCCGGCGCGATTGCTGCCATGCACAAGGCGAGACGAACAATGCCGCCCTAGCGTGCAAAGGTCGTCTCGCCTGCGAGCCGAAGATGGTATACGTAACATCCATTGCACCCATCCACTGGCAGCCTGCCTCGGTTCACTGCCAGGGCGCTTCCAGATAGCCGGAATGATCGTAGACGATGAGAACACTGACTGAGCCGCATCGATCCAATGTGCCCCGCTTTTTGGCTCGCCGCATGCGGGCGTCCGCGCTTGCAGCGGCCCTGGTGCTTGCGTCGTGCGCCCCAGGGGCCAACTTGGTGCCGCTTCCAGCCAATCCTCTCGCCGGCTACCAGTTGGGCCCGGGCGACCAAGTCAGGGTCATTACATTCGGAGGCGAACAGTTGACCGGTGATTTCCGAGTCAGCGACAGCAACCAGATCGCGATTCCTTTGCTGGGCCTGGTGTCCACCCGAGGGCTGACCGCCCCTGAGTTGAGCGGCCGGATCGCCTCCGAACTGCGGGAACGCAAGCTGTTCCATGAGCCGAGCGTGTCTGTGGAAGTGGTTGCTTTCCGGCCGTTCTTCATTCTTGGTGAAGTCGCAAAGCCCGGTCAGTATCCTTTCCAGCCCGGTATGACGGTGCTCACGGCAGTCAGCATCGCGGGAGGTTTCACGTATCGCGCTGTCACCGGATATCAGTCGATTGTGCGGACGGTCGGGCAACATGGCGTAGAAGGTAAGGTGACTCGCCAGTCCGTGGTTGAGCCAGGCGACGTGATCAACGTGTTCGAGCGTCGCTTCTAGTAGATCATCAGCCTAGGTGTTTAGTCCTGGAGTGTGGTGATACGGATCACCAGGCATTACGGGATGA
>CAXSEF010000164.1:0-4720 GCA_964236535.1 uncultured Acetobacteraceae bacterium
CTTCAGAAAAAACGCGCGGAACACCGCCTCAGGCACTCTCGCGCACAGGTCTCATCACGCGCTATGAAACCATCTACAAACCCTGGACCTCAGATCCGGGGCGGTTCACCTTCGATCCGCTCCACGAAATGCCAGGACCAGACACGAGCAGCACCACAACAAATCGCTTAGCAACGCGACCTACGCCGCGGCGTGGCCAAGTTCAGCGACAAGGGCGTAATGGATCGGGGCGGGATCAACGGCTACTACACGCTGCCGGCGATTGCGGTGAACGTCGCCCGCACGCCGTCCAGACAAGAGGCGCACCGCCGCATCGCCTGCCGAACTAGCGGGACGTCCCGGCGTACATGCCGGAGCTGAAGCCTGACACCCTGACAGCGGCAACGATAGTCTGCTCTGCCTCCTGCCTCGCATTTATCACAATCGCCGCTTCCTGCAGCCGGGCGGTCAGCGCCTCCGGGAAGGCGTTGACCGCCTCGCCAAGCTCGCGGATTGCGGCCTCACGACGATCCAGGGCAGCGGTCAATGCCCGGATCTGCTTCTGCAGCACTCGGCGTAGCTCTTGGCTGCGCAGCCGGACGCGTAGTTCGGTGCCGTGGTCGCGCCCCACCGCCTTCTGTGTGAACACCCGGTGCTCGGTGCGGATAAAACGGTCCACGTCCGCCTCCTGCCCGCGCTCGATCGCTGCCACGAGGTCGATGCCCAACGCCTTATAGGGCTTCTCGCTCATGTCCGCGGCCACTCGGTCCCAGAGATGCTGTGGCGTGGTCTCTGCCCGGTCACCAATCGCCCGCTCCCGCTTCACCGCCTCGAAGATGGCAGCCTCCGAGATGATCGTATGAACCTGAGACACGTGCCGGCTCTCGGCCACGTAGCTCTTGAAGGCGGTGATGCCGGCGGTGCCTCTGGGCAGAGCGTTGATGTGCTCGCCGGACGTGATGCCCTGCGCGCTGTCGATGGTCAGTGCATGGCCGAAGCCCAGCAGCAGCCGACCGGACTCGTCATCCCGCAAGGTGGGCCACCGTACGTCTCCCACCCGTCCCTCTGCATCGCGCAGCCGCAGACCTTTTTCGGACTGGCTCACCACGTCCAGGACGTCGCCGTTGTTCCCGATCCATCCGGGCTTGCCGTCGATTGTGGCCCAGGTCCTGCGATACAGGCGCACCCTGTCCCCCGTGGCGATCGGCAGGTCGTACATGTCGCCGCGCTGGTCGACAGCCGCGTAGACCCTCTCATTGCCGCCGACTTCGCCGCGCGCCTTGAGCCGCTCGCGCACGGCACGGCTGATGTCCGCTGCGTCCTGGTTGGTCAGCGCGGAGATGGTCACGCCGTGGTTCGAGCGGGCGGCCCAAAGAGCATCACGGCGCCGGATATAGAGGTCGGCAATCATGCCGACCACTTCGTCCTGGTCGCCGCCGACCAACTGGACGGTGCCGTCCTCCCGCTTCATGGCCAGTGCCTGGGCCGCGTTGCCGGCGCGGAACAGGCCGGCGATCTCTCGCCCCCGCGCCGTCTCCTGCCGCACCGTGGTCAGCAGCTCCGGGATCGAACCCTGCGGGAGTGCCCTGCTCATGATCTCCATGGTGTCGCCGGCCTCGATGGCCTGGCACTGCTCGCGGTCACCCAAGCCCTTGATGGTCAGGTCATGCCGGGCCTGCAGCTCCAGCAGCTTGAGGAAGGACCGTGGGCCGATCTGGCTGACCTCGTCAATTACCAGCACCGTGTTGCGGGACAGCGCGATGCTGCCGTCCTCGGCGCCACTCAGGAAAGGACCCAGCGCGGCTGTGCGCTCGATCCCGGCACTCTTCAGCGCATCGGCCTGCCGCCAGGCCGTCGCCAGGCCGACCACCTCCCGGCCGCCTGCATCGAGGCGCGTGTCGGCCTGCCATGCGGCGACCAGGGGCTTGAGCAGCGTGGTCTTGCCGGAGCCGGCCACCCCGGTGACGAAGCCGAGCTTGCCGCCGGTGCCCAGGCTGTAGATCGCCGCCTTCTGCGCCGCCCCGTGCTCAGGCTCGCTGTCGAAGTCGAGGCCGGAGTTGTCGATCGCCGCCTTGAGGGTGGCGACGGAGAGCGCGTCCGTCCTGTCCGTGGCCGCCTGCCTGGCGTGGCTGGCAAGGCGCTCCTCGATGCCGACCTGAGCCGCCGTGGTGACACGCACCTTCATGATGACGATGCCGGCTTCCAGGGCTTTCCTGTCGGCGATCTCGCCGACGATCAGGGAGGTCGCCTTGCCGCGCAGGGTGATGCCGCGCTGCTCGAGGAGCTGGACCACGCGGTCGATATCCTCCACCTCCGCAATCCCGGTGGCGATCAGTCCGCGGGCGGCGTAGGTCCTGATCTTGGCGTGATCGATCACCGCGGCGGTCTGGAACTCCTCGGCCAAGTGCCGCGCCGCGAATGCGTAGGCCCGGTCGAACTGCTCGGCCGCGGTCAGTGTCGGGGTCGTCGCACCTTCCAGCACAGTCGTGTGCGTCCAGCCGATTGCCTTGGCCTGGTCGCGCCAAGCCTGCCTCTCCGTTCGCCCATCTCCCTTGGAGCGACGCTCGGCCACGGCAGCGGCGGACAGGATGCCGAACTTGCGCTCGGCCGAGAGCCCCTCCCACTCCAGCCCCTGGCGTTTGGCATAGGCCTGGGCGTTGCGCTCGGTCTGCTGCCGTCCCTTAGAGAACAGGTCGACAGCCGCCTGCGGGATAGCTGTGACGACGACCGCCTGCTCCTTGTCGTCATAGGCCGTATGGATGCCGAGCTTGCGCAGCTCGTTGGCGAGACGAGCCTGGAAGTAGGCGCCGAACTCGTGGACCCGGTCGTTGAGCCGCTTGGTGTCGAGGGAGCCGATCCGTCCGTCGGCGGTGACGACCAGGTTGAACATGCCGTTGTGGATGTGGTCGTGCGGGTCGCCCGACATCGGCACCTCGGCCAGGTAGGTGATGCCGGTTTTGCCGTCCCTGACCTGCAGCGTCGGCCGGGCGGTGTGGTGCATGAAGGACACCCAGCCCACCTCGCCCGGATCGGCGCCGTCCTCCCCGTTCTTGCCCTTCCTGGCCCAGCCGATCTCGCGGGCCACGTAGCGCATGGTGTCGTCGTTGGCGCGCCGCATCGCCTCGCGGATCGCGGCCGCCTCGGCGGGCGAGGCCGCAAACTCCGCGGCGAGGGAGACCGACTTGTGCGGCGCCGTGGTCAGGTCGTAGGCGCTGATCTTGCGGGGCTTGGCGCTCGGCCACTTCTCCCCGGTGTCGGCTCGCTTCGCCTCGAACAGCTGGTCGAGGTCGGCGTCGCGTGGCGGCTTGCTGGCATCGATGCCGAGGGCCTGGGCCATCTCGGGCGCCATGTCCGGGCGCCAGCTGGCTCGGCTATCTCGCCCGGTGTAGTACGCCGTCAGGCGGCCGCCGGCATCCAGCCGGGCACCGGGCTCCAGCTCGGCTCCGGGTTCCTGTTCTGGAGAGTGCTCCGTGAAGTAGGCCCGGATCAGCTTGCCGTCAGAGTCCGCCGCCAGCTTGCGGAACGTCATCATCGCTTCGCATCCCCGCCGGAGGTGGGGTCGACGCCGAAGTTGTCGGCAATGGCCTGGACGACGTCGAGGGGCATGTCGTTCGTGAGCTTGGCCAGCCCGACCTTGATGTCCTTCAGGTAGGCGGACTGGTTGTCGAGCCGGCTGATCAGGCCGCCGATCAGCTCCTCCAGGGTCGGGCCTTCGCCCGCCTCCTTCTCCTCGGACGTCACCAGCTGGATAATCCGTTCCAGCTGCTCGCCGTGCAGCCGCTGCTTTCCGGCGATCAGGGCGAGGCCGCCGTTCGCGTCCCGCACGCCGTTTCCGACCTCTTCCAGGGTGACTGCCGTCCGGCGAGCCCGACCCCCGAGGGCCGTCACAACGTCGTTGTCCATCATGTGTCCTCCATGCCTGCGCCAGGATGGAGGCTGCGGACGCGAACGGCGCACCGCGCCGTGCGGCCGACCGCATCGTCAGATGCAATGGTGTATGCACCTAATCTGGCTTGGATCACGGTGCCAGGACGGGACCACAATGGAGCCTCAATGGGTCCATGACGGTGCCACGGCGGGTCCAGCATGGGTACATGACGGTGCCGCGACGGTGCCGTAAGGCGTCATTTTGCCCGCCAGGATGCCTCTGCAAACTAAGCAGTCGCCATTCGCAAACCGACGTCGAAGTCTTGGGGGATGGCAAACGATACCCTCGCAGAGATCATCTCCGCCGTTCGGCAGCGCCCCTACAGCGGCCGCGGAGACATCTACCGGATGCTTCGGGCAAACCATCGCGAGTTGGTCGCCTGTCTTGGCGAGGGTGAGCCGTCGTGGCGAGTGATCGCGGAAGCGCTGGAGCGGGAAGGTATCGTTGGCAGGGAGGGCAATCCGCCCACCCGGAAATCGCTGCCTCGCGTCTGGCAAAGGGTATGCCGTGACGTAGCCGCGGAAGAGGCTCTGCGGCTGACCGGTGTGAGACCGGCAAACACGACACGCCGAAGCAAGGCTCCTGCAGCGTGGCGTCCCTCAAGCTACTCCCAACCGAATGCGCCACTCCCGTTAGGGCGTGAGCATCAGGTCAGCCACTCGGCTGACCTGCCTGCCGTGCCGCCACAGCGGCCGGCACCGCCCCCGACCACGGGGGCCATCCAGGACAGCAGCCGGCCTGCTCCTGGATCTGCCGCGGCCCTGCGCGAGGAGATGAACCAGCGCAGCGGCCGCAAGGCCAACGGCGAACCCA
>CAXSEF010000165.1:0-4653 GCA_964236535.1 uncultured Acetobacteraceae bacterium
ACCGAAAATGCTCTAGCAGCGTGCCAGAAGCCGCTACGCGGGCCGCTGATGCCCTTGGCGTTCAGCTCGGCAGCAATCCTCCGCAGCGATCGCCCTTCCGCCTGTAGCGCCTGAATTTGGGGCCGGATGGCGGCCCGGAACCGGGCGGCGTTGCCGGAGGCGACGGCACGGGCTGCCGCCATGTTGGGCTTGGGATTGCCGAGGCAGGTTCCACGGGCCTTGGCCGCCGCCAGGGCAGCCTTGGTCCGGTGCGCGATTATCTCCCGCTCATGCTCCGCCACTGCCGTCAGGATGTGGACGGTCAGGCGGTTGGCCTCCGGCATATCGGCGGCGACAAACTCCACGCTGGAGGCCATCAGGTTGGAGATGAAGGCGACGGAGCGGGCCAGCCGGTCCAGCTTGGCGATCACCAGGACGGCGCGGCGCTGCCGACACAGGGCAAGCGCGGTGGGGAGCTGGGGCCGGTCATCCTTCCGCCCACTCTCCACCTCAACGAACTCGCCCAGAACCGCCCGCCCGGCCACGTAGGCGGCGACGGCGGCCCGCTGCGCTTCGAGGCCGAGGCCGCTTTGCCCCTGCCGATCCGTGGAGACGCGCAGGTAGATGATGGCAGGAGTTTCGGGGGTCATGCGGGCCAGGTGTATGAATGTGAAACGGACGTTTCAAATCAAACAGTCTCCGCCGAAGGTAGAGCTAGCACTGTATGTGAATCAGAAAGCTCAATATTTGCGATACTGGTGATCTGTCGCTCAAGTCGATGGAAGGGTTTGGAACCGCTGCCGCTGCCAGTAGGTGAGCGACCGCCAGACCCACTCAAATGGCCCGAAGGCGAAGAAGCGCAACCAGAGCATGCTGAAAACGATGTTGAGGCTCCACACCGCGGCGACGACGTAGACCTGCTCGTAGTACTCGAGCTGGCCGTAAAGCTTCCACGGGCCCCATTTGAACACGAACTGGCAGATCAGGCTGGTAAGCAGGTAGTTGCTGAGCGCAGTACGGCCGACCGCGGCGAGGGCACGTTGCGTCGGCATCAGCCGGCGATGCTTGATCAACAGTAGCAGCACGGATGCGTTCGCCAGCATGCCGGGGATCTGGCCGAAGCCATACGGAAGGAACATCCAGACGGTCGTGATAGCGTCACTGAAACCGAACCGACGTGCATGCTCGAGACCGACCAGGACGACGGCGAACGAGATCGCGTAGCCGGCGATCGCGATGCCGGCGTAGGTCCGTGACGACCACAGGGCGGACAGGAAGCCCAGCTTGTACATCCCCATGCCGGCGATCATTATTCCCAGCACCTCGAACACCCAGCCTGACGGAATGGTGAGGTTCATGGCGCCGAGATCGCCGGCTGCGTTTCCGGGCTCGGAGTGCAGGTAGCCCATGCGTTCGGATGCGATGTTGTCGTGAAAGTCGCGAATCTCCTTCTGCCGTTGCGCCACGGCGGCGGTCGCGGCACTGCGCTCCGCTGGAGACAGCGGCCGATGCGCGGCCTCCGCGGCGGCGGCTTGCTGCTGTAGGATCGCCGCTGGCCACGCCGTGCGGATGTCGTAGGCATTGCCGATGCCCAGCGTGCCTCCCAGGAGGGAGATCACGAAGCCTGCGGCCGCGAGAGGGCGGCCTCGCACGTGGCGCAGCGGGTAGAGCACGAGCAGGGCCAGCAGGCTGTAGTAGAACAGGATGTCGCCGTCCCAGATCAGCATGCCATGCACGAGGCCCGCTGCCAGCAGCCACATGTTGCGACGATGGAAGATGTCAGCCGCCTGACCGGCCCCGGCTCGCGTCTCAATGCGCTCGAGCAGCAGGACGGTGCCGGCGCCGAATAGGAAGCCGAACAGCGCGCGCATGCGGCCTTCGACGAACAACCACTGGAACACCATGGTCGCGGCGTCGAGCCGAGGATGAGCGCCGGTGTTCTGCACGACCTCCAGCGGGATGTCGTGCAGGATGCCGCCCGCGAAGCCAAAGTCCTGGATGTTGGCGAGCAGGATTCCAAGCAGGGCGAAGCCGCGCAGCACGTCAAGCGAGGGCAGGCGATCGGTGGCCTGGATCGGAGCCGCCGGAGGACCGGCTTCTTCCTCGTTCGGCGATGTCGTCACTGCGGTGCGGCTCCAGTCTGGTTCTCAGGGGCAAGCGTGTCTGCCATACCGGCTCCTTACTGAAAAGATCGGTCCGTCTCTTCGAAAGCATGCCTTGTCATCGCCCACCGCGAACCTGGGCCGGTCGTCTGGCCGCTTGCGAGGGCGCCCTGTCAGTACCCCTGGATCACCCGGTAGTCGCTCTGCTCTCCGAATGGCCCGGCGTTTCCGTTCACCCGAATGCACCGCCGGTTCTGCGCCCGGCAGTGCTCGATCTTCCCCAGCATGCCGGCCTTAATCCACGCTTCATGGGCCGCCCCCAAGCTACGCGACCTGCGTCTCGAGCTCGGCCTTCTGCTCCTGCGCCTCGCCGATTGTGCTAGTCTCCACCATAGCACGGCACTGCTCGCCAGCCATTCCAGCAGCGCCGGGAAGGCGATCCCGGCCACGCCCCAGCCCAGCAGCCGCCAGCTCGCCCACAGCACCACCCGCCGCAAGCTCGCCTCCGCCTGCCCGGCCGGGCACCGTCAACTTGTTGGATTGAGGTCGCGCTGGCGTGCGACAAGGCAAGAGTGATCGTGGCTACCCGCTGGCGGCGACGCTGGTGACCTCGTCCCAAACCTGAAAGGCTTGGGTCCGGGCGGTTTGATACTGGATGGCGGGTACCTGGTGACAGCGGAGGTGGAAGAGGTTGTCGATCCTGTCATGGGCGGACAGGAAGCGTTGCGCCTGGCCTGCCGACTTGAACCGCTTCGTCTGCCGCTTTTGTCGTTGCGTCGGCTGGTGCGAGTTCTCCGTCCGATTGTTCAGGCCCTTATGCTTCCTGTGCTCGACCGAGGCCACCACCTCGCGCTTGGCCGCTCCGTAGCTCGCCAGCTTGTCGGTCATCATGACACGAGGTGGGCGGGTCTGCTTCTTCAGCGGATTGTGCAGCAGGCCTTTGGCGGCCCGTGTGTCGCGCCGACTCTGCACCAGGATGTCCAGCACCATCCCGGTCTGGTCGACCACAGCCAGTGCTTCACCCCGGAGATCGTCAGCGCGACTTCGTCCATGTGCCACTTGTCCCCGGCCGCAGGCAGCCTGCGGCCGATCTGGTTCGCGAACGCCTGGCCGAACTTCAGCGCCCACTGGCGCACGGTCTCGTGGCTGACGACGATGCCGCGCGCGGCCAGCAGTTCCTCTACCATCCGCAGGCTGAGCGGGAGGCGGAAGCAGAGCCAGACAGCGTGGCTAACGACCTCGGTCGGGAAACGGTAGCTAGCGTAGCCAGGGACAGCGGGCGGTGTCATCCCGCCCCGCTACCTGGCTCAGTGCCATCTCACAAGCCGGCCAACCGCCCAAGTTGACGGTGCCGTTCTGAAGCGGGAGGATGCTTGACGGGCGCTGACCGGATAAGTCACCATAACAATAGGAAGGGCGTACTTTAGCATTGTTCCAATGCGTGAGGCGGGGCGAGTACGATATTCCTCCGCCGTGCTGTGCTGGACGGCTCCGCGCCCGAGCTTCGTCGGGCTTGGCAGGGGGCGTTCGTGGCGATCTTCCACCTGTCTGTAAAGACCGTGTCGCGTGCCACCGGTCGCACCGCGGTGGCGGTTGCGGCGTATCGCACGGCCACGGTCATCTAAGGACGCGCGGCTTGGCCAGCGCCACGAAGATACCCGCAAGCGTGGCGTCGAGGCGGCCTTCATCATCGCCCCGGACGCGGCGGCCTGGACAGCCGAGTGGTCGGCGCTTGTGGAACGCGGTCGAGGCGGCCGAGAAGCGCCGGGACGCCAAGGTGGCGCGGGAGGACGAGATGGTCCTGCCGCACGAGATGGCCGGGAACGGCTGGTGCGAGCCTTCGCCGGCGAGGTGGCGCGGTTCGGGGTGGAGGCCGACGTGGCGATCCGTGCCCGGAGCCGGAAAGGCGACGGGCGCAACCACCACTCTCACGTGCTGACCACGACCTGGGCGGTGACGGCCGAGGCGATGGGAGCCAAGATCCGCGAGCTGGACGTGAAGCAGACTTCCGGGCCGGCGATCGAGGCATCGCGAGCGCTATGGGCACTGAGGTGAACCATGCCCTGGAGCGGGTTCAGGCCGGGCGCGCATCGACCACCGCAGCCTGGAGCGGCAGGACCAGGCCGACCAGGCGCCGACGCAGCACATGGGGCCGGGTGCCATGGCGCTGGAGCGGCAGGCGGCCCGTAAGGCCCTGCCGGCGCCGGTTGTGGTGAAGCACGAGCAGCCCACCCCGGCCGCGAAGCGGCTCCAGCAGGCCGAGCCCGTCACCCGGATCGGGCAGCACAACGACGCCGTGCGGGAGCGCAATCGTCTCCTCGAGGCGGCCCGGAAGGTGATGGAGACGGCTCGCCAGACCACGTGCCGGATAACCTCGCGTGGGTAGCAGAAGCCGCAATAGAGATTGGAGGTGATCGTCATGCCCGGAAGCTCCCACGTCCGGTCAGGGGCGCCAACCTGACGTTGCCTTTGTCGCCGCAAACGCTTTCACACGTCAATTCTGACCGGGCAAGCCAAATGGAGCCGATGATAATGCCGCCTGCCAAGACAATCCTGCTGTTAGCTGTCCTTG
>CAXSEF010000166.1:0-4582 GCA_964236535.1 uncultured Acetobacteraceae bacterium
CCAGCGTGTCGTGGTCGGCCATGCCGATGGCGCTGTAGCCCAGCGCCTTGGCGGCCACGAACATCTCCTCCACGTCGCTGGCGCCGCGCAGGAAGGAGTAGTTGGTCGTGACCTGCAGCTCGACGTAGCCGGACACGACCTCAGTCGGCGTTCGGGTGACGGTGCGTGCTGGTGGACGGTGCCGTCGCGTCGGGACGCTTCATCAGCATTATGTGGAATAAGCCGCCAAGCGCGGATTTTAAGACCTTCTGGTTTGGAGTCACGAGAGAGCGGGGAAAGGCGTTCAACGGCATGTTGGCAATAGCCTTCAACTCCAGCAATGTTCTACATACGTTCTCACCGATGGGCTAGGGTTTGATTTCACCAACGAGATGTCGGGTTCGCCTTTTTCCCTGTGATAAGCTTGTTGGTGGAGTAACGGCAGATAGCCGATGCACCTGGACTGGCCAGGCCACCAAAGGTATCTTGACGGCTATGGACGATAAAAAAGTTTGGAATGCCGTACCGACGCTTCGTGGCAACCACGTCTTGTTGCGTCCCATGGCGGATGTTGATCGCGACGGCCTCCTGACGGTGGCTGCTGATGTAGAAGCTTGGGACAACTTCTATCTGACCGCTCCCACTTCCGCCTCAATCGACAAATGGCTTGAGGATGATGCTGAGGACCGGAAGTGGCGTCGCTCAATGCCGTTTACGGCATGTCAACCCAATAATGGCAGGATAATCGGCACCACCCAATACTTACGAATGAACGAAAAGCATCGTCGACTCGAGATTGGGGCTACGTTCTTCGCGGCGAGCGTACGACAATCCGGTGTCAATACAGAGTCCAAGCGGCTACTGCTTGGTCATGCCTTCGATGTTCTAAAATGTAATGCAGTTCAAATTCGTACGGACCTGCTTCATCACCGATCGCGGTTAGCGATTGAACGACTAGGTGCGAGGTACGACGGACTGCTTCGACGTCACTCGATCATGCCAAATGGCCGCGTCCGAGACCTTTTTGTCTATTCATTCATAGCCGACGAGTGGCCTGGTGTCAGCCAACACCTCGATCATCTGTTAGCTAGTCATAAAAATACTAAAACATCGGCTTTCTAACGTTTGAAAAAAGACAGCTTCAAACCTTCTTACGTAGTGGCAGCGCACATAACTCTCTAAGCTAAGACGAGCAAGCTTTTACGAACAAGTATCTGGCAAGTCTTTGAATGCCGGGCGGCTCAAGTCCGATATCTGAGGTATCAGCGGGACGAACTTCTTGCAAGCTGTCTCGGCGTGGGGCCAGCTGGTGTTGCAACGTCGTGGAGCTTGGTTAGCAGCCCGTCGAGAGCGCGAGCATCGCTTTCCACGGCGGCCTGCTCGTCTTCCGTCAGCGAGACCTGTGCCAGCACGTGCTGCACGCCAGCTTTTGCTTCCAGCAGCTGTGCGGCGGTGCTGTGCTTGGGTGTATAGAAGTCGCAGCGGGCGCAGGCCATGCGGTGCGGGCACTGCTCGAAGAAGGTGTAGCCGCAGTAGCCATGGCCAAGATCGTAGTGCTGCCAGGGCTGGCTCCCCGCCGAGGCGCTGCCGTCCTGGATGGCGCCACGATCGATCAGCACCTCGATGGTGCGGACGTTGCGTGCGAAGTAGCCTGCATCGTCATACGCTCGCGCCAGACGGGTCGGCGCAATCTTTGTGTAGCTCTGGGTCGAGGATGGCGACCGGTGACCAAGCCACGCCTGCAGTTCCAGCAGCGTCATCGGTTCCTTGGCGTTGTAGAGCTGGGTGGCGATCGTGGATCGGGCGCGATGGCTGGTGATCCTGCCGCGTGCGTCCCGTCGCGGCACTCCGCCTTTGCGGCACAGGATCGGAATGATGGTGCTGTTGATGAAGTCCAAGGAAACCCGCCGCGCCCGGAAGGCGAACAGCAGGTGGACCCGTTCTCCGGTCTTCCGATCGGCCAGGCGAGGCTGGATGGGCCGAACAGCCTCCCAGGCCGTGACGGCGTCACCGAGTAGCGGATCAACCGGCTTGGTGAAGGCGGTTCCGGTCTTGTGTACCGGGACATCCAGCAGACAGCTCCCGCGAACGCCGGACTCCTGCCGTTCCCAGCGGATGCAGCCGACGCGCAGGCGGAGCAGCTCGTCGCTGCGCAGCCCTCCGAACAGCCAGACCATCGTCATGGCCCGTAGCAGCTCGAACGGGTAGCAGCGTCCGACTTTGTCGACGAGGTCGTCCGGAGCAAAGTTGATGCCCGCCCAAAGGAGCTTGGCCCAGATGTCGTCAGCGATGACGCGCGGATCCGGGCCGATCAGGTTGGTGACGCTCCGCGGCGTAGCCAACGCGGTCCTGGGATCGAAGCACGGCCTGATCCAGCCCCACGCCTGGCAATCGCGGAAGAAGATGCGCGTCGCGCTGAGATAAACCGCCTTGCTGGCGGGAAGCAGCGGCTGTCCAGCGCGCGAGATCAGGTGGGCCGGTGCGCGAGCGTACTCGCCCGCCAGCAGACGATCGACACGCGCCACCCACATGGCGCAGATCTGTCGCGTCCACAGCTCCGGGGATTGAGCAGCAATCTGCTCGGCTGCCATCCAGCGCCCGATCTGGGTAAGCAGGCTGCGGTAGATCTGCCTGACCTTCGGCGTCAGCGTGGAGGTGTCGTGCCACCGGTCGACCCATCCCATCCACTCCGCGATTTCTGGCTCGCTGTTCTGCGACCTGGACAGCTGGGGGACGCGCGGTGGGGTGACATGGCCCAAGGTGGCCAGGGCAAGATGGATGCTGTGCAGGGTGGCGTTGTTGTTGCGGTCGGCCGCTGCAGATCCACGCATGCCCAGGATCACATGAGCAGACAGGTCGCTGAGGTAGGGGCTGCGGTTGCACAGCAGGAGGTGGCAGAGCACCGATTTCTGCATCGGATGAGCGCTCCGTCGGTAGCCCCAGCCATACAGCACCGAGAGGACCTCCTGCGCCGCCTCGTCCGCCGCCTTGCGGCCGAAGACACGGCGCGCCATGTCGACGCGGCTGACAAGGCCGATGAACCTGAACCCGGTGAAGCCGCCAAGGAGATAGGCATAGGTCACGATGCAGGGGCGCGTCGCCCGCCTCACCCAGCCCGGCCAGGGCCTCGTGAACGCGTGCTCGTCCGGACCGATCAGGTCGCTCCACATCTGCTCGGTCCAGCCCCAGAAGCTGATACCGAGCTCGACGCTGCAGTTGAGGATCAGGCTAGCGGCATCGCGGTATACACGCCGATTTCCCATCGTATCCGGCACGTCGTGTATGGCGGCGTGCGCTGCATCGATAGGCAGCAGAAGCCGCTGCACGCATGACCATTCGGAACCGGTCAGGTCGCTGCGGCCATGTCGGCGCAGGTTCCATCCGAGCGACTTGAGGGCGCCGCATTCGACCTGCGACAGCTGGGACGTGCGGTCGAAACCATCCAGATCGAGCGGCTTCCAGCGATCGGACGTCGCTACCGCCCCGTCCATGATCACGCTCCCCATGACGAGGATGACGATTCGAGCAGGGAGGCGGTCCGCCAGGCGTGCAGATGTCGCATGCTGCGGGCGAATTTGTCCGCCAGATCACGTCCGGACAGATGGATGTACTGCAAGGTGGTGGTGGGACTCCGGTGACCGGCGAAGGTCGCAATGGCATGGAGTTCCACACCGGCGCGTGCCAGATCGGTCAGGCAGAGATGGCGCAATGTGTGGGTGCTGAAGCCTGGCACCCCGGCCTCGAGTGCGATCCGGCGGATGACCTTCGACCAAGTCCACAGGGTCAGCGGCTGCGCATGGTTGCGTCGGGACTCCGACAGGAACAGCGGCCCCCGTGCCCGGCTCAGGGTGGTACGATACGCGAGGTAGCAGGCCAGCAACTCGCCGCTGGCAGCGGAGTAGGGCACCACCCGCTCGCGGCGGCTCTTGGTGGTCTCGGCGCGGATGCGCAGAGTGCGTGCCGCAGGATCCAAGTCCTGGGTGTGGAGCGAGCAGAGTTCCTCGCGGCGCAGGCCAGCATCGTAGCCAAGAGCGAGCATGGTGCGGTTGCGGATCGGCTCCTGGCAGGCGACGCCAAGGATCGCAGACCATTCCGCATCGTTCGGGATCCATGGAAGCTTCTGGTAGCGTGGAAGCAGGCCGCGCCGCTGCCCATGACGTCCCCGGCCGACCGGGTTGGCGACACGCAGGTTCTCCTCCACGAGGTAGTCGTAGAACAGGCGGACGACAGTCATCCTCTGATGCAGCGTGGCATTGGCCATCCGGGCCTGCGGAAGAGCAGAGGATGCCAAAGCCAGACCGACATCCTCGACACTCGGCGCCGTCAGGTGACGGACGAAGCGTGCGATGTGATCAGCACCGGCCATCACCGGATCAACAGCAGAACCGGTGCAGAAACGGAGATACTCCGACAGCCCGCGCCCATAGGCGTCGATCGTCCGGACAGCCAGTCCAAGATCGGCTCGCATGGACAACCAGGCCAGGGCCGATGGCGTGGCTGCTACGATCGGCCAGCGCTCTTGCAGCGGCATGACGATAGCCATGAACCCTCCGGCAATCGGGCGACACGACGATGCATATTCCACGTAACATACACGAAGCCC
>CAXSEF010000167.1:0-4474 GCA_964236535.1 uncultured Acetobacteraceae bacterium
ACCGAAAATGCTCTAGCACGTGCCCGGCGCGGACCCCGACAAGCTGCGCGAGCGGCACCGGTCCCTGTCGTGACCGGGGCCTTCGGGCACACGACGAGCGCGAGCCATCTGCCGATGTTCCGCGACGCACTGCAGGAGGCCGGTGCGGGTCCGTTGCACGCCTGGCTCAACGGGGCCTGGTTCGCTTCGGAGACGATGGACAGGGCTGATCGAATGAATGGGTGAGGATGGGGGATGGAAAATGGAATGGAGGAAATGGGGAATGTCCTCCGCGCCGATGCCGTCGCGCCCTCTCGTGTTCTGATGCGTCCTGAACCGCCGGGCTGATCGCGACAACGGGTGGGTCCTCGCCATGCTCGCTGCGCTGCGCGTGGCTCCGGTCCCGTGCTGCGCACGCCGTGGTCCCGCTCATCCCGCCGGTTCCTCTCGGCCGCACACGAGAGGACGCTGACGGCATCGGCCCGAAGCCTCCTCTGGGTGAGATGAGAGAATGAAACCATGGCTGGAAGCCTCAACAAGGTCACGCTGATCGGCAACCTCGGCAAGGACCCGGAGATCCGCAGCACACAGACCGGCGACAAGATCGCGAGCTTCACCCTCGCCACGAGCGAGACCTGGAAGGACCGCAGCAGCGGCGAGCGTCAGGAGCGCACCGAGTGGCACCGCATCACGATCTTCGGTGAGGGGCTCTGCAACGTGGTCGAGCAGTATCTGAAGAAGGGCAGCAAGATCTACCTCGAAGGCGCGCTGCAGACGCGCAAGTGGACCGACCAGTCCGGCCAGGACAAGTACACCACCGAGATCGTCCTGAAGCCCTACAAGGGCACGCTCCTCATGCTCGATGGCAATGGCGGACAGAACCGCAATGGCAACGGCGGCCACGCCGACACCCCGGTTGGCGGCGACCTCGACGACGAGGTGCCGTTCTAGACCGCTGCCACGCCCGGCGCCGGGTTTCAGACACCTTCCTTCGGTCCCGGCAACGCCGCGCGGCTTCCGCGCGGCGTTCGCCGTTTACCCGACGCTGCCGGACATGCGGTTGTACTGCAGCTCGCGACGCGCCCGCCTTCGGTGCGCGGCGTGACCACGCGCGAGATGAGTTGCGACCACGCGGAGCAACTCATCTGTCTCGCAAGCGTGCGCAGCTGGCGGCTGGAAGCGTCCCATCTGCGGGAGCATGCAGAGCGTCGAGCCCTGACGAGCGCCCAACGCGACACGTTCCTGCGTCAGGCGGATGCGGCTGAACGGCAGGCCGACTGGTGGCTTGAGGAGGTAGGAACTGCCTGCTGACCTGACGCGAATAGCGGATCTCGTTCGCACCAGTATAGATTGGTGCCACAACCGGTGCAGCGAGCGGACCTCAAATAATATCAAGTATAAACAAATTTTGGCTTATACTTGCCGTGCGGCATGCTAAAGTTAATATTCGAAGCACGGCGCCAGAACGACCCGCCCGAGCCAGCCGCCGACTTCCAGCAGCCCGCCCAGCCTTAGGCAAACTTCCTGAACCGTGTCGGTCAACATGCCGCGGATGCGGCAAACCCAGGAGCCTGTACAGATGACGACCTTTCGCATCAAACTCGTCGAGACTTCCACCACCCAGGGATCGGCCGAGTTCGCGGTGGCGGCCACCAACGCCGAGGCGGCCGCCGCCATGATCTCCGCGGCCTACCGCATCGCACGGGCGCAGAACATTGCCGTCCTCACGCTGTCGGACGGGCAGTCGTCCGTCGTCGAGCCGAGCGAGGTCATCGAGCGAGCGACCAGGTTCGTCCTCCTGGACGAGGACGGCTCGGATCTGCAGACGATCGTGCCCAGAGAGGCGACGAACGGTCCGCACTGACGGGACACTCGGCTATACTCGGACCACCACAGAAAGGAGGATCAGCACACCATGGACACCGTCGTTGCGCCCCTCATCACCGAGGAGGAACGAGCCTGCCGCCAGAAGGCCGTGACCACCGGCCGTGACAGCGTCCGGCTCGAGGGCTTCCACCTGCCGGCGGAGGTCGAGGCGTTGAACGCCCGCTACGTCGCCGGCGAGCTGACCAGCGACGAGCTCACCGCCGCGATCAAGCGGGCCGTCGGCTGATGCCGCCGGATCCCGCGGCCGAGGGGCGCGAAGCCGCCCTCGTCGCCAACCGGATCCGAGAGCTCAACGCCCGTCCGCCGATCGGCGAGTTCGATCGCAGCCACCTGCAGGCGGTCCACGCCTACCTGTTCCAGGATCTGCCGCACTACCGGCCCGGCGAGGTCCGTGGCGACACCTCCGGATGGAGCAAGACCCGGATGCTGGAAGGCCAGACCGCTGCCCACGATGTCCATTACGTGCCCGACAACGTCGCAGGCCGCGTCGACAAGGTGCTCCGCGACCTGGGCGGCCCGGCCGCCCTGTCCGGCCTGCCACCGGACGCCTTCGCCGGGCGCATGGCCCGCCTCTATGGCGACCTGGACCACGCCCACTCCTTTTACGAGGGCAACAGCCGCACCCTGCGTGAGTTCACGCGCTCGCTGGCCCAGGCCGCGGGCTACGAGCTGAACTGGGCGCCGACCGGCGCCGATGCCGAGCAGCGGAACCGCCTCTACGTCGCCCGCGACATCGCGGTGCTCGAACGGGCCTACCCAGGCCTCACGCCCGAGCGCGGCATGGAGACCAACGACCGCAACGAGTACGAGGCGTCGCTGGCGCTGCCGGCGCTGCGCCGTCGCGGTCCTACCCTGGAGACCGTCATCAAGGAGGGGCTCACGCCGCTGCCTGGAGCCAGGCTGGAAGCCGCCACGGATGTGACCCCTGCCAGCCGGGATGCAGCGGGCGGCAAGGGCGTCCTCGGCTCGGTGCTGGACGCCCTCGCCCGGCATGAGCGGCAGGCTTCTCTTCCGGATGCCCCCTACACGCCCATCGCCGAGCGCCTGCAGCGCAAGGGCGAGGCCAAGCCGTCCTCTTCCCCCGATCCCTCACCTGCAAAGCCCGAGGAGCCCACGCCTCCCGCTCCGGGTTACCGGCCCAGCACCGGGCCGGGTTTCTGAAATAGAGGATCGAACGCAACTGACGTTGGATAACTGGTGCCACGCCGTGGCATCATAGAGGCATGAACGACATGACGCGACACGGAACAGGCCCCCAGGACGATGTCGTCCGGACCGAAGTAGCAATGGAAGTCGTCAACCGGGCCCGCACCCTCGTCTACGACCGCATCTACACGCTCGAGAAAGGTAGCGACGCGGAACGGCAAGAAGCCGATCGCCTCGCCGTCAAAGCCCGCGAGCTCTACGGCCTGCTCCGAAGCCTGAACTACCGCGACCAGGGCCGGGTCGAGGCCGTGATCGGGCGCTGGGGTCCCCTCGTGCGCGACCAGGCTCGGTTCTGGGCTGCACTCCAGGACAAGCGCCCTCTCCTCGCCGCCTGAGATGGCCGGCCAGGATGACCGGCTGCGCTTTGCGCTGCCGGACGACGAGCACGAGGACATCTTCCAGCGCCACGTAGTGCCCGACCTGATGCCGGTGTCTGGGTCCGGGGGTGTGCCCGTAGCCGTAATCCTCGGCGGCCAGCCAGGTGCCGGCAAGACCCGGTTCCTGGGTGACGCGGAGATCGAGCTGCAGGCCCGCGGAGCCACGGCAGTCGTTAACGGCGACGACCTGCGGTCCTTCCATCCTGCCTACAGGCGGCTGCAGGAGACCGATCCACTGAATGCGGCGCGCTACACCGACCACGACAGCGGACGCTGGGTCGAGAAACTGATCGCCGCGGCGCAGGAGCGCCGGGTCAACTTGGTGATCGAGAGCACGATGCGCCGGCCTGACGTGTTCGTCCGCACCGGGGGGCAGCTACGGCGCGCCGGCTACGAGATTGAGGCGCGGGCCTTGGCCGTGCCGGAGCGTCTCTCCTGGCAGGGGGTGCATCAGCGCTACGAGGCGACGCTGGCTGTGGCAGGCGCTGCCCGGTTCTCCGCTCGCGAGGCGCACGATGCCGGTGCCGCCGGCATGCTCGACACCCTTCGCCGCATCGAACAGGACCGGCTCGCCGATCGTGTGCTGATTGCCACCCGCACCGGGGCCGCCCTCTACGACAACCGGTTGGAGAATGGCGCTTGGCGCGAAACGCCGCGCGCGGCGGAGGTGGTGCAGGCCGAGCGCAGCCGGCCTCGCACGTCGGAAGAACTGCGCGACGCCGAACGGGTGTGGTTGGAGATCCTCGGGAGCATGCGAGGCTGGCGCGCACCAGCGGACGAGTTGGCGCGGGTGCAACGCCAGGCAACCGAAGACCTGCAGGTCTTCCAGGCGCAGGTCACCCCACTACCCGGGGCACCATCCAGGGGCGCCCTTGGCTCGGCGCTCGACGCGCTCGCCCGGCACGAGCGTCAGGCTTCCCTTCCGGATGCCCCCTACACGCCCATCGCCGAGCGCCTCCGACGCAGGGACGAGGCCAAGCCATCCTCCGCCCCTGATCCGTCGCCCGCGAAGCCCGAGGAACCCA
>CAXSEF010000168.1:0-4414 GCA_964236535.1 uncultured Acetobacteraceae bacterium
ACAGCCTCGCGCGTGTGCGCGTACACGGGCTAAGACTTCTCTTAGAGTCTTCTTTTAAGTATTCGACGCCTTTTTTGCAGGCAATTTCAATGGTTTACCCTGTGGATACCCGAGGGATGGGGGGAGTATCCCGAGGGATGGGGGGAATTTTTGCAAGCCTATCCCGAGGGATGGGGGGCGAGCCGAGCCATTGACTGCATTTCGGCTCGGGGTAGATTTCCAATATGAACGGCCCTCCTCCGAAGCTCGGTCTACCGCCTGTTGGCCGCACCATGCGGATGGCCCACATGCGTCCGCAGCTGCACGGCAAGGGCGACGGGGTGATCAAGGCAGGCGAACTGGTCGAGGCGACATATCCCGAAGGCTCCAGCCTGTCGGCGGCCGCCCGCAAGGTGCTCGTGCTCCTGCTCGCCAAGGCCGCCGGCGACGCCTGGCAGGACGAGGAGCACCAGATCACCAAGGGGGAGCTGCGGGGGAGCCACAAGGGCAACGAGAGGCTGGGCCGGACCCTGGACGAGCTGCAGAGGGTGCTGCTGCGGGTCAAGGTGAAGTCTCCCCGAGGCCACGATGCGGTGCTCACCGCCCCGATCGTCGCGCAGCGCATCGAGGAGCTGGACGACGACGCGCGCTCGGTCGTGTTCTGGCGGTTCTCCCAGCCCATGCGCCAGGTGATGCAGTCCTCCGACCACTACGCCGAGATGCAACGCCAGGCCGTGCTCGCCCTCGAGAGCCGCTACAGCGTCACCCTCTACGAGCATGGCTGCCTGCTCTACCGCCGCCAGAACCCGACCTGGCAGGGCAGCATGGTCGAGCTGCGCGAACTATTGGGGGTGCCCCTGGGCACCTACCGCGACTGGACGGATCTCAGCCGCTTCACGCTACACGTCGCCAAGGCCGAGATCGACCACATCGCCCCCTTCACGCTGACATGGCATGAGAACCGCCGTGGAAGGGCTGTGGTGGACGTTGAGCTGCGGTTTGACCCGAAGCACCCGGAAGCGGCTAAGGCGGCCTCAGCGGAGCTGCAAAGCGGGCGCACAGGCCGCAAAGCAAGACGCGACGAGCTTTCTAAGGCAGAGGCCATGCCGAGCCGGGCTCAAATGAACCTGATTGAGGCTTTGGACGCGCTACGGGAAGGTCGCCCACTTCCTGGAACTCGGCAGGAGGGCTGAGGCGAAGCGACCAGCCTATGCCGGCAGGGTATTGGCCCACACGATGAGGTCACCGTCTTCCAGGTCATTTCGTGCTCCGACCTGCTTAAAGCCGTTCCGCTCAAGCACGAGCTGTGAGGCAGGATTGGAGGTGGCCGTCTCGGCAGTGAGCGTCGAAGCACCTTCTCTTGGTCCTCTTTCCAGCATGAGGGCCACGGCCCAGGTAGCATAACCTCTGCCACGGCGGCTCTCTGCAATGCCGTAGCCGATCTCGGCTTCTCCTGACGGGCTCGGCGGGCCCTTGAAGCCACAAAGGCCGACAACTTCTTCGCCATCAACGATCAGCCAGTGGCTATGGCAGCCAGCTTTATGGAGAGTAGCTGTAAGGCCGCGTACCAGTGAGATGACGAACTTCTCGTCAACACCGCCTGGCGGCTCCGCCAAGCCGTCGGGTGCAGACCGCTCGCCAAGCAGCCACGCAAAATGGTCGTCCCTAACCTCGTGCAACCGTATGTCGGCCATGAGATTTGTTCCAAAGTAATTCCTTCTCCCTCCTACCCTCGCGCCGTCCGAAAGCAAGTCCTCGTGCGCCCTATGCTGCGCCCTGACGCCCGGTCGCGCTGGAGACTTCCGAACGACTTCCCCGCAACTTCAAAACGCGCACCATAACGGGTGTTATGCAGGAAATTTGAGAGGGTGGGGGTCAAGAGATTGCGTCCCAGCAGCGGCTGGAGGAGGAGTTTAGACGCTTCCCCGTTACCACAACCTTGCCGCGCCAACTAAGAAATCGACGGCACACAAGAGGCAGCTCGGGACGTATCCCCATGACTGGCACCCATCCCCGATCCTAACATCGGGGCTTACGCAACTCTTGGGCAGCAGAAAGCAGACAGGCCCAGCAACGTCTAGTTTTTTCGACACGCCTCATCGAGCCAGCCAACGGATTGCTCTACCTCGCAACCCCGCTGCCTTCTGAAACCGCTCGGCCGTTGCCACCGCCATTGCTGCCTCGGCCTTGGCTGTCTTCAAGTGGGCAAGTGCCGCCGTTTCGACCTGGCGCTTGGCATCCAGTGCCACCTCGATCTCTGCACGAGCTACATCCAGCTCGGCTGTCAGAATCTGCTCGCGCTCCTGGGCCACCAGCAGCGCTTTGGCAGATGCCGCCTCCTCGATCCTTGCAGTTGCCGCCTCGGCCTGGGCTGCTTCTAGCGCCTCCTGAATAGCCTTGAGCGCCGCGGCCTGTTCCGGATCAGGGGGCAGGCTGTTGGCACCCTGGGCGAGCGCCGCCAGCACTTCGCGGGCATAGGGCCGCCGGTCCTTCGGCACCCAGCCCGATACCTGGGCCAAGCCGACCTCGTCACGTCGAGCCCTCAGCCGCTCCTTGCGTTCACGTCCGGTCTTGTCTTCGGCAACCATGCAGGGACCATAGCTGCGTCCCTAAGAATATGTCTCTAGGGACGTGTGTAACCATCCTCAGAGACGGTATTTCGCGCCACAGAGACAAACTGTCCGTCCCCAGAGACGGCGTTTCGCGTCCCCAGAGACAGGCTGTCCGTCCCCAGAGACGTAGCCTGAAAGCTCATCAGACCATTGCATCCTTCAGGATGCTTAGCGCCCGCGGGGACCGGCCGGATTAACCGTCTGCGTCCGCGAAGCGGCTCGGGCGACGCCTAGGTCGCAGCTTGGCCTTCCGCCGCTCCTCCTCGGTGGCATCCTGGTCACGCACCAAGGCCCCGTATCGCGCAACCGGCCGCTCCGTGTCGGGAAGGCCCCAGTAGTCGAAGTTGCCGGTCATCACCGCCACCACCCGGCGTGTCTCAGAACGCACCAGGTCGGCGGCCTCGAGGGCGGCCGTCCCTTGCCCGGCCGGATACTCGCCGGACAGCGCCGCGACGTTCAGGGCTCTGGCGACCTGGTTCAGGTTGGTCCCGATCCTGCGCAGCTCGGTGAACACCGCCCGCAGCTCGGCGACCTCCTGCTCGTTCCACTGGGGCCGCCGGCCGAGGTGGACGACGGCCAGGCACCGCAGCCACACCGAGGGGCTGGTCTGGCGGCCA
The DNA here is from genome assembly GCA_964236535.1 of uncultured Acetobacteraceae bacterium. Lineage (GTDB taxonomy): Bacteria > Pseudomonadota > Alphaproteobacteria > Acetobacterales > Acetobacteraceae > CAXSEF01. The sequence continues at coordinate 3,209 of CAXSEF010000168.1, forward strand.
CGGGAAGCGGCCAGGAGGGCCAGCCGCTCGGCTTCCTTCAGTCGGATGGTCACACGGTAGCCAGAGGCTCCCAGAGGGGCCTGTGGCGGCTTCCCGGCCACCACCTCGGACAGGATGCGGCGCAGAGCCGCCGAGACACTTCCATCGGTCGCACGCGCCAGGGCCCTGAACCGTTCGGCCAGGCCGCGATCGACGTGCGTGCTGATCAGGATGCTGTCGGAAGGGGCGGGCATGACAGCTCCGGCGCTAGAAAGTTAATAACTTAGCACCCACTCGGATATCCTGCCCTAACCCCTTTGGGCTGTTTCCTTGGCTTGCTGCTCGCTCAAGGAAGGCGGGCAGGAGGGAAGGAACGCCAGGCTAGGACGGCAGCCCGAAGGTGGCTGTCAGGCGAGGCCGAGGAACACTGCCAGGGCACGGTTGACGGCCAGCAGGGTGGCATCGTCGAGGCGGCCGAACACCGGGCCGAGCTTCCCCCTTGGCGGGGTCTGCGGCTTATCGACCATGATCTGCGAGCGCTTGGCCAAGCCATTCCCCGGGGAGGGCTCCACCTCGACGCGTAGCAACGGGGCCTCCATCAGCACCCCGGTGAGGGGCAGCACCGTGACGCCCTGCAGGCCGTCAAACTGGTCGCCCTGCACCACCAGGGCCGGTCTCGGCTTGCCCTGCTCACCCTGCAGGGCGACCGTTACCAGGTCGCCACGCCTCACGCCGTCCAGCCGGTCTTGTCCGAGACCTCGAACCAGGCCTCGTCCTCGGCCACGCTCTCGGCCGTCTCCGCATCGCGGATCACCTGCACTTGGCGGGCACACTCCGCGGCAAAGCCGGCCGCCCGGGTGTCGGGCACCCAGATTTGCACGGGCCGCAGCCCGGCCGCTCGCAGCTTGTCGCGTCGGCGGCGGACTCGCTCGGCGCCTGTTCCCGTGTTTGCCATTCGCTACATGTAACAGGCTGGTGGTGACGTCCGCAATGTTGGGAAGCTACCTCGACCCCGATCGATGGGGTGCGCTGCTCAAGCTTTCTGATGGGGCTGGAGGGGAAGCCGTACAGCTCCAATCTACTTCCTTGTGTCGGCCGCTTCCTTCCTGCCTGCGATCTATCCCAACCGATGGGGGACCTGACCCTCGACCAACGGGCGCTGACTTTTGACTACAGCCTCGCGCGTGTGCGCGTACACGGGCTAAGACTTCTCTTAGAGTCTTCTTT
>CAXSEF010000169.1:0-4400 GCA_964236535.1 uncultured Acetobacteraceae bacterium
CGAGGAGTTTAACCTAGCGGCCCCGGTGCAGAACCTGAGACGGCTGGCCAGCCTGACAGTCCGCACTTCAGCTCAGGATGCCGCAATCGCGGTGCCCGGGTGAAAGGCGAAGGCCTGCAGCACCCGATCCCGAAAAGCTTCGCCTGTAAGGCAACAGCTCAGTCTCGCTCCGCAGACCCTTTCCAACAGCATCACTCTTTGATGCATGGTAGGTCTGCCGCGGCCGGACACCAGCGATTTGGGCCTGTGACGCTGCATAAACTGTTGCATCTATCTCTGGCCTACAAACCCTGCTCTGCTGTGTTTCTGCAAAGGTATGGGTGATGCTGTGCGGGTTGGCTACATGCGCGTGTCCACGACCGAGCAAAACTTGGCATTGCAGCGGGATGCCTTGGAGGGCGCAGGCTGCGAGCGCCAGTACAAGGACACCTGCAGCGGTGCTGTCACTGACCGGTGACCTGCCCTCCTGGAAGTAAGCCGCCGGTAATGTAGGACCGGCAGACAAGCGGAGGGTGGAATGGCGAGGAAGCGAAACACGCCGGTGGAAATCGTTGGCAAGCTGCGGCAGGTCGAGGTGCTGACAAGCCAGGGGAAGCCGGTGGCGGAGGCCGTTCGGGCAATCGGGGTGACGGAGCCGACGTAATATCGGTGGCTAGCCAAGTATGGCGGGCACCACCTGCAACAGCCTGCAGCCTTCGCCAGATACACACAAAGACTTTCAGCTATCTTTGGTTAGAACTCTTGGTGTGATTTGGTCTTGACTGACTTGACTGAATTTGTGATGTAGTGACTTTAGACGGAGAGAATGGCATGCTGGCGTTACGAGCTTACGGCGATTACAGATTACTTTCATGATCGATAAACCAGCAGAAGTCACTCGAAATGGAATTCGAGAATACATTACAGATGGGTCTGTGCGTGGGGTCGCCAGCACCCCGATCCTCTCGAGTTTAGGCCATAGATGGCAAAACATACTTTTACATAGATACAACGAGACCTCCGGAGGAAACGAGATTCCTTCCAACTATCATCGGGTGTCAGTAAATCTTGCAAACCCAGTTTATATTGAGCGGGTCCTTGAAGGACACAAGGAGCGTCGCTGGTCCGAGCGCGGATGCTGCAGCGTGATGCCGGTCGAAGTCCCAGTAATCAGAACCTTTAAAGGGCGCGCTGATTACTTAGCTATTTATATAGATCCTCACGTTGTGGAAGAGGTAGCTGCCTGTGTGCTCGATCGGGATGTTGGCAGCATCCATTTAGTAGATGTCCTAGCAGTACCCGACCCAGCGCTCGATCGCCTAGCCCGGCTATTTCATGCTGAGACTGAAAGGCCAAGCTTTGGTAGTCGTCTCTACGTAGACTCGCTCACGCGAGCGCTCGGGCTTCATTTGCTGCGTAGATACTCAACTCAATCTCCTCAAATGCTAAGCGTTGCCAGCCCGGCATCGGGCTGGCGAGTTAAAAGAGCGCTCGAGTTCATGCATGCCAATTTGGCAGAGGATTTGAACCTCGCTCAACTCGCATCTGTTGCCGGTCTTGGGCCAACACAGTTCGCTCGCACATTTAGGGCCGCCACGGGCGAACCTCCTCACCGCTATCTTATCCGGTTGCGAGTAGACCACGCGCGGCACCTGCTAGAACACACTGATTTTTCTGTAACCGACATTGCTTTCCGATGTGGATTCGAACAGTCGAACCATTTCACGACCATGTTTCGCAAGGTAGTTGGGCTGACACCTCGCGACTACCGCAAGCAGCGCACGACATAGAACACAAGAAAAAGAGGGGTGCCACTGCTTGAAGATGCTTAAATGTGATTGTTCCAGGGCGCCCAGGTGCGGGTGCATCACGCGTTCACACGTCCAGACCCTACGTCATAATCATTGATCTATTCGCACGTAGGTTGGCTGTTAGCCCTTCACGACCCCAAATAAATGATGACGATCCTCCAAGTTGAAAAGCCAAGCTCTTCTCGATCAGTTTAGTGCCAAAGCCAGAACAATGGGCTGGAGGCATGGCTGGCGGACCACCTCGCTCCTTCCATAGAATAGAGACATCCCGCTCTTCGAGATTAGCAACGATGTCGAGCTTACCCTCACTTTGAGAAAGTGAGCCATATTTAACTGAATTCGTGCCAAGTTCATGGAACACCAGCGCCAGCGTTGTAGCTGCCACACCGCCAATGAGCAAATATGGGACAGCCATAGAAATCCGCTTACCATAAAAGATATTACAATCGTAAGGCGACAGAAGAACAGAAATAAGATCACTAAGTAAAGCGTAACCGGCCACAGGCCCGCTCGGTCGGACAAGGTCGTGGGCGTGGCGCAGCGCTACAAAGCGCGACTGCAGGTCTAACGCCATGGTTGTCACTGTCGGTGCGGAACGTGCGACTAAAGAGGTGAGAGCTGAAGCGATAGCAAACGAGTTCTTTACCCGATGATCCATCTCGGCAGCAAACATCTGCTGCCGTTCCTGTAAGCGCTCATGCTCAGTAACGTCAAACAAGATGGTAACAATGACCCGATCGCCGGTCGCAGTCTCGGCGTGGTTTCCACGGCCCGAAAGCCAACGGATCTCGCCTTTCCTCACAACACGAAAGTTTATTTCGAACTCACCTCCCGGTGGAGTCTTTGTCTCAAACGCGCATGTAATTCTATCGAGATCCTCTGGAACAATCCGCTCGACCAGCTCGGCAAAAGTACTTGGTCCGGTGTCCTCCACTCCCCACAGCTTGCACGCTCGCCCATTCATCCTCAACTCGTCTTCAGCGGGTCGCCAGTAGAAAAGTGCAATTCCGGCCGCAGCTGAGATAGTGCAAAGCCGCTCTATCTCATCCGGTGAAAAGTCTACGACTTTTTTCAGCATGATGAAAACCTTGAACCATTTCATGATGTGAGTTGAAAAGAGCGAGCCACCTATGTCTGCTCGTACCAAATCCGACGCCTCCACGGGCGTTACCGCCGTCGCTAGAGTTCAGTTTTAAGCTACTGTGATTTCAGTATCGGCCCGAGCCATTGTTCATGCGGCTGTACATCTATCAAAACTAAATTTCCCGATCGCGCTACTACCAAGCTATTAAAATATTTCTTCTTCATCAGGGCAAATCACAGGTATAAAACTGCTCTTCCAACGATCTTGTTCTCTAGTATAGTTTTTGACACGGCGCTGATCTCGATCCAACTATCTTCGATTTCTATATGAGGTTGTAATTCTTTTTTCGCTATAAGGCTGAAAAGTCGACGCAAATCCTCGCTTCGTTGCTCAATCCTATATTCAAGTACTACGAGTCTGTGAAGTCGAATGCTGTTGCCTACCAAGGGTTTATTGTCGACATATGCCGATTGCGTCAGGGCCGTTCCATAGAGCACACATAAGCCGTGACTCTTCACTAGCCTAAGCGTTGCCGTAAAATCTGGATGGTCCGCTGCATTGATCAAGGCTAGATGGTATGGTCCGAACTGCGTTGCACCGGTGAGGGCACCCAAGACAACGTGGTCAGCGCCGTATTCCTCCAACAGTGCCTCGTGCTCCGCAGCCTGTATCACGGCAGTTACCTCTGCCCCTGCGATACGGGCAAGCTGGACCGCGAACAGACCTACCGCACCAGCGGCGCAGGCTACGAGAACTCGTCTTGCAGTGAGCAACCCACCCTGTTCAAGGCCATATAATGCGGTAAGGCCTGCGCTCGGCGTCGCTGCTGCCTGAGCGAAGGTCACCGAGTCTGGGATTTCCGCAATCGAATCAGATGGAACTACAGAAAACTGACTCCAAGCTCCGAACTGAACTAGGCCTGCGACCCGGGCGCCAATCCTTGGTCCCGACTGGTTGCTTGCTGCAATCTCAACTGTGCCGGCTAGGTTCCAACCGAGTCGCGACCCATCAATTACTGCTGCAAAGTGTTCGACGTCATCGTGACCGACTGACACCGCGACGACACGAACCAACGTCTCATTTGACGCAACCAAGGGTATGTCTACCTCACAAATGGCGAGGCCGCCTGGTTTTCCCCCCTCTCGTCTGACCGCAAGCATTCGATGAGACAATGGTGTAAGCTTTATTGACAGACGACCATCCTCTTCATTTCATGTGAGCACACGACCCATTGCGGCATCACCCAATGACGGCCTAGCCTTGCTCGGAAGTAATCTGCATTAAAAAGTTTCAAGGCAAAATCCTCTATAAACGCGCACCAGCAATTTGGTAATATCTGCTGGAAGCTTAGAGCTTTCCTTCGCAATTCGGACGAAAACTACGTTTTCTGTTCGCTCGAGATCGTGTTGCAGGGATCGGCCGCCACCGGATCGGGTTAGGGTCGCGTAGCTGGTCTTCCACCGCTGTCCGAGGTTCTCACCTTGCCGCTTAAGAGCTAGAACATTTTCGGTTCAGTCAAACGCATA
>CAXSEF010000170.1:0-4332 GCA_964236535.1 uncultured Acetobacteraceae bacterium
CCTATGCCAGCGGCCTTTGGCATCGGCCCGTACGCGAAGCAAGGCCGGGCTCCCCCTCCGCCCGCATTCCATGGCCCAAGCGGGCCATCGGACCCTTGCGCGGGCACCACCCAGACCCGCCAAAGGCCCGAGGCCCGTGAAAACCCATTCCCTAGGCAGACGGATTCCAAAGGCCAGGCCTTTGGCGGAGTCCAGAGGCAGAACCTCTGGCCTTGCTCGCCTCGCCGGTCACGCACCCGCGAACCGGCCGCGAATGCGCACCAGCCGGCCCCGGGTGCGCCGCGACGCAGCCCTAGCCGATGCCGCGGATGACCGGGATATCCAGGTCCTTGATCTTCTTGCGCAGCGTGTTGCGGTTCAGCCCGAGCATCGCCGCCGCCTTGATCTGGTTGCCGCGCGTCGCCGACAGCGTCATCTGGATCAGCGGCCGCTCCACCTCGGCGATCACCCGGTCGTAGATGTCGCGCATCGGCATCCCGTCGTGCCCCGCGGTCAGGAACTGCCGGATGTGCCGCTCCACCGCCTGCGCCAGCGGCTCGCCGCGCGGATCGGCGCCCGCCACCGGCTCGGCCGCACTTTCCGGCTCGCTCAGCTCGGCCGCGATCACCTCCGCGGTGATCGTCTCCTGCGGATACAGCGCCGCCAGCCGCCGCATCAGGTTCTCCAGCTCGCGCACGTTGCCGGGCCAGCGGTGCGCGCGCAGCCGGTCCATCGCCTCGCCATCCAGCCGCTTGGCAGGAAGTCCTGACAATCGCGCCACGTCTAGGAAATGTCTCGCAAGGACCGGAATATCTTCCGCGCGGTCGCGCAGCGGCGGCAGCCGGATCGGCACCACGTTCAGCCGGTAGAACAGGTCCTCGCGGAACTGCCCGCTGCGGATCGCCTGGCGCAGGTCGCGGTGCGTCGCCGCCACGATCCTGACGTTGGCACGGATCGGCTGCCGCCCGCCCACCGAGGTGAACTCGCCCTCCTGCAGCACCCGCAGCAGCCGGGTCTGCGCCTCGGGCGGCATGTCGCCGATCTCGTCTAGGAACAAAGTCCCACCAGCCGCCTGCTCGAACCGCCCCTGCGTCCGGTTCATCGCCCCGGTGAAGGCGCCGCGCTCGTGGCCGAACAGCTCGCTCTCGATCAGCTCGCGCGGGATCGCCGCCATGTTGATCGCCACGAACGGCCCGCTCCGCCGCCGGCCGTAGTCGTGCAGCGCCCGCGCCACCAGCTCCTTGCCGGTGCCGCTCTCGCCGTGGACCATCACCGTGAGGTCCGCGGTGGTCAGCCGGGCGATGATCCGGTAGATCTCCTGCATCGCCTGGCTGCGCCCGATCAGCGGAAGACGTTCCTCGGTGTCGCGCGGCTCAGGAACATTTTCCGCAACCGGCAAGGCCCGCTGCAGCGCCCGCGCCACGACGGCGATCAGCTCCTTCAGGTCGAACGGCTTCGGCAGGTACTCGAACGCACCGCGCTGCGTCGCCTTCACCGCCGTGATCAGCGTCGACTGCGCGCTCATCACCACGACCCGCAGCTCCGGCCGGATGCGGTGGATGCGCGGGATCAGGTCGAGCCCGTTCTCGTCCGGCATCACCACGTCGGTGATCACGAGGTCGCCCTCGCCGTCCTCCACCCAGCGCCAGAGCGTCGCCGCGTTGCCGGTGCTGCGCACCTGATACCCCGACCGGCCCAGCGCCTGGGTCAGCACGGTGCGGATGGAGCGGTCGTCGTCGGCGATCAGCACGGTCGGCATGTTCATCGTGTGGCCCCCGTTCGCGTCGTCGCCACCCGGCCCGGCCCGATGCTCAGCCGTCACTGACGCGGTCCTCGATCAGCACCGGCAGATGCAGACGGAATTCTGTCCTACCAAGCCGACTTTCCACCTCGATCAGTCCACCGTGGTCGCCGACGATCTTCGCCACCATCGCCAGGCCGAGGCCGGTGCCGGTGGCTTTCGAGGTGACGAAAGCGTCGAACAGGTTAGGACGGATATCCTCGGCGATGCCGGGCCCGTTGTCGCGCACCGTGACCAGCAGCGGCAGGTCCACCCGCCGCCCGCCGCCCGGCACCGCAAGACGCACCCCGTGCTGGTAGGCGGTGAGCAGCGTGATCTCGCCCGAGGCATGCTCGGCGTAGCGGTCCGAGCCGGTGATCGCCTCCGCCGCGTTCTTCACCAGGTTGAGCAGCACCTGGACCAGCTGGTCGCGGTTGCCCCACACCGGCGGCAGCGACGGGTCATACAGCTCCACGATGCGCAGATGCGACGCGAACCCGCTCTGCGACAGCAGCCGCACGTGCTCCAGCACCCGGTGGATGTTCACCGGCCGGCGCTCCACCGGCCGCTCGCCAAAGACTTCCATCCTATCAAGTAGGTGACGGATCCTATCCGCCTCGTCGCGGATCAGCTCCGCCAGCTCGCGGTCCGCGTCCGAGACCGTGTTCTCCAGCAGCTGCGCGGCCCCACGTATGCCGGACAGCGGGTTCTTGACCTCGTGCGCCAGGATCGCCGCCATGCCCGCCACCGACCGCGCGGCACTCCGATAGCCGAGCTGCTGGTCCAGCGCCCGCGCCGTCGTCCCGTCGTGCAGCACCAGCACCACGCCCGCCGGCTCGTCCGGCAGCGGCGCCGCGCGGATCGTCACCCGCTGCTTGCTGAGCCGCGGCCCGTCCAGCGCCAGCTCGTGCTCGGACACCGTGACACCGTCGCGCCGCACCTGCTCGAGCAGCAGGAACAGCGGGCAGTCGCGCGCCAGGATGTCCTGCAGCCGCAGCTGCCGCAGCTGCTGCAGCGACAGCCCGAGAAACTGCTCGGCGGCGGAGTTGGCATGCAGGAAACGGTCGTCGGCATCGAGCGAGACCACCGGCACCGGCATCGCCGAGAGCAGCGCCTGCGCCTCCCCTTCGCCCAGACGCTCGGGGTGCCGCGGCCTGTGGAACGCCATGAGCTTCGTCATGCGGCCGCGGCACCCCGCTGCTGCATGCCGCCGAGGCCGGCCTCCGGCTCGCCGCGCCGGGACCAGGCTCCGGCGCCCGACCCCTGCCCTGCGGCCCGGTCTTCCGCGGCCCGATCCCCCGCGGCCCGATCCCCCTCTGCCCGGTCCCCCTCTGCCCGATCATAGAACTCGCCCACCAGCGCCTCGACCGGCCCCGGCGCGTCGAGCCGGTTCACCGCGTCGCGGAACTCCGCCGAGCCGCGCATGCCCTTGGAGTACCATGATACGTGCTTGCGCGCGAGCCGCACCCCCGCCGCCACCCCGAAGCACGCCAGCATCGCGTGGTAGTGCGCCAGCAGCACCGCCTTCTGCTCGGCGAGCCCCGGGTCCGCCACCCGCTCGCCGGTCGCGAGGAACGCCGCCACCTGCGCCGGCAGCCACGGCCGCCCGTAGCAGCCCCGCCCGATCATCACCCCGTCCGCCCCGGACGCCGCCCGCGCCGCCGCCGCGTCGTCGACCGTCAGGATGTCGCCGTTCACCACCACCGGGATCGACACCGCGCGCTTGACCTCGGCCACGAACCCCCAGTCGGCTCGCCCGGTGTAGAACTGCTGCCGCGTGCGCCCGTGCACCGTCACCATGCGGATGCCGCAGCGCTCGGCGATGCGCGCCAGCCGCGGCGCGTTCAGGCTCGCGTGATCCCACCCCATCCGCATCTTCAGCGTCACCGGCACCTCGACCGCGCGCACCGTCGCCGCGAGCAGACGCTCCGCTGCCGCCTCGTCGCGCATCAGCGCCGAGCCCGCCTGCTGGCCCACCGCCACCTTGCGCACCGGGCAGCCGAAATTGATGTCGATCACGTCGGCGCCGCACCCCACGCCGATGCGCGCCGCCTCGGCCATCGCCGCCGGGTCGCAGCCCGCCAGCTGCAGCGCGTTCGGCCGCCCGGCCGACGACGGCTCCATCTCCGCCATGCGCAGCGTGGTGCGGTTCTCCCGCACCATCGCCCACGACGCGATCATCTCGGACACCACCATGCCCGCGCCCTGCGCCCGCGCGAGCCGGCGGAACGGCAGGTCGGTCACCCCCGACATCGGTGCCAGGATCACCGGCACGTCGATCGTGACCCCGCCGCCGAGCGGGATCGGCGCCAGATGTGACAGTTCGGCTTTGCTGCTCATGAATTAGGCAAATTACGCCAGTCGTATGCAGAGTGCAACGGCTGCGGTCACCCAGATGGACGAAACAGGTGAAATCCCAGGCAGCGGGACGCAGCTGCTCCCCGGACGAAATTCCCTGCCCCGCACGATGACACAGGAAGGCAAGCAAGGCCGGGCTCCCCCTCCGCCCGCATTCCAGTGAGGTCCCGCCTTGAAGGAGGCGGCAGGGCCCCGGCCGTCCTGTCGCGGCGCCC
>CAXSEF010000171.1:0-4330 GCA_964236535.1 uncultured Acetobacteraceae bacterium
GTGGGGATTGGCTGGTATGCGTTTGCGGGCCATCACCCTGCGAGGAAGGCACAGTCATGGACAAGAATCGTATCGACGGTACCGGAAAGAAGGTATCCGGGTCGGTCAAGGAAGCCGCCGGCAAGGTCACTGGCGACAGCAAGCTGCAGGCCGAGGGCATCGCAGAGAAGGCCGCGGGACCGTGCAGAACACCGGCGGCGCCAAGGACGGCGTGCGCGACGCACTGAAGAAGTAGCAGGGCGATCGGGCTCTGCCGGCGTGCAAGTGCGCCGGCAGGCTGGACGCCGCACGGGCTGTTCTGACGTGGCCCAGTGTTGAGCCGACGCTACAGCGCGACCTGCCGGCCGATCTCGAGGAACTTGTCGGGCGGCAGGTCGAAGCGATCGGACACTCGCACCGCATTGCGGTACATGAAGCCGAAGAGCAGCCGCTGCCATCCCATCAGCCGGGGGTGTCTGGTGCTCCTCACCACGTCGTCGCGTGAGGCGAAGTAGATCGCGTCGCCGAGGTCGACCGGACAGCCGCGCTCCTTGGCGCTGCTCATGGCTTCGACCAGGTTCGGCATCTCGACGAAGCCGAAGTGCAGGGTCACGTGCCACATGCCATGCGCGATCGCCTCCACCTCGGCGCGGCGTGCCTCCGACACCCGCGGCACCTGGTCGAAGCGCACCGTCAGGCTGACCACCGTCTCCTGCAGCGCCTTGAACTGCGCCATGTGGCGGATCATCACCGGCGAGACTGCCATGGTGCTGCGGCTGAGGAACACTGCCGTGCCTGGCACGCGCGGGATGAGCCCCGCGGCCAGCGACGCCAGTGCCGCGTTCGACTTGCCCTCCTCCTCGCCGAGCTTGCGGCGCACCGCCTTCATTCCAGAATGCCAGGTCACCATGAGGGTGAAGATCAGTGCGCCGAGCAGCAGCGGGACCCAGCCGCCGTCAAAGACCTTGAGCATGTTGGCGCCGAAGAACGCGAGGTCGATCAGCAGGAACAGGCCGCTCGCCAGCAGCGCCAGTGCCGAGGGCCAGCGCCAGATCTCGCGCATCGTGGTGTAGAGCAGCGCCGTGGTCAGCAGCATCGTGGTCGATACGGCGGTGCCGTAGGCTCCGGCGAGGCGGTCGGAGCTGCCGAACCCGTAGGCGAGCGCCAGCGTACCCAGCATCATGGTCCAGTTCACGAATGGCACATAGATCTGGCCGTATTCATCAGCCGAGGTCTGGCGGATGTTGAGGCCCGGGAACCAGCCGAGCTGCATCGCTTGGCGGGTGAGCGAGAAGGCGCCGGTGATGATCGCCTGGCTGGCGATGATGGTGGCAAAGGTCGCCAGCACGACGAGCGGGATCACGCCCCAGGTGGGGGCGAGCTTGAAAAACGGGTTGCCGTCAAGGGTCGGGTTCTCGATCAGCAGCGCGGTCTGCCCGGCATAGCTCAGCAACAGAGCCGGCAGCACCACGCTGTACCACGAGGTGCGGATCGGCGCCCGGCCGATATGACCCATGTCGGCATAGAGTGCCTCACCCCCGGTGATAGCCAGGAATACCCCGCCCAGCACGACGAAGCTGTGCCAGCCGTGGCCGGCAAGGAAGCTCAGCGCGTATCGCGGATCAATCGCCAGCGCCACTTCGGGGCGGCGAATGATGCCGAGCACACCGAGCAGCGCGATCGTCGCGAACCACAGCAGCATCACCGGGCCGAAGACCTTGCCGATGGTGGCCGTGCCGCGGTTCTGCGCCGCGAACAGGGCCAGCAGGATCACGAGTGCGGACGGCAGAACGTAGGGCTTGAACGCAGCGGTGACGATGTTGACGCCCTCCAACGCGCTCAGCACCGAAATCGCCGGGGTGATGACCCCGTCGCCGTAGATCAGCGCCGCGCCGAACAGCCCCATCACCAGCAGCACGCCGATGCCGCGGCGCTTGCCGCCGGCAGCCGCGCCTCCGGTGACGAGCGACATCAGTGCGAGGATGCCGCCCTCGCCGTGGTTGTCGGCACGCATCACGAACACGCAGTATTTCAGCGAGACGGTGATAATCAGCGACCAGACCACCAGCGACAGCAGCCCGAGCGCGTCGGCGGCGGAGGGGTGACCACCGACGGCGGCCACGATGGTCTGGTAGGTGTAGAGCGGGCTGGTGCCGAGGTCGCCGTAGACGATGCCCAGCGCGGCCAGCATCGCCGCAGGGGAAATCGGCCGCTCGTCCGGCGATGCGGCCGCTCTCGTTTGGGGGTCGACGGCAGTATCCATCGCTCTGTCTCCGGCGCGGCGCAGGGAGGGGCAGCGCCCCGGGGTAGGAGCAGAGTCGCCGACCAGACGCGGGCAGGCAAGGCCGGGCTCTCGCTCCGCCCGCATTCCAGCAGCCCCAAGCGGGCTATCGGACCCTTGCGCGGGCCACGCCCAGACCCGCCAAAGACCCGCAAAGCCTCCACTTCAGCAAAAGGATTCCAAAGACTTGCCTTGGCGGAGTCCAGAGGCAGAGCCTCTGGACCTGCTTCTCTGCCTCATCACGGCCGACCTGCCTGGAGCGTTACCACCCCGTCGACGACGTCCACGATCGAGCCGCCGATCCAGATGTCCCCGTCCTCCTGACGCACGTGCACCGCCCCGGCGCGCCCCAGCGCGGTGCCCTGGCGCGCGACGTAGGCGGGCGGGGCGAGGCCGGCGCCGATCAGCCACTGCGCGATGCCGGCGTTCAGGCTGCCGGTGACCGGGTCCTCGGCGATGCTCGATCCCGCCACGAAGGCGCGCACCTCGAACTGCGCTGCGGTGCCGTCGCGCTCGGGGTCCCAGGGTGCGACGACGCCGAGGAACAGCCCGTCGAGTGCGGCAAAATCGGGCCGCAGCGCCAGCACCTCGGCGCGCGAGCCGAGCAGCACGGCGACCCAGCCCGGGCCGTTGTCGACATGCTGCGCGGTGCGGAGGGCGTCGGGCGCGACGCCCAGCCCGTGCGCGATGCGTGCCAGCAGTTCGGGCGCCAGCGCCCCGGTGCGGCGCAGCGGCGGAGCGGCGAAGGCGAGGCGGCCGCCGTCGCGGCGGATGCGGACCGGGCCGGCGGCGCATTCCTGCACGATGTCGCGGCCGCGCGGCGTGCCGCCGCAGCCGAGCCAGACGTGGGCGCTGCCGAGGGTGGGGTGGCCGGCGAACGGCAGCTCCTGCTCGGGGGTGAAGATGCGCACCCGGTAGTCCGCGTCGGGCTTGGTGGGGCGCAACAGGAAGGTCGTCTCGCTCAGGTTGGTCCAGTTGGCGAAGCGGGCCATCTGCGCGTCGGTGAGCCCGTCGGCAGCCAACACGACGGCCAGTGGGTTGCCGGTAAGCGGGGCAGTCGCGAACACGTCCACCTGGTGGAAGGCATGGCTTGGCATGACGGCACTCCTGCGTGACCAGGGAAGCGAGCAGGTCCAGAGGCTCTGCGTCTGGACCCTGCCAGAGGCCGAGCCGTTGGAATCCATCTGCTTAGTTTAGGCACAAAGGTATTTGAGAGGCTCAGCCTCTGGCACGGTGCCCGACAGGTCGCGCATGGGGACGCTGGTGTGGGTTGTGACAGGAAGCACGTTAGCGCCCTGCCCTGCGGCCCTAGTTCGAGCACAGCCGCGATGCAGGCGATGGCCTGTGGCGCTACGCGGGCAGATCATGCTCCACCAGCCTTGCGAAGAAGCGGAGCCGTAAATCCCGGCGGCGACGTCCGCCATTGCCGTCGCATGCGCGGGCTCGTTGACGAGCGGATGAAAGATCACCCGCCAGTCGAGCGTTGCGCTGGCGCCGAGTGCGGTGGCGATTCCCTCGGCGGTGCGGTGCAGCAGCGCCTCGATCTGGGCAGCATTCCGCCTGCAGGCCGAGCGCCGTGCCGGCGATCAGCACCTCGTCGGGGGCGTTGCAGCCGCTGATCCTGGTGACGCTCAGCACGGCGGGCTCGCGCGGTGACAGGTTGCTGGCGACGATGACCTGCAGCGCGGGGACGATCTGCGCGGCGACGACGATGGGATCGATGACAGTCTCCGGCCGTCCGCCATGCGGGCCGACGCCGTGGATCGTGAGGTCGAAGAAGGCGCCGCCCGCCATGAGCAAGCCGGGCCCAATCGCGAAGCGGCCGAGATCGAGGCCGGGATGGTTGTGCAGCCCGAACACCGCTTTGCAGGGGAAGCGCTCGAACAACCCGTCCGCCAGCATCGCGAGCGCCCGCCGGCGCCCTCCTCCCCCGGCTGGAAGATCAGCCGCGCCGTGCCACGGAACCTGCGTGTGGACGCAATGTGACGCGCCGCGCCGAGCAGCATGGCGGTGTGTCCGTCATGACCCTAGGTGTTTGGTCCTGGGAGGTCGTGACGCTACCCTGACGCA
>CAXSEF010000172.1:0-4288 GCA_964236535.1 uncultured Acetobacteraceae bacterium
GGCATTCCAGGCCTACGTCGGGCAGGTTCTCGCCCCCGCCCTTTCGCCCGGCGATACCGTGGTCCTGGACAACCTGGCACCCCACAAGGCGGCAGGCGTGCGCGACGCCATCCGGGCTGTCGGTGCCAGCCTTCTCTACCTGCCACCCTACTCGCCGGACCTGAACCCCATCGAGCAGGCGTTCGCCAAGCTCAAGGCGCTGCTGCGACAGGCTGCGGCGCGCACCCGCGAGACACTCTGGGCGACCATCGGCCGCCTGCTCGAGCGCTTCAGCCCGGACGAGTGCCGCAACTACATCCGCAATGCCGGTTATGCGTTCGACTAGACCGAAAATGCTCTAAAGCCGTCTCCCCGCGCGTCTGGACGCGATCGGGCACGCGCAGGGTGTCGATCCCAGCGCCGCAGAGGTCTGGTTCGCCGACGAAGCCCGTGTCGGCCAGAAGAACAAAGATTGCCCGGCGCTGGGCCAAGCGTGGCACCAGGCCGTCAGCACCGCAGGACCAGCGCACGGCGTCGACCTGTATCCTTGGCGCGATCTGCCCGGCAACAGGACATCACCATTGTCCCGCTTCCGGCAAGATGCCCGGCGCTGAACCCCGTCGAGAACGTCTGGCAGTTCATGCCAGACAACCGGCTGGCGAACCGGGTGTTCGCCTCACACAACGCCATTGTCGATCACTGCTGCTAAGCGTGGAACTGCCTCACGGATCAGCCATGGCGTGTCATGAGCATCGGACCGCGGCAGTGGGTGCCAGCTCATGCGCAATAAGTCCTGGTATTAAGGCATGCATTCGGCAACCCGGGCTCGCTCACGCACCAGAGCCAGAACCGCGCGGCAGGCCGGCATCGCGACGCCAACCACCTCTCCCAGTTCGACCACGGCCCCGAGCAGCGCATCAATCTCCATTGGCCGGCCGCGCTCCAGATCCTGCAGCATCGAGGTCTTATGCATACCGACCTCCGCCGCGCCGTCGATGCGCTTGTCAACATCGATACCAAATCGAATGCCCAGCACCTCCGCCACCTGCTGCGCCTCCAGCATCATCGCGCGTGCCACCCCGCGCAGGTCCGGCTGCCTGGCGAGCCGGTCTAGGGTGCTGCCAGTCAACGCGGAGAGCGGGTTGAATGCCAGATTTCCCCACAACTTGACCCAGATCTCGTCCCGGATGCGCGGCCGAACCGGAGCCTTGAGCCCAGCCTCGATCAACAGGCGGGAGAGGGTGGTGGCGCGCTCGGAGCGGCTGCCATCCGGCTCACCAAGACTGAAGCGATCGCCATAAGTGTGCTCGATGACGCCAGGTTCCACCACTTCTGCGGCGGGATAGACGATCGAGCCGAGCACCTGCCCAGGCGGCAGAATGCGCAGCAACGCGCCGCCAGGATCGACGCTCTCGACGGCACGGCCGCGGTGCTTGCCCTCAACGCCATGGAAATACCAGTAAGGGATGCCGTTGATCCCGGTAACCAGAGTCGAAGCCGGGCCCATCATGCGGGCAATATGCAGCGCAGCGCCGGGCAGCGAGTGCGCCTTGAGCGTCACGAACACGTAATCCTGCACCCCGGCATCGCCGGCATCGGCCACGCACCGAGGATGGGCGACCAGAGTGCGGATACCGGACTCTGTGCGGCTGTGCACCGTAACGCCTTTAGCCTGCATCGCCGCAAGGTGCGGACCACGGGCAACGAAGGTGACGTCCACGCCGGCGGCCGAAAGCCGGGCGCCGAGCAGACCGCCGATTGCGCCTGCGCCGAACACCGCGACCTTCACGTGCCAGTCTCCAGGCCAAGCCGGGCGGCCAGACCGATGCGCTGCAGCTTGCCGGTCGGACCTTTCGGAATCTCGTCGAGGAAAACGATGTGGCGCGGCACCTTGAAGTTCGCGAGGCGGCTGGTCGCGAAGCTGCGCAACGCCGCCTCGTCGATCGCTTCGCCCTCCCGCAGCACCACGGCGGCACCCACCTCCTCGCCGAGCTTGGGGTGGGCGATCGCGAAGGTGACGACCTGTGCCACTGCGGGGTGGTCCATCAGCACGGTGTCGACCTCGAGCGGGCTGACCTTTTCCCCGCCGCGATTGATGATCTCCTTCAGGCGGCCGGTCAGGCGCAAGTAGCCATGCTCGTCCAGCGTGCCTTCGTCGCCGGTGCGAAACCATCCGTTGATGAAGGCCTTCGCGTTGGCGTCCGGGTTGTTCTCGTAGCCGGCGGTGACGTTGCGCCCGCGTATGACGATTTCTCCTAGCCCGCCTGGAGGCTGGATAGTGCCGTCGTCGGCCATAATCGCCACTTCCGGGCCGGCGGCAATACCGACCGACCCTGGATGGCGCGCGTGCGGCGGCAGCGGGTTCGAGGCCATCTGATGCGACGCCTCGGTCATGCCGTAGGACTCGATTACCGGGGCCGAGAACGTGGCCTCCAATGCCGTCATCACCTGGGGCGGCAACGAGGCCGAGGAGGATCGCACGAGGCGCAGCCGGCCTTTGGCGATCGTGGCGGCGTTGCGCTCGGCGCGGTCCAGGATCGTCTGGTGCATCGTCGGCACCGCGGTGTACCAGGTTGGCCGGATTGTCTCGAACCAGGAAAAGAACTTAAAGGCGTTGAAGCCGGGTGTGCACACCACGCTCGCGCCGGCGGCGATCGAGGACAGGGTCGCCGCAATCAACCCGTGGATGTGGAACAGCGGCATGATGTTAAGGCAGACGTCGTCGGGCGTCAGCGCGAGCGTCTCGGCGATGTGATGGGCCGACGCAGTAATGTTAACCTGGGTCAGCGGCACGATCTTCGGCCGCGACGTGGTGCCGGATGTGTGCATCACCAGGGCGACGTCGCTCGCCTGCGCCGGCCCTGCATGCGCTGCCCCCACGTGTGCCGCACTGCCGGACGCCTGAGCAGCCATCTCCATTGTAAAGCTGCCGGCCAGTTCGCCGGGAACTAGCTCCAGCAGCGCCACGCCGGCGCGCTCTGCCGCGGCACGGGCAGGGGTTTCGACCCCGCGCATCACCAGCATCGCCTTCGGCCCGAGATCGGCCAGGTAGAAATCTAGCTCGTCCGGCTTGTAGGCCGGATTGAGCGGCGCGGTGGTCACGCCATGGGCCACGCAGATGAAGGCTGCCGCCATTTCGGGGCCGTTCGGCAGCACGATCGCGACCCGGTCGCCGCGGCCGATGCCGGCAGCGTTGAGCGCAGCCGTCGTGGCGTGCGCCAGGGCGCGCAAACCGCCATGCGTCAGGGGCGCGCGGTCCGGCGCGCTGATCGCTGGGGCATCGTCCAAACCGACGCGCAACAGCGTGTCGACGGTGTCGGCCGGGTAGTTCATGCGCGCTCTCCTGTGTTGGTGCGGTCTAGCAACTGCGTGAGCACCGAGCCAGTGCTGCAAGCTGCAACGCCGAGGCGTCGGCCGGGTGTAGAAGGCTAGGCTGGCTCCAGCCGCTTGCGATCGTAACATTTCAAGTGAGGCCGCGCCGGGAGCTCTGCCTCTGGACTCCGCTCAAGGCTGAGCTTTAAGAATCCATTTGCTTCAGGGAAGGATTTCCGAATGCCTTCGCTGTTGAAGGATTGGGCAAGGCCGGCCTTGCTTCACTGCAGCTCTGAGATCAAAGCCGTTGGTGTCACATCACCCGGTTCGCCCGCGCCACCAGCACAGCCTCCAACAGAACCTGGCAGCCCGCCTCCGCCTCGGCCAACTTGATACTTTCGGCCTCGTTGTGGCTGAGCCCGCCCGCGCAAGGCGTGAAGATCATCGCTGCCGGGATACAGGACGCCACGTACACCGCGTCGTGCCCGGCGCCGGAGACGATCTCTCTTGCCCGCAGGCCGGGCCGCTGGGCCGCCTCGCGCACCAGGGTGACGCATTCCGGCTTGAACGGCTGGACCGTCATGCGGAACAACTCGGCCAGTTCCAGGTCCATGCCGGCGGAGTGGACGACGGCGTGCGCCTGCTGGCGGAATTCCGTGTCGAGCTAGTCTATCTCCGCGGTGCCGGGATAGCTGAACTCGACCGAGAACCGCACCTCCCCAGCGATCACGTTGCCGCCGTTCGGAGCCACCTGCAGTCGCCCGACCGTGCCGCGCCCGTTCTAGCCGAGGGTGCGCATCAGCCGCGCCAACACAATGCGCGCGGCCGACACAGTGCATCGCGCCGGCCGAAGGCGGCGTGGTGCCAGCATGGGCGTCCTGGCCAGTGACAACGGCGCGGTACAAGATCTGTGCCTGGGCGCCGGTGACGATGCCGATGGCGCAGCTGCGCCAGGTATCGCTCCAGCCGCTCGTCGGCGGACGCGATGTGCTTGTCC
>CAXSEF010000173.1:0-4212 GCA_964236535.1 uncultured Acetobacteraceae bacterium
CTAGGGTCTGTTGGTCCCTGAACCACATGGCTGGCTTTGCGCTTCTCCTGCTTTGGGGAGTGCGAGTGGGATGCTCACGGACGCGCAATGGACGCTGCTCGAGCCTGTGATCGAGGTGTGCCGCCCCCATGCCAAGGTCCCGCTGCGCCACCTGCGGCGCACCATCGGCGCGATCCTGTGGCGCCACGACAACGGCGCCAAGTGGCGGGTGCTCCCCGCCGAGCACGGGCCCTGGTGGATGGCCGCGCAGACCTTCATCCGCTGGGCACGCCTCGGCGTGTGGGAGCGCCTGCCGGTCCTGGTCCAGAAGCGCCGTCTCCAGCTCGGCATGACTTTCCTGGATGGCACCAACATACGCGCCCACCAGCGTGGCGTGTCCCGACTGGATCTGCATCCACCGCAACCAGGTCGAGCGCCTCTGGGCCAGGCTGAAGGAGTGACGCGCCGTCGCCACCCGCCACGAGAAAACCGCAAGGTCCTTCATGGGCGTGCCCTGCCTCAAAGCCGCACTCGATTGAATCAGAGACTAACAGGCGCTAACGTCGTTTAAGCATTTCCGCACGCGCCGCCCGCCACTCGTCCAGCGACATCTCCGTCGCCAACCGTGGCTTGGTCGAGACCGCAGGCGGCGGGTTCGCGGCACTACTGGAACGCGCCTGCACAAACAGCCAGGGCTTACTCGACCGCAGCTGAATCATCAGTTCCTGCCCGCCCTGCACCTCTCCGTCCTCGTTCACGCTGACCTGCGCGAGGTCAGCTAACTTCAGGCCATCCATGTCCACCATTCCGGCCCGGAACGCCTCCAGGCGCAGCTCGGCATGGATGAGCCGCTCGCGGGACCGCGTTCCGGCCTCTAGCAGTTCCTTCTCAAGTCGGTCGGCCTTTGCGCGCCACACTTCGAGTTCCGCTGCAGGATCAGGGACGGTCTCGGCCTTCTCGGTCATTATTTCTCCTTCACGCGGTCAAGTTCCGTCTGGATGTCCTGGATTCCATAGGTGGGCGCCAGGAAACGCATTGCCGTATCCCGCGAGAGTTGTCCCGCCTGAACCAACGCTATCAGCGTGTTCGCGTCGGCCGCACGGTCCTGCGCCGAGTCCGGATACCAACGTGGCCACACCAAACTGAGCTGAGCGTCCGCGTCGAGTCGCGCCAGATCGACGCCGCCGATTCGGAGGTGATAGCGCCGGCTCGCCCGCAGCACCATGCGGGCAAGCTGCAGCAGGCCACCTTCGCCGTAGCTCACTCGCAGGTTGTCGGCGAGCCAGATCAAACCTTGGCTCATCAATTCCAACGCCCGCCCCGACGATGCTGCGGACAACCGCGACGCATCGCTGCGATTGCCGTGTACGCTTTCCAGAGCGAACTCGCGCAGCGTGCGCACATACTCAATCACTGCGGCCGATGCGGTCCCGCCAATCTCCAGCAGCCTGGCATCGCCCTTTTCGCTAACCACCAGCGCGTTTGCCGCACCACGAATCCGCTCTCCATCCAACCCCGCCGGCTCCTTGATCAGCAGGGTCGGGTCTGAACTGTACTTCAGCCCCCGCCCAGCTTGACTTAGCTGGTAGTCGATCTCGATCGAGGTCTCGATGGCCGCCCGGAACGTGCAGGCACCGTCGACCCCCTGTCCACCGGGAAGGTTTCTGATCCAGACGATCGGGACAAATCCAAGATCGTGCCTGACGCTCCTGCCCGCGTCGATTTCCGCTGCCTCGCGGGAGCCTACCGGTACCGGCAGGAACCAAATCTCGTCGCGCGCATCCCATACGCGCATGAACCAATAGGTTGTGTCGGGATCGGCGATGTCGTAGCCTTGAGCGGCCAGAACCGGCCCCGTCACCTTATAACGTTCGGTTACCCGCCATAGCGTGTCCGGCGCGTCCGATTCCCACTCGGGCGTCAGATAGGGCGTGTCAATCACGTCGACGAACACCCGCCCGCGCAGCACCCTCATCAGCAGGGCCACCGAGCCGATCGAGCCACGTAGCGCTGCGTCCACCATTACCAGGTTAAGGCGCGCGTCACGCACCAGCAGCGCCAGTGCATCACGCACGGCGTGGTCCGTGCAATCGAGCGTAGGGAAATGCCCCTCGCTGAACAGCAGGGCGACACTGTCTTCTACGACCACGCGAGCTAGAGCATAACGCACCGACGGCTTGCGTTGGCGTAGTGGGACATACTCGCCACCCAAACGCCTCTCGTCGTGGAATTGGTAAGGCAGCACGTCATAGAAGCTGCCGTCCAGGACCTTGCGCAGGATGTCGAGGTCCCTGGTGCGCATTGGATAGTCAGGGTCGCGTGGAATCAGGTCGCAGATCGTCTGAAACATTCAACGCCCCAGAAATGGTATTTGGGCAAAACGCGCTGGCCCCGATTTCTCGGTCAGCATCATGAAGGCCCTCGATAGCGCATCGACTTGGTCATCCTTGGAACCGTTCGGGAAATCACCCAGTTCCTCCAAGAAAGCGCGTGTCCAGGGGCCGCGAACCACCTGCACAAGCCCGGCATCCACCTGGGCGGCGATCGGGACAGCCCGTAGATACTTTGATCCGGTTTCTGGCGTCGCCATGACCCGGAATCCGGCCAGCCGCTGCGCGAGGAACTGCACCTGTGCTTTACCGGCTTGCCCCGGGTCCTGCGGCAGCGCGATCGCCACCTCACGCCCATCAACCTCGGCCGTTGTACAGATCAGCCTCGCCACCTCGACCGGCGAGATACGCGACCGGACCACGTCGAGCACGGTGATCGTCCCGTCAGCCTGCCGCAGCAGCTTCAACCCGACCGTCCAGTCCGGATTCCTTGCTCCCTCGGAGGTCGCCGCCAGGTCCCACGCCCGGACCAGATGCCCGGCCTCCAGCTCCGGCCGGTCGTCGACGACGCAGACTCGCCCGACAGAAAACAGCAATCCCTGTTCGCGGACCGGCGCCTGCTGAAACAGCGCCGCAAAGGCATGCTCGCCCAGCATCTGCCGCTTGCGCCGCAGCGCCTCAGCACCCTCCCATCCCGGCCAGAGCGGCATTCCTTCCTCCCGCCCCAACGGATCTCCCGGCTCAGCAATCGCCGGCAGGCGCAGCACTCGCCAGTCGCCGTCCTCCAGCAAACGGCCTGCGAGATCGTCCGCGTGCCAGCGCGTCATGACCAGCACGATCTTGCCGCCGGGCCGCAACCGCGTAAGCAGGTCGGATCGAAACCATTGCCACAGACGCTGGCGCGCCGCCGCGTTGTTAGCGTCGGCCTGCGACCTGATCGGGTCATCGACCAGCACGAGGTCAGCGCGCCGCCCGGTCACCGCACCACGCACTCCGGTGGCGAAATAGCGGCCGCCCATGCTCGTGGTAAACTGCTCGCCCGAGGCGCCCCGCTCCAGACAATAGCCAAGTCTTGCGGCGTGCTCACCGACGAGCGAGCGCACGCCCGACCCGAAATGCCGCGCCAGACCGATGGTATGCGCGGCGGCAATGACCGAGCTTGATGGATGGCGGACAAACCACCAGACGGGAAACAGCACTGACGTGTAGGTGCTTTTAGCCGACCCGGGCGGCAGGAGCAGCATCAGTCGATCGGCCTCGCCGCGCGCAATCCGCTCGAGTTCGTCGATGACCATCAGATGATGAGCCGCCGGGGTCTGACCCTGAGGCGACAGCGCCACCTCCGCCCAGCTCTGCAGCCGTGTCCTGATGTCCTGTCGTAGGCGTCGCTCCAGACGCGCTTCAGCTCGTGTCGTACTGGCCGGTGCAGCGGTCATCTGCCCCGCAGACGTTACTAAGCTTGTCATCGCTTAACGATCGCATCTCCACGTCATGCGGGACCAAAGTCTGCCTCGCGTGCAAGTATGGAGCGGCGATACGCGCGACCGAGACTGCTCCTTCATAGTCACCGTCCTCCCATTTACGCCGCATGATCTGTAGTAGAACGTCTAGTGGTAAAATTACATCCAAAAAATTACAATCCTTTTCTTAACGTTGGTAATGGTTTTTTTAAAAAGACGCTTTCATTTTATAAGACGGAATTTTATAAGACGCGTAGAACATTAAAAGGCCGAGGCACTGCGTCTTGCTCGGAAGCAGGAACATAATAAGGGCTAAGCTTCTAGATATACACAAAAAATACTACGAGAATGCCCAAGCTCTTGCTGCCCTGGGGCCTAATAAGCAAATCTAGAGCGTGATCTGACCGACCGGCGTCGGTATTTCCTGCCCGACGCGGGGTCGA
>CAXSEF010000174.1:0-4014 GCA_964236535.1 uncultured Acetobacteraceae bacterium
GCACGTCAGCGACGCGCAGTACCAGCGCTGAGCGCCCGCCCCGACCCGCACCGGGCAGGCTCGGACAAGCCGGCGGCAAACACGTGCGGGTCCGGGGCCTCAGCCCCCGGCGGAGTCCAGAGGCAGCGCCTCCGGCCTTCGCTTGCCTACGGACGCGGCGCCGCCAAAGTCGCGAGCGTAGCCCGGAGCGCCTCGATCCCGGCGCCGGTCGTGCTGCTGGTCGCGAGCACGAGCGGGTGGGCGGCGGCGTGGGCGCGGGCGTGGCGGCGGACCTGGTCGAGCTTGCGGGCGAGGGCTGCGGGCCTGATGCCGTCGGTCTTGGTCAGCACGAGCTGGAAGGTGACGGCGGAGAGGTCGAGCAGCTCCATGACCGCCTCGTCGGAGCCCTTGAGCTCGATGCGGCTGTCCAGCAGCAGGACGACGCGCTGCAGGGTGGGGCGGCCGCGCAGGAAGTCGAGCATCAGGCCCTGCCAGTCGCGCTTCACCTCGCGGGCGGCCTGGGCATAGCCGTAGCCGGGCATGTCGACGAGGGTGAGGCGCTCGCCGAGATCGAAGAAGTTCAGCTGGCGGGTGCGGCCGGGCTGGTTCGAGGCGCGGGCCAGGCCGCGATGGTTGGTGAGCGCGTTGATCAGGCTGGACTTGCCGACGTTGGAGCGCCCGGCGAAGGCGATCTCCGGGCCGCGCGGGTCGGGCAGATGCTCGGCGCGCTGGGCGGCATGGAAGAAGCGGCACTGCGCGGCGAACAGCAGGCGACCGGCCTCGACCTGGGCGGCGTCGGGCACGGGCTGGTGGCCGAGCGGCGGCTCGGCGGCGTCCGCCAGGTCGTCGGGGGCGTCGTCCCACTCGTCGGCGTCGGCCTCGGAAAGCTCCTGGATCGGGGCGGGGGCCGGGGGGACGCCGGGGCGCCAGGGGCGGCGGCCCATCAGCGGGCAGGCAAGGCCAGAGGCTCTGCCTCTGGACTCCGCCAAAGGCTCGCCTTTGGAAACCACTTGTTCAGGTCATGGTTTCCAGAGGCGCCCGGCCTCTGGCAGGTCCGGGCAAAGCGCGGCCTGGCTTGCCGGTGCCCCGTCACGTCTGGGCGACGCGGGCGCCGCCGGTGCCGCGCAGCCGGGTCCGGCGCATGATGAACCACTGCTGCAGGCAGGTCAGCGTGTTGTTCCAGCTCCAGTAGATCACCAGCCCGGCGGGAAAGCGGCCCATCATGAACATGAAGATCAGCGGCATGAAGCGGAACAGCTTGGCCTGCACCGGGTCGGGCGGCGGCGGGTTGAGCTGCTGCTGCGCGTACATGGTCGCCCCCATGATCAGCGTCCAGGCGGAGAGGTGCAGCGCCGGGGCGATCAGCGTGGGGTCGAACGGGATCAGGCCGAAGCCGTTCAGCAGGTTGGTGGGGTCCTGCGCCGAGAGGTCGTGGATCCAGCCGAAGAACGGGGCGTGGCGCATCTCGATGGTGACGAAGATGTCCTTGTACAGGCAGAAGAACACCGGCACCTGCAGCAGCATCGGCAGGCAGCCGCTGGCGGGGTTGACCTTCTCCGCCTTGTACAGCGCCATCATCTCCTGCTGGATCTTGGCGGGGTCGTCCTTGTAGCGCTCGCGCATGGCGGTCATCTTCGGGCCGAGCAGCTTCATCTTGCTCATCGAGCGGTACGAGTACGACGCGAGCGGGAAGAACAGCGCCTTGACGCCGATGGTGAAGGCCATGATCGCCAGGCCGAAATTGCCGAGCACGTGGTTGAGCCAGTCCAGCGCATAGAAGATCGGCTTGGTCAGGAAGTAGAACCAGCCGAAATCCACCGCCTTGTCGAACTGCGGGATGCCCAGGCGGGCCTCGTAGCGGTCGAGCAGGGTGACGACCTTGGCGCCGGCGAACAGGTGCGAGGCGTAGGTGGCGTCGGCGCCGGGCGCCGCGGTGAGCGGGTCGCTGGTGACGAAATCCACCTGGTAGCGGTCGTGGCCGTTGTCGAGCAGATGGCGGTAGGAGGCGACGCTCGCCGCCTTCTGGTCCGGCGCCAGGGCGGTGAGCCAGTACTTGTCGGTGATGCCGGCCCAGCCGCCCTGCCCGGCCTGGGTGAAGGCCACGCCGCCGGGCTGGTTGGCGGCGGCCTTCTTCGAGGCGTCATACTTGAGCTCGTGCAGCCGGTCGCCGAGCACGCCGACGAAGCCCTCGTGCAGGATGTAGTAGCCGGCGGTCTGCGGGGTGTAGTCGCGGCGGATGCGGCTCCAGGGATACAGGGCGACGGGCGCGCCGGTCGCATTGTGCACCGCCTGGGTGACGCTGAACATGTAGTCGGCGTCCACCGCGAGGGCCACGGAGAAGGTCAGTCCGGCGCCGTTGTCCCAGGAGAGCGTGACCGGGTGGCTGGGGGTGAGGTCGCCGCCGGAGGACGTCCACTGCGTGGTGTCGGGGTCGGGCAGCGCCGGCGCGGGGCTGCCGGCGGCAGGGCTCCAGCCGAACTGGACGTAGGTGGGCTGCGGGTCGGCGCGCGGCTCCAGCAGCTGCACCAGGGGCGAGGATTTCTCCACGGTCTCGTGGTAGTCGCGCAGCACCAGGTCGTCGAGCCGGCCGCCGCGCAGGTTCAGGCTGCCCTGGACGCGCGGCGCGTCGATCTGCTGGCGCGGGCCGGGCGGGTCCGGAACCTGGACGGGCTGGTTGCCGGGGGTGCTGGGATTGAGCTGACCGGTGGCGCCGGGAGTTATGCCGGCCGGAGTCTCGCTGGACTGCTGCAGGGCCAGCTGCTGCTGGCGGGCGGCGTTCTGGTGCGGCATCAGGTACTGGAAGCCGAGCAGGATCGCGAGCGAGATCGCGATCGCCAGGATCAGGCGGTTCTGGTCCATCAGGCCGGGCTCCGTGGCGCATGGCGCATGAGATCGGGCCGCCCGGGATCGGCGGAGCCCGGGCGGATCTGGTCGCGTGCAAGGTCGGGACGCGCGCTGCCGGCCGCCGGGACGTGCCGACAGGCGCCGGGCGCCGCCGCGATGCGAGCGGAGGGCACGGGGCGGCCACGCACGGGGCAATCGGGCACGGGGCAATCGGGCACGGGGTCGTAGCCGCCGGTGGCGAACGGGTTGCAGCGCAGGATGCGCCAGGCGGCGAGCGCCGTGCCGCGGCCCGCGCCGTGGGTGCGCAGGGCCTGCACGGCATAGTCGCTGCAGCTCGGCTCGAAACGGCAGTTCGGACCGAGCAGCGGGCGCAAGGTCCACTGGTAGAGCCGCACCAGCAGGGCAAGCGCCCCGGCAGCGGCGCCGAATGCAGGAGTGGGCCCGCGGGTCACCGGGCGCTCGGCCCGGGCGTCAGGGGAAGGGCTGCGGGCGTCGCGGCCGGCGGCGTGGGTTCGGGCAGCGTGACGCCGGCGCGGGCGAGCGCGCGGCGGAGGTCGTCGACCAGGACCGCGAAGTCGCGGGCGCGGGTGGCGTCGCGGCCGATCAGCACGAGGTCGAGGCCGGGCAGCGCGCGGCCGGCGAGCAGCAGGCGCGCCGCCTCGCGCAGGCGGCGGCGGGTGCGGTTGCGCACCACCGCGTTGCCGACCTTCTTGGTCACCGTGTAGCCGAGGCGGACCGGCAGGGTGTCGCCGCGGTCGAGCACCTGCAGCACCAGGCCGTGCACCGCGGCCTTGCGGCCGGCGGCGGCGGCGCGGAGGAACTCGGCACGCTGCGTCAGCCGGGCCGGGGGGTGGCCCGGCCGGGACGCTGCAGGCC
Organism: uncultured Acetobacteraceae bacterium; assembly: GCA_964236535.1. Classification (GTDB taxonomy): domain Bacteria; phylum Pseudomonadota; class Alphaproteobacteria; order Acetobacterales; family Acetobacteraceae; genus CAXSEF01. Next base: position 3,700 of record CAXSEF010000174.1, read on the forward strand.
GTGGGGGCGGTGGCATCGGCACCGCGATCGCGGACCGCGTGGAGTCAGGCCGAGAGACGCTTGCGGCCCTTGGAGCGCCGGTTGGCCACGACCTTGCGGCCGCCGACGGTCTCCATGCGGGCGCGGAAGCCGTGCCGGCGCTTGCGGACCAGCTTCGAGGGTTGGTAGGTGCGCTTCACGGCGTCTCTCCAGAGAGTCGGGGCCTGAAAATCGGGTCCAGAGGATCGGCGCCGTCCGACAGGCGGCGCGGGACGCGCGAGGGCGGTCCCGGTCAAGGCGCGGCTTATAGGGGGGCGGCGTGGCGCGCGTCAACGT
>CAXSEF010000175.1:0-4006 GCA_964236535.1 uncultured Acetobacteraceae bacterium
ACACCAGGCGAGTGAGCCAACTATTTCACCGCTTGTGGATACAAACCGGATTGAACGGAATTTACTCTAGACGATCCTCGTCCAGGCCGTCATGGCGACAGGCAGCACCTCCGCGACTGTAGCGAAAATATTTGCGTCGGTTATGTGGGTCCCGATCCAGTCCGTGCTTGCATACACCAGCGGACCTGGACTGCCATATCCGGCGACAAGCGGTATGCCCACTCCGAGTGGCCGGTAGGCGGTGACGAAAAATTGGTATGGCAGCGACAACGAGCCGTATGCACCTGCAACTCCATAGCCCATGGCTCCGGTCGAGTAGCCGCCCGTATCGCTTGAGCGGGCCGGCTCAAAGATCAGGGGCGCCCGCCCGGTCAAATCTTCCAGTATGGCGATGACCGCCTGGCGAGTGCCACGTGGGCGTAGGATCGCCCGCTGTATTCTTCCCTGGAACGGGGTGTCGGCCTCTGAGGGGGACCTCACCAACGAGGCGGCGAAATAGTCCATGGCGATCAGGTCGAGAAACCCACCCGAAGCAGTCCTGATACGCGATTGTGCCTGCACAATACGCACCAACCCATATAAACCGGACCAAGCGGCGCTGAGACCGACCAACGCTGCGTCGAGTATAGGTGTTGTGTCTCCAAACCAGCCAGCCGGCAGGACCGCCTTCAAACGTCCAACGACATCCGCCTGGTCGCCCGTCATCTCAGTTTATGACCAAGCTGGAAAGCTGAATGAGGCCGTTCGCAGGCGGGACAAGGTCGTATGGACCTGTATTGATCGAGACCAACGTCACATTGGTCACTGTCGGATCAGCCGCGTAGGCGAGGCTGGCAATTCGAGAGATCGGCAGGCTAGCCCCAATAGCGAGCGCCTGTATCCAAGCTGTAATTTGCGCGTTCACCTCCGCAGAAACTATCACGGCCTGGCTCTCCGGCTGTACTTTGAGGGTCAGTATGATAGACGCCGGTATGATTACGGGTGGTAGGACTGCATACGTGCTGCCAATAGGACGGGTTTGGTCTACAACGGATTGTACGGCGGACAGAAGAGTGGCAGGAGATGATCCACTTCCGTCGTCGACTGTCACGACGAAATTACCCGGTTGCGTCCTGCCACTACCGTCTTGGTTCTCTGCGATGACGTAGCGCAGCCCCTGTTGCACGGACGAAACCGCAAATCCGACGGCGAGCAGGGTCGCCTGAGACCTGCTATTGATATATGATGCGAATCTAACTCGCAGCGCCGAATCGCTTTCCGCATCCAGGCCGTATTGTAACGCCAACGGGTTGCTGACGCTGTCGATCCCGGGAATCGCCGTCGACAATTGCACCAAGCTGCCGGCCTGCACGTTGCCTACGTTACCAGGGATGACAGCCGCGACCGGCAAGTTGATCGAATCCGCCGAGGCATCTACGATATAGCCGTTAGCAACAGCACTCCACTCAAGTCGCGTCGTATCCTGCTGGACCGCTACGCTGACGCTGCCATCAGCCGTTTTGACGACGGCTCCAGTAGGAACGACAGCCTGGAGCCCGGGCGTAATCCGCCCCAAAGTGATCGTTCCGGTAGCCACCGCACCCGGTAGACGTATAAGTGAGAAGTCTGCCATCCAGCTGTCGAGATCGGAACCATTACTTGTAGAAGCCCGCGTGGTCGACAGCACGATCATCAGCAGCCACTGAATCCACAACGCGAGCGAAGCATTCGCCTCCAGCACCGCGCGAAGCACGCTACCCACGGACATGTCCATGAGTGGCTGCCCAACACTCTGCACGGCTGCGGACATGTCCGCCACCAACGAACTAAAGTTCTTTAGCGGCAACAACATGGTTAGGTTCCCACCGTGAATGCCAGCACTTGATTAATACTAGTTGTTAGATCGAGATACTGGATATGGACATAGACAGCGCCGCCATCGCTCGCCTGTATGGTGATCACCGGCTCAGGGCTGCGGGCGACCGATGCCTCCTGGAACATTTGTGACCGGATCGTCGCCGCAATTTCGTCAGCATGCACCGAAACGCCGACGTACGCGCCCAGTCCTGCGCCATAATCGGGCTGCCAGATGTAGTCACCCGGGTTTGTCAGTAGGCGACGCAGCACACGCTGCTGTCCAAGGTCCGAACCGAATGCGATCACGAGATCGCCGCTCGGACCGGTCGCCAAGTCACCGCCCCACACATGATAGACATCCTGCATGGCTAGACTGGTCCTTGCGTATCATCGTCACCCGCCTCGACTCCACCATGGACGTGGGTCTGCAGGCTGATACTTCCCGACGTGATGTCCCCGGTTGCAACGATGTGCCCGGTCACGTTCAGGTCGCCGGTCAACGTCCAACTCCTCGCCGATCCGGTCACGGTCCCATCGTTCATGAGCTTCAGAAAGCTTCCCGACCCATGGACCAGCCACAACTCGCCCGAAGGCGCCCCTGGTGCCGCCCGGGTTGCAGACCAGAGCCGCCCGACGATGACGCCATGCTCGGCGACGCCTTCCTGCGGTAGGACAAGCACTTGGTCACCAGGCGCAGGTGGACAGGCCAGGCCCCAGCCAGCACCCACCCAAGACGACAGGATTGGCAGCCAGCCCGACAGCACACCTTCAGGCTGGAGGAGGACCCGCGCCGTATAACTGGTTGGATCGACGGAGCTGACGATGCCCAGCCGCGGCTGTCCGCTGCTCTGGTCGAGCGCTTGCGCCTGCGCTTTAATTACGTTTAGGAAGGCGTCCACGCTTAGGCCGCTCCTGCCAAGACCGCTGGCTCGTTGCCCACTGACGAGTTCTTCGCGCGAAGCCGCTGTATGAAACCCCGCTCGACGCTGAGCTCCCGTTCTACTTCAACCACTTGGTAGACCTGATCGAAGTCGGTGCCCGTGCCGATTAGCGAAATGAAGTCGCGCGGCGACAATACGACATTGCCAGGCAGCGTCGCGTGAACCACCCGCTCATGCTGCGATAGGGTACCAAGAATATGCTGAGCCATCTGCTGCGCCTGAGCTGGAACAAGATTGGGTCGTACATAGACGTAGGTCTGCGTCTGACCCTTTTTCGGTAAATTACCGGCTCTTGTCGCAGTTTCTGTGCACGCAACCTGTTGTTGAGTGTTCCAGCTTTTGACAATAACTTCGATGTCGCCGGCCAATGTCAAGGCTCGCTCGAGACGGAGATCGATACAGTCAGATGGTGCGATGCCTTGTGGTGCAGCGGACCCGGACGAAGGCCTAAAATGCAGGCTATTGCCCGACACCCAGAGGTCGAAACCTTCGTGCTGGGCCAAAAAGACCGCAAGATCCCACTCCGTTGTGCAGCGAGAAAATTGGTCAAGCGCTACCTGTTCATGGTCGGACTGGTAGTAACGCCCGACTGGAGTTGTCGTAGCAACCACATCAGCCAACAAATCGTGACTCTGCGCAATCGTACTCATGATCGCACTGGATGTCTGGTTGCTGAAGGCCTGCTGTATGCGCGTCCCGATCAATAGCGAGCTCAAGTCGCGCCCCTCAAGTTCCACGGTTCCTTGGACGATGTCGATGTCTATCCGATCCGCATTTCCGGTGATCAGGCTGACATATCCGGCATCAATCCCTGCCGTGATTTCTACTTGCAGTTGTGTAAGGGCGAGCAGCGCAGGATCCACCGCCGCCAGTACCGCCAGAACCCGGAAACGGTCCGATGCGTAGTGGCTGTTAGACGATATGTGCACCTCCAGGACGCCACCCAAAACGTCGGCGTTAACATAAACCCGAAGCAGTGGAGTTCGCGTTTTACTGTTCAGCAATACCGCCTCCGGCTGTCGCGTCTAAATCAGGTAGGCGCAAGGACACCAACCCCTGTAACATGGGATCATCCAGTCCGTTCAGCTGGGCGATCCTGTTCCACTGGGTGGCGTCGCCGAGATAAACAGACGCAATCTCAAACAGCGTTCTTCTAGTAACAATAACTGTTTTCAAAACATCTCTCCATAGTCAAATTTATTCAACCAGTATTCTATTTAATTATTGAT
>CAXSEF010000176.1:0-3811 GCA_964236535.1 uncultured Acetobacteraceae bacterium
CGCACGCCGCCATCGCCGATCGCCGCGAGCGCGCAGCCGTGCCGAGCAAGCAGGCGGAGCGCGTCGTGCGTGACGCTGGAGCCGGGGCCGAGCAGCACGAGCGAAATGGCTTGGTGCGGGATCTGGTAGTCGCCGGCCCCTAGCTCCCCGCCGCCTGCGGTCACAAAGCGCAGGCATCCGTCCTCGACCTCAAGCCGGCCGCGATCGAGCCAGACCAGGCCATGCCGGTCGGCGTGCGGAATGCGGGCCTGTTCGAGGCCAAGGCGGCCAAGCAGCACCGGGCGCGCCCCGTCAACCGGGCCGAGGCGGCGCCAGCGCCAGCATGCCGAAGCCGAATGCGGCATGGCGGCCGACGCCGCGAGCCAGCAGGCGCGCGAAGGCGGCGGGTTCCTCGACCGAGAGCAGGCCGGCGAGCAGGGCGTCGTAGCCCTCGATCCGCTGCGCGTCGGGCCGGCCATGCGTCGAGCGTCGCATGATCAGCCGGCGCATGCGCGTGATTACCGACTGCTCAATCCGGGCGGCGCCTGACATCTGACGGGCGAACCAGGCGACGTAGGTGGCCTCGCGGTCCACTGGACCCTCACCGGCCTGCTCCACGGCGACTAGGAAAGCGTCGCGTTCCGCAGCACCGTGCTTGCCCTCGGTCAAGCGTGCCGTTCGGGCCCTTGGTCCGTAGCGGACGATCGGGCGGACGCGCACCTCAAAGGCGTAGCGAGCTCCGGGCCGCCAAGTCTCCGGCATGGGTCGTGCGGAGGGCAGTGTGGGGAACACCGCGTCGAGGCGCTCGTCGAGCGACGGCAGCCCGGCCATCTCCAGCAGGGTCGGTACGTCGGTCACGTAGCCGAGCAGGTGCGGGCTGGTTGCGGCGGTTTCGAACACCCGGAAGGGTTGCGGCGCGGCGGCTCCGAAGCGTCGGCGCAATGCGAGGTGAGTGGCGTAGCCGCGGTCGTCGTCGTCCACTCGCTCGGAAATGGCGTAGGCCACGAGCGCCTGAAGGTCGAGCGGAAGGCGGACGAGGTGCAGCGCGCTCACGTCTGCCCGTTCCCGAGCCTGCCTTCCGCCACCTGTCGCAGGCCGGCGTGGACGTCGACGCTCCAGTTCCGCCCGTCGGTCATCTCGACGATCTGCCCGTCCTCGTTTGTTCCTTCTTCTGCCGGCCACTGTGCTCGTCGCCCTGAACCGGGATGGTCCGCGCAGGCCGCCTCGAGCGCGGCGCGGACCGTGGCCGCGCCGACGAACCCGGTGTGGAGGCGGCCGGAGGGCAGGAACGGCTTGCGGCCGACGAACAGCGGGCGCTCCGGCCGGTCCAACGCGGCGGCGATCGCGTTGAGGTCCGGCGTCCGTGCCGCGGGCTCCAGCCGCAGGGCGACGAGCAGTAGCGCGTCCGCGTCGGCGTCGCGGTAGCGGACGTGCGGCGAGTCGTAGGTGGCGGCCCCGCCCCGCGTCCCTCTGGGCGCCCGCGGGTCGTCCAGCCCTGGTCGCCGGCGCCGAGCTGCGCCGTCTGAAAGTCGCGCACTCGCTGGCCCTCGCGCAGCCGCATCGATCCCATCACCAAGCGGCGCTGCAGGCCTTCGAGGTGCGTTGTGTCCGCCCGGTCCCAACCGAGCGCGTTCCCAATCAGCCCTGTGACCGCGGAGCGGGCGGGGAAGTCGCGCACGACCCCGTAGGCGTCCACCGCTTCCGCCCCGAAGCTCATCAGCGGCGCCTCAAGCCTCAGCAGCAGATGGCGCATCACGGCAGGGCGGCCCGGCGTACCAGCTCGCCGGCCCATGTGGCTGCCTGCCCCGATGCCTGCGACCCGCAGGTCGGGCAGGGCAGCCTGGCAGCGGGCTTCGCCGGTCGCGTACATGGCGTCCATGCCGGCAAGGAAGCGGGTCATTTCGTCCGCGGTGCGTCGGCCCAGGCTTTCGTTGTGTCCTCCCGCAAGGGATACGGGGTCACGAAAGGCATTGGCGAGTGTGCGGGGCTGGCGGTTGCCCGCCTCCACCAGCACCAGCTCCGCGCGGCTGTAGGGAGCGGTGGAGCCCTTCTTGGCGCCGGGCGACACTTCCGCCACTAGCCACAGCAGGTTCTCCACCACGCGGGCGGCAAGGTCGCGCTCACGTCGCCGGCCCAGTCCGCACGCCGGCAGCCGATGAGGTTGGACACCAGCAACGGCACGTCGACCACGACGTAACTGTAGTAGAGGCCCGAGGTCAGCTCCGTGTCGAACACGCCGGCCGTACCCGTCTCTCCCTCTTCCTCGCGCAGGTCGTCGACGACGGTGAAGTAGTCCAGCTCCGGCTGCTCCGCGTGCACGGTGAAGGCGTGGGCAACGTGGATCGCCGCATCCGTGTTGGCGCGCGGATCTGAGGTCATCATGCGGCCGAACAGCGCGGCCTCCAGCCCGAGGCGAGCGCGTTCTGCTCACGCATCTGGGCCAGATTGGCGCGTTCCTCCTTGCCCCAGGCCTCGGCGCGGGCAGTGGCGGCCTTGGCGCTGGCGGACTCGGCGAGAATGCTCTCGGCGGCTGCGCGCAGGTGGTCCAACTCTGGCCGGCCGAACAGCAGGGCCTGACGCTGCTTCGGATCGCCGCCCTTCTTGCCGTAGAGCTTCGCGATAAACACGTCCTCCACTGCCTTGACCGCCTCTTCGGGGAAGCGTTCGCGCAGGGGCCGGTGACCCGACGTTCAATCGCGACCTTGCTGCGCTGCCCCTCAATGCCTTCCTCCGTCGCCAGTTCATGCAGGCCGTGGGGGTCCTTCGCCATGCGCCAGTGTCGCTTGAGGCACTGGGAGGAAATCCGGGTGCGCATCGCCGGGCCGAACGGCAGGCGCTTGGCCAGGCCCGCGTCGTCGCGGTTGAGCAGTGCTCCGGGCCATGCGGCGAGAAAGTGGATCTGGATGAACCTGGGCAGGATGGTGTCCGTGGTCACGACGCGTCTTTCAAGCTGGCGTGTGCGGCGGCGTAGTAGTCGCGGGCAAGACGCAGGCGGGCCGCCTATGCCACGTCCCCGGTGTCGTGCGACAGGTCGTGCAGCGTGCGCAGGTTCACCGGAACCGCTCCGGCGGCGGCGATTACCCTGGCCGCGCGGACGATCTGGTCCACGAGCGCGGCAGCCCTGGCACTGGTGAGTCGCATGAGGCGGTGATCCGAGTAGCCTGCCTAGTGCAACGCACGGCTCAGGCTGACTCCTCGATGGTGCGGCGGCACGGCGGCTGTGCCGGACAGGACCGCTGCGACGTGTGCCAGCAACTGCCAATGCTCGAAGGTGGCAGGCCGGAGCCACTCGGCGTTTGGCACCTCGGCACGCAGGACTAGGCCGGTCACCACGCCCATCGCCGGGTTCGAGCGGGTGAGGAACAGGCGGCGCAGAGCAGCGCGTTCGCCGGTGGGAGTTGCGACACTTGGCAGCACAGAGAGGCGACGGCATCCTTTTCCGTCCTGGGTTCCGTCCCGGTCTCCGGCCCTAGCTTGCCGCCGACCGGCGGCTCTTCGCCGGGTGTCGCGTCAGGTGCCATCGGCGGTGTCCTCTACAAAACGCTTCAGCGTGCCGTCCAGGATGTTGTGCGCCACCGCGCGGGCGCGGATGCGGCGCTCGGCCGTGCGGGGTGCGGCCTGTGCCGCATCCTCGAACACGCCCGTGGCCATGGCGCGCAGCCGGATGCGCCAGGCGAGACGGGGAGCCTCTGCCTTGCGCTCGACGTCGTCCCAGAAGCCGGCGTTAAAGAACACGCGGTCGACCTCGCGGTCGAACGACATTCGCCAGTGCGCCGCCTGTTTGGTCCTGAAGTGAGGTGACGGGGATCAAGGCTGGAAATGCCTGGGTGGT
>CAXSEF010000177.1:0-3804 GCA_964236535.1 uncultured Acetobacteraceae bacterium
TTTCCAAAGGCCTCGGGTCGTTGGCTTGTCTGGCAGTCGTGTCCCTGGTCGAGACCGCCGAGCTGAACGACGGCGAGCCTTGCCTGGCTGCGCGACACGCTGGCCCGCATGGTGGACAAGCATCCGGACCATCGTCTCGACGAGGTGATGTCGTGCGGCTCAGGTGGATTTACCTGATCGATCCGGCCGGACGCCGCCTGCTCTTGGCAGATCCAGGACAATGGAGGACATGTGACAACAGCTTTCTACACGCACGAGACAACCTTCTGGCATTCGACCGGCGTACAGTCGCTGTTCTTCCCGATCGGCGGCTGGGTTGAGCCACCATCGGGCACCTATGGAGCCGATACACCGTCATCGAAGCGGCGCATCCTGAGCTTGATCCAGGCATCCGGCTTAGCAACGCGGCTGGTGTTCCCCCCTGCAGCAGGCGCGGATCGCGAGACGCTGCAACTCGTGCACACTGCCGGCTATCTGGACCGCTTCAAGGAGGTGAGCGACAGCGGCGGCGGCGACCTTGGCGCGCTCGCGCCGTTCGCCCAGGGCGGCTACGAGATCGCCGCCACCTCGGCCGGTCTGGCGATGTCCGCCGTCGAGGACGTGTTGTCAGGCAGGTTCGCCAATGCCTATGCGCTCTGCCGTCCCTCGGGACACCACTGCATGCCCGACATGCCCATGGCGTTCTGTCTGCTCGCCAATACCGCGATCGCGATCCGGGCAGCAAGACGCAAGCGGCCAGGCCTGCGTGTTGCCGTCGTCGATTGGGACATGCACTTCGCCAACGGGACGCAGGGCATCTTCTACGAGGATGAGGACACGCTGACGATCTCGCTTCATCAGGAAGGCTGCCGTACGCCCGGTCAGACCGGAGGCGAAATGAGCGAGCGGGGTGCAGGAAGCGGGCTCGGCGCGAACCTCAACATACCTGTGCCGCCCGGAAGCGGCCATGCTGCGTATCTTTACGCATTCGAGCGGCTCGTCGTTCCAGCCGTCCGTGCGTTCCGTCCCGACCTCATCGTCATCGGAAGCGGCCTGGACGCGAACGCGGTTGATCCGCTGTCCCGCCTGCTCCTCCACAGTGACAGCTTCCGTGAACTTACCGCCATGATGATGGGTCTCGCGGACGACCTCTGTGGCGGACGCCTCGTCCTGGTTCACGAGGGAGGCTATGCCGAAGCCTACGTGCCGTTTTGCGGCTTGGCGATCGTCGAGGCATTGGCCGGATGTCGCACTGAAGCGGCCGACCCTGCTCTCGAAATCTTCAAGGCCTGGCAGCCGAACGAGCGCCACGATGCGTTCCTGCGCGGCCTTGTCGACGACTACGCGACGCTGCTGGGGTTTCCGTCCGTGTCCTGATCCACGCGGATTATCGCTTCGGAAGCGATGTATCAGTATGGCCAGGAACGAACGCTCTCGCTCAGGCTGCCAAGGAAGGCCCGACACGGGTCGCTGGTGCCTGGGGCTCCCCGAGCGCCCGATCAGTTCATCCGCAGGTGCACGCTCACCCGCTCCGGGCTGGCCCCGGGCGCGGCGGAGGTCACGCCCTGCTTCGGCCCCACCTCGACCCCGAGCCGGATGTCCGCGGCCGTCGCCGGCACCGGGCAATCCGTGGCACCTCCCGGGTGCGCCGGGTCCGCGCACAGGTACTGCGTGATCGTGGCGCTGCCGCCGGGCGACAGGTCGACCCCCACGTCCCCGGTGTCCTGCACCGCGGCATAGGCGTCGTTGATCGCCGCCTGCAGCAGGACGCCCGCCGCCGGATGCCCCGCACGCAGCGGCTTCATGCTGTCGTCGGAGCTGACGTCGGGGCCGAAGCCCGCGATCTCGCCCTGGTTCATCGTGACGCCGCCCTCCACGCTGCGGAACCTGCCGGTGCCGCCGTTGCGCAGCCTGAAGGTGATGTCGGCAGCCATCCCGGACACCGCATAGACGTCGCGCGTCGCGCCGCGCACGGTGCGGCGCCCGGTCTGCCCGATCAGGCTGTCGGCCTCGTCGAAGAAGATGTCGCCCTCGTAGTTCCGCGCCGCGACGTAGCTGATCCCGGGCGGCGTGATCCCCGAGATCTCGCTGTTGTTCACGAACCTCGCCCCGGAGTTCATCCCGTTCGACCAGAAGTAGTACGGGCAGCCGCGCCCGGGCACCTGGAACCCGGGATCGCACGCGAACGCCGGCGAGTTGTCGAACACGAGGTTGGTGAACCCGCTCGCCTTCGCCTCCTGGTAGACGATGCCGTCGCCGACCTGCTCGAACCCGCAGCCGTCGCACTTCACGCCCAGCAGCAGCCCCTGCAGGCCGACCGCGGCAGGAACCCGCAGCCGCGGCGACGGCAGCTCGCCGTACCAGCAGTACGGCGTCAGCCCGCAGTAGTCGTTGACCCAGATCGACTCGTTCGGGGTGTTCTCCGCCGCCACCGCCACCGCGGCCCAGCCGTTGCCGGTGAACGAGCTGTTCTCGATCTTCCAGTTGCCGAGGTCGACCACCTCCGGCCCGAACCACAGGCCGTAGAAGTCGTCGTGCGCATAGACGTAATCGAGCACGCCGTGGTCCTGCGTGATCCACACCCCGGCGTGGTAGCCGCGCGCGTTGACGTGGTCGAGCCGGGTGCCGGAGCCGATGCAGATCCCGTTCATCAGCCCGACCGGCGCGCCCCAGGCGCCACGCCGGGCCGGCCCCTGGAAACTGATGTCGGTGACGCGGGTGTGCGCACCCCCCGCGCTGCTGCGGTCCGCCTCCACCATCGAGCACGACAGCGCCCCGAGGTCGGCGGTGTCCACGATGCTCGACGCCCAGCCCGGGTCGCCCCGCACCGAGATCTGCGGGACGCCGCCGGCACCCCCGGGCATCGGCAGCACCAGCGGCCAGTTCTTCGCCATGCCCGGCGCCGGCACATAGACCGTGCCCCCGGCGCCGCTCGCGACGATGTCCATCTCGGCCGCGACGAAGGCGACGAAGTCCCGCGTCAGCGCCATGAACTGCCGCGGCGAGACGGTGAACGTCAGCTCGGTGCCCACCGGGCAGCCCGGCGCGCTGGCCGCGGCCAGCTCCACCGCGCCGCTCGGCTCGTACTCGGTGTCGGTGGTCGTGGCCGCGGTGTTGGCGACCGGCGCGCCGTGCTGGTCCACGATCAGCGCCGCCACCGGCGCGCTCGCCGCGAACGACAGGTTCGGCACCGCCGCGACCGCGACACCCGCCGCCGGCAGGCAACCCGCCCCGGTGCCGCTGCCGGGCGCGGTGACGATCATTCCCGGCACGATGTGCATGTTGCCGTTCTGCGGCAGGTTCCAGGTGGCGAAGCTCCGGGTGAGGCCGCCGATGATGGTGTTCACCCCGGTGAACGCCCCCGAGGTGCCGCCCGGCGCGATCGCCGCGCTGAGCGGCATCCGCACCTGCAGACCCCACATCGGGTCGGCCAGGTGCGCCAGCGGGTGCTGCCCCCCCGGCGAGACGTAGCCCAGCGCCGCCGCCAGGCTCCTGCCATAGGCCGCGCCGATCGGCGTGCCCCGCCCGTCGGCGCCATAGTCGCGGATGTCGCGCACGTCGGCGGCGCGCTGCGCGAGCGAGCGCGGCGTGCCGAGGCCGAGCAGCGGCGCGCTCACCCCGGCGCTCAGGTCGCGGCCGACAAGCCGCGGCGCCGGCGCCGCATCGGGGGAGCCCGCAGCCATCGCCGCCAAGGCCGGCGCCGCCACCAGGCACGCCAGCCAGGCGCCCCGGACCAGGGCTCTGCGCATTGCGATGACTCCGCGGTCAGAATTGCGTGCAGCGAAGCAAGGCTGGGCTCTCCCTCCGCCCGCATTCCGATGACCC
>CAXSEF010000178.1:0-3684 GCA_964236535.1 uncultured Acetobacteraceae bacterium
GGTTGGCGGCGACCTCGACGACGAGGTGCCGTTCTAGACCGCTGCCACGCCCGGCACCGGGTTTCAGACACCTTTCCTCGATCCCGGCAACGCCGCGCGGCTCCTGCGCGGCGTTGCCGTTTACAGGAGCCAACACGATGCCCGCCGTTCTGAACATGACCGCGCTGCCCGGCCACCTCGAGAAGACCTGCGGCTACACCAGCAAGGTGCTCGAGATCCTCGGCCGCCAGTTCGGGCGAGACAGCAAGATCATCGGCACCGTGGCCGACGCACGCGAGGCAATCGCGGCCTTCGCCGCACGCGTCAAGGCCGAGCACCCGGGCGCCTCGTTCTACATCAGCCTGTCCGTGCGCAAGGGTGACCGCAAGCCGCGCGGCTTCGACGACGCGAGCCGCAATGGCGGGCTCGGCCAGGACGACTGCCTCCTCCTGCGCGAGCCGGAGGCCGCATGATCCGGCAGTACCGCGGGCAGCGCCGCCGTGGCGGCGCCAACCCGCTCGGCGTCGGCGTGATCGCCGCCGGCTCGATCTACTACCTGCAGGACCGCGGCTTCTTCGACAGTCGCCACGACGGCCAAGCCGTGTGCCGCAACCCCTGGATCGTCGAGAGCTTCCTTAATGGGACCGTCGGCGCCGGCCGTCGCAACCGCGACACCGGGTTGTGGGAGAACGTCACGATCAGCGGCCGGTCCGACACCGCCGTCGTCCGATCGCTCCGCGACGGCCGACGCAGGACCGTCAGTGTTCAGCTGCTTCAGCTGCACGATGACCTGGCACTGACGAAGCAGCCGACAGTCTACCCGACGCTGCCGGACATGCGGTTGTACTGCAGCTCGCGACGCGCCCGCCTTCGGTGCGCGGCGTGACCACGCGCGAGATGAGTTGCGACCACGCGGAGCAACTCATCTGTCTCGCAAGCGTGCGCAGCTGGCGGCTGGAAGCGTCCCATCTGCGGGAGCATGCAGAGCGTCGAGCCCTGACGAGCGCCCAACGCGACACGTTCCTGCGTCAGGCGGATGCGGCTGAACGGCAGGCCGACTGGTGGCTTGAGGAGGTAGGAACTGCCTGCTGACCTGACGCGAACAGCGGATCTCGTTCGCATCAGTATAGATTGGTGCCACAACCGGTGCAGCGAGCGGACCGCAAATAATAGCAATTATAGATGGATTTTGGCTTGTACTCGCCGCGTGGCGTGCTAAGTTAACAGCCGAAGCACGGTGCCAGAACGACCCGCCCGAGCCAGCCGCCGACTTCCAGCAGCCCGCCCAGCCTGAGGCAAACTTCCTGAACCGTGTCGGTCAACATGCCGCGCATGCGGCAAACCCAGGAGCCTGTACAGATGACGACCTTTCGCATCAAACTCGTCGAGACTTCCACCACCCAGGGATCGGCCGAGTTCGCGGTGGCGGCCACCAACGCCGAGGCGGCCGCCGCCATGATCTCCGCGGCCTACCGCATCGCACGGGCGCAGAACATTGCCGTCCTCACGCTGTCGGACGGGCAGTCGTCCGTCGTCGAGCCGAGCGAGGTCATCGAGCGAGCGACCAGGTTCGTCCTCCTGGACGAGGACGGCTCGGATCTGCAGACGATCGTGCCCAGAGAGGCGACGAACGGTCCGCACTGACGGGACACTCGGCTATACTCGGACCACCACAGAAAGGAGGATCAGCACACCATGGACACCGTCGTTGCGCCCCTCATCACCGAGGAGGAACGAGCCTGCCGCCAGAAGGCCGTGACCACCGGCCGTGACAGCGTCCGGCTCGAGGGCTTCCACCTGCCGGCGGAGGTCGAGGCGTTGAACGCCCGCTACGTCGCCGGCGAGCTGACCAGCGACGAGCTCACCGCCGCGATCAAGCGGGCCGTCGGCTGATGCCGCCGGATCCCGCGGCCGAGGGGCGCGAAGCCGCCCTCGTCGCCAACCGGATCCGAGAGCTCAACGCCCGTCCGCCGATCGGCGAGTTCGATCGCAGCCACCTGCAGGCGGTCCACGCCTACCTGTTCCAGGATCTGCCGCACTACCGGCCCGGCGAGGTCCGTGGCGACACCTCCGGATGGAGCAAGACCCGGATGCTGGAAGGCCAGACCGCTGCCCACGATGTCCATTACGTGCCCGACAACGTCGCAGGCCGCGTCGACAAGGTGCTCCGCGACCTGGGCGGCCCGGCCGCCCTGTCCGGCCTGCCACCGGACGCCTTCGCCGGGCGCATGGCCCGCCTCTATGGCGACCTGGACCACGCCCACTCCTTTTACGAGGGCAACAGCCGCACCCTGCGTGAGTTCACGCGCTCGCTGGCCCAGGCCGCGGGCTACGAGCTGAACTGGGCGCCGACCGGCGCCGATGCCGAGCAGCGGAACCGCCTCTACGTCGCCCGCGACATCGCGGTGCTCGAACGGGCCTACCCAGGCCTCACGCCCGAGCGCGGCATGGAGACCAACGACCGCAACGAGTACGAGGCGTCGCTGGCGCTGCCGGCGCTGCGCCGTCGCGGTCCTACCCTGGAGACCGTCATCAAGGAGGGGCTCACGCCGCTGCCGGGAGCCAGGCAGGAAGCCGCCGCGGATGTGAATGCCGCCAACCGGGATGTAGCTGCAGGCAAGGGCGCCCTCGGCTCGGCGCTCGACGCGCTCGCCCGACACGAGCGTCAGGCTTCTCTTCCGGATGCCCCGCTGACGTCCATCGCCGACCGCCTACGGCGCAGGGACGAAGCCAAGCCGTCCTCCGCCCCTGATCCGTCGCCCGCGAAATCCGAGGAGCCCAAGCCTTCCGCTCCGGGCTACCGGCCCAGCACCGGGCCGGGTTTCTGAAATCGGGCGTCGAACGCAACTGACGTTGGATAACTGGTGCGACGCCGTGGCATCATGGAGGCATGAACGACATGACACGACACGGAACAGGCTCCCACGACGATGTCGTCCGCACCGAAGTGGCGGTCGAAGTGGTCAACCGCGCCCGTGCGCTCGTCTATGCCCGCATGTACATGCTCGAGGAAGGCAGCGAGGCAGAGCGGCAGGAGGCCGAACGCCTCGACGTCAAGGCCCGCGAGCTGCACGACCTGCTCGAAAGCCTGAACTACCGCGAACAGGGCCGGGTCGAGGCCGTGATCGGGCGCTGGGGTCCCCTCGTGCGTGACGAAGCTCAGTTCTGGGCTGCACTGCAGGACAGTCGCCCGCTCCTCGCCGCCTGAGGTGTCTGGAGAAGATGACCGACTGCGCTATGCGCTGGCGGACGACAGCCATGAGCACATCTTCCAGCGCCGCGTGTTGCCCAGGCTGTTGCCGGTGTCTGGGTCGGGGGGCGTACCGGTTGCGGTGATCCTTGGCGGCCAGCCAGGCGCCGGCAAGACCCGGCTGCTGGATGACGCCTCGAACGAGCTGCGGGCCATTGGCGCCACGGTCGTCATCAACGGCGACAACCTGCGGTCCTTCCATCCGGCCTATGCGCGGCTGCAGCAGTCCGACCCACTGAATGCGGCGCGTTACACCGACCACGATAGCGGACGCTGGGTCGAGAAGCTGATCGCCGCGGCGCAGGAGCGCCGGGTCAACCTGGTGATCGAGAGCACGATGCGCCGGCCTGACGTGTTCATCCGAACCGGTGGCGAGCTACGCGGCGCCGGCTACCAGATCGAGGCGCGGGCCTTGGCCGTGCCGGAGCGTCTCTCCTGGCAGGGGGTGCATCAGC
>CAXSEF010000179.1:0-3660 GCA_964236535.1 uncultured Acetobacteraceae bacterium
CTCACCACGCTCGCCTGCGCCGTCATCTGCCTGCGCCAGATCACGGTTTCGTCCCCGGTTCTAGGCCCCGCGTTCCAGGAACTGGAATTACAGCGCTCGCGCTCCCGCTGGACGCTGACGATCCTGATGCTGGTGCTGTACTTCGGTTTCATACTGCTGATTGCGTTCGACCATCAGTTGCAGCTGATGAGCACGATGGTCACCCGGTCCATCAGCCTTGGAGTCATGCTGGATTGCTGGTGATCCTCAGTGCCGTAGCATTCACCGGGCTCTATATCGTGCAGGCCAAAACTGTCTTCGACCAGCTGACCCTCGATATTGTTGGCAGGGGAAAGTCAGGTGCGGTGAGCCCGCTGCGCACCGCCGCCTGCACACCCATGTCGCAGACGCCGTGCGGTGACCATCACGTGCAGCCGCCGCTGCGTGGCGGGGGCGCTGGTTCCAGGCGCCGCTGCAGTGCTCATGGCAGGCCGGGGTGTGCCGGCGTCCCGGCGATCGAGGGCACTGTCGAGCAGCAGCCGCAAAACTGGACCACAATCGGGATACCCGCGACTTTCGTGCCGCTGACTCTGCTGATTACGCTTGGGGCGTCGAAGCGCACCAGTTCCGTGTCGGACTTCAACACCGCGAGCAGCGGCATCGCCGGGTTACAGAACGGGGTGGCGATCGCCGACGACTTCATGTCGGCCGTCCCCTTTTCTCGGCATCCCGGCGCTGGTCTACGCCCCCGGTTTCGACGGCCTTGTATACTCGATCGGCTTCCTGGTGGGCTAGCCGATCCTGATGTTCCTGATGGCCGAACGCCTGCGACCTCCGGCGCCGCAGTTTCGGCGACGTGGTCACCACGTGCATGATCGAGACACCGATCCACTCGATGGCAGCGGTCAGTGTCACCAATGGTACCAAGGTCCGCGTCTCCAAGATCGACACCATCGTGCTGGGTGCCGTCGCGATCGGGCTCGGCATCTCGTTCGAGACGGTCAACGTCGCCTTCATGGTCGGCTGGCGTTCGTGGTTGCGGCAAGATGCAACTTCTTGGTGTTGTTGCTGTCGATGTTCTGGCGTGGCCTGACCACCCGCGGCGCCCTGCTCGGAGGCTGGCTCGGTCTGGTCACGGCCGTGACGCTGATCCTCCTGTCCACGGCGATCTGGGTTAAGGTGCCGGATCCGCCGCGCACCGAACTGCGATTTCGCCGTCAGTGGCATAGGAGCGGTGGCAAATTGTTTGGCAGAAGGGCGGGACAGCCACGACAGCTCGACATTGCCTATGACCATGCTAGAAAGAGTCAATTGCTGCAGGCTCGTCCCACCCGGTTGGCGAGCATTTCAACCGCAGCTGGAGCGCGACACGTGGCACGCCTGGATGTGCAGATCGCAGTCCTGGTGGCGCTGATATCCCCCGCTCTCGCCGTTCCTGGCGCTCAGGCAAGCCGCGCCCTCCCGCAGCTCGACTATAGCGCAGAACTGCTGCGGACGCAGGCTACGGGCGCTAACAGCGATGCACCGGCAAGCACCGCGCCGGCCGATTCGGCAATCACGGGCTCAGATGCGGTGCCGTCCGCGCTGTCAACGGGGCACCCCGATGCGCAACCGGGACAGCAGCAACCACCGGTTCCACCCGTGCCGCTTTCTCGATCCGGCGCAATACCTGCGGCCTCGCTCCCGTCAGGTCCGGATGACGGCGCGAATGATCTTCCATCGGCTGTCACCCGCCAACCCGTGATCGACCCCTCGGCCGACAAGCCTGGCGCCGCGACGGGCGGGCCCGGGACCGCGGAAACAGTTCCAGGGCTGCCGCTGCCGCCTAATACAGCGCGTCTGGCAGTGTCCAGCGTGCTCGGCCGGCTCGTTGTGGGTCCGGACGGCAAGGAGATCGGCCGCCTTGTGGACGTCCTAGTGGACGGCATGGGAGCGCCCAGAGCGGGAGTGATCGACTTTGGCGGTTTCATGGGTCTGGGCTCGCGCAAGATCGCAGTGGAATGGAGTGCCTTCGCCTTCCCGCCCAGCGGCTCGGATGCCGAGCTCACGATCACGCTGACACCGGAAGAAATCAAGAACACTCCGGAATTCGCGGGCCAAGGCAAGCCGGTCAGCGTCGTGGGGCCTGGCACTCCGGCGCCCGGCCACGGTCCCTGACCGATCAAGTCCCAGGCTCATCCGTTTTCGAGCCCATGAATCTGTCTGGACCCGGCGTGGGACACGAACTCCTTGCGACCGCGAGGTCCGCTGGGCTGACCCAGACGGGCAGTCTGGACCGACGTAGCCGTGTCGGCCTCGACCTGCTGAACTTCTTCGTGGCCAACCTGCAGACTGCGTTCGGTCCGTTCGTTTCGGTATACCTCACGACCCAGGCCTGGACCCAGGGTCAGATCGGCCTGGCGCTCAGCATCGGGACCATCGCATCGATGGCGAGCCAAGTCCCGGCAGGAGCCCTCGTCGACCGGATGCACGCCAAGCGCGGGGCCGCTGCTGCGGCGGTTGTGGCCATCGTCGCCGGCTCGCTGCTGCTGGCGGTTTGGCCGGCACGGCTACCGGTCGCTGCGGCCGAGCTTCTGCATGGCTTCGCCAGCTGCGTGCTCGGCCCGGCGATCGCGGCAATCAGTCTCGCTGCGGCCAAGGCGGGCGGCATCACCCCGGGAGAGCGATTCGGCCGCAATGCTCGTTGGGCCTCGATCGGCAACGGGGTGGCGGCCGCGTTGATGGGCACCTGCGGCTACTGGATTTCCGCACGCTCGGTTTTCGTCCTCGCAGCTGCGCTGGCGCTGCCCGGATTGCTCGCCCTGCGCATGATCGGTCCAGGCTGGGCCGGGTCGGGCGCTGGTCTGGCCGGACAAGACGGCAGTGCATCCCGTCTTCCGGTCCGCGCCTTGATCACCGACCGGCGGCTTTGCATGTTTGCCTTGTGCGCCGGGCTTTTCGGGCTTGCGAACGGGGCGATGCTGCCGCTGGCGGCCAGCCAGGCCACCGCGCAGATCGGCCCGCGTGCCCAGCTGGTGATCGCCGCCTGCATTGTCCTGCCGCAGTTGCTGGTTGCTCTGCTGTCGCCGGCCGTTGGGCGCATCGCCGAACGCTCGGGCCGCCGGAACCTGCTCGTGCTGGGCATTGCCTCCTTGCCGGTGCGTGGCGTTCTGCTGTCGCTCCAGCTCGGACCTTACGCACTGATCGCGATCGAGGCGCTGGACGGCATTAGCGCGGCCGTGTTCGGGGTGCTCATGCCATTAATTGCCGCCGACATCACGCGTGGTACCGAACGCTTCAACTTGTGCGTGGGCTTCTTCGGCCTTTGGATCGCCGGCGCTGCGACGCTCAGCACCGGACTGGGAGGATTGATCGCGGATCAGGAGTCGTTGTCGGTCGCATTCCTGTCCCTGGCCGCGGCGGGCGCGCTTGGAACCGCTGTCGCCGCGACGATCATGCCGGAGACCAGGCCGGCCTGAGCGGGTGGATGCTGGCAGCTCAGCGGTGGCCATTGCGGCCGAGGTAGGCGCGGTGGGGTCGTATCCGACGTTGAACTTGCAGGAAGGCAAGCTGGGTTTCGCCCAGATCCACCAGAGGGCAAAGCCCTTTTAAATTCTCAGTTGCGCAAGAAAATCCTCAAGGCTCGCACCTAGGTGTTTGGTCCTGAAGTGAGGTGACGGGGATCAAGGCTGGAAATGCCTG
>CAXSEF010000180.1:0-3519 GCA_964236535.1 uncultured Acetobacteraceae bacterium
CATCAGCGCGTGGCGCTAGACCAGCCAGCACGCCCAAATGCGCGGCGCCGCCAGGCCGAGCGCCGCGTCCTCGATCACGCAGCTGGCCTGCGCAAGGCGCCGAGCGCCTCTAGGTCGAGCGGCAGGGTGCCCGACTCCATGGCAAGCGCGCCGGCCAGGTTGCTGAGCCGGCCGGCGATGCCGCCCTCCAGGACGGCCGCCGAGAGCGCCGGCTCCGCGATCGAGAGTGGCGCGCGCGGATCGGCGCCGCTCATCACCGAGAGCAGCATCGCGAGGTCGGCCCGTCCTTTCACGGCGTCGATGCGCGCGAGATGCGCCGCTATCACCTTGCGGCAGGAGACGCAGCGCGACCGGATCGCCGACGACAGCGCGGTCGCGTCGAGCGCCACCACATCACCGGCGGCGGGGAAGGCTCGTGGTCGGGTTGGCGATGCTACGTTCAACCGCGCGATTTCCTGTCGGACTGCGGGATGTTAAGTGTGACTAGGCAGGCAGGTAAGGCCAGAGGCTCTGCCTCTGGACTCCGCTCAAGGCTAAGCCTTGAGAATCCGTATGCTTGAGTAATGGGATCAAGGGACCCCATGCTTGAAAGCGCTTTGCGGGTCTGGGCAGAGCCCGACCTTGCTCCTTGCAGGGCGGGGACGCGGCCCATCGGGATTACCCATCTCTCTGACCCGCCTCTTGCCTGGAAGGCTGGACGGTGCGAGGCCGGATACAACCCGCTGTCGAGGATTCCTGCCCATGTTCCTCAAGTGGCTCGGCCTGATCCCCTGGATCGTCATGATGGTGGGGATGCCGCTGCTCAACCATGTCGAGCCGTTCGTGCTGGGGCTGCCGCTGCCGCTGGCCTTCGCTGCCGGCTGCGCACTGCTGTCGGCCCTGCTCCTGGCGCTGGTCTACCGGCTCGACCCCGCGAACCGCGCGCCATGAACCCGGCCACCCTGCTCATCGCCGCCGCCATGCTGTTCGCGCTGGTGATGGGCCTTCGCGCCGGCCGCGGCCGCGGTACGGGCCTCGAAGGCTGGAGCGTTGGCGGCCGCAGCTTCGGCTCTCTGCTCGTGTTCCTGCTGATGGCGGGCGAGATCTACACGACCTTCACCTTTCTCGGCGCGTCGGGCTACGCCTACGGCAAGGGCGCGCCGTCGTATTATATCCTTTGCTACTTCCCGCTGGCCTACGTGCTCTCCTACTGGCTGCTGCCGGCGATCTGGCGCTACGCCCGGGCGGAGGGCCTTGTCTCGCAGGCGAGCTTCTTCGCGCGCAAGTATCGCAGCGTGCCGCTCGGGCTGCTGGTGACCTCGGTCGGCATCGTGGCACTGGTTCCCTACCTCGTTCTGCAGCTTAAGGGGCTGGGCATCATCATGTCGACCGCGAGCTACGGCGCCGTCTCGGCCACGCTGGGCGCTTGGCTGGGGGCGGCGGTGATCTCGCTCTACGTCGCGGTCGCCGGCATCCATGGACCCGCGTCAATTGCCGTCGTGAAGGACGTCCTGATCCTCCTGGTCATGGTCTTCCTCGGCCTCTATCTGCCGGTCCATCTGTTTGGCAGCATCGGGGCAATGTTCCACGCGGTCGACCAGGCGCACCAAGGCTTCCTGGCGTTCCCGGCAACAGGGCAGAGCACGGCCTGGTTCGACTCGACGGTGGCG
Organism: uncultured Acetobacteraceae bacterium; assembly: GCA_964236535.1. Classification (GTDB taxonomy): domain Bacteria; phylum Pseudomonadota; class Alphaproteobacteria; order Acetobacterales; family Acetobacteraceae; genus CAXSEF01. The sequence goes on from CAXSEF010000180.1 coordinate 1,650, forward strand.
CTGACCGCCTGCGGCTTCTTCATGTGGCCGCACAGCTTCGCCTCGATCTACACCGCGCGTGACGAGCGCATCCTGCGCCGCAACGCGGTCGTGGCACCGCTCTACGGCCTGCTTCTGCTTTTCGCGCTATTCGTCGGCTTCGCGGCCCTGTTGCGGGTGCCCGGCCTCACCGGCAAGAACATCGACCTCGCCTTGTTCAAGGTCGTGCTCGCGGAGTTGCCGCCGGTGGTCGTCGGCGTGGTCGGGGCGGCCGGTGTGCTGACCGCGCTGGTGCCGGGCTCGATGATGCTGATGGCGGCCTCGACCACCCTGGCGCAGGACATCTATCCGGTCGTGCGCCGCAGCGCGGGCGAGCGCGAAATCGCCACCGCGGCGAAGGCGTTCGTTCCGGTGGTCGCGGCGGTGGCCCTGTACTTCACCCTGAACGGCGGCGACACGATCGTCGCATTGCTGATCATGGGCTATACGCTGGTGACGCAGATGTTCCCGGCGCTGCTGGCAAGCCTGGGAGAGCGGCCTGTGTTCACGGCCGAGGGCGCGTTTGTGGGGATCTGCGTCGGCGTCGGCGTCGTGCTGGCCACCACGATCACCAAGGTGACGCTGGCCAGCGTGGCGCCCGGCCTGCCGCAATGGATGCTAGACCTCAACATCGGCGTAATGGCCCTGGGGCTCAATGTGGCCGCGGCGTATGCAGTCAGTGCTGCGACCCGCGTGGTTCGGTTGAGGCGCTTGGTCAATGCAGCCTGAGGCGGCGCCTGTGCTCGTGATTAAGTCAGGCAAGCAAGGCCAGAGACTATGCCTCTGGACTCCGCTCAAGGCGACTCTTGAGAATTCTAGTACTCAATAGCTGGGGACGAAAACGTGATATTTCTGAGTGTCCGTCCAAGATCGTGTTGATTTTTAGGAGTAGGTTACGATTCTTTATTGGCTGCCGCTATTGGCAGGATTAGCCGCCCGATGTGGACCATTGAGAATCGCGGCCGGTATGACCGCAGCAAGCTGCGTTATCCCAGCGACCCGACCGATGCGGAATGGGATTTGGCCAAGGCCGAGATCGCGCGTGCCAGGCGAGGCGGCAACAGGCGGACGGTGGACGTGCGTGAGGTGATGAACGGCCTGATGTATGTGCTGGGCACCGGCTGCCAGTGGCGCGCCATCCCGAAGGACCTGCCACCTCGCAGCACGGTGAACCACTACTTCTGCCGCTGGCAGGACGACGGCACGCTCGACCGGCTGCACCATGCTCTCTGCGTGCTCTGCTGCGAGCAGGCGGACCGTGAGGCCAGTCCGACAGCCGCGATCATCGACACTCAGAGCGTGAAGAGCGCTGGAAAAGGCGGTGTCGGATCAATCCACCGGGCTTCGATGGCGGCAAGAAGATAAAAGGCAACAAGCGGCACGTCCTCGTCGACACGCAAGGCCTGCCGATGCAGGCCATCGTCCATGCGGCCGATCCACAGGACCGCGATGGTGGCGTGCTGCTGATGGCCACGGTGTTCGGGCTGTATCCGTTTCTGCTGAAGCTCTACGCCGGTGGCGGCTACCAGGGGCCGAAGTTCCAGCAGGGGCTGGCTCGGGTCTGCCGCGGCGTGAACATCGAGATCGTGCGGCGGTGCGACGCAGGCAAGTTCGTGGTGCTGCCCAGGCGTTGGATCGTGGAACGCACCATCGCCTGGCTGAACCGCTGCCGACGCCTGAGCAAGGATGGGAGTGCCTCAAACCAAAACGCGCTGGCGTTCCTCCGCTGGGCGTCGATCCGCCTGATGCTGCGAAGACTCCGCCAAGCCTCAATATGATCTTGGACGGACTCTAAAACAGATGACGGCGCAGGCGAGCGTGGTGAGAGCGAGGTGGAGTTCGGCACGGCGCT
>CAXSEF010000181.1:0-3478 GCA_964236535.1 uncultured Acetobacteraceae bacterium
GCCTTTGGAATCCTTTTGTTAGGGAAGGGTTTGCGAAGGGCTCCGCCCTTTGGCGGGGCTGGGCCGTGGAATGCGGGCGGAGGGAGTGCCCGGGCTTGCTGACGGGCGGGCGCGGGGCAACATGGGCGCCGGCAGGGCGGAGATTTCTGATGCGGCGCGGCACTATCGGCGTGATCTGGGCGACCGGCCTGCTGCTCGCCGCGGGGCTGTATGCGGCGGGGCCGGACCGGTTCGGGGCGGTGCTGATCGACGACGTGCAATGGCTGACGGGGGAGCTGCAGGGGGTGTTCTACCTGCTCGGCACCCAGGCCTTCGATGCCGCGCGGGCCCTGGCGATCGGGCTGTTCGTGGTGTTCGTGGCGCTGTCGCTGGTCGCGGCCGGGCGGGGACTGCGGGCGCGCGGGGCGCTGCTGGCGGTCAGCGTGGTGTATCTCGTGCTGCTGCTGGGGCCGGGCAGCGGCGAGCCGATCCTGCCGGACCGCTGGCTCGGTGCGCTGCTGGTCGCGGCGGTCGGGGCGGCGACCATGACGCGTCGCCTGGTCGGCGGGACTGCGGACGCGACCCGGCGCGGGCCCGGCGAGACCGGGCCGTTCGGGCCAGGGTGATCCCCAGCCGGTCGGGCGGGGCCGGAAAAGTGTCCGGCGAGACCGGACAGTGGAGCGTTTCCGAGACGAAAGTGTCCGGCGAGGCCGGACACTTTGGACCCCGAAGTGTCCGGTGGGACCGGACACTTTCGGGGGTGGTGTCCGGCGCCGCGTGACGGCGGGTGTCACGCGCGGCGTGACAGGCGAGGCCTGGTGTCCGGCGCCGCGTGACAGGCCGGGCCGCGTCGCCTGGGCGACGGCGGCATACGGATGTCCATGTATACAATTCAGAAATTTCTTGAGCGTGACTTTCCAGGCAGCCAGGCCTGCGGTCCGTTACCTGAAAAACAGGTCACAGGACTTCGCCGATGGCGAGCCCGCAGGTTTACTTGCTTGACGAACGGGTTTCCAAAGGCCTCAGGCCTTTGGCGGGTCTGGGCAGAGCCCGGCCTTGCTTGCTGGCCGGCAGTGCCCAAGGGCCGCGGCATCAGAGAAAGGATACCGGGTCCACGTCCACGTCGACCCGCACGCCGCGTGGCACCGCGACCCGGGCCAGCCACTGGCGCAGGATCGGCTGGACGGCGATCTCGCGCCGGGTGCGCAGCAGCAGCCGGCGCCGGTGGCGTCCGCGCAGGATGGCGAGCGGGGCGGGGGCCGGGCCGAGCACGACGACCCCGTCGCCGTGCGGGGCGGCGAGGCCGAGGGCGCGCGCGGTCGAGTCCGCGTCGGCGGGGGTGTCGGCGCTGACGATCAGCGCGGCGAGGCGGCCGTAGGGCGGCCAGTGTCCGGGGCGGCGGCCGGCGGCTTCCTGGGCCATGAAGGCGGCGAGGTCGCCCTTGAGCAGCGCCTCCATCACCGGGTGCTCGGGCGAGAAGGTCTGCAGCAGCACGCGGCCGGGGCTTTCGGCGCGGCCGGCGCGGCCGGCGACCTGGTGCAGCAGCTGGACGGTGCGTTCGGAGGCGCGCAGGTCGCCGCCGCCGAGGCCGAGGTCGGCGTCGACCACGCCGACCAGTGTGAGGTGGGGGAAGTGCCAGCCCTTGGCGACGATCTGGGTGCCGATGACGAGGTCGATCTCGCGGGCGGAGATGGCGCGCGCGGCTTCGGCCGCGGCGTGCGGGCCGGGCAGGGTGTCGCTTGCCATGACCAGGGTGCGGGCGGCGGGGAAGCGTGCGGCGGCCTCCTCGGTGATGCGTTCCACGCCGGGGCCGACGGGTGCGAGGCTGTGCTCGGCGGCGCAGGTGGGGCAGACCGTGGGGATCGGCTCGGCGTGGCCGCAGTGGTGGCAGGTGAGGGAGCGCAGCGCGCGGTGCTCGACGAGCCAGGCGGTGCAGTTCGGGCAGCCCATGCGGTGGCCGCAGGCGCGGCACAGGGTGAGCGGGGCGTAGCCGCGCCGGTTGAGGAACAGCATGGCCTGCTCGCCGCGGGCGAAGGTCTCGTCGATCGCGGTGGCGAGCAGCGGCGAGATGAAGCGGCCGCGCTCCGGCGCCTGGTCGCGCAGGTCGATGGCGGCGACGCTGGGCAGGCTGGCGCCGCCGTGCCGGGTGGCGAGCGTCAGGCGGCGGTAGCGGCCGAGGTCGACGTTGGCGAGCGACTCCAGGCTTGGCGTGGCGGAGACCAGCACGCAGGCGGCCTCGGACAGCCGGGCGCGCACGACCGCCATGTCGCGGGCGTGGTAGACGACGCCGTCCTCCTGCTTGAACGCGGTCTCGTGCTCCTCGTCGACGACGATCAGGCCGAGGTCGGGGAAGGGCAGGAACAGGGCGGAGCGCGCGCCGACCACGACCGGCGCCGCGCCGTCGGCGACCGCGCGCCAGGTCAGGCGGCGCACGCGCGAGGCGAGGTCGGAGTGCCAGACGGCCGGCGCGGTGCCGAAGCGGCGCTCGAAGCGTTCCAGCCACTGCGAGGACAGCGCGATCTCGGGCAGCAGCACCAGCGCCTGCCTGCCGGCGGCGAGGCACTCGGCGACGGCCTCGAGGTAGACCTCGGTCTTGCCGGAGCCGGTGACGCCGTCCACCAGGGTGACGGCGAAGCGATGCGAGGCGACGTCGGCGCGCAGGGCGGCGGCGACCTCGGCCTGTGCTGCGGTCAGCAGCGGGCCGGGGCGGGCGGGGTCGGGGGTGGCGAAGGGCGGGGCGCGGGGCAGCATCGCGGGCAGGATCAGCCCGGACTGCGCCATGCCGCGGACCAGGCCGGCGGAGACCTCGGCGAGACGGGCCAGGTCGGCGGTGGCGCGCGGCCCGGCCTGCAGGGCGTCGAGGACGCGGCGGCGCTGCGGGGTGAGGCGCGGGCGCGTGGCCGGGGTGTCGCCGGGGGTGGTGTCGGCCGGCTGGTTGGCGGGGTCGGGGGCGCTGTCGGCATGCGCCGTCGCGCCGTCGGGCGGGGCGGGTTGCCAGCCCAGCGGCGGCGGCGGCATCGACAGGGCGTTGGCCCGCAGCGCCATCGCCAGCACCTCGCCGGGCGCGGACAGGGTGTACTGCGCCACCCAGTCGACGAAGCGGCGCAGCGCTGCGGGCAGCGGCGGGGTGTCGAGGCGTGCGGCGACCGGCTTCAGCCTGGAGTCGGCGACCGGCGGGCCGGCGGGCGCGTCCCACACCACGCCGATCTCGGCGCGGCGGTTCAGCGGGACCAGCACGATGTCGCCCGGCGCGAGGGCCATGTGCGGGGGGGCCGCGTAGTCGAACGGGCCGGCGAACGGGTAGGGCAGCAGCACCGGCAGCCGCGCCGGCGCGGCCGGGCCGGGCGGCTCGAACAGGCCGGGTTCGGGCGCGGGGGGGCGCCTCGCGGGGGTGGCGGGGCGCGGGCGGGCGGACGGGCGGGGTGGGGTGCGGGGTGGGTGGCCGGGGCTGGGGGGTGCGCCGGGCGTGTTGGGCTGACCGTGCGCGTCGTGTAGGATG
>CAXSEF010000182.1:0-3453 GCA_964236535.1 uncultured Acetobacteraceae bacterium
CCCCTCCCAATCGGCAACCATCCCGCCAGCCCGGACCAAGGTTTGCAACAGAGCCGTCCAGGCAGCCTGCTCTGGCGTAGTCGGGAAAAGGGGCGATATGACAAACTTTGGCCTGCGCCTATCGGTTAATCCCGGAAGGCAAGGCTTAACTGTGCGGGCGCTTTCCTTATCCTCCAACCTTTGCAGGTAGGGTTCTTGCCGTTCACCAGCATGCTTATCCCAGCGGCTGAAATGGAATGCTTCTTCCGCATGTCATGCTGAGTGAGATCTTCCGTTCTGCCATCATTGTGAACAAATTGGTAAGTTAGGGCATCATAGTTGTAGTGCGCATTCCCTTTTCGCCCTTGTCCAGCATCTTCCGCGAGAGTACTGGCGAGCCGCCATCCCATGGCTGATTTGAAGCGTCCTGTTGTCACCGCGTTGATGCTGGCCTTCGGGATGCCTGTCTTCTCCGACATCGCTGATTGCGTGAGAAGTTCTTCTCTGCCATCGACATGGACGAACGAATAGAGCTTGCTGTCGAAACGAAAGTGTCTCGATCCCTTTGCCGATCCGGCATGGGAAGCCGGCGTCGTATGCATGCGCCAGCCCTTGACGGACAATGCATCACTTTTGATGAGGCGTCGTACGCTCCGATCAAGCAGTCCTGTTTTGGCAACGAACGCAAGCCGCGTCCTATTGTACGTCGATCCATCTTCGTGGATGAACGTGTAGATAGTGGGATCGTAGTCGTGCCTCGCTGTTCCCTTCGGATTGCCCACTGATGTAACGGCGGTGGAAGCGAGATGCCACCCGTTGCATGACTTGGCTTTTCCGGTGACGAACTGGCTCACGCCTACAGGCGGCAAACCGAACTTTTTACCTAGCTCGTATGACGTGCAATGTTCTTCTCGGCCGTCGACATGGCGAAAATGTAGGATCGTCGTGCTAACCCTGTGATGATCAAATCCACGCTTTCGTCCGCTGTAGTCTTCTGGGGTCGTGCCCAATCTCCATCCACCCGCGATCATCAGCATTCCGCTGACCAATCGCGAGGTGTAGCTCGAGTGCACGCAATGCCTTTTTTGTAATTGCAATTGCGTGCAAACCTCGGTGAGCCCTTCGCTGTTCATGAACGTATAGACATTTGCGTCGTAATTTATATTCTTCTCGCCTTTCCGGTGATCCGTCGCCTCTATCGGAGTGTTGGCGAGCCTCCAACCTGCTGCTGACAGATGCGAGCCACAAACCACTCCAGAGACATCCGCCTGCCGGATCGCGTAGGTCTTTGCGAACGTGTTCTGAGTTCCCTCGAACCGGCGATCGTCCACGTGAACGAAGCAGTAGATCGTGGTGTCGTAGTTCTGGTGGCGCGGCCCTGTGGGCGAGCCGGTTTCCTCTATTGCCGTCGAGGCGAGACGCCACCCTGCGCACGACTTGTTCCCTCTATGCGTGAGTTGACGAAACCTGCGCAGATCGATGCCGGTAAGGTCTCGCATTTGATAGGGCGTTCCGGAGAACGTCTCTCCATCCTCATGCACGAAGTCGAAAACCGTGCTGTCGAGTTGAGCAAGGGCGATACGACGCCAGCGGTCGTATCGCTCGCGCCCGCCAGCTATTAGGTTCATGTCGTGCCGGTTCGTAAACACACCGAGCATGAACCTGAGCGTAGCCCACGCCTTCGGGTTCGGGTCAAACTTGGCAAGAAGAAGATGTGCGAAAAGATGATCGCTCCATCGGAGGCGGACCTTGTTGCTCGTGTCTGCCCTGTCCTTCTTGCTTCCTCTTTCATAGGAGCATCTGTAGATCGGAATAATGTGGTGGAACTCGGCTTGGTCCCAATCTTGTACTGGCACAGGCGTCGAACGGCGAGCTTCTATGAAGCTCTTGTAGATCCTCTCATAGTCCATTGTTGTGCTCCTCATCTACGGCGCGATTGTGGAGGGCAAGATTTCCCGCCTTTGGGTCCTGCTCAAGCCGCAGAGGGGACCGGTGAGAGGGTGTTCGAAAACGTACGCTAAGCCGAGCCTGTGGAGTTTCACTGCGGAGCAATATGTCGCCTATTGCGACGGCGAGCGGATCGGGGCCATCATCTCCATCTGCGTTTCAATCGTTGAGACCGCATCTGAAATACTAAGAATTGCCGTGTCCACTATGAGGCGGGGTTCTACCCACGGTACGTAATCGTGCGAGACGACTGACGACCATGTAGGAAGTGTGAAGCCATGAATGTCTGGCGCACGCCCCTCGACCCGACGCCTATGTTCGTTTTCATCGCTACATATAATTTCCACTTCCATGAGGTGTGATCCTTCAACAGCCCGAACCACATTTCGCCAGCCTTGCCGGCTTTCAGGGACGGGATTGACGCTGTCGGCGACAACCCAGTTCCCGAGCTTCAGGTTTGACGATGCTATAGCAAAGGCGACCACGTAACCTGCGGAGCCGATGTCGTGGGCAAATCCCGAATGCTGCCTTAACGCGTGCTCGATCTCGTCAACACGAACATAAGCTGCCGATATTTTTGCAGCTAATGCCTTTCCGATTGTCGTCTTGCCAGTGCCAGGCAATCCACTGAGAACAATTAGCATAAAGTCTCCGCGCCGACCTACGACGGCTTACTGAACAGAATGGAGCTATCGGGCACGTTGGGCGAGTAGCTTTTCGCCATCCGGCCTGATCTCGCCTTTGGGCGTGACGTGTCGGTATAGGGTCTGACGGGTGACACCTAGTTCGGCACACAGCTCCGCGACTTTCGTCTCCGGTTTGCCCATCGCAGCCTGGGCGAGACGCAGCTTGGCGAGCGTCATCTTGAACGGACGCCCACCATGTCGACCGCGTGCGCGGGCAGAGGCCAAACCGGCGCGGGTGCGTTCGACGATCAGCTCTCGCTCGAACTCAGCAAGGCCGGCAAAGATCGCAAAGATCAGCCGGCCGTTGGCGGTGGTAGTGTCGATCGATGCGCCTTCACCCGCCAGCACCTTGAGGCCGATGCCGCGCTTTGTCAGGTCGCCGACCGTGTTGACGAGGTGGCGCAGGTCACGGCCAAGCCGATCGAGCTTCCAGATGACGAGCGTGTCGTCGCGGCGCAGCGCCTTCAGGCAGGCGTCCAAGCCCGGCCGCTTGTCGAGCCGCCCCGACGCGGCGTCCTCATAGATATGCTCGGGATGGCTCTGTTGCAAACTGCTTGTTTGTGCGCGCGAAGAGGGTGGGGAGCGTGGACGGCTTCGTCAGGCGGCTTCAAGTTCGAGGCGTTTGCCGACGAACTGGACCGCTTCGGCCAGGGCAGAACCACCGAGGCCGAAGGCGCGCTCGACGATGCGGGCCTCGCCGAGGATGTCGCGCGTGATGTTGAAGGCAGCCGCCTGCCCCTTGCGGAGCGCACGCATCACCTCGAAGCCCTTGATCGTGGCGTAGGCCGTCCTCAGAGGCTGTCTCTGATCGTTATCGCAATGGAGCTGGCTGGTTGCGGCG
>CAXSEF010000183.1:0-3444 GCA_964236535.1 uncultured Acetobacteraceae bacterium
CTGCGTCCTGGTTGGTCAGCGCGGAGATGGTCACGCCGTGGTTCGAGCGGGCGGCTCGCAGCGCGTCACGGCGCCGGATGTAGAGGTCGGCGACCTGCCCGACCACCTCGTCCTGGTCGCCGCCGACCAACTGGACGGTGCCGTCCTCCCTCTTCATGGCCAGCGCCCTGGCCGCGTCGCCTGCGCGGAACAGGCCGGCGATCTCGCGCCCTCTCGCCGTCTCCTGCCGCACCGTGGTCAGCAGCTCCGGGATCGAGCCCTGCGGGAGTGCCCTGCTCATGATCTCTATAGTGTCGCCAGCCTCGATGGCCTGGCACTGCTCGCGGTCGCCCAGGCCCTTGATGGTCAGGTCGTGCCGGGCCTGCAGCTCCAGCAGCTTGAGGAAGGACCGCGGGCCTATCTGGCTGACCTCGTCGATCACCAGCACCGTGTTGCGGGAAAGCACGATGCTGCCGTCCTCGGCGCCGCTCAGGAAAGGACCCAGCGCCGCGGTGCGCTTGATCCCGGCACCCTTCAGGGCATCGGCCTGCCGCCAGGCCGTCGCCAAGCCGATTACTTCCCGGCCGCCCGCAGCGAGGCGCGTGTCGGCCTGCCATGCGGCCACCAGGGGCTTGAGCAGCGTGGTCTTGCCGGAGCCGGCAACGCCGGTGACGAAGCCGAGCTTGCCGCCGGTGCCCAGGCTGTAGATCGCCGCCTTCTGCGCCGCCCCGTGCTCGGGATCGCGATCGAAGTCGAGGCCGGAGCTGTCGATCGCCGCCTTGAGGGCGGCGACGGAGAGTGCGTCCGCCCGGTCCGCGGCCGCGCCCCTGGCGCGACTGGCAAGCCGCTCCTCGATCCCGACCTGGGCTGCCGTGGTGACACGCACCTTCATGGTGACGACGCCGGCCTCCAGGGCTTTCATGTCGGCGATCTCGCCGACGATCAAGGAGGTTGCTTGGCCGCGCAGGGTGATGCCGCGCTGCTCGAGGAGCTGGACCACGCGGTCGATGTCCTCCACCTCCGCGACCCCGGTAGAGATCAGGCCGCGGGCGGCATAGGTCCTGATCTTGGCGTGGTCGATCACCGCGGCCGTCTGGAACTCCTCGGCCAGGTGCCGGGCCGCAAACTCGTAGGCGCGATCGAACCGCTCGGCCGCGGTCAGCGTCGGGGTCGTCGCACCCTCCAGCACCGTCGTGTGCGTCCAGCCGATCGCCTCGGCCTGGTCGCGCCAGGTCTGCCTCTCCGTTCGCCCATCTCCCTTGGAGCGTCGCTCGGCCACGGCGGCGGCGGACAGGATGCCGAACTTGCGCTCGGCCGAGAGCCCCTCCCACTCCAGCCCCTGGCGCTTGGCATAGGCCTGGGCGTTGCGCTCGGTCTGCTGCCGTCCCTTGGAGAACAGGTCGACAGCCGCCTGAGGGATGGCTGTGATGACGACCGCCTGCTCCTTTTCGTCGTAGGCCGTGTGGATGCCGAGTTTGCGCAGCTCGTCGGCGAGGCGGGCCTGGAAGTAGGCGCCGAACTCGTGGACCCGATCGTTGAGCTTCTTGGTGTCGAGCGAGCCGATGCGGCCGTCCGCGGTGGCGACCAAGTTGAACATGCCGTTGTGGATGTGGTCGTGCGGGTCGCCCGACATCGGGACCTCGGCCAGGTAGGTGACGCCGGTCTTGCCGTCCCTGACCTGCAGCGTCGGCCGCGCGGTGTGGTGCATGAAGGAGACCCAGCCCACCTCGCCCGGATCGGCGCCGTCCTCCCCGTTCTTGCCCCTCCTGGCCCAGCCGATCTCGCGGGCCACGTAGCGCATGGTGTCGTCGTTGGCGCGCCGCATGGCCTCGCGGATCGCGGCCGCCTCGGCGGGCGAGGCCGCGAACTCCGCGGCGAGGGAGACGGACTTGTGCGGCGCCGTGGTCAGGTCGTAGGCGCTGATCTTGCGAGGCTTGGCGCTCGGCCACTTCTCGCCGGTGTCAGCCCGCCTCGCCTCGAACAGCCGGTCCAGGTCGGCGTCACGCGGTGGCTTGCTGGCGTCGATGCCGAGAGCCTGGGCCATCTCGGGCGCCATGTCGGGGCGCCAGCTCGCCCGGCTATCCCGCCCGGTGTAGTACGCGGTCAGGCGGCCGCCGGCATCCGGCCGGGCACCTGGCTCCAGCTCGGCTCCGGGCTCCGGTTCCGGAGAGTGCTCCGTGAAGTAGGCCCGGATCAGTTTGCCGTCGGAGTCCGCCGCCAGCTTGCGGAACGTCATCATCGCTTCGCGTCCCCACTGGACGTAGGGTCGACGCCGAAGTTGTCGGCGATGGCCTGGACGACGTCGAGAGGCATGTTCTGCGTGACCTTGGCCAGCCCGACCTTGATGTCCTTCAGGTAGGCGGACTGGTTGTCGAGCCGGCTGATCAGGCCGCCGATCAGCTCCTCCAGGGTCGGGCCTTCGCCCGCCTCCTTCTCCTCGGACGTCACCAGCTGGATAATCCGTTCCAGCTGCTCGCCGTGCAGCCGCTGCTTTCCGGCGATCAGGGCGAGGCCGCCGTTCGCGTCCCGCACGCCGTTTCCGACCTCTTCCAGGGTGACTGCCGTCCGGCGAGCCCGACCCCCGAGGGCCGTCACAACGTCGTTGTCCATCATGTGTCCTCCATGCCTGCGCCAGGATGGAGGCTGCGGACGCGAACGGCGCACCGCGCCGTGCGGCCGACCGCATCGTCAGATGCAATGGTGTATGCACCTAATCTGGCTTGGATCATGGCGTCGGTATGGCGTCGACATGGAACACCTCTGGCACCGACATGGCGCATCAGTGGCGTCAGCTTGGCGTCGGCATGGCGTCAGCCGATCGGGCATCCGATCATAGGATCTGCCTCAAGCTCTCCATGCCCACGCGATATATTTGAGCGTGCCCGTCGCTGTTCGCGTCCGGAGGACAGACCCTTGCGGACATGCCAGACGATCTACTCCGAGCCATCGCCTCAGCCGCCACCAAGCGCCCCTTTGGGGCCCATGGAGACGTCTATCGCCAGCTGAGGGCGAGGTACGCCGAGATCGTGGCGATCCTCGCGAAGGAGGAGCCCTCCTGGAGGGTGATCGCAGAGGCGCTTGGCAAAGCCGGGATTGTCGGCAGCAACGGGAAGCCACCGAACCACAACTCCCTCCCCAAGGTCTGGCACCGTGTCTGCCAGGACATCGCCGCCGAGGATGCCTTGCGGCTGACTGGCGTGAGACCGTCGAAAGCTGCCAGGCGGAGGAAGGCCCCAGCCGACTGGCGACCTTCCGCACTCTTCCAACCGAATGCGCCACTCCCGTCAGGGCGTGAGCATCAGGTCAGCCACCCGGCTGACCTGCCTGCCGTGCCGCGACAGCGGCCGGCACCGCCCCCGACAGCGGGGGCCACCCAGGACAGCAGCCGGCCTGCTCCTGGATCTGCCGCAGCCCTGCGCGAGGAGATGAACCAGCGCAGCGGCCGCAAGGCCAACGGCGAACCCA
>CAXSEF010000184.1:0-3392 GCA_964236535.1 uncultured Acetobacteraceae bacterium
CTAGGAGTCCCGACTTTGGCGTTTGACCTGATCGTCCTGCAGCCATTCTCTGGCTATACCACCGGCCAATTGATCAGCGATCCGTCGGAGGTGGCGAGCGTGCTCGTGGACCATTCCGACCAAGTGGTGCGGATCACCGCGACGGGAATAACCGGCAGCAGCATGACTGGAACGCAGACGCCTTCCGGTTCCGATTCGTCAAATTCGACTGACTCCGCTGCGACGAACGGCGGCGGTGTGGCCGGCACGTCGGGTGCAAGCGGGACGGCAGCGGCTGGTTCAGCGGGGCCGCCGGGGGCGGCCGGATCTCCCGGAGCGACAGGTCCAGCCGGGCCTCCCGGGATGACCGGAGACACTGGTCCGAGTGGACCGCAAGGAGTTCCCGGGTCCAACGCTACGTCGCCCGCGACGGCATCGGCCCTTGCCGTTGCCTCGATCGCGGCGTTGCGCGCGCTGCCTGCCCCGAGCTCTGCTGCGGCGGTGCTGGTGCAGGGGCAGGCTACTGCAGCCGATGGTGGTGAGCGCTGGATGTCCTGGGTCGCGGACAGTGTCGCTGCCGCCGACGGTGCGGTAGTGGTTGTACCACAGGGCAGCACCGGGCCTGGCCGCTGGGTAGCAGTGCTGGATTCGCGGGTTGGGCTCGACGTGCGTTGGTTCGACGCGGTCGGCGACGGCGTCACTGACGATAGCGCGGCGTTCCAGGCGGCGATGGTGGTAGCCGCCGGGATCGGCGTGCCCGTGGTGGTTCCCATAGGCCGCTTCGCGGTGTCGTTGTCGATCACCGATCTAGACGTGTGGCTGGTAGGCGAAGGCACGCTCGTGCACCAGCTTTCGCACAATGTGCTTTCAGTCAATCGTACGGCTGGCATGGCGCTTCCGGTAAACGCGATCAGCACAGTGACGCTTGGCAGCGTCAGCGGGAACTCGTTCGTCGACCAGGCAGTCACCGTTACCCAGCTGTCCGTGGGGTCAGTTGCGGGACTCCAGCAGGGGCAGGTCTGGGTCGTGTCGTCGGAGGACGCTTACCCCTGGTCTCCGACGGTGTCGGGAGTGAGCAATACCGGACCGGGCTCGGCCCAAGTGTGGCAGACGCAGCTTTTCCGCATCCAGGGGCTCGGGCTCGGCTTCTCCGGCGGCACTGCCGGCCAGTTTGCCGAGGAGCAGGTGGTGACGGGCGGCACCTCAGCCGCCAGCGGGCTGCTGAAGTCGCTGTCGGACGGCGTGACCGGAACGCTGGTGTTCGACAGCATCAGTGGGACCTTCTTGGCCGGCGAGTCGTTGCTAGTCGGGGGCAAGGTGCTGGCGCAGGTGGCGGCGGTAGCGTTCGTCATCTCGGCCGACCGAATTTATGACAGTTATACCACCGCGGTGCAGATACAGCAGATAGGGCAAGGGCGCTGCGAGATCGACGGGTTGATGATCGATGCGAGCGGGGACACGACGGCAGTGGTGGGAACTGCGGCGCGCCAGCCAGCGCTGCTGCTGCAGGGCGTCTATCAGCCGACGATCCACCGGCTACGTATCCGCAACGCCTGGACGCGGTGCGTGCAGTTGCTGTCGTGCTGGCAGGGAGAGATCGAGGCGTTCATTGAGCATCTGCCAAACGACGCCAACCTCAGCGAGGGCGCCTACGGCTATGGCGTAGAGCTTGCCGGGTCGACCGACGGAACGCGAGTGAGCGTGCGTGGCGGAAATTGTCGCCACGCGGTGACCACTAATGTGTTCTGGGGCGGATTTCAGTACATGGGAATTTGGAGCCGTGGCAATCCCAAGCACTGCTTGGTGCATGACAGCGCAGTGCGTGACTGCTTTAACGCGGGATTCGATACGCATTGGGGCTGCTATTTCATGGCCTTCGAGAACTGCACGGTTCATGGGCCGAATCATCTCAACCGCAATGTTTCAGCTTCGATTGGATTTCAGAACCGTGGATTTGGAACCCGATACTCCGATTGCCAAGTGATCGATGCCGTCGACGCCTTTGTCGACGGCTCGACAAACCTCGTTGCAAGCTTCATCCATACCATTCGATACGTAGATTGTCACGCGATTGACTACCAGCAAAACGGATTTCTCGGCTCGGTTGCGTCGGCGACCGGGAACAATCGATTGGAGTATGAAGGTTGCCATACCAGGGGCGACGGGCGGATGCCGAACGCACCATATCTGCAGTCGGGCTTTAACTTCGCCAATTCCAACTACGTCCGGATCAGCCGCTGCACCGCCGAGCGTTTCAATGCATACCCGGTCCAGTTCGCGGGCGGCGGGCGGGTCGAAATACTCGATTTTCTTGCATATTACCGGGATAATCCGGCTCTGTCGTCGGGGATCCGATTCAATGGTGCGCCGATGGAGACGCAGATCAGCGGTTATCGCGCATTCTTCGATGTGACGCACGGTGCTCCGACGGCATTGTTCCGCAACGCTTTCGCTGGACCTCTTATTTTAAACCTGTCGGGTACCGTGGCGTGCATGAATTCGGAGCGTCCAGCGCTGGTCGCTAATACTGCCGGGGGCACGACCAACTTGGTTTGGCGCGACTTCGGCTATGGCGCCGCAAACCCACAGCTGCGGGTGCAGGCGGGGCGATGGTATGGGCCGGCCTGTGCAGTGGCTGCCGCTACCCCGGGGCTTGGCGCGTTGAGCGCGATTCCGTTCGCCGTCACGACGTCGCTAGTGCAGGTCACGGCGCTAGGGGTGCTCGTGACCGCCGCGGGTGCAGGGGGCACGGCGTTGCGCCTCGGGATTTACGCCGATGCGCTGGGGCAGCCCGGCAGCCTGCTCGCTGATGCAGGGGTGGTGTCGACGGACAAGGCGGGCGAGGTGGTCGCGAGCCTCGCGAGCGGAGGCATATCGCTGTCGCGTGGGGTGTGCTGGCTGGCGGCACAGAGCCAGTCGACCGGCACGACGGTCTCGTCATTGTCGTGTGTGGCGGGTGGTACGGGAACAATGGCACAGAGTCTGCTCGGCGGGGTTTCGCCGGGAGCAATCATGGGGCAAGAGGCGACGCTCGGGGTTATGGCGTCTGTGGCGGCAATCGGCTTGCTTCCGGCGATCTTTCCTGCGAGCGTCTACGTCACCTCAGGGGCAGTCCCTTACGTTGCGGCGCAGCTGACGCCATCTACAATTTAGGGCTGCATAAAACGAAGTTTGCCAGTCTGTGCTTTGCTTGGCTTCGCTGCATACGGTAGCTGCTGCGATTTTTCGGCGGCTACTGACCCCTGGCAGGTAAGTTCCAACCATCTTTGAGGCAACCGTCATATTCGGTCGCTTGCCAGGTCGGAACTAGCTGCGACGTGCGCACCGCTAGCTTCCTACCCCGCTGATGGTAAGACGCCCTTAGAGTCCATCCGGGATCATTTTGTTTTTTGACAGAGCTTTCGCAGCATGAG
>CAXSEF010000185.1:0-3344 GCA_964236535.1 uncultured Acetobacteraceae bacterium
CAACCAGCAGCGGGAAGTCTGTTGGCAGAAATTTCTGGGCTACTGGAGTCCTACGCCCTGGTTCGCCCTCGTCGGGCGGGCCCGAGGGCTGAGAGCACGCGGGAGTAAAATCATGGCACTTGGCGTCGATCTGTTCGGGCTTACGGAGGACGGCACCATCGTCTGGCGCTGGATGTGCCGGTTCTGGCGAGGGCACGATGTCCTCGACTTGGTCGCGCCACCGCCTTCCGACCCAGCGCCCTCCTGGGAAGGTCCGATCACCCCCGAGCAAATCGAAATCTTGCGCGAGAAGGCGGGCGGTCGAGAGGTAGAGGCTAACTTCAGAGCGTCCCAGCGCACCTTCGGGGCCGAGCTTGATCAGGAGCTCGATGGGCTGCTCGCGATACCCGTACACGAAGTAGTCGTCCGCGTTGAAGAGTGGGGCAGCGAGTGACTGGCTCCTGTCAACGAGAGTCTTGGGCTTGGCGGAAAGGCGTGGACCGCAGCTGCCTACCAGCAGCGGGTGACAAAACGGTGTGACGCTCGTGCGCAAAGAAGCGTAAAGCTTTTCGATGACGAACGGCGTCTTCGACACCCGAGCAGGCACGATCTACGACGACGACATTAGCTCCCGCTACCATTTCCCAAATCGTTATCTCCCTCCCGCCTTAGCATGTCAGGGTGACTGGATCGTCTACCGTGAGCCAAGTCGCAACAAGGATCGCGCGGGCTACGTGGCGGTGGCGAAAGTCGTCGCGATCGAACCTGATCCGGACAAGGCCGGCTTCAGCTACGCGCTTGTCCAGGACTTCCTCCCTTTCGATGAGGTTGTGCCGCTCGAAGGCACAGCGGGTCCCTACGAGGCGTTGGTGCGCGCTATCGATGACCCAAACCGGCGGGGCGCCGCGCTGCAGGGCCGATCTATTCGCGCGATCACGACCACCGATTTCGCTACCATTGTCCTGGCGGGGCTGCAGGAAACACTGTTGCCTGCCAATGCACGGCGGCTTGAACTGGACGCGGCAAACCTCGATCCCGAGACCCGAGTCCTTGTAGAGGCGCCGCTTGCCGAGCAGGAACGCCGTATTGCGCAGGTGCTCACTAACCGCAAGATACGAGATGCTGCTTTCCGGCGGCAGGTCATCGATGCCTACGAGGGCCGCTGTGCCGTGACCGGCCTGCGCCTGATCAACGGTGGCGGCAAGGCCGAGGCGCAGGCGGCGCACATCTGGCCGGTCGCGGAGGGCGGCCCCGACATCGTGCAGAACGGTATCGCGCTTTCGGCCACCGTACACTGGCTCTTCGACCGCTACCTCATCTCGCTGACGGACGAGCTGGGCCTGCTGGTGGCTCACAACCGGGTTCCGGCGGAGCTGCAGGCCCTGTTCGCACAGCGGCTGCAGCGGATCCATTTGCCGCAGGACCAGAAGCGCTGGCCGCACCTGCCCTATGTGCAGCGGCACCGCGAGCAGTTCGCCGACTCCTGATCCGACCAGGACGGTATCCGGTCGACATCGCCTTCCCGAGGCGAACGTGCTGCCATGCCGCCAATGGCCTCGTCCGACCCCATCCGCTGGTACGACCACCATGCCGCTACCGTGGCGGAGCGGCACGAGGCGCTCCGGCCGGACATGGTGCTCGCCTGGGCCGCGGACCTGCTGCCGAAGGGTCGCCCAGCAATCCTTGATGTCGGGGCCGGCAGCGGGCGTGACAGCGCCTGGTTCGCCGCCCAAGGCGCTGACGTCGTGGCGGTCGAGCCGTCTGCTGCGATGCGCGAGGAAGGGCGACGGCGTCACCCTGACCACAAGGTGCGTTGGCTGGACGATGCGTTGCCTGGTCTCCCTCGCGCGAGCCGTCTCGGGATCGGCTTCGATCTCATCCTGCTGTCGGCCGTGTGGCAGCACGTGGCGCACTCGGACCGGCCGCGTGCCCTGCGCAAGCTGGTGGCCCTGCTCAAGCCCGGCGGGCTCCTCCTCCTCACGCTCCGCCTCGGCGAGCCGGACCCGGAGCGGGTGATGCACTCGGTCAACGCCGACCAGGTGGAACGCCTTGCCCGCGAGCACGGGTTGGCGGTCGTGCGCAGCCAGGAGATGACCGACCTCCTGGGCCGCCCGGACGTACGCTGGACCGGCATGGCCCTGCGCCTGCCCGACGACGGCACCGGCGCGCTACCGCTGCTGCGCCACATTATCCTCAACGACGCCAAGAGCTCCACCTACAAGCTGGCGCTGCTGCGCAGTTTGTGCCGCATCGCCGATGGCGCGGCCGGGCTGGCGCAAGCAGGCGACGAGCATGTGGCGCTGCCGATGGGTCTGGTGGCGTTGACCTGGCTGCGCCTCTACCTGCCGCTGCTCCGGGCCGACCTGCCGCAGTCGTCGGCGAACAGGCGAAGCGGCGAGGCGCTCGGCTTCGCCAGGGAAGGTGTGCAGGCGCTGCTGGCCTCCGGGCTCTCGCCCCTCGACCTACGCGTGGGCAACCGGTTCACGGGCGACCTCGCTCACGCGGTGCGCAGCTCGTTGGCCGAGGCGGCCGGCACGATCGCCACCATGCCCGCAAGCCACATGACCTTCCCGAATGGCAGTCCGGTACTGCCGGTCGACAAGGGACGCGGTCTGCCGCACTCGGGCGGCGAACTGGTCCTGGACGAGGCCACGTTGCTTGTCTTCGGGGTGATGCGTGTGCCGCGCCACCTCTGGCAAGCCTGCCAACGCTTCTCCTGCTGGGTCGAGCCGGCTCTTGTCGCAGAGTGGGGCCGCCTCATGAACGGCTACGCCCGGCGTCAGGACCGGCGACTGGACGAGGGCGTGCTGTCTGCGGCGATGACCTGGGCGGAACCCCTGCGCGACGTGGCGCTTCCGCGCAGCTTGGCGCTGCGGCAGCTGGAGGCCGGGCAGAGCCTGCACTGCGTGTGGAGTGGGCACCGGCTCAGGGCAGATTCTCTCGACATCGATCATTGCCTGCCCTGGGCGGCGTGGCCCTGCTCCGACCTGTGGAATCTTCTCCCGGCGCACAGAAGCATCAACCAGCACAAGAAACGCGACCGGCTGCCGAGCGACGGACTGCTCGGTGCGGCGGCAGAGCGGATTTTTGACTGGTGGCAACGTGCCTACCTTCGCGACAGCGTCCTGCTGCCCAAGCGTTTCCTGATCGAGGCGCAGGCAAGCCTGCCCGGGCTGCAGGACGCTGGAGAGGCAGGCATGGTCCGAGAGGACGTGTTCGCGGCGCTGCGATTGCAGCAGCTCAGGCTTTGCCACGATCAGCAGGTGCCGGAGTGGGCAGGTTGAGCGGCCCGGCTCCCAGGACCTGCCTATCGTGTGGCAGCAGGCGAGGAAGCAGATGTGCTGGGAGAATCCGTGCATAGTGTG
>CAXSEF010000186.1:0-3338 GCA_964236535.1 uncultured Acetobacteraceae bacterium
CCCGTCTGTAGTCTCTACAACGGTAAGCATAGCGGCGGCCCGAGGCCACGTAGGTGCCGGTCATATCGGAAGCCCAGGCGATCGGGGAGGCTAATAACACCGTTGTAGCTGTCAAAAGGCTGGCCATGGGTATCCACATTGACATTAGCGCGCACCGTCTATTGGTTGATGATTTTTATGATTCTGTGGCTTGGTTGCACACGCCTTCAAAGCAACTCTTCCTTCCGGAAGCTGAACCAGCGCCCGTTGCCGACGATGACGTGGTCGTGGATTTCCACACTCATGACCTTCGCCGCCGCGCAGATCATCTTCGTCATCGCGAGGTCGTCCCGTGACGGGGTCGGGTCGCCGCTCGGGTGGTTGTGCACCAGGATCAGCGCCGCAGCCTCGAGCTCCAGGGCTCGGCGCACCACCTCCCGCGGATAGACCGGCGTGTGGTTGACCGTGCCCCTGGCCTGGGCCTCGTCGGCGATTAGCCGGTGATCCGCATTCAGGAACAGGATGCGGAACTGCTCGATGCGCTCGTGCGCGAGCACCGCGGCCAGGTACTCCATCAGCCGCTCCCAGTCTTCAAGGACCGGCTGGTCCATGAGCGTCGCCCGCGCATGACGCAGGGCCGCGGCGTGCGTCAGCTTGATGGCGGTCAGCCCGTGCCTGGCGATGCCGCGGACCTCGTTCAGCTCGTTCTGCGGCGCCGACAGCACCCGGGCATAGGATCCGAACCGTTCCATGAGCCGGCGCGCCAGCGGCATGGTGTCGCCGGGGAGGGCGAAACCGAGCAGCGTGGCCAACATCTTGTCATCCGGGATGCTTGCAGCGTCGTCTGCAAGTAGGCGCTCGATCGGTAATGCCGGCGACGAAAGCGGCGCCGGCGCTGGCGAGTGGCGCCCGAGCGTGTCCTGCCTGGTGGACGGCCTCAGGGAGGTGAACGTGCTTCCCTCGGCAAACCCCGACACTAACAACGCAGGCAGAAGGGGCGAGGGCGGCAGGACGGCGTGATCTACTTTCGCCATCGGTGCGGCGGTGATCAGGGCTGTGACCGGAAGCTCGGCAAGCGTGTCGAGGATGAGCTGCCGGATCCGGTTGTGCAGCAGGCGCCACTCGTCGCCATCAGGTTTCCTCGAGCTGCCGGCCGGGAGGACGTCAAGCCACGGCGCATCAGGGTCGAGTGGGACGTCATGATGCTCGACGCTCGCCCAATCGGCTCCCGGACAGCCAAGGACCGCGGTTTCGACGGCGAGGACGGCGGCTGCGGGATCGGCGCCACGGGGGAGGTTATAGGGTCCGATCGCCACCAGAGCGTCGAACGGCGGCGTCGACACAGCGTGCATCGTCGCGAGCGTGGCGGCTGGCGCTGGATTATTGTCTTTTCCAGAGTGCAGCCACGCTGCCAGTCGTTCTGGCCACAGCGAACGTAACAGCTTCGGCAACGGTTCGTCGCCAGTTCTGCTCATCCGCGCTGCCCTTCCGCATAGCTTGTTCGCGTGAAGGTTGCAGAGACCCGATACAGAACACAACTTCTTCAGTGGGCACGGCGATGGCGGCGGCGCCGACACCAGCTTGGCTCGACGGGACCCCTAGAGTTTCGGCAGCTCCTCAAGCAGATCCTGCATCTTGTGGCGTCGCCGATGGTGATGGCCCGGCGCAAAGGGGCTGTCCTCCGGCTCTGGCAGCACCATCGCTACTGCCTTCACGCGGACCGGCAGCGCCGGGAACGGGTCGATCCCGACCGTCTGGATCAGCACCGCGATCGAGACTGTCTGGCAGGTGGGCGTGTCCGTGTTCGTGCAGATGTAGGCCCCTGCCCCGCCTGCCCGCGGGTCGTACACCGCCTTCCAGGTCGAGGATGGCACCAGCACGCCGTCGGGTCCGATGGACTTGAGCTGCTCGCCCCCAAAAGCAGGGCCGGTGACCAGGAACAGCTCGCCCTGGCGTCCCGCCAGATGGCGGACCGCGCTTTCCACGCCTTCCCAGATACCGCGGTTCAGCTCAGGCGTCTGAGGCACGACGTTGGCGAGGCTGAAGCTTTGATCCTGGGCGGCTGCATCCGGCATGTCGCCCGAAGGCGTCATGTGGCCTCGGTCGAACCCGGAGCGGCGGTAATCGTCGATCTGCGCCTGGTCGGCCCAGGGCAGCCGGTCTTCGGGGTGGAAGTCATTCACCCGCTCCGTGTCGCGCGCGGCCGCCAGGCTGCCTGCCGTCGGGTGCTCGGCCGACCAGAGCGCCCCGCGGGTCACGCCGGAGGCGAGCGTGGCGTACGCCTCGTTGCACAGCAGGGTGGTGCGGGTGGCCAGCTTCAGGTTGACCAGGGCCGGGGGCTGACCGCCCTGGAAGATCTGCGGGCATGCCGTCGGGGGTGTCTGGGCGTAGGCTGGGGCCGCGAGAAGCAGGAGAAGCGCGAGCGGGCGAAAGGTCGGCATGTCTCCTGTCTGGCAGGCGCTGCGGGAAGGTTCCAGATGCACCCTCGGGTATTTCGTGGCGGGCGTTGGGCAGCTTTGTTACGTGTGCGCTGCTCGTTGATGTTCCCGAGGTAGCCAGCGTGACCACAGAGCCTTTCCCTGGCGTGCTCTACGACGGTGACGGGATGCGCCTGGAAGGCGCCGGGCCTGACACCTTCACGCCAGCCATGGGCGACGCCCTGCCGTTCAAGATGGTCCTGCACGACCGGCCGGTGACGGGCGAGGGCGGAGAACTGAGGATCGGGGATCGTCTGTGGATGCTGCCCGACAGCTTTGGTGAACCGCCCGAGATGCCAACCGCCCTGATCTACGAGCTGGCCGGCGTGGTCCGTGCCGGAGGCAGGGTTGGCGTTGCCGGTCGCCGCCAAGCCATCGCCACAACGGCTCGGGACGCCCTCTTGCTGGCCCTGGCAGAGATCGGCGGCCGGGCATGATGGGCGGAGGTTCCAGCCTAATATTGCTGACCCTGTACCACGGCCACCGCTCCGGCGGCGGGATGTCGGACTGGATCACCCACATGGTGATGTCATCCGTCATCCATGCGGTAATCTACGGCTTCATCTTCCGCTTCATGCACCAGCTCTCGCTTACCCAGGATGCGTTGCTTGTGGCGTTGGTGCTGGGCTGCATGTTCATGTGGAGCCGAGGTCGTGATCGGCGCGGGTGGTAGTGCAAAGGTTCAACTGGATTCATGAAGATAAGCACAAGCTACCACGGGTAATCTCGATTTCTACACCATACGGCATTGCTGCTGCTGGTGATGGCCTAGCGTCCGGAGACGATGGATGAAGCCATACAGGCTGGAATGCCAGCAGCGGCGTTACATGCCGGGTAGAACCCCGACTGCCCTCTGCCCGAACATTCAGTCTGGAAGCAACC
>CAXSEF010000187.1:0-3332 GCA_964236535.1 uncultured Acetobacteraceae bacterium
GCACCAGCAGCATCGCCTCGACGCCCAGCCCCGGATCCACCTGCTCGATCCGCTCCTCGAGCAGCTTGGCCAGATGCCGTGCATCCCGCACCGGTCGCGCCGTGCCGGCGCTGACCACCTGCACTGTGGCGTCCACCCGCTCGTAGCGCAGGTCCAGCCGGCGCGCGCCTTCGCCGCGCCGCTCCAGCTGCGCGCAGGCCTCTTCCACCAGCACCGCGATCACCGTCGCGAACGCCTCGGGGGTGGACAGCGGCTCCACGAAGGTCCGGCGCACGGCCACGATCTCAGACGGCAGCACCGGCTCGATCGGCTCCGACACCCGGCCCAGGGCCTGGTCGAGCCGCAGCAGCAGGCCGGCGCCGAAGCGCCGGGCCAACGGACCCCGCGGCGTGGCCGCCAGCTGCCCCACCAGGTCGAGACCGAGCTTGCGCAGCCCGCCGGTCATCCGACCGTCGAGCCGCAGCGCGGATACCGGCAGCAGCGCCACCGCATCGGCGACCCCGCCGACGTCCACCACCACGATCGGGCTGGCGGCGAAGCGGGCCAGGGCATGGGCCCCGCCCGGGGTGTCGGCGACCGCCACCCTGCCTCGCAGGCCCTGATCGGCTAGGTGCTTCACCAGCCCATCCAGCATCGCCCGCTCGCCCCCGTAGAGGTGCGTGCAGCCCGTGACGTCGATCCACACCCCGTCCGGGGGATCGGGCGCCGTCATCGGTGACAGGCGCAGGCACCAGGCCGCCAGGCGCCCCAGCGCCTCCGCATCGTCGTTCAGGGTAGCATCCACCACGGTGAGCTTCGGCACCATCGCCTGGGCGTGCGCCACCGGCATGCCGGCGTGCAGTCCGAGCTCGCGCCCCACGGAGCAGGCCGCCGCGATCACCATGCGGCGCCCGTCGTGCAGGCGCGTGACCAGCGGGACATCAGCCGGCAGCGAGGCGTCGTTCCGTCGCAACCGGTCGATCGGCCAGTACGGTAGCCAAAGCGAGACGACCCTGCGCATCGCAACCCTCCACGATCCAGGATCCCCCCTCACCTCCTCGGCAGCGCAGCAGCTCCAGCTGCCATAGCGGTCGGCTCAGCCCCGGGATGTCCGACGCATGTGCCAGCGCCGCCGGGGACGGCAGCGTGGCAACCCGCCATCGCGTCGCCGCCGCGGACGGCTGGCGCAGCACGGGGTCGTCGAAGCGCCGCGACCGGCGGATCAGCAGGCCCAGCACCTCCGACCCCTCGGCCGCCAGCTGCAGCCGGCGCGAGGTCACCAGGTCGAGCCGGCCCTCGTGCTCGCACACCACGCCGGCCACGTCGGCGACGCCCAGCGCCTCCTCCATCGCCAGGAGCGTCGTCTTGCCGGCGTCGACGAACACCACCCGGCGAGGGTCCAGCCCGGCATCCAGCAAGCCGGCGGCGAACACCTCCGCGTCGCGGCCGATCCACACCACAGTCCCGGGGCGGCGCGCCAGGATGCCGGCCGCGAACAGCGCCGGTGCCGCCCCGGTCTCCGTGTCCGGGCCAGCTGCCTGCAGCTCGTGCATGGCCCCCAGCAGCAGGCCATTCGCCGGCAGCTGCGCGTCGATCGCCGCGACCCCAAACGGCAGCGCTGCGGGCGCTCCGAAGATCGGCTTCCCCCGCTCCAGCCTGGCGATCTCCGCGCGCAGGCTCGCCAGAGCCCCCAGCCGTGCTCCTTCCATACCGTCCCCCAAACCCAAGCACGGGAACGTAACGTGAACAAAGGACGTGTAGATAGCCCTTTTTCGTGCCCATGCGGCCCGGTCTGTTGGATATCAGTCGGATAAAATGCGAGCCGGAATCCCTACATGAACTGGAAGCGGCTCCACCCGGAGTCGCAGGCCCATCAGGAACGCTGAATGCCGTCGTCGTCCCAGGTCATCTACCAGCCCTACGTCGCTGGCGCCCGCGGCGCCTTGAAGGCCGGCACGGCGATCGCCTGCCGCTCACCGGAGGAGGGTGTCCGCCGCGCCGAGCGTGCCCTCGCAGGCGGCTCCATCCTCGGCGCCCAGGTCGTGCGGGTCACGCACGATGATGATGCGGGCGAGTTCGGCGAGCCGGAGTTCCTCGGGAAGCTCGGTCGCGTGCCGGAGACAGATTGATGGACGTCGTCGTCCCCGACGCACAGGCCCAGCCTGGCTACACCTGTCTCGTCTGCGGGAGCAGCGCGTCGTTCGGTTTCAACACTCGCGACGGGTCTGTTTGGACCTGCCTGGATCATCGCGATGCCGGGTAGCGTGTCCTGATCTCTCCGGGCTTGGTGAGCCGAGGGCCTGCGGCGTCGGCTCGGTAGCTGATCGGCTCAGCCTGCCGTCTCTCAGGACCAGGCCCGACGCGGCCCCTCTTACTGCGAGCCGGACAGGATCGACGGACCCCGTCCGGGCTGCGGCTGCACGAAGATCTGCTGGTTGTGGGTCCTCAGCGCCGCCAGCTCGTTGGGCTTCGCGTAGCCGTACCCTGCCCGCATGAACTGGAACATCTCGTCCGGCGACGAGAAGCCGGCCTTGGGTACGTCCACCGCCCAGCGACGC
The DNA here is from genome assembly GCA_964236535.1 of uncultured Acetobacteraceae bacterium. Lineage (GTDB taxonomy): Bacteria > Pseudomonadota > Alphaproteobacteria > Acetobacterales > Acetobacteraceae > CAXSEF01. The sequence goes on from CAXSEF010000187.1 coordinate 2,538, forward strand.
AACACCACATCGCCCTCGAAGAAGGGATTGCCAGGAAGCTGGCCATGATGCGTCGCATCGAGGTCATCCCGATACGCCACGTAGTCCATGACCAGGCAGCGGCGCAGGGTGCTCTGATACGTGGAAAACTGCGGGTACCGGGCGCCATCATAGCAATGCTTGACCACCGAGGTGACGCGATTGGGGTCGTTGAACTCCATCGCCGACCCGAGGTCGACACAAGCTGTCGCCATGTCCGATCTGAAAGCCTGCTGCGAGTAGGCGTCCTGGGGGCCGAGGCCCGGTGTGCCTGTTCCTGCTGCCTGCTGCCCACCCGTGTTCGGAACAGCACACGCAGAGAGGAAGAGTAGAGCCCCGAACGAGGCAGTGACGCGATGGCTCATGGGCTTCCTCCAGCAGGGTCGGCACACTCTGGCGTGCAACGGCGCGAACGGGAACCGCAGGCGGGCGTCTCCCCCGCTGCGTGCGGGCCGGGCTCTACTCGCTGCGCTCCCCGAGCCCCTGCGGGTCTCGGCCTCCGGTGACGATCCCATGACGCGGGCGGCACGCTGACGCGAGCCACACATGGACGCGCCCGGGGGCGCGACGGTCCGACAGAGGCGAGGGCAATGCGCCGGGATCGCGGTCGGCCGGGCGCCTCCTGACCTGCATGCACGAAGATCGTTGTGCGAGGGCTGCGACACCGTGGCAACGCCCGCAACCCGGCTGCGCCGGGTCCTCCACTGCGTTGCGGCCCTCCGGGTGCAGGCCCCGCCCCAGTGCCGCTGAACGCCCGCGCGATCTTCGCGCACCCCG
>CAXSEF010000188.1:0-3312 GCA_964236535.1 uncultured Acetobacteraceae bacterium
GTATACCCCAGCAAGGCGCCGCCGCGAGACACCGGCCTGCGTCTCGTTTGGGCCGGATTTGGAGCCTTGAGACGCCGGCGGGAGCAGGTTTAGACTCCAGCAAGACGCTTCCTCTGGCCCGGCCCCTTCCGATGTCCCTTTACGGCTATGCGCGTGTCTCCACCATCGAGCAGGACCTCGCCATACAGCGCACCGCGCTCAAGGCGGCCGGCTGCGACGTGATCCGCGCCGAGAAGGCCAGCGGTGCCCGCCGCGATGGCCGCACCGAGCTTCAGGTGCTGCTCGACTTTCTGCGACCGGGTGATGCCCTTGTCGTCACCCGGATCGACCGGCTGGCGCGGTCCATGAAGGACCTCCAGGACATCGTCCACGAGCTGAAGGGTAAGGGGGTGGCGCTGCGCGCGACCGAGCAGCCGATCGACACCGGCACCGCCGCCGGCAAGGCGTTCCTCGACATGCTGGGGGTGTTCGCCGAGTTCGAGACCAATCTCCGGCGGGAGCGGCAGATGGAGGGCATTGCCGCGGCCAGGGCGCGCGGCGTGTACAAGGGGCGCAGGCCGACGATCGATCCTGCCGTCGTCCGCCAGCTCCGCGACGAGGAGAAGCTCGGCCCCGCCGCCATCGCCCGGCGGCTCGGCATCGGCCGGGCCAGCGTGTATCGGGTGCTCGGCAAGCAGGAAGAAGCGTAGCCATGCCGATCCGTGCCGAGCTGCGTCCCCTCTATCCCGCGCACTGGCGCGAGCTGAGTCGCCGGGTGTGGTTCGAGCGTGTCAAGGGTCGATGCCAGGGATGCGGCCGGCCGCACTTGGCGCAGATCCGCTGCCTGCCGGACGGCCGATGGTTCGACGAGGCCGCGCGGGCACCTAGCGTGACCGGCGCGGCCGTCCTGCCCGCTGGCCCGACCTGATGGAGGCGGTGCGGCTGCGGACCACCCGTGTCGTGCTCGCCGCCGCCCACCTGGACGGCAATCCCGCCAACAACCGGCTCGCCAACCTGCGGGCATTCTGCCAGCCCTGCCACATGCTGCATGACCAACCCTATCACCTTGCCCACCGCTCAATCACCTACCGCCGCCGCCACGCGCTCGGCGACCTGTTCCTGGGACGCTACGGCAGTGCCGTGACCGGGGCGGCGTAAGCTCATGGACCGCAAGCCTGCCAACGCCTTCATCACGGCTCGGAAAGGCTTCTGCTACCTGACCATCAAGCTCTTCAGCCGCAATCACGAGATGATGCGTATCCGGGCCTACAAGATCGACCCGGACGAGAAGCGCCAGATGCGGCGGCTCTACCCTGAGGTCGCCTTCGACTGGAAGAAGATCACGCAGCAGCTCGCCGAGAAGCGCGAAGCCTGCCGGCGTTACCGCACGCGGCCCAGGATGCCGGCTCGCCGCAGCGCCTTGCACGACGACGGTCCGGTCTTCGGTGTCTACGAGCCGGGCACCCGCACCATCTACACCAGCGGCATCCCATCCACCGCAGCAGGCGTCGAGCGGCTGCTTGACGCCGTCGTCCAGTTCGACCGCGAGCAGGCGGCCACTCCTCTTTCCTCCCAGCCCATTCGCAGAGCGGCAGAGCCGGCCCTGGTGCTGGTTCACGACCCCAAGCCCTCCAAGCCATGATGGAGGACGTGGCCACCTTGCACAGCCTCGCGGTCACCAGGTGCGGATGGCCGGTGTCAGGGGTTTGGACACCCTCGGTCGCGGACCGGCGTTGACCCCTTCGAGCGACTACATCGTCTACCTGGACGAGAGCGGGGACCACAGCCTCGACGTGATCGACCGTCAGTACCCGATCTTCGTCCTGAGCGCCTGCGTGTTCCGCAAGGCCGACTACAGCGCCGTCGTGGTGCCGAGCTTCCTCGACCTCAAGTTCCGGTTCTTCGGCCACGACATGGTCGTCCTGCACTCGCGCGACATCCGCAAGGCGCAAGGACCGTTCTGCATTCTGCAAAACGCCCAGGTGCGGCAGGACTTCCTCGCCGCCATCGACACAGCCGTTGCCGGCGCGCCGTTCACCCTGGTGACCGCGATCATCGACAAGCGGCGGCTGGCCCGGCACTCCGGCCGGCCGGACAATGCCTACGGGATCGCGCTGACGTTCTGCATGGAGCAGGTGTTCAGCCATCTTCAGGGCCTCCAGCAGCATCAGGCCACGACGACGATGGTGGTGGAGTGCCGGGGCAAGAAGGAGGATGCAGACCTGGAGCTGTCGTTCCGACGCACGGCCCAGGGCCACAACATCCATGGCCTGTCCCTGCCGTTCGAGATCGTATTTGCCGACAAGAAGACGAACTCGACAGGACTTCAGCTCGCCGACTTGGTATCGCACCCGATCGGGCGGCAGCATCTCAATCCGACCCAGCCCAACCAGGCCTATGGCGTCGTGGAGACGAAGTTCCAGCGCAGCCTGTCCGGGTTGATCGAGGGCTCGGGGCGAAAGGTTCTACCCTGAAAAGCGAAAGGCCCCGGTCTTCACCGGGGCCCAACGCCGACCGAGCATTCCCGATCCACTTGCAAGTGCAAATGATCTTTCGCGCACCCGAAGTCAAGGAAAATAAGATCGTATGGACCGCGTCGAGAGCGTCTTCTCTGTGTGGTCGTGCCACGCGTTATACCTGCTACACGAGGTTTCAGGCTGCTAAGCATTTTGCAGAGGCGAAAAAGCCACTGATCTTGGGTTTCTCCGCCAGCCTCGCCGTCATGAGGGACGGGCTGCGCCCATCAATAACAAGGGCGTGGTCGCCAGAGCGGAAGCGTAGGGATCCATTCAGGTTTGCGATCCCAATGAACAAAGGCCGGAAGCCCTTGCCACGTTCCGTTCCGGCCCCGTGTCGGGAGATGCCGTCCGTAAGCGTGAGCCGTAAGGCCTCCCCGTAGTCGTCGAGGCTGGTGTACTGCGGGCAGGTCCGCAGGCTGTCGAGGACGCCTTTACTCCGGTCGGTGGCGACAAACTCGAAGGAGCCGCTGCGGGCCATAAAGGCGATCAGGCCAGTCCTGGCAGCGTCAGAATGTTCGTAGATGTTGCTGTACATCTCACCGACCGCCCCGACGAGCTGAGCGGCGATACCTTTTGCGAAGCCCGCGGTTGTCGCCGCTTTCTGAGCGGCGACGCCGAAACTGGTCCAGCAAATCTCGTCGCGCACCGCGGCTGTTCGCAGAAAACCAACATTGCGATGGAAAGGGCATACCCACCGCGTTGACCCTTTTGACAGGGCGCGACGGAAGTCACCCACGGCGTCCAGTTCCAGCCACGGCGCGTCTCCTGGCCTCGGTAACAGGCCGGCAGAAGCCAAGTGCGACATCTCGATCAA
>CAXSEF010000189.1:0-3286 GCA_964236535.1 uncultured Acetobacteraceae bacterium
GCACGGCGTTTCGACCGCCGCTGAGGGAGACGATCATGAACCTTGCCGAAAGCGTCGCCAGACAGGCTTGTTGCCGGATGAAGCTCGCGGACGAGGCTTGGCTATGCCCGGGCCCGCCGAGGATCCGAAACTCGTGAAAACTTTTGCGGACACGGCGTTTTCAAAGACGAGCCTTTGGTGGATTCCAGAGGCGGAGCTTTTGGCCTTCCTGTCTCGCCGGCCTGGACATGGCGCATGACCCAGCAGATGCGGCTAAACGCCTTTTCCATGAACACCGTGGGGCATCTCTCGCCCGGCCTGTGGACCCATCCGCGTGACCGGTCGACCGACTACAACAGCCTCCGGCACTGGACGGAGCTGGCGCGTCTGCTGGAGCGGGGCTGCCTGGACGGGCTGTTCCTGGCCGACGTGCTGGGGTCGTACGACGTGTTCGGGTCGAGCCCGGACGCGGCGCTGCGCCGTGCCGCCCAGGTGCCGCTGGGCGACCCGATGCTGCTGGTGCCGGCGATGGCCGCGGTGACGGAGCACCTGGGGTTCGGCATCACCTCCTCGCTGAGCTATGAGCCGCCCTACCTGCTGGCCCGCCGGCTTTCCACGCTCGACCACCTGACCGAGGGCAGGATCGGCTGGAACGTGGTCACCAGCTATCTCGACAGCGCGGCGCGGGTGATGGGTCGGCCGCAGCAGGTGGCGCATGACGCGCGCTACGGCATTGCCGAGGAATACATGCAGCTCGTCTACAAGCTGTGGGAAGGAAGCTGGGAGGACTGCGCTGTGGTCGCCGACCGGGTGCGCGGCATCTATGCCGAGCCCTCGCGCGTGCACGCCGTTCACCACCATGGGGAGGCCTACCGCCTCGACGGCATCCATCTGTGCGAGCCCTCGCCGCAGCGCACGCCGGTGTTGTACCAGGCGGGCAGCTCGCCGGCCGGGCTGGGCTTCGCGGCCCGACACGCGGAATGCGTGTTCATGTCGGGCCCTTCCGCGCGCGTGATCGCGCCGCGCGTGGCGGAGCTGCGCCGCCGCGTGCTGTCGGAGGGGCGAAAGGCCGAGGACCTGCTGGTGTTCGCGCTGATGACGGTCGTGGTGGGCCGCACTGATACCGAGGCGCAGGACAAGCTGGCGGACTACCGGCGCCACGTCAGCATCGAGGGCGCCCTGGTGCTCCTGTCAGGCTGGACCGGTGTCGACTACTCGGGCTCCGACCCGGGCCAGCTCGTGCGCCACGTCGAGAACGACGCCGGCCGCGCAGCCATGGAGAATTTCTCCCGTGCCGATTCGTCGCGGCAGTGGACCGTGAGCGAGGTGGCCGAGCACGCCGCGATCGGCGGAGTCGGGCCGCTGGCCGTAGGCTCGCCGCGGACCGTTGCGGACCTCCTCGTGCGGTGGATGGAGGAGACCGGGGTGGACGGCTACAACCTGGCCAGCGTGGTGATGCCGGAGACCTTTGCCGACATCGTCGACCTGCTGGTCCCCGAGCTGCAGCGTCGCGGCGTGTTCAAGCACGGCTATGAGCCCGGTACCCTGCGGGAGAAGCTGTTCGGCCAGAGACCGCGCCTGCCGGAATGCCATCCGGCGGATGGGTTCAGGGTCGGCTAGGAACTTGTCTGGGTAGACACCTTGACGGCTGGGCTGTGGAGTGACGCACTTGGCATATGGCAAGGCATTCCGCGCGTGGATCGGGGACCGTGTTGCATGGACCAAGTGTGTTGCATGGACCAGAGAGTCGGCATGATTGTCATAATGTGCGACCGTGTTGCACGGATCTGCTGGCCGGCACCTTGCTGATGTAGGATGGCGGCATCAAGCTGCCTTTCCATGTCTCCAGAGATCCTGACCGTGCCGTTCAAGGCCAACGCTGCCCAACGTCACCATATCCCCAAGCAGCGGGATCGGGTGACGAACTCGGCAGCTTACGATGCGGCCCTGCGCCAGCGCGGCAGTCTCACGGTCTGGTTCACGGACGGGGCGATCGCAGCCTGGAAGGCTGAGCCGCGGACCACACGAGGCGGCCAGCCACGCTATTCGGCTCTGGCCATCGCGACGGCGCTGACGCTGCGCGCGGTGTTCCGCCTGGCTCTGCGCCAGACTGAGGGACTGATCGGCTCCATCCTCGCCCTGCTCGGCTTTGATCTCGCGGTGCCGGACCACTCGACGCTGAGCCGCAGGGCCGAGACGTTGGAGGTGGCATCACCGCGGCCCGGCTCCACTCCCGTGCACCTGTTGGTGGACAGCACCGGACTGAAGCTGTGCGGATCGGGCGAGTGGCTGCTGGAGAAGCATGGCACGCGCACCCGCCGGTCCTGGCGCAAGCTGCACGTCGGCGTGGACGCCGACACCGGGCGGATCCTCGCCGCGGTGCTCACCACCAACGACGTCGATGACGCCACCCAGGTCAGCACCCTGCTTGATCAGATGGGCCCGCTCGCCTTGTTCACGACCGACGGCGCGTATGACCAGGACGGCGTCCACGGCGAGGTTGCCAGGCATTCTGCAGGTGCCGCGGTGATCGTGCCGCCCCGGTCCAGCGCTGTCCCGAGCGACACCACCAGGGCCGCGCCCACGCAGCGCGACCGCCACCTCGGGATGATCTCCGAGCACGGCCGCAGACGCTGGCAGAAAGCCTCCGGCTGCCCCTGGCGCGCGCTGGTCAAGGCCGACATCAGCCGGTTCAGGCGGGTGGTGGGGGATGGATTGCGTTCGCGCACGGACCACCGACGCTAGACGGAGATCGCCCTTGCTGTCGGCGCCCTGAACCAAATGCTCGAACTCGGACGCGCGGAGTACATCCGCCTTAGCTAACAGCGGATATTGATAGACGTTCCACGTCCATTGACTAGTCCGTGCAACACAGTCACCCAGTACGCCATTTCAAATTTCACCGCTTACCCATCTGAGGCAAGCAATTTCAAGAAAGGCGTTTGGGAACAGATTTTGAGAAAGCGGCACCTACTATCGCTGGCTTGCCTCGTTGTAGGGCCGGATTTCCGTTCCTTTGTGGAAAGCCGGAGACCATAGGTAGACGCAGTGATTGCGATCAGCGTGGTGAAATTAGGTCGAGCAACAGCGTGGTGCCGGCAAGAACGTTGGAGAAACCCTTTCCTGGCGCATCCGGCCGTCGGCCCGCAAGTCGAGCAGGCCGTGAACTGTCGCGTAGATCAGGCCAGTTGGCGGCATTCGGGAGGTTTGGAAGCTGCCCCGCCGTTTGGCCGGATGCGACCAAAGCCGAGAACCTAGGTGTTTGGTCCTGAAGTGAGGTGACGGGGATCAAGGCTGGAAATGCCTG
>CAXSEF010000190.1:0-3193 GCA_964236535.1 uncultured Acetobacteraceae bacterium
CCCCCTGACCAGCAGGCAAAGTAAATCACACCCAGCCCGCGTCGAAAAAACCCAATCGATCCACATCGATGAGGTCACACTCTAGTCCTAAACGGCTCGGTGCAAGCCATTATCACTGCCAACATGGTCAGCGTTGCGGGAGTATCCACGCTATCGAGTCGTGACACAGCCATGCTCGGAGGCAAAATCCTCGATCCGGCGCCGCGGCTCTCCTCGCCAGCGTCTAGGTCGCAACCGGTCTGCACAATCGAGACCGCACGTTTCCTAACCGATGGGATCACCACAAGCTTGAACTTCCGACTGAACAAACGCAGTCCCGCCCAAACGCATCGATGTCACGGACACCCTTTACCCCGGTGTTCGCAAACAATCGGCCGCTCATGGGTCAGCTGCACTTGGCGAGGCTTCTCACTGTCCAGTTCAAGTCGGATCACACCAAATTAAGTGATCCGACCACCCAGGATTTTGACGTCATCTAAGCCGTGCATACCACGTAAAACTGTAATGTTTTCGGCCTCTGCCAATGAACCAGCCCTCTTTCTTGGGACTGAGACATTATTATAAACCGCTACACTGTCACTGTGCTAACCCGGCCGCGCGAGTGCCCCCGCATCTGGCCCGCCCACCGCCTAACACGCCCAAGCAGGGCCGTCGCGCCATGCACGACAAGCCTAGCTTCGTCCAGACCCGCTCCGCAATCGCCGCCCGCCGGCCGGGTTACACGAGTTTCACCGCCACCCGCGCCCGGCGGTCAGGTTTGCGCCTCTACGATGCCTCTACACTGCATTCCGAGGAGACGTCGATGACCTATCGTCCCACCCTGGCCCTGGCTGCGGCCCTACTCTGCGGCACTACGCTGGGTGGCCTCGCCACCATCGAGCACGCCCACGCCCAGGCCGACACCACCCAGAGCCAGGCCCCCGAGGCCACCCGCATCCACCCGAGCACACCCGCGCAGCGCATGCCTGATTTCGTCGACCTGGTGCACTCGGTCAAGCCGGCCGTGGTCTCGATCACCAGCACCATGGACGCTCAGGCCGCGGAGGCCGATGACGACGACGCACCACAGTCCGGCCCGCACGGCCAGGGTGGCAATCAGGGGAGCGGCCAGATGATGCCGTCACCATTCGGCATGCCGCAGGGCCACCCGCAGTACACTGGCAAGATGGAGGCCAAAGGTAGCGGCTTCCTCATTGATGCCAACGGCACCATTGTCACCAACAACCACGTCGTGAAGGGCGCCAGCTCGGTCATGGTGACGCTCGACAACGGCACCAGCCTCAAGGCGCGCGTCATCGGCATCGACGCGCGCACCGATCTCGCCGTGCTGCGCGTCAAGTCCGACCGACCCCTGCCGTTCATAGCGCTGGGCAACTCCAGCGACGTCGAGCCCGGCCAGTGGGTGATCGCAGTCGGCAACCCGTTCGGCCTCGATGGCTCGGTCACCGCCGGCATAGTCTCCGCGCGAGGCCGCGACATCGGCGAGGGCCCTTACGACTCGTTCATCCAGGTCGACGCGCCGATCAATCGCGGCAACTCCGGTGGCCCGCTGTTCACCCAGGACGGCAAGGTCGTGGGCGTCAACACCGCCATCCTCTCGCCCACCGGCGGCTCGGTTGGCATCGGCTTCGCGATCCCGTCCAATACCGTCAAGGACGTCGTCGCCCAGATCGAGAAGTCCGGCCACGTCACCCGCGGCTACCTCGGCGTCGAGGCGCAGTCCGTAACCCCGGCGATGGCCGTAGCCATGCACCTCGCCAAGCCCGCCCCCAACAGCGCCAACGAGGGCGCCGGCGCCCTGGTCGCCAGCGTGCAGCCAGACAGCCCCGCCTCGCGCGCCGGCATCGTGCCCGGCGACGTGATCCGTGCGATCGGCGGCAGCAGCGTGGGCAGCCCGCGCGACCTCGCCCGCGAGGTCGCCATGGTTGCGCCCGGCTCGGCCACCAAGCTCGACCTCGTACGCGACGGCGATACCCGCACCCTCGACGTGACGCTCGGAAACCTGCCAACGCAGACGGCGGATGCCCGACCGGGCAGCGGCAATAGCGACGGCATCGGCTTGGCGCTGGCACCGATTACCCCCGACGTGCGTCAGCAGCTCGATCTGCCCGACGACGCGCACGGCGCCGTGGTGGCCCAGGTCCGCGAGGGCTCGCCCGCCGACCAAGCCGGTCTGCGCAACGGCGACGTCGTGGTGGGTGTCGGTCAGAAGACCGTCGACGGACCGCGCGACGCCGCCCAGGCGATCCGCAGCGCCAGCAAGTCGAACCAGCCGATGGCACTACGCATCATCCGCGACGGGCGTTCCGGATTCGTCGCAGTGACGCCGGAAGACGCGAAGTCGGACGACGCCGGCTGAGGCAAGGAAGTAGGCAACACCAGAGGCTCTGCCTTCGAACTCCGCACGGGGCTGAGTTCCCGGACCCGCACAACTGAAGCGGGTTTAAAAGGCTCTGCTTATCGCAAGCGGGGCCTTTTGCGGGTCTAGGCGGCGGCGGAATGCCGCGTCCTGGTGTTCCTTGACATCGACAGCGCGGACTGCGGGGATCTCGTGGTGCGTATCGCCAAGCCAATGCTGGCGGACACACCACAACTTTATACTGGCCACGTGCACCCGCGGCGAGCGGGAGCCCGGCGCGATACTGTGGCACTAGGTGGTGGCCAGCCGACTCGGCAGTCTCGGCATCGGCGCACTCACTTCGACGCGCTACAGCGACATTTGCGCGTTCCACGCCATCGACCGCATGTCGCTAGCGCGGCTTGCGCTGCGCGAGATGGCCTGTGGCTGGAACATCGAGATGAAGATGCGCGCCGCGCGCGCAGGGCTACGCATCCTGGAGGTGCTACTGCCGCACCGGCGCCGGGCTGGCGACCAGTCCAGGGTCGCCGCCTTGCTCGGCGGCACGCTGCGCACCGGCAGCCGGATCATCGCCACGTTCCCAGGCGTCCCCGCCACGCCGGGGGGGAGCATGCAGACCAACCGCTGAGCCGGGCCCTCGCAAGGGCCGCAACCAGCCGGGACCGAACTCAATGGAGAGTGGCTTGCCTATGCAGGCTGGCCCCTGTCCACCATGCATGCTCAATCACAGCCCGCGTTGAGGGAGCTTTAACGATCCAGATCGGTTGTTTTCGGTCTATCAGCCTGTCGGGTTGGGCTTGAGCAGGTTTTGGTGGAGGTGCCTGCTTGCCTTCT
>CAXSEF010000191.1:0-3187 GCA_964236535.1 uncultured Acetobacteraceae bacterium
GCGCCGGCGTGGCGGAGGTCAACCGCCATGCGCTGTCGGCGCCGCACGCGTTCGTGGAGCAAGGTGGGGCGCCGCTGGAGGCGCTGCGGGCGCTGCTGGGGGAGACGCGGCTCGCGGTGCCCGCGGGGCTGCCGCCGATGATCGGGGGGCTGGTCGGATACCTGGGCTACGACATGGTGCGGCAGATGGAGAGGCTGCCCGAGAAGAACGTCGACGTGCTGGGGCTGCCGGAGGCGGTGATGCTCAGGCCGACGCTGTTCGCGGTGTTCGACACGGTGCGCGACGAGCTGACGCTGGCCGCACCCGTGTGGCCGCAGGCGGGGGTGGGGGCGGAGGCGGCGCGGGCGGTGGGGGAGGCGCGGCTGGCGCACGCGCGGGCGGCGCTGGCGCGGCCTTCTGCGGTCGAGGCGCCGGCCGTCGTTCTGCCCGCGCAGCCGGAGCCGGTGTCGAACATGAGCCGGGCGCAGTTCGAGGCGATGGTCGTGCGGATGCAGGAGTACATCGCGGCGGGGGACGCGTTCCAGGTGGTGCCGAGCCAGCGGTTCTCGGTGCCGTTCGCGCTGCCGCCGTTCGCGCTGTACCGGGCGCTGCGGCGGATCAATCCGGCGCCGTTCCTGTTCTTCCTGGATTTCGGGGGGTTCGCGGTGGTGGGGGCGTCGCCGGAGGTGCTGGTCAGGCTGCGGGACGGGGTGGTGACGATCCGGCCGCTGGCGGGGACGCGGCCCCGGGGGGCGACGCCGGAGGAGGACGCGGCGCTGGAGGCGGAGCTGCTGAGCGATCCGAAGGAGCGGGCGGAGCATTTGATGCTGGTCGATCTGGGGCGGAACGACGTGGGGCGGGTGGCGGAGATCGGGACGGTGCGGGTGACGCAGAGCTTCGCGGTCGAGCGGTTCAGCCAGGTGATGCACATCTCGTCGACGGTGGAGGGGCGGGCGCGGGCCGGGGTGGACGCGGTCGAGGCGCTGGTGGCGGGGTTTCCGGCCGGCACGCTGACGGGGGCGCCGAAGATCAGGGCGATGCAGATCATCGAGGAGCTGGAGCCGGTGCGGCGGGGGATTTACGCGGGGTGCATCGGGTACTTCGCGCCGGACGGGACGATGGACACGTGCATCGGGCTGCGCACGGCGGTGGTCAAGGACGGTGTGATGCACGTGCAGGCGGGCGGGGGCGTGGTCGCGGACAGCACGCCGGCGGGGGAGTTCGAGGAGACGCGGCAGAAGTCGCGGGCGCTGTTCAGGGCGGCGGAGGAGGCGGTGCGGTTCGCGGCGGGGTGAGGACGGGGGCAAAGCAAGGTTGAGGCGCTGCCTCAAACTCCGCCAAGGGCAAGCCCTTGGAACCCTCGACTCGGGGTGGTGCGCGGCGGCGGGGGCGGGGTAGGGTCGGGCGTGTGTTAGGGGCGGGAGTCATGCCGGACGGGCTGTACGAGCGCGATGCGCTGGCGTGGGCGGAGCAACAGGCGGCGCTGCTGCGGCGGGTGGCGGACGGGGAGCTCATCAACCACGCGGTGGACTGGGCGCGCGTGATCGAGGAAGTGGCGGACGTGGGGCTGTCGGAACTGCGGGCGTGCCGGAGCCTGCTGCGCCAGGCGATAGTGCATCTGCTCAAGTTGCGGGCGTGGCCGGGGAGCACGGCGGCGGCGCACTGGCGGGGCGAGGTGCTGGGGTTCCTCGACGATGCGCGGGATCGGTTCACGCCGTCGATGCGGCAAAGGTTGGATGTGGAGGCGATCTACCGGGAGGCGCTACGCAAGGTCAGGAGCGAGGGGGAGGACGGGCCGGAGGTGATGGCGTTGCCGGAAGCGTGTCCATTCGGGTTGGAGGAGTTGCTGGCAGAAGACCCAGCCGAGCCGAGCCAGAAATAGCGAGGCGGACGCGCTGATGGCGGGGTTTCCGGCGGGCACGCTGATAGGGGCGCCGAGGATCAGGGTAATGCAGATCATCAAGAAGCTGGAGCCGGTGCGGCAGGGGATCTATGCGGGGTGCATCGGGCTGAGGACGGCGGTAGTGAAGGATAGGGTGATGCACGTGTAGGCCGGGAGCGGACTGGTCGAGGACGCGGCCGACCGGAGAGTTCAAGGAGGCGCGGCAGAAGTCACGGACGCTGTTCAGGGCGGCGGAGAAGGCGGTCAGGTTCGCGACGGGAGATCGCACGCTATGTAGGAGTATGCTAATTAGACTAGATTATAGCGTTGTCTTACTTTATCTCGGTAGCCTTAACGCGATGTTTATGTCTGCCAGATACAAGAGATTTCTCGTATTTGGAGTAGCTTCTTGTTAGTAGACTCTTCTTTGTTTGGTCGAGCTTTCGGTAATGTACCTCAAAGTCTCGTTCAAAAGTCTGAGGGCTTACGACAAGGTTGTGAACCAAATTAGCTAAATGTGTAATCATTGCATACTTGAAGTTCAAAGACAAACGTTTTCAAGACTTATTAAACGATATTTTTCTGTCTCAACAGAAGTACCTTCATTATTTAATGGGTATAGCCATTGCCCGTGCGCTAATTTATTACGGATTTCAATTGTGATTTTTATATCTTCGTTAAAAAGAACGCATAACGTCTCATAGCGAGAAAAACTTGCTACACCCAAAACCGATCTATTTAAATTTGCCTTGGGTATTTTATAATGCTTGCGAAAAGCTACTTCTACTGCGAGGTTCCACCTTTCTAACTGAGTATCCTTCGCTAGAATAGCCTGACGTTGATCCTCAGAAAAGCCAAACTTTTCATAAATTAGTTTGCAAAGACGCGTTTCAGCCCAGCCACCCAGAAGGAATGCGTAAAGTCGTACTAATGACCTCAGACTGCCTTCCGGGTCCTGTCGAGATATAGAATATCTCGCAAGACGAGAGATGTGGTTTATAGCAGTTTCTATTTCTCGTAAGTTGGCAACGTGATACTTGTATAGTCTTTTATCTATCGCCATTCAGATGATCCTCACCGCCAAACCGCGCCCATCGGTGCGTTTTGGCGGTGAGGATTCGAACTTCACAAATACTCTCAGAGAGTGTGTTTTCCCTTACACCATCGCCCCATATTTTGATCGCATGTCTTAGCGCATATTGCAATACTAAGTTCGGTAACTGATTAGCGTTGCCGTTGACCGCTTCCGGGCTTGTCTCCAGACTGGCTCCATGATCCTTCTGATCGACAACTACGACAGCTTCACGTTCAACCTGGTGCATTTCC
>CAXSEF010000192.1:0-3066 GCA_964236535.1 uncultured Acetobacteraceae bacterium
TGGCGGCGGGGGTGCTGGCGCTGGTGGCGCCGCTGGCGATGGTGGGGGCGGGGGCTTGGCCGGTGGAGGCGCCGCTGCTGGCGGGGGTGTTCTGGGTGTTGGTGCGGAGGGGAGAGTTTGAGGACGATTAGCTTGCCGGAATGGGTTCAGCGCTGAAGGTTTTGCTCTCAGGACAAAGTGCGAACGCAGTCAGAGAGTCCAGGCGGAGGCCCCGATGATTGCAGGTCTGGGAGATACGGCAACCAAGACGCTGGGCTACCACTCCTGGCGGATAAATTCGGTACTATGTAACTGTGCCCGTAGAAAGGGGCATAACGGGCAACAATTCAGGTCATTTTTAATGATATAGAAGCGGAAATCTCGTTCCATACCCGCCGGAAATTCAAGCTATTTTTGGTAAGCTATCTTCTTCACAAGCCTGAAAAACAAGACTTATGGCACCGCCAGTGCTTCGCTGAATTTCTCTATCCCTCCTTCTTCGGCGGTGGCTGGACACTCGTCGTCATGTTCGGAACCGTCTGGGGCGGCGTCGCCGGACCCTCGGGCGCGGCCGGGGTGAAGCCGTCCTGTGCGATGGTCTTACCCGGTTCTGTCGGAACGAAGCCCTTCTGCAAGGGCTGAACTCCTGCATTGTGGGCGTCCTGCTGATGCACTTGCTCCTGCTCGCTCGTCTTCTCGCCTTCGCTCATCTTCCATCTCCTTAATTTGTCGGCGTTGGCACGAACTCGATGAATCGTATCTCGCCCGCGGCGACGTAGATACCCTTTCCGGGAACCCTGATGTGCGCCACTCCATCGGAGTCCACGTCATAGACCTGCTCGAGAAACAGATCCCGGTCGTCAGGATCTGAGCCAACGAAGGACTTCCTGCCGCACCATCCGCAAATACGAGAGTCATCCTTTAACGTCAGGAAAACTATCGACGGCGGAAAATTAGAAAACTTCCATTCCCAGGCAGGCCCGATGACATGGGTCAAGTTCACTCCCAGTTTCCCGACCGCCTGTCGTATCCAGCCGAACCGCGCGTTGAGACCGAAGATCGCTCCAAATACCGCCGCACCGGCCAGGTCGATCGCCAACCAATATCGGGTCTGCTGGTCGAGCGGCGCGGGATTTCCGGTGCAGAGTGTAGTCAAGGCGTTGAGCACGACGAGATACGTCAGCGACAAGGTGAAGTAGATAAGGAGGCTGTCCTTGACCGCGCCGATCCGACCCATAAGGAACTGCGCACGCATCCAGACGATGATCAGCCCAGGCACGATATACCCGAGCAGCAAGGTCAGTTGGTCGAGTGACTTGACCTCGGTCATCAGCTTCAGGATATCCTGGTCGTCTTGCCGGTCAGGTAATCAACCAAGCGTTGCGGGATGGACCAGTCAAATACAGTCATCAGGGGATGGCCCACGACGGCCCGAAGGAGGTCTTTTCGTCGGTGATGTAACCGGCACACTTCTCTTAAACCTACCCAGAAGGCACAAACGTGAACGGCCGACCGTGAAGGTAAGCCGTCTCGAAATTTGCATGTCCTCGGGGCCTTGAAGGCCAACCAGGAAGCTCAGGGCTAACGTCTACAAAATATCCATCGAAGAGGTTTAAGTCAACGTTGCCCTACTCCCGAACCTCACTGCAGATCGAAGCGCTGATCACGGCCATTTCCGCTCCCCGTTTTGAAACCTACCTCGCGGCAAGCTACCGGAACCGCCGCTGCGGCGCTCGCTCTACCAATGGAACACTCAAATTTGCGGGGCCTTCCTAATGCCCCTGCAGTTCTGCGCTTCGCCATTGCGCATCACATGGCAGGCCACGCGATGCGTTGCCTTCTAATCTGTATTAGTCCAGATGAACCATGGACATATTCAAGCAAATTAGAAACGCCGTAGCTGACCTCCAGGCCAGCGATCATCAGGGCTACGAACGTCCGCTCAAAGAGCTGGTCAATCTGCTAGGCCATCCTGAATTAGCGCCCACAAACCTGCTTTTGTCCAAAGGGTTAGACTTGGATGTTTTCCTGAAGGAGAGCATGCAGACGCAAGCCGGCATGGTCGGTTCTGCGCGTTTAATTTGGCCACCTGAGCGCGTAAAACAGCTCGGCCTCGTTGTCCTTTTGCTGCAGAGATTCGCCGCTACACCCAACGAAATAATGGGATTTGGATATACCTTCTACAATACCGGGACAACGCCTATTGCAAACTTGCACGCGGTTGTGCGGCAAATGATCTTTCCATTCCTGCGAGATTATCAGGATTACGTGCTCGCGCAGGGGCGTGTGGAGTCTAAGGTTATGACTACTAGGTCAAACAAGGTCTTTGTGGTTCACGGCCATGATGTTGGCCCGCGTGAAACGGTTGCCCGCTTTCTTGAAAAGCTTGGTCTTGTGGCGCTCATCCTGCACGAGCAGGTCAGCCAGGGCATGACGGTCATTGAGAAAGTGGAAAAGCATGGCGATGTTGCTTTTGCTGTAGTGCTGCTCACGCCTGACGATGAGGGACGCTCCAAAGGTGGAGGAGAACTCATGCCACGCGCCAGACAAAATGTAGTTCTGGAGTTGGGCTACTTCCTGGCCCGCCTCGGCCGCGAACGGGTCTGTGCCCTAAAGCAGGGAGGGGTCGAGATTCCAAGCGATTTTGCTGGGGTGGTTTGGACTGAGATGGACACAAGAGACGGGTGGCGGCTGACCTTGGCGCGGGAACTCAGGGCTGCCGGCTTTGACCTGGACCTCAACAAGGCAATGGGCTGACACTCATCAAAAGCCTCAGGACGGCGCTGGCTAGTTCACCAAGTTGGTTTCTTCTCAGCTAATATCTTGCTCCGGTCCATATCCCTTGATTAGCGGAATTTCCGGTTCGCGAGTGTCGCACCGGAAGACGGTCTATTACTGCCCGCACCAAAGTCGATCTACGACCAGTGCTCAAGCACCAGGGTCTATCTAGTGGGTGCTCTCATGGGTGGGTCTGGGGGCTCAGCCCCCGGCGGAGTCCAGAGGCAGGGCCTCTGGCCTTGCTGCCGCTCGCCTTACGTCTGCCGCGCGAGGAGCGAGTGGCGGCGGCTGTAGGTGACGTAGACGACG
>CAXSEF010000193.1:0-3023 GCA_964236535.1 uncultured Acetobacteraceae bacterium
CCCAACGCCCGCCCAACCAAAGCCCGCCACGCCAGCCCCGCCCAACCCCGACCCCACCCGGCGAGACCAGGCACCCCGCGAGACCAGGCACCCCGCGAAACCGCGCGCACGCCCGATCTCCACCCGGCCCCGACAACGCACGCACCGCGCCCGCCCGCCGGCTTGTCGGCTCGCCGCCGGCTTGATACCCCGGACCCGCCGCAAGGAGTTAGCCCATGCCACCCAGCGACGTGAAGCCTCGCGACACCCACCCCCGCGCCGCCCGGCCGGGCAACCCCACGCCCGACCCCCGCCCCGGCGCCCGCCCGCCCGCCGGCGCGCCGATCACAAAGGTCGTCCTCGCCTACTCCGGCGGCCTCGACACCAGCGTCATCCTGCGCTGGCTGCAGACCACCTACCGCTGCGAGGTCGTGACCTTCACCGCCGACCTCGGCCAGGGCGAGGAGCTGGAGCCCGCCCGCCGCAAGGCCGAGATGATGGGCATCCGCGAGATCTTCGTCGAGGACCTGCGCGAGACCTTCGTGCGCGACTTCGTGTTCCCCATGTTCCGCGCCAACGCGCTCTACGAGGGCCAGTACCTGCTCGGCACCTCCATCGCCCGCCCGCTCATCGCCCAGCGCCAGATCGAGATCGCCGAGCAGGTCGGCGCCGACGCCGTCGCGCACGGCGCCACCGGCAAGGGCAACGACCAGGTCCGCTTCGAGCTCGCCTACTACGCGCTCAAGCCCGACGTGAAGGTCATCGCCCCCTGGCGCGAATGGGACCTCACCAGCCGCACCAGGCTCATCGAGTTCGCCGAAACCCACCAGATCCCCATCGCCCGCGACAGGCGCGGCGAGGCCCCGTTCAGCGTCGACGCCAACCTCCTGCACAGCTCCTCGGAGGGCAAGCTGCTGGAGGACCCCGGCGAGGAACCCGACGAGCGCGTCTGGCAGCGCACCCTCAGCCCCGAGCAGGCCCCCGACCGCGCCACCACCATCGAGATCGGCTTCGCCCGCGGCGACCCCACCGCGATCGACGGCGTCCCCCTCTCGCCCGCCGCCCTGCTCGCCCGCCTCAACGACCTCGGCCGCGACAACGGCATCGGCCGCCTCGACCTGGTGGAGAACCGCTTCGTCGGCCTCAAGTCGCGCGGCGCCTACGAGACCCCGGGCGGCACCATCCTGATGGCCGCCCACCGCGCCATCGAGAGCATCACCCTCGACCGCGAGGCCGCCCACCTCAAGGACGAGCTGATGCCGCGCTACGCCACCGCGGTGTACAACGGCTTCTGGTTCAGCCCGGAACGCCGCATGCTCCAGGCCGCCATCGACGAGAGCCAGCGCAGCGTCGCCGGCACCGTCCGTCTCAGGCTCTACAAGGGCAACGTCACCGTCACCGGCCGCACCAGCCCGAACAGCCTGTACTCGATGAAGCACGTCACCTTCGAGGACGACCAGGGCGCCTACGACCAGGTCGACGCCGGCGGCTTCATCAAGCTGCAGGCGCTGCGCCTGCGCCTCGCCGCCATGGCCGGCCGCCGCGGCGGCACCCTGTGACCCACGCCCCGAGGCCCGCCGGCTAGCCCCCGTGCCGGGCTCCTGGGCCGCCTGGACCGACCTCTCCGACGACTGGCGCTGGCTCGCCCACCTCTCCCCGCACGCCCTGCCGCCCGCCGCCCGCGCCGCCGCCGCCGCCCTGCTCGCCGCCGCCGCCGCCCGCGCCGCCGCCGCCCGCGTCCCCCGCGCCGGCCCGCTCGCCGGCGGCCTCGGCCTGCTCGCCGGCTGGCTCACCCTCGGCCTGTCCTCCGCCGCCGACATCGCCGAACCCGGCCCGCTCGCCCGCCTCGCCCCGGTCGCCGCCGCCACCCTCGCCGTGCTGCTCGCCGGCCCCGCGCTGCCCCGGCTGCGCCCGCTCGCGCCGTTCCTGCTCGGCGCCCTGTCCGGCTGGTGGCTCGCCGGCGCCCCCACCCGCCTGCAGCACCTCGCCCGCGAAGCCGCCCCGCACGAACCCACGTCCTGGCGCGGCCTCGCCTGGTCCCCCCGCCTCTGGCTGGCATCGCTCCGGGACGCCCCGCTCTGGGATGCCCAGCTCTGGGACGCCCAGCTCTGGGACGCCCAGCTCTGGCACGCCCCGCTCTGGCACACCCCGCTCTGGCAGGCCCTCGCCCCCGCCCTGGCGCTCGGCCTGGCGGTCAGCCTCGCCGCCCGCCGCCTCGGCCTCGTCCCCGCCGCCGCCGCCGCCCGCGCCCGCCCCGCCCCGCCCCGCCACGCCAGCCCCGCCGGCGCGCCGCCCGGCCTGCCGCTCGCCGCCGCCCTCGCCCTGTGCGGCAGCCTGCTCGCCTGCGGCGCCACCCGCCTCCCGCCGCCCGCCGGCCCGACCGCGCTCGCCGCCGCCCTCGTCGTCCTCGCCGCCGCCCTGGTCTGCGGCCCCGCAGCCTCCCCCGGTCTCGTCCCCGGCCTGCTCGCCACCGCCCTCGCCACGCTGCTCGCCAGCCACCCGCACCTGTCCGACTGGCCGCGCGACGCCGCCGCCCTCTCCCCCCTCGCCGTGCTCCTGGCCGCTCCCCGCCTGCCCAGGCGCTGGCCCGCCCGCCCCCTGCTCGCCGCCGCCGCCGCCGTCGCCCTCACCTGGCTGCTCGCCCGCGTCACCCCCTGAGTGCCCGCCCCGCCGGCAAACGCCCTCACGCATCACCGGCCAGGCAGGCAAGGCCAGAGGCTCTGCCTCTGGACTCCGCCAAAGGCCGAGCCTTTGGAATCCCTGTGTTCAAGCAAGGAAGTCCGGCACTGCCAGTCCTGTGGCGCATCTTCACGAGCAACGGACCGCAGCGGCCCCCCGGCCATCGAAGGGTCCGCCAGCAACGGAGCAGCGCAAGCGTGTCGTACCAGCAGTTCCCGGGCATTGACCTGTACGCAAAGCAAGGCCGGTCTCCCCGTCCGCCCACATTCCGGCGGCCCAAGCCCAGACCAGCCAAAGGCATGAGGCCTTTGGCTGGTCCTCCCTTAAGCAGACGGATTCCAAAGGCTCGGCCTTTGGCGGAGTCC
>CAXSEF010000194.1:0-2897 GCA_964236535.1 uncultured Acetobacteraceae bacterium
CCCTGTGAACCAGCGATCAAGCCTCTTGGGAACCTCGAATGCCGGTCGGTCCTAGGTCACGCCACGTCTTGTGGCATGACCTACCCTGGACCCGCTGGAGGCTGAACACTCAAACCCAAGCACACTGCAGGCATATTGCTGGGCGTGTGCCGCAGGTTTCCGGGATGGGGTTCAGCGGCGAACCTCTGGCGGATCCAGGGCGGCGTGGTCCAAGGGTTCCGGGCCCGGCCTGGCCTTCGGGATGGACCACGGAAGCCCTGGCCGTTATCGCCGATACTGGTCGACCCGGGACGGCCCCGGACTCACTGCTTCACAAGGTAGGGCAGGTAGGGCACGCCGAGGCCGGTGACGTCGTTGTAGCCGGCAGTGACCTGGTTGAAGACGTCGTTGAGACCTTCGCAGATCACGCTGGTGCAGACGTCGAGCGGGAACGGCGTGGTCTCGCTGAACGTCGAGACCGAGTTCACCGTGACCACACGCACCTCGTTCAGGTTGGTCGCATAGCCGCGCAGCACCGAGGTCGGCGTGGGCGGGGGCACGATCTGGTTGAATGCGGCCCCCCTCAGGTTCGTCGCGGTACCGACCGTGGTGGCGTAGAATAGTGGGTTGGCGAAGCCGACCAGGGCCTTGCCGCGGGCGAGCCGGGCCTGGTTCATCACCGCGACCGCGCCGGCCATCAGCGGCGATGCGAGACTGGTGCCGCCGATGGTCTCCTCGCAGTATTCGGTGGTGGCGGAGGTGGGCGTGCAGCCGGAGTCGGCGTGGACGTTGCCGGCGATGGTGAAGGTCTCGCCGTAGAGGTAGCCGGTGTAGGGGTCAGCGACCATCGCGACGTCGGGGCTGACGCGCTGCGGCGTCAGCGGGACCGAGTAGCCGTTGCCCTCGTTCAGGGTGGTGGCCAGGGCGGCGGGGACCACCTTTGCCTGGTAGTCGGGCTGCGGCTCGAGCAGGCTGATGCCGCCACCGGCGCCGGCATAGAAGGCGAAGGCATTCTGCGCCGTGCCGGCGACGGTGGCCTGAGTCAGGCCGCTGGTGGTGACCGAGGTGCCGTTGTTGACGGTAGCGCCGGCAAGAAAGGCGCGATAGGTGCCCCAGCCGTATTCGGACTTGGCGCCGCCGGCGTTGGTGACGGCGAGCGAAGTGCCGCCGACGCCGGTGACGTAGGCGCTGGTGGCTTCCCACGAACCGGAAGCGACGCCGTTGAGCTGCGACAGGTCGCCGCTGTCGCCGGAGCTGAACAGCACGGTGATGCCCATCGAGGCGGCGGCCATGAACGCCTGGTCCTCCATTGCCACGTCGGCAGCCGAGACCGACTCGCCATCGTCGCCGTAGCTGTTGGTGATGACGTCGGCCTGGTGGTTGTAGATCGCGTTCAGCAGGGCGACGGTGAGCGAGGTGCCGCAGTCGCGCGCGCCGATGTAGACGATGCTGGCGCCAGGGGCGGAGCCGTGCACCGCGGAGAGATCGAGCGACTCCTCAGTCCACCAGCCGTAGGGGCCGCAGGCTTCGGTCGGGCTGACGTCGTAGATGCCCTCGGGAATGATCTGGGTGAAGTTGGACGCGGTGAGCGCCGGCAGTTTGTGGTTGGCGGCATAGCGGCTGCCGTCGGCGGCCAGGGTGGGCGAGGCGTAGGCGTCGATGATGGCGACAGTGACCCCAGTACCGTCGAATTTCACGCGGTCGAAGCCGTAGGCGGCCTGGATCTGCTGCGGGGTGTAGCCGCACACCAGCCACGGGATGGTCTGCTTGTATGGCGCCGGCTTGGTGCTCAGCGTGCCCTTGAGGTCACCGAAGTAGGTATCGCAGAATGGCGAGGGCAGGCTGGCCGCGACTGGCGGCGGGGTGATGGCGGCCTTGGCGGCGGCAAGGGCGTCGCTGGACAGGGCGTAGGTGGCGGGCGTGGACGAGGCGCCTGTGGTGGCGGTTGCGGCCGCGGCGGCCAGCAGGTCGTCGGCGGTGGCGGAGATATGCTGCGGCTGCTTGAGGAAGGTGGAGTCGTCGAGGCCCTCGATATACACGACCTTGCCGGCCAGCGCAGCGGGGAGGGTCGGCTCTTCGGCGTTGGCGCGCATTGTGGCGGCGCCGAACTGATACAGCTGCTGGCTGACCTGGAAGGTGGTGCGGAGCTGCGCAACCGTAGCAGTCGCCGAGACGTAGGTGCCGGCCGGACCGGCCACGATATCGGACATGCCGGCCTTGGCCAGCATCGCCTGCACCGCGGCGACGTCGGCGGAGTCGGGCGCGAAGCTGGCCTTGAAGGTGCTGGCGGAGACGTAGTGGCCGTAGAGCGGGCTGTCCGGCTTCGACACCTGCGCGACCACCTTGGCAAGGTCGTCGGTGTGCTGCAGCGCCATATGCACGACGATAGCAACGCGCTGGCTGGCGGGGGCGGCACCGGCTGGAGTCGCAGCGGCGACCCAGCGTGCAACGTTACCGGATACCGTGGCGGGTGCGGCGGCGCGGGCCATCGACGCAAGAGTAGTTGTTAAGCAGGAGATTACAACTAAAGGTAGCAAATTTCGGACGAGTTTGGACAACGACGATTTCCTTCATTGAAATAAGCCAGGGCTGATAGACTGGCTAGTGGCTTTTTGCCGGCAGGCTTGTTGCAACAGCCGTGCCAAATGCTTGTGAAATGCGTAGAGATGGGTGGTGGTGCACAGAGGTGCTGCAAGTCCCGGCCTGAGGGCTCGGCTACTCCGGTCCTCATGCTCCTCTGCTCGCGAATAACACGTCGGTCGGTTCAAATTTGACACTTCGCAAGCCTCGGACGTGAGCAGGCGGACGCCAACCGGGCACTACCGGCAGCCTCATGCAAAGGGCGCCGCTACATCTCCGCCAAGGGGTCTCGTACCGTCGAGTCTCGGCGTTGACTCGGACGTGATTAGCTGCGGCTC
>CAXSEF010000195.1:0-2870 GCA_964236535.1 uncultured Acetobacteraceae bacterium
AGTCCAGAGGCAGAGCCTCTGGCCCTGCTTTCTGCTGCAGACGCGGCCGGCCCTAGTGCAGGATGATCTCGACGCGGCGGTTCTGCGGCTCGCGGACGCCGGCGGCGGTGGGCACCAGCGGGTTGCTTTCGCCGTAGCCGTGGATGGCGATCTCGGTCTTGGGGACGCCGTCGTGGATCAGCTCGGCCTCGACGCTTGCGGCGCGGCGGACCGAGAGCTGCTGGTTGTAGGCGGCGGTGCCGGAGAGGTCGGTGTAGCCGTTGACCTCGATGCGCGAGGTCTGCACGCGGGTGCTGGCGTGCGCGGCCTCGGCGATGATCTGGCGGGCGCGGCCGGTGAGGTCGGCGCGGTCCCAGTCGAAGAACACGAGGTAGGTGCGCGCGGCGGCGACGGGCGGGGTGGGCTGGGCGACCGGGGCGGGCGGCGGCGGCGGGCCGGGCGGGTTGAACTCGTAGCGCAGGCCGACGAGGACGCTGTGGTTGTAGTCGCTGTTGATGTCGAGGTTGCCGCGCGCCGTGCCGGGCGGGCGGGCGCCGAACGCGCCTTCGGAGCCCGAGGCGCCGGCGTTGAACTGTTCCGGGCCGAGCACGCTCATGAAGCGGTACTCGGCGGTCAGCGACAGGCCGGGGACGTAGGCAACGGGGAAGGCCGCGCCGAAGATGCCCTGGTAGGCGAAGTTGCCGTAGGTGCCGCCGGCGGTCTCGGCGAAGCTCGCGTTGGTGGCGACATCCTGGACGTGGTCCCAGCGGGTCCAGCTGTAGCCGGCGCCGATGCCGAAGTACGGATAGATCCAGTTGAAGCCGATATCCATGTCGAACAGCGCGTTGGCCATGGCGCCGTAGTTCTGCTGCTCGCCGCCGGCGCGGGTGGCGTAGGGCGTGCCGAGAAGATGCTGCACGCCGTTGTAGCGCCAGTCGCCCTCGATCTCGACGCGGAAACCGTTGCCGAAGCCGTAGCCGGCGGCGCCGAGCGCCGCGTAGCCGACGTCGGGGCGGATCTTGCCGCCGGGGAACTCGGGGGAGAGGCGGACCTCCTCGTCCTGCAGCAGGTTGATGCCGCCGCCGGCGCTGACGTAGGGGCCGGTCACCGGCTGGGCGGAGGCACGGGGGGCCAGCAGCAGCAAGGCGCCGAGCATGGTGGTCGTCGCCAGCGCAAGGCGCAGCCTCATCCTGTCATCTCCTGTCGGTCGGCAAGCCCGGCGGTCGGCAGGCCCGGTGCGCAGACCCGGGCGTGGTCGCAGGTCCGCGGCCACGCGCGGTGCTGCGGTAACGTGGCCCGGGGCGTTGTGCCACAGCCTGCTTGGCGGCCGCGCCGGAATTACCGGGTTTGTGGCGAGCGGGACACAGCCGTTGGGGGATGCGGTGTGGGCGGAAATTCGCGAGGGAGAAAGGCCCGGGCTCTGCCCGGGACCCGCTGGGCCTGAGGCCCCAGACCCGCACATGGTCAGGCGTCGCGGCCCGGTGTTGGGCGTCTCGGCTCGACCCGGCGGGCTGCGCCTGGCGTCGGATCAGTGCAGGATGATCTCGACGCGGCGGTTCTGCGGCTCGCGCACGCCCTGCGCGGTGGGCACCAGCGGGTTGCTCTCGCCGTAGCCGTGGATGGCAATCTCCTGGCGCGACACGCCGTCGCGCACCAGCTCGGCCTCGACGCTCTCGGCACGGCGGACCGACAGCCGCTGGTTGTAGGCCGCGGTACCGGACAGGTCGGTGTAGCCGTTGACCTCGATGCGGGTGGTCTGCACCCGGGTGCTGGCCGACGCCGCCTCGTGGATGATCTGGCGGGCGCGGGCGGTGAGGTCGGCGCGGTCCCAGTCGAAGAACACGAGGTAGGTGCGCGCCGGTGCCACCGGGGGCGTGGCCATCGGCATCGGGGCCGGCGGCGGCGGCGGGGCCGCGGTGTTGAAGGCGAAGCGGATGCCGATCAGGCCGGCGTCGTTGGCGGTGCCGTCGGTGCGGATCTTGATGCCGTTCTCGAACTTGGGAGCGAAGTACTGGCCGGCCTGGTCGAGCGCGCCGGGGATGGTCATGTAGCGGTATTCCGCGGTCACCGCGAGGCCGGGGATGTCGGGGATGTTGTAGGCGAGGCCGGCGATGCCCTGGACGGCGAGGTTGCCGTCGCTGCCGGTCGAGCGGGCGTAGAACGCGGTGCTGGCGGCGCCGCCGGCGAAGCGGGCGTTGTTGAACTTGTCGCGCTCGTAGCCGGCGCCGGCGCCGAGGTACGGGGAGATGCCGGTCAGGCCGAACGGCGTGAGGTCGAAGTCGTAGAGGACGTTGACGAAGCCGCCGTACTGCTGCTCCTCGCCGCCGGCGGAGTAGAAGCCGACGTGGCTGAGCTTGTTGGAGCGGAAGTCGCCCTGCAGCTCGACGCGCAGGCCGTTGCCGAGGCCGTAGCCCACGCTGGCGCTGCCGACCGGGCCGACCTCGGTGCGGAGCTTGCTGCTGCGGCCGCCGAGGAACGCGCCCGGACCGGCGGCGGCACCGGACGGGAAGGTGCTGTCGCGCAGGCTCTGGTTCTCGAGGTAGCTGGCACCGCCGGCACCGCCGACGTAGAGCCCGTCGATCGGCTGCGCCACGGCGCCCACCGATGCCGCGAGCGGTGCCGCGATGATGCTCGCCGCCAGCAGTGCGTTGCGGAACGTCATGGTTCTCTCTCCTCCAAGCGGTGCCTGCGCTCTGGCCGGGCCGGGCGCCGGAGCCAGGCGATGTGCCGGCCTCTCGATCAGGCGCACCATGCCTCAACATGGATGACTGCGGGAGGCGGGTGTTGCGGATTGCAACGGGCTTGTGGCGGATATGGCACAGGTGCCTGCGCAGTTTGGCCACAGTGGTGGCAGAATACCGGGGTGCTCGGGGCAGCAAGCCGGACCGGCT
>CAXSEF010000196.1:0-2867 GCA_964236535.1 uncultured Acetobacteraceae bacterium
AAATGCGCTGCGGCGAGTCGCCTGGCGTGCTTGTGCGAGCACCGGAGCGGAGCGGCCATCTGGGCCGTGAGCACCGGAGCACAGCAGAAGCACGCCAGACGGCCGCCGCAGTTGGCATTATGTCCCGGCGTTGCGGGTGCCGGCGGGCAGCCGCACCACCAGCCCGTCCAGCGCCTGGGTCATCACGATCTGGCAGCCCAGCCGCGACGTCTTCTCCAGCCCGAACGCCAGGTCGAGCATGTCCTCCTCGTCCTCGGTCGGCTTGGCCAGCCTGCCGAACCACGCCGCATCGACGATCACGTGGCACGTCGAGCACGCCAGCGACCCCTCGCACGCCCCCTCGATGTCCACGTCGTGCTTGTGCGCGATCTCCAGCACCGAAAGCCCGAGCGGCGCCTCCACCTCGCGCCGCTGCCCGCTGGTCTCGACGAACGTCATCTTCGGCATGGCTCAGGCCCCGGCGGCTGCAGCGTGGGAGGCAAGGCGCCGATGCGCCGCGATCAGCAGCGCGGACGCCTCCTCGACATCGGCGGCGGAGGTAAAGCGTCCCAGCCCCAGGCGCAAGCTCCGCGCCGCCGCCCCGGCATCGACCCCCATCGCCGTCAGCACCGAACTCGGCGTCAGCTCCGCCGAGCTGCACGCCGACCCGGTCGACACGCACAGCCCCGGGCACGCCTCCATCAGCGCCAGCGCGGCCACGCCGGGAAACGTCAGGTTGAGGTTGCCCGCCACCCGCCGCCGCATCGACCCGTTGACCCGCAGCCCCGGGATCGCCGCCTCCAGCCGCCCCAGCAGCCGCGCGCGCAGATCCCCCAGCCGCTCCGCCTCGCCCGCCATCGCCGCCTGCGCCAGCCGGCACGCCACCCCGAACCCCACCACCAGCGGCGTCGCCAGCGTCCCCGACCGCAGCCCGCGCTCCTGCCCGCCGCCGGAGAACAGCGGCGCCAGCCGCACCCGCGGCCGCCGCCGCACCCACAGCGCCCCCACGCCCTTCGGCCCGTACAGCTTGTGCGCGCTCACCGACGCCAGATCGAGCCCCCAGCCCTGCACGTCCACCGCGATCCGGCCCGCCGCCTGCGCCAGGTCGCTGTGCACCAGCGCACCCGCCTCCCGCGCCACCGCCGCCAGCCCGGCCACGTCCTGCACCACGCCGGTCTCGTTATTCACCGCCATCACGCTGACCAGCAGCGTCGGCACCCGCAACGCCGCGCGCAGCGCCTCCGGATCGACCAGCCCGTCGCCGCCCACCGGCAGCACCACCGCCTCGAACCCCTCCGCCGCCAGGTCCTGCACCGAAGCCAGCACGCACTTGTGCTCGCTCGCCAGCGTCACGACCCGCCGCCGCCCGCCGCCGGCCGCCGCCGCATGCCGGGCCGCACCCTTGATCGCGATGTTGTTGGCCTCGGTCGCCCCCGAGGTGAACACCACCTCGCGCGGGTCGGCGCCGATCAGCCCCGCCACCTCGCCGCGCGCCACCTCCACCGCGCCGCGCGCCTCGGCGCCCATCGCGTGCTCGTCGCTGTGCGGGTTGCCGAAGCTCTCGGCGAAATGCGGCAGCATCGCCGCCACCACCGCGGGGTCGCAGGGCGTCGTCGCCTGGTTGTCGAGATAGATCCGTCGCATGCACCCGATGTGGGGAGGCGGGTCGCCGGAAGGAAGCAAGGCCGGGCTCTGCCCGGACCCGCCAAAGGCCGGAGGCCTTTGGAAACCATTCACCAGGGAGTACGGCACGACGCCCTGAGGAGTGCCGCGCCGCCTTTCATGTGCGGGTCTGGGGGCTCAGCCCCAGCGGGTCCCCGTCTTGAATGATGGGGCGGAGCCCTGGCCTCCTCAGTCGCCGATGAACTCCAGCAGGTCCGCAGTCAGCCGCGCCTTCTCGGTGAAGAACAGCGCGTGCGGCGCCCCGGGGTAGATCAGCAGCTCGGCGCCCGGGATGGCCGCGGCCGCCGCGCGCCCGGTCGCGTCGGCCGGCACCGTCGCGTCATGGTCGCCGTGGATCACCAGGGTCGGCACGGTGAACGCCTTCATGTCGCCGCGGAAGTCGGTCGACGCGAACGCGTGCAGGCAGTCGATCGTCGCCTTGGGCGAGCCGCGCAGCGCCATCTCCCGCGCCCACTCCAGGATGCCCTCGGTCACCGTGAAGTTCAGCATCCCGGCGCCGAAGAACTGCCTGCCGAAGCTCGCGAGGAACGCCGGGCGGTCCTGCCGCAGCGCGTCGGCCATCTGCTCGAACACGTCGCGCTCCAAGCCGTCGGGATGGTCCGGCGTCTTCAGCAGGAACGGCGTCACGCACGACACCAGCACCGCCTTCGCCACCCGCCCCGCGCCGTGCCGCGACAGGTAGCGCGCGACCTCGCCCCCGCCCATCGAGAACCCGACCAGCACCGCCCCGTGCAGGTCCAGCTGCTCGATCACCGCCGCCAGGTCGTCGGCCAGCGTGTCGTAGTCGTACCCCGTCCAGGGCTGGTCCGAGCGCCCGAACCCGCGCCGGTCATAGGCGATCACCCGCAGCCCGGCCTCGGCGAGCGGCACCGCCTGGTACTCCCACATGTCGGCGTCGAGCGGCCAGCCATGCACCATCACCACGGGCGTGCCCGAGCCCCAGTCCCTGTAGAACAACTCTGTCCCGTCCTTGGCCTTCACCGTCGGCATCGGTCGTCCCTCCCGTGCTACGGCGGCAGAACGAGGCCCGCCGCCCGCGGTTGCCCGGCCCCGGCGAGCCGCAGCCAGGCAGGCAAGGCCAGAGGCTCTGCCTCTGGACTCCGCCAAAGGCTAGCCTTTGGAATCCTTGTGTTTAAGAAAGGGTTCCCAACGGCCTCAGGCCTTTGATGGGTCTGGGCGCAGCCCGCGCAAGGTTCCGACGGCCC
>CAXSEF010000197.1:0-2851 GCA_964236535.1 uncultured Acetobacteraceae bacterium
CTCCACCCCGCACCAATACGTCTGCCAAATCTGGACCGAAGAACCAGAACGGCCTAAGACCAACCCGTATCACCACACTCCAGGACTAAACACCTAGGGATTTTTAAGGCTTGGCTTGAGCGGAGTCCAAAGGCAAAGCCTCTGGCCTTGCTTGCCTGGACGGTCACCTTCAACGCCCGTTGGTATTAAGGGGAGCGCCGGCAAACCCCGCAATTCCCAAAGTGACAATCAATCATCGCTCCGGAACCCCGCACGACTATGCCCTGCTCGCCGCGCGAATGCAGACCGATACTGCATCGCTTTGCGGCTTCGGGACCCGAGAAGGTGCCCAGGGGCGGAGTCGAACCACCGACACTGCGATTTTCAGTCGCATGCTCTACCAGCTGAGCTACCTGGGCCTATGTGACGCGGCCGGGTGATTGATCTAGCCCGGCAGCCGCATGCGATCAAGCCAGGGCTGGCAGCCTTCCGAATCATCCCGGAGCGGCACCAGTTCCCAACCCCACAAGCCGGGCCGCTCCGCCTGCCTCTCACCCGTCGAACCGCACCAGCCGCCCCTGCGGCGCACCCAGCACCTCGTCCTCGCGCATCACCACCCGCCCGCGCACGATGGTCGCCACCGGCCAGCCCTGCACCACGGTGCCCGCAAACGGCGTCCATCCCGCGGGCGTCGCGATCCAGTCGTCGGTGATCTCGCGCCGTGCGCTCATGTCGACGATCGTGAAATCCGCGTCGTAGCCCGGCGCGACCCGCCCCTTGCCGCGCACGCCATAGACCCGCGCCGGCCCCGCGCACATCAGGTCGGCGAGCCGCATCAGCGACAGCCGCCCTGCGCTGACATGATCCAGCATCAGCGGCACCAGCGTCTGCACCCCGGTCAGCCCCGCCGCGCAGTCCGGCCACGGCCGCCGCTTGGCCGCGAGCGCATGCGGCGCATGATCGGAGCCGATCGTGTCCACCCGTCCGTCGGCCACCGCGGCCCAGGCGGCGTCACGATGCCGCACGTCGCGGATCGGCGGGTTCATCACCGCAAGGCCGCCGAGCCGCTCGTAGCACTCCGGCGCCACCTGCGTGAGATGGTTGACCAGCACCTCGACGCTCGCGAGATCACGGTGCGGCGCCAGGAACTCTAGTTCCTCCGCGGTCGAGACGTGCAGGATGTGCGCTGCCCGCCCGGTGCGCTCCGCCAGCGCCACGATGCGCCGCGTGCCCAGGAACGCGCACTCCTCGTCGCGCCACAGCCGGTGCGAATCGTAGGGGTCGCCGCTGCGAAACAGCCCGCGGCGCGCCTGCAGCCGGTACTCGTCCTCGCTGTGAAAGCTGATCCGGCGCCGGCCGTGCCGCATTACCGCCTCGATCCCGGCATCGTCCTCGATCATCAGGTCGCCGGTGGAGCTGCCGGCAAACAGCTTGACCCCGCACACGCCGCGCTCCTGCTCCAGGCCGCTCAGATCGCCGGTGTTCGCACGTGTGGCGCCCACATAGAAGCCAAAGTCGCACCACGCCACCCGCTCCGCATGGCCCTGCTTCCAGGCCACGCGCCCCGCATCGGTGACTGCCGGCGTGGTGTTGGGCATGTCGAACACCGCGGCGATCCCGCCCAGCACCGCCGCACGGGTGCCGGTGCCGATGCTCTCGACCGCAGCGTCGCCCGGGTCGCGCAGGTGCACATGCGGGTCGATCAGCCCCGGCAGCACGTGCAGCCCGTGCGCGTCGATCACCTCTCCCGCCGTCGCATGTGGGTCCGCGGACAGTGCCACGATGCGCCCGTCCTCGACTGCAACGTCAGTCTGCACCTCGCCCCACGGCAGGACGACGGTGCCGCAGCGGATGAGGAGATCGTGATGCGAGGCCATGCCGCAGGATCGCCAAAGCAGCCGCGCTGTGCAACGCCGCGGCAGAAAGCTAGGCCGGGCTCCCCGTCCCCCAAGACCCGCCACAGGCCGAAGGCCTTCGGAAACCATCCATATTAGCCTGCGGCCCTGAGCATTGACCTGTAGGTGTAGCGGCGCGCAATGACGTACGCCCAGACGCGCACTAGATGGCCCGTTTCGACGCACATTACGTGAGACGGGTGGGAACATCCGACGCACGGTCATTGGAACACAGCGCACGCTCGGTGAGACGGACGCGCAACAGCTGGCGGGCGGCGCAGGGTGGCCGTGATCAGGTTGGCAGGCCGGCGTGAGCGTTGTTTTGCGTGAGATGCGGCGGACACATAACGCTTCGAGGTAAAGCGGAAGGAGACCCGGCTAGGCCGAAGCCGCCATGGGCGTCCGTTCGTTCAAGGCACCGTAGATCGTCTTGAACTTTCCGGTACTCTTGGCAAACCGCATGGGTTTAGCTTGGTCAACCACGATCTCGGGCGAAGAAGGATCTCCCTCTATGAGGGTCATCGTCTCGCTGATGAAGTCCGCGAGCGGCATGGCCCTCGGGTCGTGTGTCCGGCTTCCCTGCAGCCCAGTCTGGACCCAGGGCGGGATGACCTCCACGGACGTTTTCCTCAACTGGTAGCGCATTGACTGCGTGTAGGAGTGGATCGCCGCCTTCGTTGCGCAGTAGGTCGGGGTGACCGCCTGAGGTACGAATGCCAGGGCCGACGAGAGATTTAGGATAGCGGCATAGGGTTGTGCCATTAGGGTCGGCAACAACGCGGCTGTCAGGCGCATAGGCCAAGAAATTTGTCTCTACTGTTGCTTCCATGTCAGCAATATTTGCTTCGATCAGGTCTTCCGTTCGCTGGATCCCGGCACAGTTGATCAAGATGTTGAGGCTGGGATGTTCATGAGCAAGCTTGGTTGCCAAGCTTTTGATCGCTGAAGCATCAGCTTGATCGAGCTGATACGAAAGT
>CAXSEF010000198.1:0-2814 GCA_964236535.1 uncultured Acetobacteraceae bacterium
ACCTACGTGGCCTCGGGCCGCCGCTATGCTTACCGTTGTAGAGACTACAGACGGGTGAATTGCGGGCCATCTCCAAATTTTCCAAGTCGGAAGTCAGGGTGAAACTAAATTCACAGATCTTGCCGTAAGTGGCACTGAACGCGATGGCGCTTTCGTGGGCCTAATCCAAACCAACGCATTTCTCTCTGTCATTTAACAATCTCTGGCAACGTAAGAAGCGGGATAGTAAGTCTGTCTATCGGCAGTAGCGAATTTAATCTGTCTCGGTCTGATGAAGCCACCTACAAAGTAAGACGGGCCGAACTGACCAGAGAAGCAGCGGATGAGCAAGAGATCGCTGCCACGTCAAACAACACTGCGAGGGTGTTGGCATTAACAAAATAAGAGCAGGAGTTTGTAATGGTGATTGCTCAGCAAATGCCGAGTCTATTAATGGCACCATATGAGTACGGCCGCGTCACTGCTGGCATGCAAGCAAACCTAGAACGTGAACAAAAGACATTAGGTGATGGCCAAGCCTCCGTTGCACGTGCTCAGCTCTCAGGCGCTATCCACCAGCAGGAAAATACAGCAATCCAATTGCATCTGCAGAGACAAGATACCTACAGCCAGTTCATGCAGCCTGTCGATAAAATTAGAAGCTCTAGTGTAGAACTGATGCAGGGTTGCCACCGCGCGCGCACCGATACTGTCGAGGACGCTGTTGCCGCTGAGTACAAAGCGTGGAACGGCGCATGTATAAATCTGTTCCAGGGCACCAAAGATTTTGAAAGCTCACTGCAGGCGACATCTCGCGTCTTTGCTGATATCGAAGGGGAGTGGCATACCCAACTAGCTCGCCAGGAGAACGTCGCTCAAATCTCGGACGCCGCCGTTCGCTGACCCGGGGCACGCCATAACACCGGCTCTTGGCCAGTTTTGGTGATCATGCCACCGCCGTCACCTGGGTGGGTGAACCTGATCTCCTGCTTGTTGCCTGACCGCGCAAGCGGGCACGACGGAGCCCCGCGTGCTCCATGGCCTACTCCTCGTGGGCCTCGGCAGCCTTGGCCAGCTTGCGGCCGCGCGTCTTCGGGATCGGCGTCACGTGCTCCTCCTTAGCCTTTGGCTGCGGCTGAGGCTGTGCCGTGTCTGCCGCGGGGCTTGCCGGCCTGCGGCCGAGCCCGATCGACTTGGCCAGGGTGGAGCGCTTCTCGGCGTAGCTGGGTGCGACCATCGGGTAGTCTGGCGGCAGACCCCAGCGCTCACGGTAGGCCTGCGGCGTCAGGTCGTAGGACGTCATCAGATGGCGCTTGAGCATCTTGAGCTTCTTACCGTCCTCAAGGCAGACGATGTGGTCGGCGAACACCGACCTCTTCACCGGCACAGCCGGCGTGCGCGACGCCTCCGGGGTTACGGCCGGGCCAGTCGCGATGCCGGCGAGGCTGTGGAACACCATGTCGATCAACGCGGGCAGCTCGGTGCCCGGCATGGGGTTCTTGCCGACGTAGGCGGCCACAATCCTCGTGGTCAGGGCCAGCGTGGAGGCAGGTCTGGCGTCGGTTATGGCGTCCGGGGCGTCGTCGGTCATGCTCGGTCCAGTTTTGTTCGGTCGACGCGGCTTGATGTGGGAATCGGCAACGCTGAGATAGTCCCGCAAACTGTGCCTGTGCCCAAGACGAGCCGTGTATCACACCCTGATGTATTTGCAGCGCGGCCGTATGCGGCCCCGTTGTTCGCTGGCGATCTCCAGCTCGCATGCGCATGGCTCCCTCGATTGAAAGCTGTTCCCCATTGATCACCCCGACTTCGCACAAGCTGCTCACCGCTCACGACGCAGCCGAGGACGGTGCCGAGGCGCGCATGCGCCAGGCGCTCGGCAAGCTAGGCACCGCCAGGCAGCGTCAGCCCGAGGCCCCACGCCGCATCACCTACCAAGCCAAGTCCGGAAGCGGCCGTCACCGCTTCAGGCAGGACGGCGAGGTGCCCGTTGTCCGGATCAGCCTGACGGAAAGCGGCCGCGGCGGGGAGCACCAGCCCCGTGTTGCTGCCGAGGCGGCGGGGGAAGGTCATGGACAAAGGACTGACGCCCGGGCGCAGGATGGCGGGGATAGCACCCGGCAGGTGCAGTTGCTGGTGGAGCAGCTGGAGGCGATCACGACGCGGCTGGGCCATGCCGAACTGGTAGCGGGCGAGGCGAGCAGGACGGCGCAGGCACGGCAGGAGGAAGCGGCCGGCCTCCGGCTAGCCCTGGACACGGCAGAGACAACCCTGGCGCAGGTGCGCGCGCAGCTGGCGGCAAGCGAGCAGGCGCTGGCGGGGATAGCACCCGGCAGGTGCAGTTGCTGGTGGAGCAGCTGGAGGCGATCACGACGCGGCTGGGCCATGCCGAACTGGTAGCGGGCGAGGCGAGCAGGACGGCGCAGGCACGGCAGGAGGAAGCGGCCGGCCTCCGGCTAGCCCTGGACACGGCAGAGACAACCCTGGCGCAGGTGCGCGCGCAGCTGGCGGCAAGCGAGCAGGCGCGTGAGAAGCTGGAGCGGCACCGGAACGCGACACAGCAACCCAGCCTGGAGGCCAACAGACAGGACAACACGGCCGTGCGCCGGAGGGTCGGCTGGCCTTTCGGCTCGACCAGCCGCATCCGCGTTCAGGCGTCTGCCAGTAAGCCGACGCCCGTTAAATGGTGGGCGGGAGACCGATGCCGCGGGATGGCTGTGTGGGAATCAGATGATTCCCGCGCAGTGCTGATCGCGACATCCCTGAACCAACCGAACGAGGCGTTTAGGGCAGAAGGTGAACCAGGGAGTCGTACAGCGGACGGCTGCTTTGCGC
>CAXSEF010000199.1:0-2776 GCA_964236535.1 uncultured Acetobacteraceae bacterium
AACAGGGTCAGGTGCATGTCCATGCCCATGTCACGCAGGTAGTACTGCGGCGCGAACACGAACATTACATTGTAGTTAATCACCGACAGCAGCGCCGCGGGCGGGGCAGAGAACAGCAGGGCGAGCGTGAGCCGTCGCGACGTGTCGCTCGCTTCGCAGCGCGCAAGTAAGGCATGGATGCCGACCGACAAGCCGATTGCCACGAGGGCGGTCAGCATGTGGCGCTCCATCAGCATGAACGGGTGGGTGAAGCCATACACCATGCACCGGACCATCGCCGCAGCGAGGTAGAGCAACCACACCGCAATTGCGGTGCCGAGGGCGAAGCGCCGGGTTGACTGCAGCACGGGCACGGGCACGAGCTTCGGTCTCGGGTCGGGGGGCGTGTCCATGGTTCCATCTAGACGATGCCGCCGCCGCCCAGCACTGGGCTCGGACCTTCACCGAGCAGAATCAGGCATTCGCCGAACTGTCGCTTCCGCGCGGCGCCGGGAGGCAAGACCATCGGTCGCATCCAAAACCGAAGGGTCCGCGTCCTTGCTCCACCGTCCATCTCCCGCCACGGCGGGATTGTTCTGTCTTGCCGTGTTGTCCAGCAGCGCGCCATCTCGCGGCGCCGAGTTGACCCTGGAGCAGGCCGCGCACGCGCCCAATCGGTCGCCGGACCTCGTCGCGCGGGATCCGGCACGCCATCCGGTCGAGGAGCTGCGCTTCTTCGGCGTGACGCAGCACTCGAGCGTGGTGGAGATCTGGCCGGGCAGCGGCTACTGGACCGAGATCCTGGCGCCGTTCCTGCACGACCACGGCGCCTACCATCTTGCCGTCGACGTTCCCGACGGCGAGCCGGAAGGGCAGAACTTCGCGATCGGGCCGAAGTTCGCGGGACGGCTCGACGCGGACCCGGCCGATTACG
This sequence comes from uncultured Acetobacteraceae bacterium, assembly GCA_964236535.1. Classification (GTDB taxonomy): domain Bacteria; phylum Pseudomonadota; class Alphaproteobacteria; order Acetobacterales; family Acetobacteraceae; genus CAXSEF01. The sequence continues at coordinate 914 of CAXSEF010000199.1, forward strand.
GCCGCTTCCGCTACGACTTCTTCGGCGCCAAGCAGAGCGACCTGCCCCAGGATAGCGCCGACGTGGTACTGACGTTCCGTAACCTGCACAACTGGGTCAACCAGGGCGACGAGACCAGGCTGCTCACCGCCATCTACCGCGTGCTCAAGCCTGGCGGCATCCTTGGCGTTGAGGACCATCGCGGCAATCCCCGGCTGCCGCAGGATCCAAGAGCGGCCTACGGCTACCTGCGACAGGACTATGCCGTTGCCCTGGTGGAACGGGCGGGCTTCAAGCTGGTGGCCACGTCTGAGATCGATGCCAATCCGCGCGACACAGCCGACTATCCGCGCGGGGTGTGGGCGCTGCCCCCGATCTACGCCCTCGGCGACAAGGACCGCGCCCATTACCAAGCGATCGGCGAGGCCGATAACTTCGTGCTCAAGTTCAGAAAGCCGCGATGATCGCGGCGAATCACCAAGCGTCGGGACCGACACGGCGCCAAGCGTTCGCGCTGGCTGCCTCGACGATCCTGGTGCCGGGCAGCGGGCGTGCGGATCCTGCCATACCCACCATGTGGGACCTGACAGCCCTTTACCCAACACCGGACGCCTGGGCAGCAGAGCGCACGGCGGTGCTGGTTAAGTTGCCGAAGCTCCTCGCATTCAAGGGACGGCTCGGCGACGGCGCCGCGACGCTGGGTGCGGCGCTACGACTGCGGTCGGATCTGAACCGCCGCACGGACCGCTTGAACACCTACGCCACGCTGAAGACCGACGAGGATCTGAGGGACGCATCCGGCCAGGAACGGAGCCAACTCGCCGACGATCTCGACGGCCAGGTAAGGAGGGCCGGCGCCTGGATCGAGCCCGAACTGCTGAGGCTCGGACCCGACAAACTCGATGCCAACCTTGGCACGGACCCTTCCCTATCCAGGTTCCGGTTCTTCCTGACCGACCTGAGACGCCGATCCCCGCACATCCTAGACGCCGAGGCCGAGTCGCTCCTCGCGGCTGCCGACACATCGCTCGGTGGCACCGCGCGGTCGCGACCAGCTTGTGGGTGCCGACATGCTATGGCCAGAGGTCACGCTGAGGCAGGGCAGGGTCCGGCTCGACTATCCGGCCTTCGAGGCCCACCGCGTTGATCGAAACCAGGACGACCGCAAGGCGGTCTACCGGGCGTTCTTCGGGACGTTCCAGTCCTTCGAGGGCACGCTGGGAGAGCTGCTGTTTGCCAAGCTGGAAGCCAACGTCTTCAAGGCAAGTTCGCGCCAATATCCGTCGGCACTCGCAGCCGCGCTGGCCCCGAACGCGATCCCGTAGGGAGTCTACAGGACCATGGTGGCGGAAACGAATGCGGGCCTTCCGGTGCTCCATCGCTACCTTGACATGCGCCGGCGGATGCTCGGCTGTCTGAGTTGAGCTATCACGATCTCTACGTGCCCATCACGACGACCAACCCAAGCTTCGACATCGTAGCCAGCCGCCGACACATCCTGGAGTCGGTGGCACCCCTGGGTACCGTCTATGCCTCGCGACTTGCCACGATCACCGCAGCGGGCTGGATGAACGCGTATCCAAGCCGAGGCAAGGCGTCGAGCGGCTACATGAACCCCAGCACCTACGACATCCACCCTTATGTCCTGCTCAACCATACGGGCGACTATAAGGGCATGACCAGCTTCGCGCATGAGTTCGGCCACGCCATGCAAAGCGTTCTGGACGACGAGAGCCAGCCTTACGAGTTGTCGAAGTATCCTATTTTCATCGCTGAGATCGCCTCGACGGTCAACGAGCAGCTGCTGGCTGATCACATGCAGCGGACGGCGAAGACAAGGGACGAGAAGCTGTTCTACCTTGTGCAGCTCTGCGAACTCTTGAG
>CAXSEF010000200.1:0-2771 GCA_964236535.1 uncultured Acetobacteraceae bacterium
GAGGCAGAGCCTCTGGCCTTGCCTGCTTCAGGCGCCGCGGGCAGCGCGGACCGCGCCGAGGGCGAGGGCGTAGGCGGCGTCCGGGTCGAGGTCGGTGGTGTCGAGCACCAGCGCGTCGGCGGCGGGGCGCAGCGGGGCGGCGGCGCGGGCGGCGTCGCGGGCGTCGCGGGCGGCCATGTCGGCGGCGATCTCGGCCAGGGAGACGGGTTCGCCGCGGGCGGTGCGTTCGAGCCAGCGGCGGCGGGCGCGGGCCTCGGGGCTGGCGGTGACGAACAGCTTGGCGGGTGCCGCGGGGAAGATGACGGTGCCGATGTCGCGGCCGTCGAGCACGGCGCCGCGCGCGGCCGCGAACCGGCGCTGGAAGGCGAGCAGGGCGGCGCGGACCCCGGGGTGGGCGGCGACCTGGCTCGCGGCGCGGTCGGCGTCGGGGGTGCGCAGGTCGGGGGTGCGCAGGTCGGGGGTGCGCAGGTCGGGGCGCTGCAGGTCGGCGGCGAGGAGGGCGGCGGCGGCGCGGGTGGCGGCGGCGGCGTCGGCCGGGTCGGCGTGGGCGAGGAGCAGCTGGCGGGCGACGGCGCGGTAGAGCAGGCCGGTGTCGAGATAGGGAAGGTCGAGGGTTGCGGCGAGGCGGCGGGCGAGCGTGCCCTTGCCGGCGGCGGCGGGGCCGTCGATGGCGACCACGAACGGGGGCGCCGGCGGGGCGGGGCGGGGCACGGCGGCGTTCATGCGGGAGCGGCGGGGTCGGCGGCGATGGCGGCGCCGAGGGCGTTCAGCAGGGCGACGAAGCCGGGGAAGCTGGTGTCGATGCAGGCGCCGTCGTCGAGGCGGACCGGGGCCGCGGTGGCCAGGCCGAGGACCAGAGCGCTCATCGCCAGGCGGTGGTCCATGCGGGTGGCGACCAGGCCGCCGCCGGGCGGGGGGGCGCCGGTGCCGTGCACCAGGAGGTCGTCGGCCTCGATCTCGACGCGCACTCCGTTGTCCTGGAGCAGGGCGGCGGTGGCGGACAGGCGGTCGCTTTCCTTGACGCGCAGCTCGGCGAGGCCGCGGATGCGGGTGGTGCCGCGGGCGCAGGCGGCGGCCACGGCGAGGACCGGGACCTCGTCGATCATGCCGGGGATGCGCTCGGCGGGCACGTCGGTCGCGCGCAGGGTCGCGTGGGCGACGTCGATGTCGCCGACCGGCTCGCCGCCGGCGGTGCGCTCGTTCGAGGTCGCGAGCTCCGCGCCCATCTCGCGCAGGGTGGCGAACAGGCCGGTGCGCAGCGGGTTGAGCCCGACGTTGCGCACGCCGACGCGCGAGCCGGGGACCAGCAGGGCGGCGGTGATCGGGAAGGCGGCGGAGGACGGGTCGCCGGGGATGTCGATGTCGGCGGCGCGCAGCTCCGGGTAGCCCTCCAGGGTGACGAGGCGGCCGGTGTGGCTGGAAGCGGGACCGTGGGTAAGGCCGGGTTCGCGGGCGGGGCGGAGCGGCTCGCTGGCGATGCGGGCGCCGAAGTGCCGGAGCATGGTCTCGGTGTGGTCGCGGGTGGCGACCGGCTCCTCGATGCGGGTGCGGCCGCGGGCGTTGAGGCCGGCGAGCAGCAGCGCGGACTTCACCTGCGCCGAGGCGACCGGCAGGCGGTACTCGATCGGCAGGGCGTCGCCGGTGCCCTCGACGGCGAGCGGCAGGCGGCCGCCGTCGCGGGCGGCGAAGCGGGCCCCGCAGGCGGCGAGCGGATCGGTGACGCGGCGCATCGGGCGCTGGCGGAGGCTGGCGTCGCCGGTGAGCACCGAGAACATCGGGTGGCTGGCGAGCAGGCCGCACAGCAGGCGGGCGGCGGTGCCGGAATTGCCCATGTCGAGCACGTCGGCGGGCTCGGCCAGGCCGCCGACGCCGCGGCCGGCGACGCGCCAGATGGGGCCCCTGCCCTCGCCCGGGTCGCGCTGCACCATGGCGCCCAGGGCGCGCATCGCGGCGGCGGTGCGCAGGACGTCCTCGCCCTCCAGCAGGCCCTCGATGCGGGTCTCGCCCACGGCCAGGGCGCCGAGCATCAGCGCGCGGTGGCTGATCGACTTGTCGCCGGGGACGGCGATGCGCCCGTGCAGCGGGCCGGCCGGGGCGGAGGAGCGGAGCGGGCGGGGGGTCATGGGTGGGGTGCGCGGTCCTTTGCTCGGGGGGCAGTTCAAGCCGGGGTTGCGCGGAGAAAGCAAGGCCGGGCTCTGCCGGGACCCGCCAGAGGCCGGGGCCTGTGGAAACCATCCGTTCGGGCCGGCGGCAGTTGACCCGCCGGCCCGGGGCGGGTCGGGGGTGGCTCGACAGCGGGTCGGGGTGCCTCCCGGTTTGACTTGCCCGGTCACAGGTGTCATGGGGCGCGCCCTCTGGCGTTCCCCTTCGCGAAGGCGGCTCAATGGTCAAGCCCGAACTCGGCACCAAGCGCATATGCGTGAACTGCGCGGCGCGCTTCTACGATCTGGGGCGGCAGCCGGCCGTGTGCCCGAAGTGCGAGACAGAGCAGCCGGTCGAGCAGCCGCGCACGCGCCGGCCTTCGGGCAACGTGGTCGAGGACAAGCGGCCGAAGAAGGTGGCGCCGGTCGAGGCCGAGGCCGAGGCGGAGGTGGCCGACGACGAGGCGGAAGAGGACGTGCTGGACGACGCCGCCGAGCTCGACGACGACGACGATGACGACGACACCGACGCGATCGTCGAGGTCGAGGCGGACACCGACGAGCCCGAGCGCTGAGGCGCAGCGCGGGTTCCGGCGGCGTTTCGTCACGCGCGGCCGGACAGTCGGCGCC
>CAXSEF010000201.1:0-2755 GCA_964236535.1 uncultured Acetobacteraceae bacterium
ATAGCCTTCCGAGTGGTTTGCAATAGATCGAGACGCCATGACACAAATTTTAGATTGCAGTGATGGTGCTTATAAACGATGCCTGCTGCACCGATGAGAGGGTAGACTCCGGATCCGCGGATCGCGATCGTCGCTGACAGACTCGCAAATTATGACGGTGTGGAGAAGGTAATTGAATGCATCCTCCGCCGCTACCCGGCGGACCTGTTCGCGCTGGTAGATTTCCGCCGGAGTCCCGCCGGGAAGTGGTTGCAGGGCCGGTGTATCCGCACGTCATTCCTGCAAACGCTGCCCCGGTCGCGGCACTACTTCCGCAGCCTGGTGAGCCTGTGGCCGAATCGCTGTCGAGCGTTTCGACTTGTCGGGCTACGACTTGGTCGTCAGCTCGCAGTTTTGCAGTGGCATACGGGGTGATCACCGGTCCGTTCCAGACCCGTGTTGCCTTTACCCATTCACCTATGGTGCTGCGCGTGAACCTGCAGGGTTGCGCATGATGGGTTGACTGGAATTCCGGGTCACGGCAGCTCCTCAGCATCGCCGCCCAAATGCCGGGCGTGACGACGGGTTCGGTGCACCATCGCTACCGCCCGCCCACGCGCCGCCTGACCCTGCACGGCCGGGGCCGTCGGTGGCCGCTTCCCGCCAGGCGGTCATGGCAGCATGATACAAGCGGGACCCGCTCCAGCTGGCCCACGCCAGCCAACCCACACGCGGCCAACACACGCTCAGCCAACACACGATGGAGACGGCACATCGCAGAGCAACAGGTTCGCGGACGCCGTGCGGCCCGCTGGCTGCTCGCCGCGCTGTATCTCGTGGCAGGGCTGTTCCACCTCTCGACGCCGCAGACGTTCCTGCTGATCACCCCCGACTGGGTACCCTGGCCGCGCCAGGTGATCTTCCTCACCGGGCTGTGCGAGATCGCGGGCGCCCTCGGCCTGCTGACCCGCCGCCTGCGCCGGGCGGCCGGCGCGGGCCTGGCGCTCTACGCGGTCTGCGTGTTCCCCGCCAACATCCGGCACGCCTTCGTGGGCCTGCCGCCCGGACAGCTGCAGCTCGGCTGGTGGTATCACGCGCCACGCCTCGCGTTGCAGCCGGTCATCGTCTGGTGGGCGCTGTTCGCCGGCGAACTGACCGACTGGCCGTTCCGCCGCCGCCGCCGCTCTGCCTGAACGGACGCCGGCCCGCGCAGGTCCGGCGCTTCCGCACGACCAAATATTACACTATGCTCTACGGAACTGACGGAGTGCGGGGGTGATGGCCGAGACTCGGGCGTGGCTCGCGATGGGTCTGACGATCGCACTGGGCACCGGGATGCTCGCCTCCGGTGCCGGGGTGGCGCAGGCGGCGACCCCGAGGCCCACCGAGGGTGACGTGTCGATACCCGACTTCGCCTTCGCCGACGGCGAGCACCTGCCGCTTAAGCTGCATTATCTCGCCCTTGGCAACCCGCACCGCGATGCCTCAGGCGCGGTCGACAACGCCGTGCTGCTGCTGCACAGCACCACCGGCACCGGCACCACCTTCCTGCTCCCGACGCTTGCGGACAACCTGTTTGGCCCCGGCCAGCCGCTCGACGCCGCGCGCTACTACGTCGTCATGCCCGACGGCATCGGCCAGGGCGGCTCGACCAAGCCGTCCGACGGCTTGCGTGCGCGCTTCCCGCACTACGGCTACACCGACCAGGTCGAAGCGCAGCACGCGATGCTAGATGGCATGGGCATCACCCATCTGCGACTAGTTACCGGCATCTCGCAGGGCGGCATGCAGACCTGGGTGTGGGGCGAACGCTACCCGAACGCGATGGACGCGCTAGCGGCGATCGGCACGATGCCGATGCAGCTCAGCGGCCGCAACCTGATGTGGCGGCTGATTGCCATCAGCGCGATCGAGGACGACCCCGACTACCACGGCGGCGAATACGACCTCGGCCACCCGCCGATGCTGTGGGCTCGCGTCGCCGCGCCGCTTTTTGCCGTCATGGTCGGCAACGCCGACCGCCTGCAGGCCGAGAACGGCGACCGCGCCAGGACCCTCGCCAACATGGACACCCTGATCGAGGAGTACAAGGGCCGTGACGCCAACAACACGATCTACGACTACCGCAGTTCGGCCGACTACAACCCCGCACCACTGGTCGGGCGGATCAAGGCGCCGTTCCTGGCGATCAACTTCGCCGACGACCTGATCAACCCGGCCACCCTGCCGGAGGCGCGCTCGACCGTGGAGCACCTGCCCGGCGGCAAGTTCGTGCTGCTAGAAAGCGATGCCACTGGCCACGGGCACAAGGCGATCTTCCACGCCGAGGAGTGGGGGGCAACGCTGGGCAGCTTCCTCGACGCGCTGCCGGGGCGGCGGCAGGCGGGAAACTAGGACCGACCGGCATTCGAGGTTCCCAAGAGGCTTGATCGCTGGTTCACAGGGTTCCGCAGTGGATGCGGAGCGCATGATGGGAGCAGGCGACATGAGGCCGGTTGGCGCAGCGGGAGCAGATCGCGCGGCTGTTGCCTGGCAAGGCGGGCGATCCTGGGCGGACGGGTTCGGACAACCGGTCGTTCGTGAACGGCTGTTTGCGGGTGCTGCGCTCTGGCGCGCACTGGTGCGACCTGCCGGAGCGCCATGGTCGCTGGAAGACGGGGCATCGGCGGTTCAGCCGCTGGTGCCATGCCGGGATCTGGGAGTGCGTGTCCGCAGCGCTCGCTGCCGACCGCGACAACCGGCATCTGATGATCGACAGCACCCTCGTGCGGGCGCA
>CAXSEF010000202.1:0-2741 GCA_964236535.1 uncultured Acetobacteraceae bacterium
GGCCGATGAGGTCTTGAGGGCACTTCCGGACTACCCGACAAGCCACTCAACGGGATGTCTGATAGCGCTTCGCAAGCTGAGGCGTCTGCGCACCGAACGCCGCAAGGTCGGCTTGAAATACCGTGTCGAGCAGATCGACGCTTTCGAGCCCGGGAGCACAGACGACCTCGCCAAGAGCAAGTCCTTTGAGGCTGGCAGTCACGACATCCTCTGCCGACATGCGGGGGATCGCGCTGAGATCCATCCCCTGGCGTTCGTGGAACTCGGTTGCGACGATCCCTGGGCAAAGCGCCTGTATCCGCAAGCCCTGCGGTTTCAACTCTTCATGCAGGGCCTGGGACAGCGCGACGATATGGGCCAGCGTTCCCACGTAGACGGCGCGACCAGGCGCCTTCCCCAAAGAGGCCGAGCCGCCGAAAGCCAGCATGCCCGATACGTTGATGATCGTCCCGTCGCCTCTCGCCACCATGCCGGGGACGGCGGCGCGCGCCAGCAGCGTGGGCGCGACGACCTTCACGTGAAGAAGCTCGCTCGCCTTGCTGGGCGGCAGCACGGTGAACGGCATGTAGTGCGCCACGCCCGCGTTGTTGACGAGCATGGTGAGCGCCTCGTGTTCGCATACCTCGGCGACCGCCTCCACGCCGGCATCGGTGCCGAAGTCGGCCACAAGGGGTCGAACCTCAACATCGGGAAGTGCCGCGACGAGCTCTTCGAGCCGATCGCGGCGACGCCCTACGACCACGAGGTTGTAGCCATCGTTCCCGAGCCGCCGGGCAAACGCTTGGCCGATGCCGGACGACGCACCGGTGACAAGGGCCAGCCGCGTGCGGCCGTCAGGGTTGCGCTCCGCCATGCTGGTCGGGTTCGCGTGTTCCAACATACTCATCTACCTTCTGGTATTGTTGCTGATGGCATCATTTCGGTAGGCGGCAGTGCTGCTTCAGACGGCGCCGAACGCGATCACGCTGCGGGCAGCATCCACGACCGTTGTTGCCGCTGGACGGGGCTTCCAACCGAGCACCGCCTTCGCCTTGACCGAAGTGAAAACGTGTTTCCGGCCCAGGAGGGGTACGACGAACCGCATCGGGCGCTGGAACAGCGCGACGATCCGGAGCACGAAGTCTGGCATCGGCCGTGTCGGGACCTTCTTGGCTTCGACGCCAAGCTCTGACCGCAAGACATGGGCCACATCGGCCATCCACATCCAGTCGCTCGCGGCGATGAAGCGTTCTCCCGCAGCGTCCGGCGTCGTCATGGCGCGGATGTGCAGATCCACCACGTCGCGGACGTCGACGATGCAGAAGCCAAGACGGGGATACCGAGGCAGGCTCCCGTTCAGCATCCGGCGCGCCAGTTGCGCGTCATGCAGGTTGTCCTTGCCGAGGACCGGCCCAGCGACCGCGCTCGGCAGGATCGTGGTCAGGGTCGTTCGCCCGGACTGGCGCGCCATGAAGTCCCAGGCAGCCAATTCCGCCAGCGTCTTGGCAACGCGATAGGATCCGAGCCGTGTGTCGCTCGTATCGGTCCAGATTGTCTCGTCGCTGACGCCGTCGGGGCCCGTCATGGAAGGGCGGCAGGCCTCGATCGCCGAGGTCAGCACGACGCGCCGGACATCGGCGCGACAAGCCGCCCGGAGCACGCGCAGCGTACCATCGCGCGTTGGAATGATGAGGTCGTCAGGATCACGCGGGGCATCGACGCCGACGGGTGCCGCGACATGCAGGACGTAGTCGCAGCTGGCGACCGCCTCGTCCCATCCCGCATCGTCCGTGAGATCGGCCATGATCAGGGACAACCGGTCACTGGGCTCGACCTCCTTGGCGATGTTGGCGCGAAGCGCTTCCTCACGATCTAGGCTGCGTACCGTGGTCCGCACGTTGTAGCCACGCTTCAGCAGTTCGACGATCGCCCAACTTCCGATGAAGCCGGTTCCGCCTGTCACCAGCACAGTCGCTGTCATGATCGTCCTCTCATCATTGACTGTCCAGTCAGTCGTTTTCTCGGTGAGGGTTTAGGCGATGATCCGCCACAGGGCCTCGAACCCGGATCGTCCATGTTCGTTCGCATTTGCCGGATCGCAAACCATAAAGTCGATCGTCGCGTCCGCGAGCGCACTCATGAGTGCCACGACGAGCGCTAAGGGCGCATGGCGCATTGGGCCGTTCTCATGGCTTCGCTCCAGCAGCCGGGCGATGGCGGCCATGGCCTGGTGTGCCGCCCGGCGACTGTCTGGCGTGATCTCGTCCGACACCTCAAGGTGCGCGAGCGTTCGGCGCTTGTCCGGGCAGGACGTCGCCCAGTGCAGCCACCGGAACCACAGATGCGACATCTGGTCGCGGATGCTGCCATCCGCCGGCAGCTCCGCCAGAGCCGTCGCGGCCATTTCGACCTTGAGATCCATGTAGAGCTGGTTGAGCAGATCGCCCTTGGTCTCGAAGTAGGTGAAGAGCGACCCGTTGGAGACGCCTGCTTGTTTAGCGATCATCGCCGTGGGCGCGCCGAGGCCTTGGGACGCGATCACGCGAACCGCCGCCGACATGATCGCGTTTCGTCTGTCCTCGCTTCTGGGCCTAGCCACCTTTTCGCCTCATGTCGATAGCGCGACAATATCAAAGAGCGACTAGTCGGTCAACAACGGCCGTTGCGTGGGCGAAGGAAGCGCCTGGTCTCGCTTGTCACAGCCGTACGAGTTGTCTCCATCCTTACATAGCTTTTCCGTTCCGATGCGCCTCAGACCCCTA
>CAXSEF010000203.1:0-2739 GCA_964236535.1 uncultured Acetobacteraceae bacterium
ACCGACGCTGGCAGCAGCATCTGGTCGCGCCCGTGACCCTCGATACATACCATGGTTCCAGAGTCGAATTTCTCGAGATGGTCTGATCTGCACGGGAAATTGGAAGCGTTGGCTGACCACACCTGGTTGACGACCGCCTGCTCGCCGGGGTGCCGGGCGGCTGATTATAGTTGAAGCACCTGTAGAGCTCCATCCCGCTTCCCCTTGAACACGGTATCTTCGTGGTGGCACCGATTTCGCCATGCCCATCAGGCTGTCCCAAAGCCGACGGCCGTCGATACGTCGATTGGTCTGCAGGTCCATGTCGTCACTCCCGTCCTGCCGGCCATCGCAATACGGTGAGGGCGGGCCTCACCCACATTCATCGAACGCGGCTGTTCAAGCGTGGGGCTTCCGGGCGCCTGAGAGCTGTGTGTTTCACCGCTGCCCGACGCCAGATTCAGCGCTGTGCCCAAATGTCGCGCGCGGCGGCATCGGCAGCCTCAGGGTCCACGACGCGACCCAGGGCCAGCAGCGCGATCGCGATGGTACCGGTGACCGTGGCGACAGCATCCTCGGGCGCGGTCTCGCCATGCCAGACCGCGGCCAGCAGCCCGGGGCTGTCCTCGGCGCGGTTGCCGGCTGACCCTGTGGGCGGCAGCAGCAGCTCGGAGCGGCCGTGGCCCCGCCGCCACAGATGGACTGCAACCGGTTTGGCGGGTGCCCGCTCGGCCTCGCCGCCGCCTCCCTTGAGCACCAGCAGCGAGGGTCGGTCCAGCCGCTCGGCTACACCCAGATGCACTTGGATGTAGGTTGGGTGGAACACGCCGTCGACCGAGGCGCTCGCGTCGGCGGGGTCGAGGAGCCGGGCGACGGTATTGACCGGCGAGCGCAGCCCGAACAGCGCCCGCAGGCCGAGCAAGCGCGCGAGATCGGGCGACAGAACGGCGGCGGGCAGGTAGGCGAACCGTTCTGTGCGCAGCGACGTCCATGCCGACCTGCGGTCCAGTGCTGCGGCAATGCCGAGTGCGGCCAGGGCGTCGGCAACCTGGATACCGCTGGTGAACTCGTTGCTGCCGTGCATCAGCACGCTGATGCCGGAATGGGCAAGTGCAAGCGCGGCGAGAAGGAACCATGGCGCCCCGCGGGTCCGGCCGGCGCCATATGACGGCCAGTCCAGCGCGACGTCCGGCGCATCGATCCAGCCAATCTGGCGACCCATGCCGCCTTGATCCCGACACGCCTCGACCAGGCCGGCGATCTCGTCTGGGTCCTCGCCGCGGTAGCGCAGGAGCATCATCATGGCGCCGACCTGATGCGGATCGACCGTGCCGTCGAGCACCATGGTGAACGCCTCGCGCGCCTCCTCGCGGGTTAGCGCGCGCGAGCGGCCGGGACCGCGGCCCAGGACAGCGACAAAAGTGGCGAAACGGGCTTGCGGCGTCATGGCCGGCAGAGTGCAGCGATCAGCGCGGCGGGACCAGCGCTGTCGGGCCGTTTTGACACGCCAGCTGGCAACCGACGCGTGGCGCGGCAGTTGTGCACAAGGAGCCAACAAGGAGACGCAGCATGGCCGACCCGAAGATGACCGGCGAGCACGACAAGGCACGCGCGCTTGCCGAGGACGCACTGGGCGCGTACGCCAATGGCGACGAGAAGAAGGGCGACGCCCTGGCGGAAAAGGCCAAGACCATCGACCGCTCGGCCGTGGTTGAGGTCGTCGAGGAGCTTGACGAGGATGCCGCAAACCGCGAGGCCTGAACGGGACAAGGCGATGCAGGCGGAGGCACTAGGCCCCTCCACAGGGTCTAAGGTTCCGCCGCCGGTGGTGACTGTCGCCGAGTTGACGTGTCGTGACAGGATGCTGGCGGCGGGCAGCCGAGCGATCGCAGAAGAGTGTGCGGTTGCGCTGTCCTACAACAGTGTCTCGCACGCGGTCATGATGGCAAGCCCGACCGACCTCGCCGATTTCGCGGTCGGGTTCAGCCTGAACGAAGGCATCCTGACCACCGTCGACCAGATCGAGGAACTGACGGTGGTTGTGGCCGATGGTGGGATCGAGTTGCGGATGTGGATCGATCCGTCGCGCATGGGGGTGCTCGACAAGCGCCGCCGCCGCATGGCGGGGCCGTCCGGCTGCGGTCTTTGCGGTCTCGAGAGTCTGTCCGACGCGGTTCGGCCGCCCCCGGCGGTAGGCCGTGGCCTGCGCATTGGGGTGGGCGACATCGGCACGGCGGCGGCCTCATTGTATCCTGCGCAGCGTCTGAATCACGTGACACGGGCAGTGCACGCGGCCGCATTCTGGCATCCTGCCAAAGGGCTGGTGGCGTTGCGCGAGGATGTCGGACGCCACAACGCGCTGGACAAGCTGTCAGGTGCCCTCGCAGCAGCCGGGATCGCCGCGGCGGATGGCGTGGTGTTGATGACCAGTCGGGTCTCCGTCGAGCTGGTGCAGAAGGCTGCGATGATGGGCGCCGCTGTGCTGGTCGCGGTCTCGGCCCCCACGGCGCTGGCGCTGCGCGTCGCCGAAGCGGCGGGAATGACGGTGGTGGGTGTTGCCCGTCAGGACGGGTTCGAGATCTTTACTCATCCCTGGCGCATCACCGGAAAGGATGCGCCGCCGGTCTGATCAACTTGTAGCAGCGGCGTTGTTTCTGACGTTTAGCAAAGCAAAACTGCTCTCTGCTGGAGCAGCCGAAGAGCGAAGCTCTTTTTATAGATCGTGATTGCTTAGGATTAGTAGACCAATTATGATCTAGG
>CAXSEF010000204.1:0-2664 GCA_964236535.1 uncultured Acetobacteraceae bacterium
CGACGCCGAGACCTGCAAGCAACGCCGGATCGAACGCCGCTTCAGCCGCCTCAGGCACTTCGCCATGCGCCGTGACCGAGGGCCGTGCGTCCAGTTTGTACGGTGTACTGTCATAAGCGACCGTGCGGAACTTGATACGTTCGCACGCCCGACTTTGAAAAATTCGGTTTAAGCGTTTTCAATGAGATGCAGCTTGCAGAAACACTACGCGGAATCAGAGGCTTTTGCGATAAGTTTCGCACTGTCCACGGCTGCCGATCCGGAACCGCATCGTCAGGGGTGCAGGATGCTGAAATCGTTGATAAAAATTTCTTATGACAGTAGGCCGTACAAATCAGACGCACGGCCCACCGACGAACCATCCACTTCACCGGCTTCACAGGCCTCGCCGCAACCATGATCCGGCTAAAATGAATGTCGATCGGTACTAGCAGCGGCGGGCTCTGCCCGGACCCGCAAAAGGCCGGCGGCTTTCTGATCCCATGATCCAGGAGTGCGCTTGCCTGAATGTGCCCCAACATGCGTAAATCTGGGAGCTCAGCCCAGGCGGCCTCCCGCTTCCAAGACGTGGGGCAGAGCTCTGGCCTATCCCCCTATCTCAACCCTCACCCGCTCCGCTTGCGCCCCCCCCGGCACAGCGCTATGCGCCCCCATGACCGACCTTGTCCCGATCCGGCACGCCCTGCTCTCCGTCTCCGACAAGGCGGGCCTCATCAACCTCGCGCGTGCTCTCGCCGCGGCAGGTGCCGAGCTGCTCTCCACCGCCGGCACCGCGCGCGCCCTGCGCGGTGCCGGCATTGCCGCCACCGAAGTCTCCAATCACACCGGCGTCCCGGAGATGCTGGACGGCCGGATGAAGACGTTGGTCCCGCAGATCCATGGCGGCATCCTCGCCCGGCGCGACAACCCGTCGCACCTCGCCCAGCTGGCCGAGCACCGCATCGTCCCCATCGACCTTGTCGTGGTCAACCTCTACCCGTTCGAGGCTACCGCCGCCTCCGGCGCCGGCCCCGAGCACTGCATCGAGCAGATCGACGTCGGCGGTCCCGCGCTGATCCGTGCGGCCGCCAAGAACCACTCCCACGTCGTCGTCCTGACCGACCCCGCCCAGTACCGGATGCTGCTCGACGCCCTGCGCCGCGACGCCGGCACCACGCTGGCGCTGCGGCGCGAACTCGCCGCACAAGCCTATGCACGCACTGCCGCCTACGACGCCGCCATCGCCGCCTGGTTCGCTCAACAGTCCGGCACGCCCTTCCCCGAGCGCCTGACACTGGCGGCAACACTGGCGCAACCGATGCGCTACGGCGAAAATCCTCACCAGGACGCCGCGTTCTACCGTCTACCCGGACGCCTGGAGAGGCACACTGACGGTCTGCCGCGCCCCGGCGTGGCCACCGCGCGCCAGATCCAGGGCAAGCCGCTCAGCTACAACAATCTCGCCGACAGCGACGCCGCCTTCGAATGCGTAGCGGAGCTAGACTTGCCCGCCGTGGTGATCGTCAAGCACGCCAACCCCTGCGGCGTCGCGATCGCCGCCGACCCTGCCCACGCCTGGGACCTCGCTCTGCGCTGCGACCCCAGCTCTGCGTTCGGCGGCATCGTCGCGCTCAACCGGACGCTCGACGAATCCACCGCCGAGCGCATCGCTGCGATCTTCACCGAAGTCATCATCGCCCCAGCCGCCACCGAGGCGGCGCTCGCGGTGCTGTCGCACAAGAAGGCGCTGCGCCTGCTGCTGACCGGAGCGATGCCCGACCCCGCAGCAGCCGCCATCTCCGGCCCCGCCAGCCTGGTGCTCCGCAGCGTCGCGGGCGGCCTGCTGGTGCAGACACGCGACGCCGGGCGGGTGTCGGCCGATGCGCTTCGCGTGGTGACACAACGCCTGCCCACCCCGGCCGAGCTGGCCGACCTGCTCTTTGCCTTCCAAGTCTGCAAGCACGTCAAGTCGAACGCCATCGTGTTCGCCAGGGACGGCGCCACGCTGGGCATCGGCGCCGGCCAGATGAGCCGGGTGGACGCCGCACGGGTTGCCGCCTGGAAGGGCGAGGCGGCGGCCAAGGCCGCGGGCCTGGCCGGCCTGCGCGGCTCCGTCGTCGCCTCGGACGCGTTCTTCCCGTTCGCGGACGGCCTGCAGGTCGCCATCGACGCCGGCGCAACGGCGGTGATCCAGCCTGGCGGCTCGGTCCGCGACGCCGAGGTCATCGCTGCGGCCGACGCCTCTGGTCTTGCGATGGTGTTCACCGGGATGCGCCATTTCCGGCACTGACCGGACGCTCAGAAAAGCAGGGACGGGCTCTTCCTCCGCCCACATTCGAGTGGCCTAAGCAGGACAGTGGAACCTTGCGTGGGCTACGCCCAGACCGCCAGAGGCCTTTGCAACCCACTCCCTAGTTATTTAGTCCCTGTGTGTGGTGGTACGGACGACCAGGCGGCACGGGATAGGTTATGGGACAGGTTCTACACGGCTGCGCCCGCATGACGGAGGCGGTGCGTTTCGCGATCCAGCGTAGTCAAGAGGGCGTAAGGGCGCTTGCAACGCGCCACGGTGTCAGTGCGACGACGGTCCAGAAGCGGCGCAAGCGGAACCACGCCCATGACGCAGCCACGGGGCCGAAAGAGGTCCGTTCATCGGTTCTGACGCCCGAAGAGGAAGCCGCCGTG
>CAXSEF010000205.1:0-2640 GCA_964236535.1 uncultured Acetobacteraceae bacterium
CCGGCATGCCGGGTCAGGGGCGCCGACCTGACATCGCCACCGACCTGCCCAACTCCAACCGGCTGTTTGGTTGAAGTCATTGAGTGTATCATAGCTGAGACGGCCATCTCGATTGCGGCTCTTTCGGGAAGTAAATGGAACACCACCTTCGATCCTGTCGGCTCATCGCTAGCGACAGGCACCAGGAGTGATCCCATGATCGTCGTCACCGCGCCCACCGGCAACATCGGCCAGCATGTCGTCAGGCACCTGCTAAACCGTGGCGAGCAGGTCCGTGTCATCGCCCGTCATCCCGCCAAGCTGGATAATCACGTCCGAGAGCAGGCCGAGGTGATCGAGGGATCGCACGGGGATGCTGCTGTGATCGACCGCGCGTTCGCAGGCGCGGACGCCGTGTTCTGGCTCTCGCCCGCCGACCCGACACTCACCCTGGACGAGGCATACCTCGACTTCACCCGGCCGGCGGCCGAGGCGTTCGCGCACCATGGGGTCAAGCGCGTCGTCTCGGTTACCGCGCTCGGGCGAGGCACGGCCTGGGCGAACAGGGCGGGGCTGGTCACCACCTCGATCGCGATGGACGACCTCATCATGGCTAGCGGCGTCGCCTTTCGCGGGCTCGCCATGCCGTCTTTCATGGACAACACGCTTCAGCAGGCCGGCGCGATCAAGGCGCAGGGCATGATGTTCGGGCCGTTCGATGCCGATCGGAAGATGCCGACCACCGCCACCCGCGACATGGGCGCGGCCGCGGCCAGGCTGTTGGGCGATGCGAGCTGGACCGGGCAGGAAGAGCTAACGCTGCTCGGCCCCGACGACCTGTCGTTCAACGAGATGGCAGCGATCATATCCGAAGTGCTCGGCCGCGAGGTGCGCTACCAGCAGATCCCGTTCGAGAGGTTCCAGGCGCGGCTGGCCGAGCGCGGCGTGTCGGAATCGTTTCAGGAGGGCTATGTCGCCATGATGCGTGCCAAGAACGAGGGCATGGACAACGCTGCCGAGCGTGACGGTGGGATGGCGGCCCCGACCAGCTATCGTCGGTGGTGTGAAGAAGTCCTCAAGCCGGCGATGGTGGGCTGACCATGTTCGCTTTCCGGGCAACCACAGGAAACGATGACGTGATCGCGCCGACGAGGACCACGCTTCCCCGCGACGCCAAGGGACCGATCGGGCCGCCGCCGGTGCTGGACGGTCCGCTCGGCGAAGTGGTCGCGGCGGTGTCCGCCTGGCCCGGTATCGACACCACCGTACATTGGTATCTGTTCGACCAGTCGCGTGTGGACGGCGTCGACTTCTACCTTGCCGACGAGGAACTGGGCCATCTCCACCTCGATGGGTCGATCCACCTTGCCACCAGCCATCGTCTTGGCCGGGAGCTGGTAGCCGAGGGAGCGGCCAAGCCGTTTCGCTACCAGCCGGGCTGGGTGGAGGCGCAGGTGAGGCGCATCGGGGTAGAGGCCGCCATCGCGCTGTTCCGCCGCAACTATGAGCAGCTGCAGGCTTGAACCAAGCGGGCATGTTGGTGCTTCCTGCCAGTCGGGCACCTTCGTTACAGGGAGGCATGTCCGAACAAGGGCAGCGCCGTCTCGATCGCCCCTTCCGGGAAAGTCCTTACGAGATGGTCGACAAAGGCGCGGACCTTGGAGCTGGCGAGCCGGGTCGAGGCATGCAGCACCCAGATCTCAACAGTCTGCTCGGAGGCAATCCCCCATTGCTGGAGGCGACCGGCGTCGAGATGGTCCTGCACGATAAACGCCGGCAGTAGGGCCGCGCCGGCACCGGCGAGCACTGCATCGCGCATCATGATCAGCGACGATGCGCGGATGACCGGCTCGGGTCGCACGCTAAAGCGCGTGTCTCCGTCTTCGACCAGCCAGAGGCGTTCATCGTTACCGCTCAGCCGGACGACAGCGGGGATTGCGGGAACGTCGCCATCCTGCCTGGCGACGGGGCGGCTCAGCGCCGGCGGTGCCACGACCAGCAGCCGGACCGTCAGGAACCTGCGTCCCACCAGATCCTCGTCAGGCTGCGGGTTGGCCCGGATAACGATGTCATAGCCTTCCTGCACGAGATCGACATAGCGATCCTCGGCTAGCAGTTCGAGGCGGACCTTCGGATAGGCGGCGAGGAACCGCGCGGCGATCGCGCCCATCGCATATTGGCCGAGCAGCAGCGGCGTGCTGACCCGAAGCCGGCCGCTGGGATCAGCACGCCGGCCCCGCAACTCATCCTCCGTGGCATCGAGTTCATCTAGCGGTCCATGGGTTCGTGCCAGCAGCGCGCGGCCTTCGTCGGTCAAGGTCAAGTTGCTGCCACCTCGCTCGAACAAGCGCAGCCCGAGACTTGTCTCGAGGCTTGCGACATGCCGCGACAAGGTCGCTTTCGAGCGACCGGCCGCGCGGGCAGCACGTCCGTAGCCGCTATGAGCCGCTACGAGGTGGAAGTCGGCAAGAGCGGCCAGGTCCATGTGTCGTCTCTTCGTTGAAACGCGCGTTTGTTAAGCAGTCTGACTCAGGACGCAACTGGAACACCATGTCGGCCTGACGGGGACCTCACGTTAGAGACGGGACAAACCCTGCCTGAGGCGCTGGGCGAGCATAGCCCTTCCTGTGGCGATGCCAGGTTGGCGCCCCTGAGCCGGCA
>CAXSEF010000206.1:0-2617 GCA_964236535.1 uncultured Acetobacteraceae bacterium
TGCGCATTCCGACGATTGCAGCCATCGATTCCGACTGAAACCAGCCACCTGTTCCGATCGAAGCCAGCCGGGCATTCCGATGATCCCAGCCGGGGTGCGTTGCGTGTCGCGAGCGGGGTGAAGTGGGCCTAGTGGGCGGCGGCTTCGTCAAGCCTTGCCTTGGCGGCGCGCAGCTTTCGCATGCTCTCTCCCTTCAGCTCGAGGCGGTGTGCGCCGTGCACGAGCCTGTCCAGCACGGCATCGGCGATGGTGGGGTTGCCGATGTGCTCGTGCCAAAGCTCCACGGGCACCTGGCTGGTCACGATGGTCGACGCCCTGTCGTGCCGGTCGTCGACGATCTCCATCAGGTCGCGGCGCTGCTCGGCCGTCAGCGGCGTGATGGCCCAGTCGTCCAGGATCAGCAGCTGCACCCGGGCCAGGCTCTTCAGCATGCGGGCGTAGCGCCCGTCGCCGCGCGCCAGCCCGAGCGCCTCCAGCAGCCGCGGCACCCGCTGGTAGAGCACCGAGCGGTTGTCGCGGCAGGCGCGGTGTCCGAGGGCGCAGGACAGCCAGGTCTTGCCGGTCCCGGTCGGGCCGGTGACCAGCAGGTCCTGGTGGCGCTCGATCCACTCGCCGCCCGTGAGCCTCTGGAACAGGGCGCGATCGAGGCCGCGGGCGGCGCGCTGATCGACGTCCTCGGGGGTCGCCTGCTGGCGCAGGCCTGCGAACCGCAGTCGCGCGGCCAGCCGCTTGCTGTCGCGTTCCAGGGCCTCGCGCTCCACCAGCATGGCCAGGCGGTCCTCGAAGCCGAGTTCGGCGGCATCGGCGTGCCGCCGCTGCTCTTCGAGCGCCCTGGCCATGCCGGCGAGACCAAGCTCGCGCAGGCGGTCCGTGGTGGGGTGGGTCAGCATGGGGGTGCTCCTCAATGGTAGTAGCCGCTGCCGCGGATGTTCTCGTGCCGGACGGGCAGCTCGTCGGGCACGGGCTCGGGGCGCAAGGCCCGGTCCAGGCGGTTGCGCAGGATGGATTGCACCGAGCCGTAGCTGCGCGCGCCGATGTCCAGGCCGCGCTGGCACGCCGCCTCCAGCCGCTCGGGCCCGTAGCTGCGCACCAGGCACAGGATCCCCAGGCAGGCCCGGAACCCCTGCTCCGGGTGCGGCTTGGCCGCCAGGATCTGCTCGACCAGGGCGATGGTGGCCGGGCCGATCGCCGCCGCCTCGTGCAGCAGCCGTGTGGGCGTCCACTCGGCATGGCGGCGGTGTGCGCTGGGCATGTGCTCGGCGATCGTCGTGTGCCGGTGCTGTCGCGGGTTGCGGAGGTGGCAGGCGACGCGATTGCCACGGTGGAACAGCTCGACGGTCTGGTCGGTGACGCGGGCCTCGATGACCTCGCGCATCAGCCGGTAGGGCACGGAGTAGAAGTGGCCGTGCACCTCGACGTGGTAGTCGAGCCCCGCCCGGCAGCGCCGCCACTCGGCGTAGGCGTACGGATCCGTCGGCAGCGCCAGCAGGGCATCGCGCTCGATCGCCTCGAACAGGGCGCGGCGGGTGGTGCCCAGGTGGCGCATCGGCCGGTTGTTCAGGTCAGCGGTCAGCTCACGGATTGCACCGTTCAGCTCGGCCAGGGAGAAGAACCGCCGGTGCCGCAGCCGGGCCAGGACCCAGCGCTGCACCACCTGGACGCCAACCTCGACCTTGGCCTTGTCGCGCGGCTTGCGTACCCGCGCCGGCAGGATCGCCGTGCCGTAGTGGCTGGCCATGTCCTGGTAGGTCCGGCTGATCCCCGGCTCGTAGCGGCTGGCGGCGGTGACGCCGGCCTTGAGGTTGTCGCAGACGATCTGGCGCGCGACACCACCGAAGCTGGCAAAGGCGCCCACGTGGCAGCCGATCCAGTCCGGCAGCGACTGCGTCCAGCGCGCCTCCGCGTAGGTCAGGTTGGAGGCGCCCAGCACGGCCACGAAGATCTGCGCCTGCCTGATCTCGCCCGTGGCGGCGTCGATCACCTCGGCGGTCTGCCCGGCATAGTCGACGAACAGCCGCTCCCCGGCCGGGTGGGTCTGGCGCATCGTCGGCAACAGACGACCTCGCCACGCCGCGTGCAGGTCGCAGAACCGGCTGTAGCCATACCCATCCGGCTGCCCGGCCCGGTACTCCTCCCAGAGCAGCAGCAAGGTGACGCCGGGCTTGCGCAGCTCGGCATGGATGCGGGCCCAGTCCGGCTGTGGCCGCGGCGCCTCGGCCGCGAACGGCGGGGTGAACAGCCTGCGCTCCAGCGCCGTGTCGTCCAGCGTCGCCGGCACCGGCCAGGTAATGCCGACCACGCCGGCACGGCGCAGGTACTCGGCGACCGTGTAGCGGCTGACGCCGACCATGGCCGCGATCTGGTGGCCGCTGTGGCCGCAGACGTGCTTGAGCTGAAGGACTTCTCGAACCTGACGCATGGGCAGTCTCTGGCCTGGCATGGCGCTCCCCGGGGATCCTGGAGAGCCACCGTGCCGTCGGTGGAGGACTGCTCGCGAACCGCGCCGCCCGCCTCCCCTCAGGGGTGGCTGGGATCGATCGGAATCAGGGGCTGGCTTGGCTCGGAATCACCGGCTGGCTTGCGTCGGAATCACCGGCTGGAATGCGTCGGAATACGC
>CAXSEF010000207.1:0-2538 GCA_964236535.1 uncultured Acetobacteraceae bacterium
GCCTCGCCGCAACCATGATCCGGCTAAAATGAATGTCGATCGGCCATAGTCACCTAGCATCGTAACCGGCGTCAGCAGGACGCTGCGCTGACCGACCCACGACGAGCACACGCAGCCAGGAGAAAACCCTGTAAAAAAGCTGCAATCCCTCCAAGCAGCGCCTCAGGCGAAGTTCCCAGCTCCATGTGCCACCGTGCTACACCACAGTAAAAACGTCCGGAAGCCGCGGTGCCGCCACGCAGGCCGGCAGGTTGGCTGCACAGTCCGCTTGCCAACCTGCCGCGATGACGACGACCAAGACATGCCCAAGCCACACGACTAGTAGGTCCAAACTGTCACCCGGTAACTCAGAACGTCGTACGCTGTCTGACAAATCAACTCTGCTTGCCATCTGGCGCTTGCTTGCCACACTCCATAAATCCACCGTCCGACTTGGCAGGACGAGCTCTCAAACAGCGTCTCAGGACGTCAGAATAGGCCTTCGATCAGGCCCTCAGCGTCCAGCCCGATCCCCTCCGCCGAGGGCACCTTTGGTAGTCCCGGCATCGTCATTATCTCGCCGCACACCGCTACTACAAATCCTGCCCCGGCCGACAGCCGAACCTCGCGCACCGGAAGCACATGCCCCTCCGGTGCGCCCAGCTCCGTCGGGTCCGAGCTGAAGCTGTATTGCGTTTTGGCTACGCAGATTTGGAGGCCACCATGCCCCGCTTTCTCAATCGCCTCAAAGCGCTTGGCGACCGCCGCCGGCACACTGATGTCTGAGGCGTGATACATTCTCTGCGCGATCGTGCGTAACTTGTCCGCAAGCTTCATCTCGTCCGGATAGAGCGGCTTGAACGTCGTCTCCGTCCGGTCCAGCATGCTCCGCACCACGTCCGCAAGCGCCAGAGTGCCCTCTGACCCATCGGCCCAGTGCGTGCACACCACGACCTTCACGCCCCGTTTGCCCATGCCGTTGCGGATCGCCGCGAGCTCGCCTTCGGTGTCTGAGGTGAAATGGTTCACGCACACCACTACCGGAAGTCCAAAGCCCTGCATGTTCTCCACATGACGCTCCAGGTTCACCAACCCACGCGTCACCGCAGCAATATCCTCCTTGCCCAGTGCTGCCTTAGTCACCCCGCCATGCATCTTCAGCGCCCGCGCCGTCACCACCACCACCACCACGGAAGGCACGATCCCCGCCTGGCGGCACTTGATGTCGAAAAACTTCTCTGCCCCCAGATCTGCGCCGAACCCCGCCTCGGTTACCACCACGTCAGACAACTTCAGCGCCAGCTTCGTCGCCATCACCGAGTTGCAGCCATGCGCGATGTTGGCGAACGGCCCGCCATGTACCAGCGCTGGGTTGCCCTCAAGCGTCTGCACCAAGTTGGGCATGAACGCGTCCTTGAGCAGCGCCGCCATCGGTCCGTCTGCCTTAAGGTCGTGCGCCGTGACATCGCTGCCGTCGCGCCGTGTCGCGACCACCATCCGTCCCAGCCGCTCCTGCAAGTCGGGCAGGTCACCCGCCAGACAAAATACCGCCATCACCTCGGAAGCCACAGTGATGTCGAAGCCGTCCTCGCGTACCACCCCGTCCAGCCCCTGCACGATGTCGCGCAGCTGGCGATCGTTCATGTCAATGCAGCGCCGCCAAGTGATTCGCCGTGCCTCAATGCCCAAGGCGTTGCCCCAGTAGATATGGTTGTCCAGCATCGCGGCCAGTAGGTTGTTAGCCGACGTGATAGCGTGAAAATCGCCGGTGAAGTGGAGGTTGATCTCCTCCATCGGAGCTACCTGCGCCCGCCCGCCGCCCGCCGCGCCGCCCTTCATGCCGAAACACGGCCCCAGAGACGGCTCTCGTAGGCAGATCATCGCCCGTGTCCCCGAGGCGTTCAGCGCGTCGCCTAACCCTACGGTCGTGGTGGTCTTGCCCTCGCCAGCCGCCGTCGGGCTGATCCCAGTGACAAGTACAAGCTTGCCGTCAGGTTTGCCCTGCACCGAGCGCACGTAATCGAGGTTTAGCTTGGCCATCTTTTTGCCGTAGGGCTCAAGCGCATCCAACGGGATCCCCGCGCGCTCGGCTACTGCGGCGATCGGCTGCAGCGTTACGCTGCGTGCCACTTCCTGGTCGTGTGTCATACTGCCCTCCTGTTGCCTCGGCGCCACCATGCACCGTACCATCCCATTGCCTCGCGCGAACCGTAACTAAGCGCAAGGATGGCGTGCGGCCGCTGCGGTTGTACGGGAAATTGCCTCTATGTCGGCATGGGCACGAGGAAGCGCAGACAAGGTCTCCAAGGTTATGGACCAGTCGGAAAGAGGGCGAAGGTTCTATCTTTGACCCACTGGGCCTGAGTCCCCAAGGCCGCAACATGTCAGCGTAAGCTTCCAAAAGCGAGCGTCTTCGGTGCGGGTTCAGGGTAGAGCATAAGTCTTGCTCGCCGCCTTCACGAGATATCCGCATAAACCATTATTTCAGTATCTATCCGGAGGGGTGTTGGGTCTGGTGAGCGGGTTATGATTCCCTCCTGGTTGCCAACAGCGATGCGA
>CAXSEF010000208.1:0-2497 GCA_964236535.1 uncultured Acetobacteraceae bacterium
TGACCTCTGTTGCAGCAGGCCGCGTCGTGGGAACAGCATCCATGAGCAACGCGCGCAGGCGCTGGATTAGCGGATCATTGCTCTCCTGAGGCAGTCCTGGCTCGAGAAGCCTGATCGCGTCCCATGGGGCGTTCCCGTCTTCGGGCATTACGCTCGCCAGGGCATCGGCGAGATCACAAGCGGAGGCTCCGACGACCGCGCACCATTCGGCATGGCTGTATAGTGATCTTGAAGGTTCAGTCGTCGCGACATGGAGTATTTCCGTAAGTACGTCGTTAATGATCGACGTGGTGTCGGCAGCCTGAGCTTGGTCCGGGTAGCCGCTTTTAAGAGGCAGAGCCATGACGTCGTCAGCCGTCACAACGACAACGTCGAGCGTCTCCGCCATTGCACGTCGTGGCGGCCGAGGAAGCTTCCAGGCCCGGCTTGCCTGTTTTGGGGTAGTAGATGGAATAGGATCGTCGCCATAATGGCTGCCGTCTTTCCCGAAATTTGGGATTGCACCATAGCTTCTCAGAACCGCACCAGGGCATGCCTTAACCAGATACTTGGTAAGGATTTTGGTAAAGCTCCGACTTCTGCCACACCTAAAACGTTAACTTATTGAAAGGGCTGGCGTCCCGTACGAGATTCGAACTCGTGTTACCGCCGTGAGAGGGCGGTGTCCTGGGCCTCTAGACGAACGGGACAGCGGCGGACGGCGCGTTCTCTACGGCACCGCGCCGCACCCCGCAAGTCCCTGCGCTCGGCACATCTGGCTCCGGTCAGGATGCGGGAACAATGCGGCTGATGACCCGCAAGCTGTGCGGTTCGACGATAACCGCCCGGTCGGGACCACCGCCCTGAAGCTGGAGGATCAGGGTGTCCGCCGTTGCCGCGATCCCCGCAAGACGGGTCCCGCTGGGCTCGCCCAGCAGAACCAAGATTGGGCCGGGCGTGGGGCGATGCGCGGCCAGCCGACCAGCGATGATCGCGACCAGACCCACTGTGCCCAGCACGATCAGCACACCCATTGCCACGATCAGGGTCTTCAGCGTGCGCAGTGCAGTTCTCCTGCCTTGGCGGATGGCAGCGGCGCTTCGTCCGCGCTCGCTGTACACCCTGATCCGGTCTATGCGGTCGGACATGGACGAGATCAAGTACGCCGAGGCTGACGATGCGGACCCCGGCGTCGTCGTGGTCGTCGCCCCAATCGGTTCGACCGGACAGCGGCTCGACCGGTTCCTCGCTGACGCCGTCGGCAGCCTGTCACGGACACGTGTCAAGACGCTGATCCTGGCCGGACGGGTCCGTCGCGACGGAACGGCGGTCGGCGACCCGGCCGAAGCCGTGCGTGAGGGCATACACTATACGCTGGCGCCCGTGCGCGTGGGACCGGCACGCCTTGTCCCGCAGGCAATTCCGTTCGCCATCCTCTACGAGGACGACGACCTAATCGTGCTGGACAAGCCAGCAGGCCTGGTGGTGCATCCCGCCGCTGGCAACGAAGATGGAACGCTGGTCAACGCGCTGCTCGCCCATTGCGGCGACACGTTGCCCGGGATCGGCAGCGAGCGCCGGCCGGGCATCGTGCACCGGCTCGACAAAGACACTTCGGGGGTAATGGTGGTCGCCAAGACGGAGCAGGCCCTGAGCCGGCTGTCGCAGGCGTTTGCTGCGCGAGACCTGGACCGGAGCTATCTCGCTGTGGTCTGGGGCATGCCCGTGCCGCCATCCGGCGAGATCGAGGGCGCGATCGGACGCGACCCGCGCGATCGCAAGCGGATGGCGCTCGTCACTAGGGGCGGCAAGCCGGCATTGACGCGCTATCGCACCGCGGGAGTGGCGGTGGCCGCGGTATCCCGGCTCGAGTGCCACCTAGCCACAGGGCGCACGCACCAGATCAGGGTGCACCTCGCATCACGAGGCCACCCGCTGGTTGGTGATCCAGTGTATCTGCGCCGAGTCCCTGCCCTCGCGAAGCCGTTGCCGGATGCGTTGCGCGCCACGCTGCTGGACTTTCCACGCCAGGCGCTGCATGCCTCCAAGCTTGGGTTCGCCCATCCCCGGACAGGTGTGGCGCTACGATTTGAGACCACGCCGCCGCCGGATTTGCAGGCACTACTGGGTGCGTTGTCGCTCTAGCACAGCAATGGGTCCGATGGCGTCCGACTCCGCTACCGAGATACTTACCGGACGCGCGAAGCAGCTCATTGCGCGCTTCACCGGCGGGTTTAAGGTTTTGCCCGGATCTTGGAGTACAGACACCCCACGGCCTTCGATCCAGCCCACGCTCTTAGTGTCTGTCTGAAATCATTGTAGGCCTTGTCAATGACATACAGATCGCCAGTGCCCTGCTTGGGACGGTCGGTTGCCGGTTTATAGAGGGAACAGCACGTATCCACTGCAACTCCGTCCCTCTTCCAACGTGCGGCCATTGGCTGAAATGATCTTGGACGGACACTTAGATGTTTAGTCCTGGAGTGTGGTGATACGGATCACCAGGCATTACGGGATG
>CAXSEF010000209.1:0-2471 GCA_964236535.1 uncultured Acetobacteraceae bacterium
ACGACAGAACCAGCCTGGGAACCCCAAAAGTCAGACGACCAAACCCGGCGTATAAAGCTGCCAACGCTAGCCTCGGCTGCCTCCCAACCATCTTGGCACACCAACGGCTTTCTCGGCTGCGTCCTCGCACCAACCCACATAGCGCTTCGACCATATCCGGCTACTGGTCGGCAGGCGGCTCTGCATCAGCGTCGTATCTCACCTGCAGGACCGTGAGCCACGGATACCGCGTATCAAGGACTATGCCATCCGAACTAGCCAGCATCCCGGCCTGAGTGATCGGCACATGCTTCATGGTCACAGCGTCATCCACGTTGCCGCCGACGACGCTCAGCATACCGGGCCGGTGTTCGACCACAATGTCGCAGTGCGCTGGCCACAAATACGAGGTCGGCAGGTCAGCGAAGTGCAAACTCGCTGCGTGGCCACGTCCAAGACAGATGAGATCGCCAGGCGCAGGCGCATATTCCGTAACATTGCGTGCGTTTAGAATGGGTGATCCGCCAGAAGCTGCCGCGTTGATGTATGTCGAATGATTTGGCGAGTAAGGGAACCGCGTCCCTGCTCCAGCGGATCGCATGACATACGAAATGAACGCGGCAGACCACGCGTAACGGCTGTCCGCACCCGCGGCATAAACACGTCCATTGGCGTCGTGCTTCCCAGTCCAGCTCGCCTCCCGCTCTCCCGGGTCCTGGCCGATCCACCAGTATTCGCCGATCCGCTGCCACAGACCTGGCGCGCGTTCCGGCTTTTCAGAAGGTAGTGGCGGAGGATGAGAATCGGGTAGATCATCATCCACATGCTGGCCGAATAGCCGCCACTCTCCTAAAGCGATAGCAACCGTGTCCTCGCGCGTGAACGGCTCGAAACCGTGACTCGCGAAATCAGGAACACGGTCTGCAGTAACCAAGGGACCTGAACTATCAGACCCTTGAGTAACCGCAGTCTGCCCAGACACAGCGGCTGAATGCTGTGCACAGCTGCTCAGCCCAAACAAAACTGTGAATACTAATCGTGGACTTGTAATTAGCTTAATCAGGGTAAGACCCGAAGTGCCAGCCGGAGTAAACGAGGTCTATACAACGACTTCACGAGCAGCATGTGATTTTCATGCGTCGAAGTGGTAAATCCCGTAATATCTTATGTGTCGCCACCGACTACCTTCAATCAGGCCGCCAGCGGCTGGGCAGCAAGACGACGCTCTGCGACTTGGCTGCGCATCGACTTCTGTAATTTCTCAAATGCGCGCACTTCGATTTGCCGCACCCGCTCACGCGAGATGCCATATTGTTGCGAGAGCTCCTCCAACGTGGTTGCATTATCCTTCAGCCTGCGCTCGATGAGGATGTGTCGCTCGCGTTCGTTGAGGGTCCTGAGCGCGTCATTCAGTAGCGCCTTGCGACCGGTCAATTCCTCACGTTCTGCCAGTTCGCTCTCCTGGCTCTCCCCGTCATCCATCAGCCAGTCCTGCCACTCGCCTTCGCTGTCGGCGCGAACAGGAGCATTAAGGCTGTGATCAGGGGCGGCAAGGCGCCGGTTCATATTGACAACATCCTGCTCAGGAACTGCTAGCATGGTAGCAATCTTGGTGACCTGCTCGGGCTTGAGGTCGCCGTCTTCGATGGCCTGCATCTGGCCCTTCAGACGACGCAGGTTGAAAAACAACTTCTTTTGGGCAGCGGTCGTGCCCATCTTCACCAGGGACCACGAGTGCAGGATATACTCCTGGATTGCCGCCCTGATCCACCACATCGCATAGGTCGCGAGACGAAATCCGCGATCCGGGTCAAAGCGCTTTACTGCCTGCATCATGCCGACGTTGCCTTCGCTGATCAGCTCGCCAACAGGCAGACCATAGCCGCGATAGCCCATGGCGATCTTAGCCACCAAGCGCAAATGGGAGGTAACAAGCTTGTGCGCAGCTTCGGTGTTCTCGTCATCGCGCCACGCACGTGACAACGATAGCTCTTCCTCAGGAGTAAGCATCGGAAATTTGCGGATTTCCTGCAGATAGCGGGAAAGATTGCCTTCCGGGGCAACATTAATGACGGCAGCAGCCATGTGTGGGCTCCTTTCGTCTGGCGCGACGAGGTTCCAACCCTATACGGCGAAGGACCTGGATCGTTTCCGACGAATGGGTCGGGACGCGGGGAGCGGCTGTCACATTCCAGGCACCGCCCTCAAAGCAGCGGTGCTTGGCAGCCGAGTCGGTATCGCACGTCCGCGATATCGATGCCGATTCTATAGAGGACCGCTCTGGTCCTGTCAAGAATGTCGCATTCCGGTGATGCAGGTAAGCTTGAGTTGCAGAGACGATCTGCAACAAGCCAAATTACTGCAACCTCAGAGCGAGCTGAGTGAAGCAGGAAAGATCAAGCTTTGCGCAACCACGCCAGAGGACACACAATTTGGTGACCGAGTCCTACAAGCCAGCCTGACAACACGCGGCAGGTTACTTTAAAGCACCA
>CAXSEF010000210.1:0-2470 GCA_964236535.1 uncultured Acetobacteraceae bacterium
TGCGCCGGAGCGTCACACTAGCGTCCAACATTTAAGGATTGTTGAAACATCGGATAACGCTGCCGATGGATCATCACCTTGGGTTGCTGCCGGTTTGGTAGACACTGAAACCAGGTCGTGGCTCCGATTCTACCGGAGTAGAATGAGAGTGCGGCGAGCTGGACGAAGCCCGCGTAGTTGGCCGGGAGCTTGTCGTATCGTGTGGCGACACTGCGGAATTGCTTCGGCTTGTTGAAGAAGCGCTCGACGGGGTTGCGTTCCTTGCAGAGCGCCCTGTCGTGCGGTCGCCGCTTTGTGGCTCGATCTGGCTGGAACGACCAGCTCCGCTCCGGTGTCACGGATGGCCTGGTGCGGACGGTCGGCGTCATATCCTTGTCGGCGATCACGGTTTTCGGGTTGAGGCCAGTGATCAACTCGTGGCTGCGGGTGGCATCGCGGCGCTGACCTGGCCCGAACAGCAGGCGCACCGGGTTGCCGAACGCGTCCGTTCCCGGGTGGACCTTGGTGCTCGGCCCGTCGCGGGAGCGGCCCGGTCCCTGGGCATCAGGCCACCCTTTGCAATGCGCGTCGCAATGCGCGCACCGGCCGCGTGCTGGTGGTCGCGCACGATGGTGCTGTCGATCATCAGCAATCGAGGCGGGCATCAGCCGCTCGAGGTCGGGCTGCGCCGTCAGCACCGCCAGGAAGCCGCCCGGGGCGCCACGCGCGATCCATCGGCAGGGGCGGCGTTTGACGGCCTGATGGTCGCCGAAGCGGTCCGGCAAGTCGCGCCAGCGCACCGGAACGGCCATCCACAGCAGCGCGTCAACGAACCGCCGATTGTCGCAGCGCAGGCCGCGCTGGCCCTCGCGCCCGCCTGGAACCAGATCCCGCAGCCGCTCCCACTGATCGTCGCGCAGCCTGTCCACGTCGCCGCTCGCCATGGCCGATCCTCAAATCAGCCTTGGATCATGCGAGACGCCGAATGGGAGTCCGCATCACCGAAATCGTCACTACGGTTTAGGAATACCTGAACAGTTTCAACTTGGTCCTTACCTGCCTACCTGCTGAGGGGTTGGTGGGACGTTGCGCCGTTGGATGTGCAGGGCCGCCCCGGAATCTGGATGCGTGGCTGGCATCGCTCCTTGCTGTGCTGGGCCGCAAGACGGTGCCTTGTCTTCGATATCCGGCGATTATACCGCCGCCTCGCCGTGGCTCCGTCCAATCCAGCCAATCACGCGATAATCAAGTTTCCGCGCAGTCTGGTTCCTTTGCGGGAAAGCCGGCCGATCGCGAATGGCACCTGATAGGACCCAGTTGCACTGATCGGCGGGCAGATGGAACTGATGTAAGCTTGCAACATGTCGACACTGCCCAGAGGATCCGGTGCCCAGAGGCCCCCGGCTTGCCGAAGGCCAACGCTGATCGACGTTGCCATACTCCCAGGCAGCGGCATCGGGTGACGAACTCGGTCGCGCATGATGCGGCCCTGCGCCAGCGCGTTAGCCTGAACGTCTGGTTCGCCGAGGAGGCTATCAGAGCCTGGAAGGCGGACCTGACGCGGGTGTGCGGGCGGCGTAAGGTCGTGGACGCAGACAGGAGAGCACGATGACGCTGGAGACCCGCCAACAGGCGACGCTGCTGGAGACCGCACGGCTCGAGCTGACACGCGCCCATCGGGCGGCGCTGGCGCTTGATGCCGCGGAGATCCGGCAGGGAGTGCAGATTGCGCTCGACGCGCTGCGCGAGGCGGCGAGACTGGCAGAGGCCGAGCCGGCGGCGTCCGCGTGGCCGGGCGAGATGCTGCGGCGGCTTGCCGGATTGCTGGAGCGGGCGCTGGCGGACCTGCAGGGCGGGGCACTGGCGGAGTTGGGCGCGCTGATCGAGGCGGCTCGGAAAGAGCTGGAGGCCTGAGGGCACGGCAGGTCAGGAAGGCAAGGGTGCTGCCCTCGACCCGCCGGGATCTGAGAGTCTTTTGTAAACTCACCGCTGCCGGCCATCTGACGCGCTTCCGCTTTGCTCCGGTACTAACGGCTCCCTGAAGGCCTTGGGCCCGCTCCGCTCCGGTGCTCACAGAGACATGCCATATGCCTTGGTAGCGCGAGGTTTCAACCGGCTCGTCGGCCCCAAACTCCGGTTGCTTGATGACTGGATTTCAAAGGCTCCGCTTCTGAGGAAGCCAAGGGAGAAGCCCCTTGCCGCGCTTGACGCGCCGCGGCAGCTTTGGAGGCACCAGAGATGCTTTACAGTGGCGAAATCTAGCAAATTTTGCGATAGTCTTGTGAAAGGTATCAGATTTTACAATCTGTTGTTTTGAAGCGCGAGAAATAGAAAGTCATTACAATAACTTACTCTCTCTGATGACTTGGCACGCCTCCTGCAGGCGGGTGGGCAGGCTGGATTGACCCGCCGTCAGGAGCCACGCAATGCCCGCCAGGTCGTGTCTCCGGGCGTGGTATAGGAGCGCCGCTGCGACGGCCCTGAGCAGGGC
>CAXSEF010000211.1:0-2461 GCA_964236535.1 uncultured Acetobacteraceae bacterium
GTGCGCAGCAGCATCGGGGTGGGGTACGTGCCGAGCTTCTCGGTGGCGGTGAACTGAGCGCCTGCGCGGGGACTCTACTCCGGCGGCCATCTGACGCGCTTGTGCTGCGCTCCGGTGCTCACGGCCAAGGAGGCCGCTCCGCTCCGGTGCTCGCACAAGCACGCCAGCTGACTCGCCGGAGCGAGTTCCCGGGCAGGCTCTGGGCGGGGACGGCAGGGGAAGGAAGGCCAGAGGCTCTGCCTCTGGACTCCGCCAGGGGCAGCGCCCCTGGACCGGCCTCCGAAAGGGGCCGGGCGTTGAGGCCTGTGGAGTCCGAAGCTAGAGCCTCTGGCCTTGGTGCCGCTTGCCTGTGCCGTGTGGATGATTTTCAAACAGCCATTGTATTTCACGCGTGCGATGCCGTTCGGGCTGTGTCGGCGAGACGGCCGGAGGGGTACGAACGACGGCGATGTCACGAGCGGAATGACTCGGCGTGACTGGAGCCGAGCGGAACCGATGGCCGACGAGGCGGTCCGTGCCGCGGCGCTTAGGGACCCTGAGGCATAGCCGCTTAGCGAGGGCTGCGTCGGGCAGATGCGCTTGGTGCCTCGGAGCAGGACGACGCGGCGGGCACTTGCCCCGACGCAGGAGGCTTTCGCAGTACGGTTCCGTCTTCCGCTCGGCACGCGGTGCGATTGTTGAAAACACACGTTCCTAGTCCGGCCTGCTCTGGCCGGGAGCGGACAGTTTAATTTAGGGAGGCCCCGAGGGGAAAGCAGACATAGCATCACTGCCGAGGTGCCGACTGCTTTCGACCTCATAGCCTAATATTGGCTATCAATCTTAGCTAATCAAAACGAGAAATTTAATCACTACTCCAGACTCTCTTTGGATACCCGTTTGCCCAAGGTCCTGCGGTGTCTAGAGCTGATACAATCCCCACTTGTCGACGAAGAGCAGCCGGTACTAGGTGTCGGACCTGATCTGAATCGGCTTTAGACCCAAAATAGCTCTTCACAGCTTTTTCACCGTCAAAAAGAATCTGGTTGCCTTTATAGAAGCCACTCAGAAGTCGAGAACGCAACTCGCGTAGCAATTTAACATCGTCGCGACTGCCTTCGGCGACGCTGCTGCTTGTTAGCAGCTCATGCTCACTTATCATAAGTTCATAAAATAGCTGTAAGGCGGTAGCGTACTCGCATGTCTCCTGCCGAATAATCCAAAATACAGGGGCCCAACCACTATCATAGTTCCAGTTTAGGACTGCAAAATGCCAGTCGGTTGGAGTTGATTGTGCAAGTAACCATTTAGCATATCGCTCGCTGTCATCAGTTTCATAAAAAGAATTTGCTAGTGCCCAGTCGTGAAGCATAGCGTTCGCATTGCTGTAGTCGACTTCACTAACATTTATAATGCTCGCACGGTCAAATATCTCCGGTCCACTGAAAACGGCGGAAGGGGCGGAAATCACTAATGAGTGAATGGTTCTATCAACCCCAACATTTAGACGGACATCGTGTTCCATACCGATCGTAACTTCAAAAATCTCTAAAGTTTTAAATGCGTTCCAGCCTTGCGAAACTAACGGTCGTTGCTGTGCAGCGACCTCAAGCGACATACCTATGTGGTAGCCAAGAACCGGTATTCTAACCGGAAATCCCCTGTAGAAAGTTACCGATCCAATACACTGATTGATATTGATACGGCTTGAACAAGACCCATTGATAAATACCCTTCCGCCACTTGGAACATCCCAGTCCGTACCGACTATTTTCTGGAGTTCTGCTGAAGGCATCCCAGGGCGTATTTGAGCGAGTTTCAAGTAAATACTCAAATCATCTTCCTTCTCAAAGCTGATTTTAAATCTGACAGGCCAATTCCTAGCTGGATAGCTTAAAATTATCGTTAAGCATTTCCTGCATATTCGTTCCACAGTAGACAGTTCACTAAGCACCAGATACCGCCATTTGACGGCCAAGCCGGGGTGTCCGCTTCCAGGATGTGGGATCAGGCTGCTGAACGTCGGAGATAAGCGCGAAGCAGTCGCCACCGAGTTGGAGCGAATGTCGCGCTTCCGGGATCAGCCAAAGTACCGCCCGATGGCTTAAGTGGGTCTATTGTGTTGAAAAAGACCGATGTCGGCTTGAATGCGCCAATCTGAAACGATAGCGAAACAGCTAGTTATTTGTAATTGTTCAGGAAAATAGTTTCAATTCTGCGCTAAAATCGGCTACGACGGCTCGGGGCAGACTTTTTCAACACAATCGGTCGGTGGCAGACATCTACGCCACCATGGCGCAGGGCCGGCGGGTGCTATCTGGCTGATTTCGACCGCTAGGCTGGCGCGCCCAGCGCGAGCCACCCTGAGCCGGCCGTCGAAAGGCGCATTCGGTACAACGCCCTGCGGAGTGCCGGGAGGCCCTTTCGTGTGCGGGTCTGGGGGCTCAGCCCCCAGCGGAGTCCAGAGGCAGGGCCTCTGGCC
>CAXSEF010000212.1:0-2438 GCA_964236535.1 uncultured Acetobacteraceae bacterium
AGAGCCCGTTTGGAACGGTTCATGAGTGTATGCGCCTGAGCAGCAGACTACCCATGGCGACGTAGATCATGCTTTTGGAGACATCGATGCGGCGTTCGTAGTCACGCACCAAGCAACGCCAGCGGACATCCAGCCGAAGGTGCGCTCGACCAGCCAGCGGCGGGGCAGGACCTTGAAGCCGGGTTTGCCGGTGATGCGCTTGCTGATCTAGACGGTGAAGTCGAGGAACGCCGCCTTGTCCATCAGCTTACCGGGGTTGTAGCGCCGTCGGCGAACGGGTGTTTGAGCCATGGCCAGCGTTTGCGGATCGCACCGAGGATATGCTGCGCGCCCCGCTGTCCGAAATGTCGGCCGTGGTCAGGTTGACCATCAGCAGTCGGCTGTCGGTGTCGACCGTGATGTGCCGCTTGCGGCCGACGATTTTCTTGGCGCCGTCATAGCCGCGCGCCTGGGCGCGGTGCCTTGACCGTCTGACTGTCCACGATGCTGTCCGTGGGACTGGCCTCATGGCCAGCCAACTCACGGTCGATCGTCAGGGCCACGTCGTGGATGGTCTGGAACAGCAGGCGGTGTACGAAGCGCCGGAACCACCGATGCACAGTCTGCCAAGGGCCGAAGGTGATCGGCAGCATACGCCACCCGGCGCCGCTGCGGGCCATGTGGCGGATCGCATTCAGCATTTCCCGCAAATCGACTTGGCGCTTGCGGCCGGTGGGCGCAGGTCCAGGCAGCAGCGGCACTGTTGCCGACCACTCTGCGTCCGTCAGATCGGTCGGGTAAGGCCGGGTCCGCTTCTCGATGACTGACAATCTATACCGATGTGCTGCTGTCCACATCCACCAGCATCTGCCACCAATACGCAAGCCGTACCAGAGGCGTTTTCAAACGGGCTCTTAAATCATCAAGGGCGTCACGTTTACTAACGGCGTCGAGATTATTAACACCCCAGCACAGAACGTCGCCTGATCACGGCATCATCCAAATTCAAGTATAGATCAGCCAACCGGTCCATGGACCGCAGTCTACGAGGCTGAAATTCATTAAACACAAATCGTTACGGTACGAGCTGCCATCCGCCCAGCGAGCTTTATCGCCATATCCAAAGCCTCGTCCCGCGTCGCCGAGAGATCTTGCACCAACCCCAAGCGGAGGGCCTCATGAGCTCCACAATGTTCGCCTGAGCGCAGATACCGTCTCGCATTGGCCCGGCCGACATCCTCGATCAGGGTCATTGCAGCCGGTCCTTCGAGTGCTAATGCATCCAGATGGGTGAAGCGGGCGTCGGCCGTCGTAATGCGTGCATCTGCCGCGAGCGGTAACGTATTCGCCAGACCCTGGACCTCGCCATGGACTACTGCGACGAGCGGCTTGGTCCCTCGCCAAGTCGCCGCCGCGATTGCTTGAGCCACAACTCCGCTTGCCACATGCAAACCTGAGGAAAAGTTCTCACCGAGGGCGTAGAGTACAGCGGCTCCAACTAAGGAACTGAGCTCGATATGCTCGTACAGCCTCGAAAGCGTCTCCACGGTTGCTGCATTCACCCAGTCATTTGTCCCCGATCGGTTCAAGCCGATGAGCACAACCGGACCACGCATCTCAACGTCTACGCCGCTGCTGAATAACTGTTCTTGTTGGATCATTCTGTTTATTCCGAGGCTGCGTGACCGATAAACCTTCGTGAGTGGGACGGCAGAAATGCCGCCAAGAGTCGCCGCCGTCAACAGGATTGAGCGTCGTGGGGGATGGTTTAACGACATTATACATTTCCTCGGCTGTCTACGTGTAGCGGTGGAAGGCATGCATCAAGTATTCGGACCTGCGCTCGAAACCTACAAAATGACCCGCCACGTTTCCAATCCGAGATGGCAAACGCTAGCTGGGGACGTACTGCATCAGGCCGTTGCCGAATGACCAATCTTCCTTACCCGTATCGAGGAGAGTGATGAAAATATCTTCCATCCGGACCTTGCCTTTGGTAGCGATGTCTGTGGTGACCTGTCGATAAAACTGTCTCTTCTGCTCGGTCGATCGGCCGCTCAACCATGTGATCTGGATGTAAATTAAGTTGCGCGTGTAAGTCAGACCCATATATCCCTCCGTCGGATAGACAAGTTCATCCGCGCTGTGTCGGGTAACGATCTGGAACCGATCATGCTCGGGAACTTTCGCAGGACCTATCATGCCCTGATAGACCGCCTCGCTAACGATGCGGATCAGGTCTACCGTGACGTTCTTGTTAACGTCGATTCGTGTAAGCGGCATGCGGCAAATCTCCATGTCTAGCTGCCAGGTCAGGACAACGACTGTGTTGTACAGATCTGTGGGCGGGCGCCCTATTGATCCAGTAAGATAGCACCAAGTCACCTATCAATGTCCTCAAAATCCTAGGTGTTTGGTCCTGAAGTGAGGTGACGGGGATCAAGGCTGGAAATGCCTGG
>CAXSEF010000213.1:0-2436 GCA_964236535.1 uncultured Acetobacteraceae bacterium
AGCTCGTCAGGCTCATAACCTGAAGGTCACAGGTTCAAATCCTGTCCCCGCAACCATCTCTATTTGCATAGCAACGTATCGGAAACGGTACTGCCGTCACGCCCGAAAGCCGGCATGGCAGTAGACTTGTTGCGCAATTCATACAGCGCTTGTCATCCACCTTCGGCTCTAAGGCGTGGATCTTGGTGTCCTTGATCAGCCCCCGCATCGTGTCCGAGGTTCCTGCTGCTTCATCAGCGTCCATGGAATCCGTTAAGCTGACGACCTTTTATCGATGGACCTGGAAACTGAGTGCAGGGGACGTGTCGAGAAGGTGCTCGAGCTTACCGGACAACCTCGTCTCTTTATCAAACACGTCCAAGGATGGCAGGCTTCACCTACACGTTGTCTAGTCTCGGATCAGTGGG
Organism: uncultured Acetobacteraceae bacterium; assembly: GCA_964236535.1. Taxonomy (GTDB): domain Bacteria; phylum Pseudomonadota; class Alphaproteobacteria; order Acetobacterales; family Acetobacteraceae; genus CAXSEF01. The sequence continues at coordinate 408 of CAXSEF010000213.1, forward strand.
GACTCGATGCGGCTGATCTCTGCTAGCCAACAATTATCGCTGTGACGAGGAGGCAGTCCGGCAGCTGGAAGCCAACTTCGGTCATGCGCGGGTGCAGAGGGCGCATGTCGGGCAAGCAAGAGTGGCTCGTTTGGAACGCCGACCGTCGGACATGGAACTGCGTCAAACGAACCGATCGGGGATCGCGTTAGTCATGATGCGTTTGACCGTGACATCCATCTGGCGCGTGGCCGACACCGGTCTTTCCTTCTGAGCAGCCCTCAAGGCAGAAAGAAGGCTGCTTGTCCGTGGAGACCGGCGGGACTTCTTCCTGGCCGATCGAAGCGGTGAAATGCACGGCTTGGCGCGTCGCGCCGAAGGCGAAAGGCTGGCCTAGTCCGCCCGCATGGGCGATGTAGACGCAGCGACAGCGCTGGTCGCCCGACTTCGTGTCGGACGCCCTCGACAATGGGCGACGGTTCCGGATGCTTACTGTCGTGGACGACTTCACTCGCGAGTGCCTCGCCCTGGTGGTCGACACGTCTCTCTCCGGCTTGCGGGTCGGGCGCGAACGGGATCGCATCGCTGAACTCCGCGCTCGCCCGGCAATGATTGTCAGCGACAACGGCACCGAGCTGACGTCGCACGCGATCCTGCGTTGGCAGGAGGAGCGCGGCGTGCTGTGGCACTACATCGCGCTTGGCAAGCCGCAGCAGAACGGGTTCGTGGAGCTTTAACGGACGGTTTCGCGACGAATGCCCGAACGAGCACCTGTTCAGAAGCCTGGGCCTCGACACGCCGGATCATCGCGGCATGGAGGACCAACGACGATCACAGCCGCCCACATACAAGCCTGAACAGGCTCAACCCAGCAGCCTTTGCAGCCCGCCGCGAACAGCGGCATATGACGACAGGACTCTACCGATGAACAAGCGCACGTAGCGGGCAGGGTCAGCGACCTTGGGACACACGAACCCCCAAACTTGATTGACCTGCACACCCGCCTGCCGGCCAAGTTGCACCTGAAGCGGTCCTGATACTCCGAGAGAGCCTTGCTCACGTCCCCCAGCAGCTTCGCGATGGTGTTTTCTTGCTGACTTCGGTCATGCAGAAAATCGCCGACGTGGAAACGCCCTCGACCGAGCGGACTTATGCGCCGGCATTCTGCAATGAAGCCCTGTGCGGCGCTCTGGAACTCTCGCCGAAGGCCGCCTGACCGGCTGGCCGGTGCTCTGCTATCGGACCCCGCTATGCTTGCGCTCGTGCAGGACGTGCCCCAGCGTTGATCGCGGTGCATCGCATGCAGCAGCAGGAAGGCGGATGCGCAACCCGGGAAGGCATCGGGTGCTGTGTCCGTGCTCTTCCTGGCGCCCGGTGTGGCTGCGGTAGACGTCTGGTTTCTGGGTGCTCCAAGCAGGATCCGCGAAGGTGCTCAGGACGACGACAAGCCGCCGCATGACGCACCCTCGCGGATCACGCGATCGGCTAGAAGTCCTTGCGGAAACCCGGGTTTGTGTTGGCGACGACGTGCTGGGTCAAGTCGTCGAAGCTGTTTGCCCAACCGGCGACGCTCGCCGTTCCCATTGGGGTCGCGTCGGGCGCTGCCGTCACTCCCATTGCAGATCCACGCTGAGCCTCGAGCGCGGGCTGCATGGACGCCGGAAGAAAGTTAAAGCCTGTGAAGTCGCTGGTCATCGAAGCCTCCATGCGGGTTCAGCCCCCGACCATCGCAGCAACACGTCAACAACCGATTAAGCGGCTCGAGCGGGGAAGAGAAATCGCTACGCCGCGGATGTACGGGGCGCCAGACTGGCGCTTGTCCTCCGACAATAGGGAACTCCATGGCTCCCCTGCTCGAATCGACCGTAGCTGCTGCCCAACAAAGCCGGCGGCAATCCTGAACAATACCTTTGCCAACCAATACGATGCCGGCGGCCACTTCCGGGAACAATTGTGGGAATAGGACGCCGGAACAATAACCGGTTGTGTCTTCCCGTAATTCAGGCGGCACGCGTGGCGGAGGAGATGTCCGTATAATCGCCGTTCAGGC
>CAXSEF010000214.1:0-2427 GCA_964236535.1 uncultured Acetobacteraceae bacterium
TTCCTCAACGTCGCCGCTTCACGCAGCCGGGGAAGAGACTATGTCAACAGAACCTAGGCAGCCAACAAAATCGGAGCAATTGGACGTCTCTGAACCGTTCAGCGCATTGCGTCCAGGAACGCTGTCCCAGAAGGCCGGGATCATTCTTGGCGGCGTCCGCGCTTAACCTTGGCCGGGTCATATCCGCCACCACCCGGCCCAAGTGGCTCAGGCGTGCGGTCTTCCTTCTTATTACCCGGCTGTGCCGCGATCAATGGAGGTGGCAATCCAAGGTCTAGCGCCTCCAGCCGCTTGATCTCGTCACGCAGTCGGGCAGCCATCTCAAATTCCAAGTCCGCCGCAGCTGCTCGCATCCGCTTCTCCAACTCCGCAAGCGAAGATTTCAGATTACGCCCGACCATGTCGGTAATACCAATGTCCTTGACAGGGGCGACGGTCACATAATCCTGCTCGAACACGGAGTTCAGCGCCTCGCCAATGTGTTTTCGCACTGATCGCGGCGTAATGCCGTGTGCCTCGTTCCAGGCCTGTTGCTTTTCGCGGCGTCGCGAGGTCTCCTCGATCGCAGCACGCAGCGAGCGGGTCATGACGTCGGCATAAAGCAAAACACGCCCGTCCACGTTGCGCGCAGCACGCCCTATGGTCTGGATCAGCGATGTCTGACTGCGCAGGAAGCCCTCCTTGTCGGCGTCCAGAATGGCAACCAGAGCGCACTCGGGGATGTCCAGACCCTCCCGCAGCAGATTGATCCCAATCAACACTTCGAATACGCCGAGACGCAGGTCGCGAATGACCTCGATGCGCTCGAGCGTATCAACGTCGGAATGCAGATAGCGGACCTTTACCCCGTTCTCTGTAAAGTAGTCAGCAAGGTCTTCGCTCATGCGCTTGGTCAACGTCGTAACCAGAACGCGAGCACCTTGGCTGGTCACCGCGCGGATCTCGCCAAGCAGATCGTCGACCTGATGCTCCACCGGGCGGACCTCGGTCACTGGGTCAATCAGACCGGTCGGGCGGATTACCTGCTCCGCGAAAGAGCCGCCGGTACGCTCCATTTCCCATGGACCGGGTGTCGCACTGACGAACACGGTTTGCGGGCGGAAACGCTCCCACTCCTCAAACTTGAGCGGACGGTTGTCGATGCAGGATGGCAACCGAAAGCCGAATTCAGCAAGCACCGTCTTACGTGCGTGGTCCCCACGCTCCATTCCGCCGATCTGCGGCACGGTCACATGGCTTTCGTCCACGATTAGCAGCGCGTTTTCGGGTAGATATTCGAACAGTGTTGGCGGTGGCTCGCCCTGCGCACGTCCGGACAGGTAGCGCGAATAGTTCTCGATTGACTTACAGGAGCCCGTTGTCTCTATCATCTCGATGTCAAAGGTGCAGCGCTGCTGCAGCCGCTCTGCCTCCAAAAACTTACCATGCGCGGTAAGCTCCGCCAAGCGCAACCGAAGCTCATCCTTGATGCCCACAATTGCCTGATTGAGCGTCGGACGGGCCGTGACGTAGTGGCTATTGGCATAGACGCTGATCTCGGACATGTCTGCGGTTTTAGTGCCGGTCAGCGGGTCGAATTCCGCTATCGCCTCGATCTCGTCGCCGAACAGCGTAATGCGCCAGGCACGATCCTCATACTGGACCGGGAACACGTCTACTGTTTCGCCGCGTAGGCGAAAGGTGCCGCGTTGGAAGGCGGCGTCGCTACGGCGATACTGCAGCTCCACAAACGCCTTCGCCAAGGTATCGCGATTGATGCGTCCGCCAACCTCAAGGCGGACCACCATCCGAGAGTAGGTCTCGACTGAGCCGATGCCGTAGATGCACGAGACCGAGGCCACAATGATAACATCGTTGCGCTCCAGCAACGCCTGGGTCGCAGCATGGCGCATTCGATCAATCTGCTCGTTGATCTGGCTGTCCTTTTCTACATAGGTGTCGGTGCGCGGGACATACGCCTCCGGCTGATAATAGTCATAGTAGCTGACGAAATATTCGACCGCATTGTCGGGAAAAAATCTGCGCATCTCGGCGAACAGCTGAGCGGCCAACGTCTTGTTCGGTGCAAGGATCAGCGCCGGGCGCTGTACGCGCTCTATGACCTTCGCCATAGTAAAAGTCTTGCCCGAGCCGGTCACGCCGAGCAGCACTTGGTCCCGTTCCCCACCCTCAACACCCGCAGTCAGCAGATCGATGGCGGCGGGCTGGTCTCCAGCTGGCTCGTAGTCGGATTTGACTGCAAACCGGCGTGTGGTCGGCTTGATCGGCTGACGCTGCGGCACGGACGCAGCAAGGTTAGGAACGCTGAGCGCAGTTGACATCGCGGGCGAAAGCTCCGATTGGGCTGGTTAAGCTCGTCACATAGTAGATGTGGCGTTACCAATCAGGCTTGCCCAGGCCTTACTGGACACAACGGGCAAACGCTAG
>CAXSEF010000215.1:0-2324 GCA_964236535.1 uncultured Acetobacteraceae bacterium
CGGTGTCGCTGACACCGGCCCAGCTGTCGATGCTGCTCGAGGGCATTGACTGGCGGATGCCCGTCCGCACGTGGCAACCGGAGATGGCGGGATAGCGCCTCCCGGGCGCTGTACAGCCGGTGCCGTCCTGGTCATGATCGCCTGGTGCCGATCGACCTCTCCCTGCTGCCCGACGAGGTGCGCGCGCTGATTGCGGCGCAGGCTGCGACGATCGTGCGCCAGCAGGCGGAGCTCGATGGGCAGCAGGCCCGGATTGCGTTGCTGCGTGCCCAGCTGGCCAAGCTGCGCCGGCTGCAGTTCGGCCGCTCGTCGGAGAAGCTCGACGCGGCGATCACGCAGCTGGAGCTCGCTCTCGAGGACCTGGAGGAGGAGAACGGCGCCAAGGTCGCGGCACAGCCGCCAGCGGCAACTGACAGCGAGATCGGCAAAGCCAAGCCAGCACGGCAGCCGCTCCCGGCGCACCTGCCGCGGGATGTGGTCGAGCACGCCACCGCCTGCGTCTGCCCAGCCTGTGGCGGCACGCTGCGGCCGCTGGGTGAGGACGTCACCGAGGTACTGGGCTACGTGCCGGCCTCGTTTCGCGTGACCCGCCATGTGCGGCCGAAGTTCTCCTGCCGGTCCTGCGAGACCATCACCCAGGCACCCGCGCCCAGCTTGCCGATCCACCGTGGTCGGGCCGGCGCCGGCCTGCTGGCGCACGTGCTGGTGGCCAAGTTCTGCGACCACCTGCCGCTCTACCGCCAGTCCGAGATCTATGCCCGTGAGGGCGTGGAGCTCGAACGCTCGACTCTTGCCGACTGGGTCGGCCAGGCATCCGCGCTGATGCGACCGCTGGTGGCGGCACTCGAGCGCCACGTCCTGGCGGCCGAACGCCTGCATGCCGACGACACGCCGGTCCCGGTGCTGGCGCCGGGCACCGGCAAGACCAGCACCGGCCGGCTATGGGCCTATCTGCGCGACGAGCGGTCCCATGCCGGCACGGCGCCGCCGGCGGTACGCTACCGCTACACCCCGGACCGCTGCGGCGAGCACCCGCGGGCGCACCTGGCCGGGTTTTTCGGCGTGCTGCAGGCCGACGGCTATGCCGGGTTCGGCGGTCTGTATGAGGGCGGTCATGTCGTCGAGGCAGCCTGCTGGGCCCACGTCCGGCGCAAGTTCCACGACATCCACGCTGCCGGCATCCCCTCGCCGCTGGCGCGCGAGGCGCTGGCGTGGATCGGCCAGCTCTACGCCATCGAGGGCGCGGATCGACGGCAAGCCCCCGGACCACCGGCTGCGGACCCGCAAGACCGAGGCCTTGCCGCTGCTGGACGACTTCAAGGTCTGGCTCGAGAGCACGCGAGCCAGGCTGCCCGGCCGCAGCGACATCGCGTCCGCCATCCGCTACGCCCTGTCGCGGTGGGCAGCCTTGGTCCGCTACGCCCGGGACGGCACCATCGCGATCGACAACAACCCGGTCGAGCGCGCCATGCGGCCGGTGGCGCTCGGCCGGAAGAACTGGCTGTTTGCCGGATCCGACGCAGGCGGCGAACGCGCTGCGGCGATCTACAGCCTGATCGGCACCGCCAAGCTGAACGGCATCGATCCGGAAGCCTACCTGCGCCACGTCATCAGCCGCATCGCAGATCACCCGGTGAACCATGTCGACGAACTGCTGCCTTGGAACATCGGCACCATCCCGAACCTCAGCCCAGCCTGATACCCGTCAATACACCAGCGCTGCGGTCTCGGCCGGACGTCTATCCGGTGGTTCGAGTAGTCGACCCAAAAACTCGACGTCCGCCATGGGAACGGCATCATGGGGCGAAGCCGGTACGAAGCCGCAGGCGCGATAGACGGCACCGGCCGAGCGCAGTCGGGTCAAAGTCGCAAGCCGCATCTCGCGGTAGCCAATCGCGCCGGCATGCGCGACGATCGCCGTAACAAGGCGCCGGCCGAGACCGAGGCCGCGTGCGTCCCTGCAAACCCAGAACCGGTTCAGCTCGCAGGCACCATCCCAGGCCAGTGGGCGCACTGCGACACAGCCTGCGGCACGTCCGTCGGCATGCCTTGCCAGCAGCAGTTCGCCAGCCGGCGGCGCGTAACGCCCAGGCAGACTGGCGAGCTCGGGCTCGAAGTCAGGAAACAAGACGTCCAGGTCGAGCCAGGCGGCGAACTCACGAAACAGGGCGGCGACCGCCGTCAGATCGGCCTCGCCTCGAGCCGCGGAGAGGAGTACGGGACGGGCGGGCAGGCTGGGTGTGCTACTCACAATCATCTCAGTACACAGCTGGACCTGATATACGTCAACACGCAATCGCCGCGGCCTCGGCCGGACGCTTACA
>CAXSEF010000216.1:0-2305 GCA_964236535.1 uncultured Acetobacteraceae bacterium
GCCTCCGGACTCCGCCAAAGGCTAGCCTTTGGAAGCCATTTGCTTGAGAGACGGGCTTCCAGAGGCCTCGGGCCGTTGGCGGGTCCGGGCGGAGGGGGAGCCCAGCCTGGCTTGCCGCGATGCTGACGCCAGAGGACCTGGTGTTCGTGGGCGTGTGCGACCTCTCCGGGCACGTGCGCGGCAAGGGCATGGCGCTGGCCGACCTGGCGGCGCGCGCGGCGCGCGGGGTCGGGATCGTGCCGAGCGCGATCATGATGTCGGCGTTCGGGCCGATCCAGGACACGCCCTACGGCACCGCGGGGGACCTCGCGCTGGTGCCGGACCTGGCCACGCTGGTGGATGTGGGCCCGGGCGGGGTGGGCGGTTTGGGCGAGCGGTTCTGCCTGGGCGACATCGTGGGGCTGGACGGGGCGGGGTGGGCGTGCTGCCCGCGCGGGTTCCTGCGCCGGGCGCTGGCGGCGCTGCGCGACGAGGCGGGGCTGGGGGTGGTCGCGGCGTTCGAGCAGGAGTTCGTGCTGCGGGGGGTGTCGGGGCGGGCGGCGTCGTACCGGCTGCGGGCGTTCCGCGAGGCGGGGCGGTTCGGCGGCCTGCTGGTGGCGGCGCTGCGCCAGGCGGGCGTGACGCCGGAGGGGTTCATGGCGGAGTACGGGCCGGGGCAGTACGAGGTCACCGTGGGGCCGAAGCCGGGGCTGCGGGCGGCGGACGAGGCGGTGATCACCCGCGAGCTGGTGCGCGCGGTGGCGGGGTGGTGCGCGGCGGCGGCGCCGGACCCGGGGGGGATGGCGAGCCTGGCGCCGATGCTGGCGCCGGACGGGATCGGCAACGGGACGCACATCCACCTGAGCCTGCTGGACCGGGCGGGGCGGCCGGCGCTGTGCGATGCGGGTGGGCGGGCGTTGTCGGAGGCGGGGCGGTGGTTCGCCGGCGGGGTGCAGCGGCATCTGGCGGCGCTGTGCGCGCTGACGGCGCCGTCGGTCGCCTCGTACTACCGGTTGACGCCGGGGCGGTGGGCGCCGACGCAGGGCGACCTGGCGTGGGGCGACCGGGGGGCGGCGCTGCGGGTCTGTCCGGTGTTCCCGGGCGGCGGCGCGCCGGCGGCGCAGTTCAACCTGGAGTTCCGGGCGGGGGATGCGACGGCGAGCCCTTACCTGGCGCTGGGCGGGCTGGTGTGGGCGGGGCTGGACGGGGTGCGGCGGCGGCTGGAGCCTGCGGTCGGTGCGGCGCCGTTGCCGGGGTCGCTGGGCGAGGCGCTGGCGGCGCTGCAGGCGAGCGCCGCGGGCCGGGAGTGGATGGGGGACGAGCTGATGCGGGCGTATCTGATGCTGAAGCGGGCCGAGGAGGCTTCGCTGGCCGGGCTGGAGCCGCGCGAGGTCTGCGCGCGGTATGCCGATGCGTACTGAGGCGCTGCTGGGGGCGGGGGAGCCGGCGCCGGTGGAGGTGGTGAACGCCGGCGGGGCGTCGCCGCTGGTGCTCGTCGCCGACCATGCGGGGCGGCGCATTCCGGGGGTGCTGGGGACGCTGGGGCTGCCGGAGGGCGAGCTGGCGCGGCACATCGCGTGGGACATCGGCATCGCGGGGGTGGCGCGGCGGATGTCGGCGGCGCTGGATGCGGTGCTGGTGATGCAGGCGTATTCGCGGCTGGTGATCGACTGCAACCGCGACCCGGGGGTGGCCAGCTCGATCCCGGAGGTGAGCGAGGCGACGGTGGTTCCGGGCAACGCGGGGATCGACGCGGGGCAGCGGGCGCTGCGGGTCGGCGAGGTGTTCCGGCCGTATCATGCGGCGATCGCGGGGGTGCTGGAGCAGCGGCAGGCGGCGGGGCGGGCGAGCGTGCTGGTGGCGCTGCACAGCTTCACGCCGGTGTATCTGGGGGTGGTGCGGCCGATGCACGCGGCGGTGCTGTACAACCGCGACAGGCGGCTGGCGCTGGCGCTGGCGGGGCTGCTGCGCGAGGAGGCTGGGCTGGAGGTGGCGGAGAACGAGCCGTACCGCGTCAGCGACCTGACGGACTACACGGTGCCGGTGCATGGCGAGCGGCGCGGGCTGCTGCACGTGGAGATCGAGGTGAGGCAGGACCTGATCGGCGACGCGGCGGGCGAGGCGGCCTGGGGGGAACGGCTGGCGCGGCTGCTGCCGCGGGCGGTGGCGCTGGCCGGGTAGGCGAAGCAGGGCCGGGCTCCCCCTCCGCCCGCATTCCAATGACCCAAGCGGGTCATCGGAACCTTGCGCGGGCACCGCCCATACCCGCCGAAGGCCCGAGGCCTCTGGAAACCCGTCTCTCAAGCGAATGGATTCCAAAGGCGAG
>CAXSEF010000217.1:0-2261 GCA_964236535.1 uncultured Acetobacteraceae bacterium
CGGTGGCCTCGGCGAGCCGGGCCTGTCCGGGGGCGGAGAGATCGGCGCGGATGGCGCGCGCGCCAGTCCTCGCGGCGGCACGGCCGGCGCCGACGCGCTCGCGGCAGGCGGCCGTGAGGCAGAGCGTCATGCGGCGGCCATCGGCGCGTTCTGGATTGCCCTCGACCAGGCCGGTGTCCTGCAGGGCGGCGATGGTGGCGCCCATCGACTGCGGGCGCACCCCCTCGGCACGGGCGAGGTCGCTGATGGTGGCGGGCCGTCGCGCTCGAGGTGGCTCAGGGCGGCGAGAGCCGGGGTGGGGTCGGAGGCGACCGCGCCGGGGCCGGGACACGGCTGCATCGGCACGGTGTGGCATACCGGAAGGTCGCCTGCAAAGGCCGGCTTCACAGGTGCATGTGCCGGGCAGGGCCGACCTCAGGCTCGCCCGCGAGCGCGTCAGCCTGCTCGGCATCGATCTCGGCGGTGCGCCGATCGCGGTCGTCGCCCCGATCCATGCATCCCGCCGCGGCGTGCGGGACACCCGCGGCAAAGTCGCCGTCGCGGAGAGCCAGCCGACGACGCTGCACGTGCGGCAGCCGTTCGGCACCGCCGGCGGGCGCCCGGGCCTCGTTCATCGCCCGCTCGCACGGCGCCGCCGGATGCCGGTATGGTGGTCGTGGCGGACGGCGCGTGTCTCGGTCGCGGGGAGGGTATCCATGCGTTTTGCGGCGTATCGGCACGACGGCGTCGAGGGGCTGGCTGCGTCCGAGGGCGCGGGCGGCTTCCACGGCTATGCCGCGACGGACAGCCGCCACCCCGGCGCCCTGGCGCGGCTGATCGCAGGCGAGGCCGATCGGCTGCTGGCGGCGGGCCGGGTGCTGCTCGGCGGACCCGAGGTCGACCTCGACGCAGTGGAGCTGCTGCCGCCCCTGCCCGCGCCGCCCAAGATCCTGTGCGTCGGACTGAACTACGCCGACCACTCGGCCGAGAGCGGCTTCGCGGTGCCGGACTATCCCACCATCTTCGCCCGCTTCGCCTCCAGCCTGATCGGCCACGGTGCGGCGATCGTGCGGCCGCGCCTGTCGCGGCAGCTCGACTACGAGGGCGAGTTCGTCGCCGTGATCGGCCGCGGCGGCCGCGACATCGCCCGTGCGGAGGCGCTCGACCACGTGGCGGGCTACGCGCTGTTCAACGACGCCTCGATCCGCGACTACCAGTTCAGGACGCCGCAGTGGACGGTGGGCAAGAACTTCGACGCGACCGGCGCCTTCGGGCCCTGGCTGGTGACCCGCGACGCGCTGCCGCCCGGCTGCCGCGGGCTGCGGCTGCAGACCCGGCTCAACGGGGCGGTGGTGCAGAGCGCCTCGACCGACGACCTGGTGTTCGACGTGGCGACCCTGGTGTCGGTGCTCAGCGAGGCCCTCACCCTGGAGGCGGGCGACCTGATCGTCACCGGCACGCCGTCGGGCGTCGGCTTCGCGCGCAAGCCGCCGCTGTGGATGAAGCCGGGCGACGTCTGCGAGGTCGAGCTGGAAGGCCTGGGGGTGCTGCGCAACCCGGTGGCGGACCAGGAGCCGGCCGGGGCGATGCCGCGGGCTGCTACGGCCGACCCGACGCGCCGTTGATGGGATGCGCATGCTCGACCAGCGCCACGTCATCCCTGAACCGGCGCGCGGGCAGGCAAGGCCGGAGGCTCTGCCTCTGGACTCCGCTCAAGGCCGAGCCCTGAGAATCCCCTTGTGAAGAAAGCGCTTGCCGACGCGCCGTTGCCGGGGCGGCGGTGGACGCGACGGTTCGATGCGTCCATTCGGGCCCTGGCGCCCGGTCGGCGGCAGCCGCACTCTCCGCATCATCGGCCAGGCGCGAGCGTAGGAGACAGGCGATGGAAATCCGGCCGGCAGGCGGTCAGCCCTCCGGCAAGGGGCCGGCGGAGTGGTTCACCGGGACCGTGCGCATCGACCCGTTGTTCAGCGCGCCCGACCCGGCCCGGGTGGCGAGCGTCCTGGTCACGTTCGAGCCGGGCGCCCGCACGGCATGGCACACGCATCCGCTCGGCCAGACCCTGATCGTCACCGCCGGGTGTGGCTGGGCGCAGCGGGAGGGCGGCCCGGTCGAGGAGATCCGGCCCGGCGACGTGGTGTGGTTCCCCCCGGGCGAGAAGCACTGGCACGGCGCCGCCGCCGCCACGGCGATGAGCCACATCGCCGTCCAGGAGAGGCTGGACGGCTCGCCCGTGGACTGGATGGAGCACGTCAGCGACGCGCAGTACCAGCGCTGAGCGC
>CAXSEF010000218.1:0-2241 GCA_964236535.1 uncultured Acetobacteraceae bacterium
GCCTGACAATGCATGTCACGCCTCCACGCGAATGGAGACGGCGGGGCGGACGTACATGTTCACCCGGCGTGCGGGGGTCCCGTGGCGGATCATGGCGGTCTCCTGAATCGGGAAAGGCCCGCCGGCGTCTGCCGGCGGACCTTTCTGGTGGTGGTGGGGGGAGAGTCAGCGGCTGCCCTGGGCAGCCGGGCCGGTCAGTGCGGCGGGAAGAGGTGCAGCAGGGACATCAGGGTGGCGATCGACAGACCGGCCGTCGTCAGGATCGTCGCCATGAGCCACTTCGTCTGGGCGTGGCTGGCGGTCTCGATCTGCAGCTTCAGAGCGTCGATGGTGGTGGCCACCTTGGCGAACCCGGCGTCCATGTCTGTCTTGGTGGCGAGGCTCAAGATCTCGTCCTTCCGAACCAGGTCGCTGATGTCGGCCGCCTTGCCCGCCTCGTCCTTGGGGACGTTGAGGCCGACAAGGGTCTGATACAGCGGCAGATTGATCACGGACGTGCTCATACGTCTCTCCCATGAGAATGGCGGTTGTCGAGGCGGCGGCGCAAGGGAAAGCCGCTGCCGCTACTGCCAGCAGCAGGCGAACGGGATGTCGTCGTCCAGGTCGCCGCCACCCGGGCCCCAGCCACCGCCGCCACCGGCCGCGGCCGGCTCGCGGGGCCGGACGGGAGCGCTCTCGCGAGCCGGGGCCCCTTCGCCCTCGGCGGCGTCACGGTTGCTGCCGAGCAGCGTCAGCTCGCCGCGGAACTGCTGCAGCACCACCTCGGTGCTGTAGCGCTCCACGCCCACCTGGTCGGTCCACTTGCGGGTCTGCAGCGCGCCCTCGACGCACACCTTGCGGCCCTTGCGCAGGAACCGCTCGGCGACGTCGGCGATGCGCTCGTTGAAGATGACGACGCGGTGCCACTCGGTCCGCTCCTTGCGCTCGCCCGTGGCCTTGTCGGTCCAGCTCTCGCCGGTCGCCAGCGTCAGGGTGACGATCTTGCTGCCGCCCTGCGTGGCCCGCACCTCCGGGTCCTTGCCCAGGTTGCCGATCAGGAAAACCTTGTTCACCGAACCTGCCATCTCGAAAATCCTCATCTCTCCCTCGAAGGTGATCCGGCCCGTGCCGGTCAGGTCCTCTCGGGTGCGGCCCCTGGGAACCGAGCCGGGGGCCGGGGCAACGGCGCGCCTCTGCGGCGCGGGACCGGAGCCACGCACAGGCGGGCCGCTTGCCCGGCGAGCATGGCGAGGACCCACCCGTTGCGCCGGCTCCCGGTTCGGTTCAGGCCGCGACAAACCCGAGAGGACCTGACCGGCATGGGGTAGCTCGCATTTCCCCCTCTCCCCTCTCCAGGTTCTCTCCTCTCCAGCTCACGCCTCATTCCCGTCGCGCTCAGGCGCCCGGCTCGAACCTCGTCCACAGCTCGGCCGTACTCGAGCAGACCCATGCGCCGGTGGCGTCGCAGACCAGGTGGACCTCGATGCCGCTGCTGCCGCCATCGCCCACATGGCTGACCAGCCACTCGAGACCTGCCGGCGTGGTCCTCTCCCGGTCCGCCTCGTCGCGGTCGTGCTCGGCGTGGCGGTTGACGAACCGGGAGCCGGCCGCCGGCGTCCCCGCCTCCGGCAGCGCACCGCTGCCGCCAGCGAACAGGTGGCGGCCGACACGAGCCTCCAGCTCCCGCGGCGCGATGTCGTGCGGCACGTCGCCGAGCGGCTCGCCACGGAGCGAGACGGTGATGTGCCCGACGTGGCGCTCGGCCACGTAGCCGGACGGCAGGCGCAGTCCGAGGATGGTGGCCATGAAGCTCCTTTGCCCGCCGGGTCGATCCGGCAGGACAGGTCGAAGGGCATGCGGAGGAAAAGGTCAGGCGGCGCGGCGGAACGGCTGCGTTTCCTGCGCTGCAACGACTCGCGGGAAGCGCACCGGGCGAAGCCGGTGCACGTCCGGCAGTGTCGGGTAGGCCGTCGTGCCCTTGGTGAGGCCGAGCTCGTCATGGAGGATCAGGGTCCGCACCGCGACCCGGCGCAGCCGGCGGCGGTCGCGCAGCGAGCGCAGCAGCGCCATGTCCGACCGGCCGGATAGGAACACATCCTCCCACCGGCCGGTGTCGCGGTTGCGGCGCGCAGCGCCCATGGTGCCGTTCAGGAAGCCCTCCACGATCCAGGGCGTGCGGCACGCCGCCGTGCCCCCATGCCGGTCGTGGAAGAACGCCTCGTCCTGCAGGTAGAAGATGCTGCCGGCCGCGACGACGCCGAC
>CAXSEF010000219.1:0-2204 GCA_964236535.1 uncultured Acetobacteraceae bacterium
GATTCCAGAGGCTAGGCCTTTGGCGGAGTCCAGGGGCGGAGCCTCTGGCCTTGCTGACCGAACCGGTCAAGCACAAGCCCATCGAAATTAGCAGCTGCTTAAACCCGCTCTGGCACTCTGCCCGCAGGACCCACGGGTGGTATGGCGGATGGCGAAGAACAACGGCAAGGCGAGCATCGTCATCCGCCGGGAGGAGATCATCGAGGCCGGCCATCACGGCGGCGCCTGGAAGGTCGCCTACGCCGATTTCGTGACCGCGATGATGGCGTTCTTCCTGCTGATGTGGCTGCTCAACGCCACCACCGAGGAGCAGCGTCGCGGCATCGCCGACTACTTCAGCCCGGTGGTCGGCAGCACGAAGAACCCGGCGGGGCAGGGGGGGCCGTTCGGCGGCCACACGCCCTACGACAACGGCCCCCTGCTGTCCGACCAGGGCGCGCTCGCCGTGATGAACGCCAGGGCGCCCCCCACCAACGTCGAGAACGACGACAGCGACACGCCGGCGCAGACCATGAACTGGCGCGACCCGGGTCAGAGCGAAGTGCCGCCCGACGCGACCGAATCCGCCAGGCCGGCACTCCCTCCCGCACCGGACCAGCCTTCACCCGGGTCGACCGGCCCCACCAGCGTGGCACAGCAGATGCTCACCGAGTCGCATGGTCCCGCCGCCACGCCCCCGACCGATGCCGCGGCCGTCGCCTCGGCCGCCGCCCAGGAGCGCGCCGCCTTCAAGGCGGCCGCTGCCGAGATCAAGCAGAGCCTGGAGGCCGACCCTGCCTTCGCCGAGCTGTCGCACCAGCTCGCCGTCGACGTGACGCGCAACGGATTGCGGGTGCAGATCCTGGACGATGACCAGCATCCGATGTTCGCCACCGGTTCGGCCGTCGTGAATGACCGCGCCCGCCAGCTGCTGCGCAAGGTGGCGCCGATCCTGCTGCGCCTGCCGGAGCGTCTCGCCATCACCGGCCACACCGACGGGGCGCCCTATCGCGGCGGGGACCGCAGCAACTGGGAGCTTTCTGCCGAGCGTGCCAACGCCACGCGGCGCATCCTGGTGGAGGCAGGGATGCCCGAGACCCGGGTGCGCAGCGTGACCGGGGACGCCGACCGTGACCCGCTGCTGCCCGCCACGCCGCTCGCGGCCGCCAACCGCCGGATTGCGATCACCGTCCTGCGCGAGGCACCGGCCGTCGTGCCGCAGAACCCCGCCGAGACCAGGCCCGCTGCGGCCCCGGACGCGCCGGCCGCTGCACTTGTCCCACTCAGGCAACCGGCGCCGACGCCGGCTGCCGCGCACTGAGCCCGGCCGATGCTCACCATTGGCGGCCTCGGCTTCCTGTTCGCCTGCGTGTTCGGCAGCTTCCTGATGTCGGGCGGCGCGCTCGGCCCCCTGCTCGAGGCGATGCCCTTCGAGCTGCTGACCATCGGCGGCGCGGCGATCGGCACCTTCGTGATGGCCAACAGCATGCACGACGTGAAGCACACGCTCGGCGCCTTCAAGAAGATTCTGAAGGGCTCGGGCTTCCACAAGGCCGAATACATCGAGCTGCTGAGCCTGCTCTACTTCCTGACCCGCCTGGCCACGACCAAAGGCTCGATGGCGCTGGAGGCCCATATCGAGAAGCCCGGCGAAAGCCCGGCGTTCCAGAAGTTCCCCAAGGTGCTCGCCGACCACCATGCGACCGCGATCATCTGCGACTACCTGCGCATGGTGGGCATGAACGCCGACGATCCCTACCAGATCGAGGACCTGATGAGCCGGGAGATCAAGAAGACCCTGCACGAGGAGATGCATCCCAGCCACGCGATCCAGACCCTGGCCGACGCCCTGCCGGCGCTCGGCATCGTCGCCGCCGTGCTCGGCGTGATCAAGACCATGGGCCACATCAGCGAGCCGCCCGCCGTCCTGGGCGAGATGATCGGCGGTGCGCTGGTCGGCACCTTCCTCGGCGTGCTCCTCGCCTATGGCATGGCCGCCCCGTTCGCCACCCGCATCAAGGGCGTCGTCGAGGAGGACATCAAGTTCTACGAGGTCATCCGCGGCGTCCTCGTCGCCCACCTGCACGGCATGGCGCCCCAGGTCAGCGTCGAAACCGGCCGCAAGCTCGTGCCCACCCAGTACATGCCGGGCTTCTCCGAACTCGAGGCGGCCGTGCAGGCGATCCAGATCGGCTGACGTTGCAAGCTGTGCAGCAAGCAAGGCC
>CAXSEF010000220.1:0-2196 GCA_964236535.1 uncultured Acetobacteraceae bacterium
GCAGCCTGACAAACGTCAATAGGGCAGCGCCGCGGCCCAGGCCGGACGCTTACACAGCACCAACCCGCTCGAACGCCTGAACGGCGAGATCAAGCGCCGCAGCGATGTTGTCGGCATCCTTCCAAACGAAGCCGCGGTCACGCGCCTGATCGGCACCCTGCTGCTGGAACAGAACGACGAGTGGGCCGTCCAGCGCGCCCGCTACATGACCCTGGAACCATCGCTCCGCTCAGCGATGATCTTGCCGTCAGCATGCAAGCCCTGGCAGCCTCACCACGCTAGCCCGCGCTACCCAGGAATATCGCTCCTACACCACGTGGTGGGACTTGACCGCCCACCGCACGGCAGCGAGCCTGCTGCAAAAAGCGGGGCTCGCCACATCGGCCGCACCAAGGGCGGACTGAACTCGAAGCTGCACGCCGCCTGCGACGGGCAGGGTCGACTGGTCGCCCTGCTGCTCACCGAGGGGCAGCGTAGCGACCATCATGGTGCCGCCCTGCTGTTGCCGATCCTGCCACCGGCACGCGAGCTGCTCGGCGATCGTGGCACCGACAGCAACCGGTTCCGCGCCGCCCTGACCGGGCGAGGGAGCACGCCCTGCATCCCGTCCACCCGGTCTCGCAAGATGGCGCTGCCCTGCGACCGCCTCCTCTACCGCCAGCGCCACCGGATCGAGAACGCCTTCGGTCGGCTAAAGGACTGGCGCCGCGTCGCCACACGCTGTGACCAATGCGCACACACCTTGTTCTCCGCCATCTGCATCGCAGCCGTTGTCACCTTCTGACTGTGAGAAAAAAGCCTGAGCCTAGCACGCATCTTTTCAGGCCCCGCCGAAGCGGTGCACAAGGCGTTCGATACGGACGAGCGGACGACGTATCCCCCGATGGTCTACGACGGACAGGCGGCCGCGCAAGCACAATCGTCCCGAGCCTGAGCGCGGCCGGCGCTGCCCTGCCCTCCCGAGGGGTCCGCGGCACAGCCGCGGCAGGCCGGACCACCGGGGCAGACGCCAAGGTCATTGGAGACCGGCTCGACAGCCACGACGACCCGGTCTCCAATGATCCTGGCGCCCAAAGGGACCGCCCGGCGACGGCGCTGTCGGCCGCTCCCCTGCGTCGGCTTCGCACGCATCACTCCGGCCTGCCCCAATGTCCGAGCTGACCGATACTCTGGTGGATGCGCTATATCGCGGCCTGCTCGGCCGTGCGCCGGAACCGCAGGGCCTTGCCGGCTGGAGTGCCTGGCTGCGCGAGCGCGGCGTCGCCGAGGGTCTCACCCCGCTGCTGCAGAGTTTTATCGAAGGCCCCGAGTTCCGCGAGCGCGCGGCCGTCGCCGGCGTCCTCGCCACCCCCGCGCCGCCGCAATCCGACCACCCGCCGTACCGCCACGCCGTCAGCCTCGGCGCGCACTGCTACCCCAGCCAGCTGCTCAAAACCCGCGGTCTGAAACGTTGGTCCGGCCCGTTCGACTGGATCTTCTCCTCGCCCGCCATGGTCCGACACTGCCTGCGCGACGACTTCACCACCCTGCTCGACCCCGCGCAGGTGACACGCCTGCGCCCGGCCACCTCGGACGCGCCCGGGCGCAGCGAGCACGCCTTCTATCGCGACGCCTACGGGCTGCCCGGCCTGTTCAATCATCACGATATGACCAACCCCGACCAGCACGCCTACCTGCAACGCTGCGTGGGCCGCCTGCGCCGCGTCCTACACGGGCGCGAGCCGAGCCTGTTCCTTCTCGTCGTATACGACCATGCCGATGCCCTGCGCGACACCCTCGCGTTGGCAGAGACCCTACGCGCCATCGCGCCGGCTGCCGACCTGCTGGCAGTGGCCGTCACGCCACCGTCGGCCATGCCCCTGTGCTTCGCGATGCAGGCCGTCCATCACCAGCCTGGCTGCTTCGCGCTGCGCTTCACTCCGACCTCGCGCTTTCTCCCGCTCCGGTTCGACGACGCCTTTGACGACCTGCTGATGCACCGCATACTCCGCGCGCATCAATTCGACCCGCTGGAGGCGCCGTAAGAACGCAAGCTCAGGCTGGGCTCTGCACAAGCCCACCAAAGACCTGAAGTCTTTGAAAACGGGTTCTTTAAGGAAATGGCTTTCAAAGCCTAGGTGTTTGGTCCGGCGTGTGGTGGTAGGGATCGAGCCTGAACCGGTTATGCTGTTCGGTCCAGGTCTGCCAGACATACCC
>CAXSEF010000221.1:0-2188 GCA_964236535.1 uncultured Acetobacteraceae bacterium
GGGCGCCGCGACAGGACGGCCGGGGCCCTGCCGCCTCCTTCAAGGCGGGACCTCATCGGCCGTCAATGACGTAGGCGGCAACGCGAGCGGCGGCGGCTACAAGTGCGTGGCCGGCACATATCGGGTGAGCGCTGCGGTGCCGCTGGCCGACACGGGCGCGACGGGGTCGTGCGGCGTGCACACCCGCGTGCAGCTTCAGATGTTCACGGACCAGCTCGGGAACAACCTGCAGAACACCGAAACGGGGGTTGTCAGCACCACCGCCCGGGTCGGGTACGAGTTCGTGTCGAGCGGGGCCGGCACCATTACGCTGAGCGCCCAGGCGGACGCGGCGACGACCGCCATGACAGGCGGGGGCGGCTTCGTCTCCATCATCCGGCTCGCCTGATGCTGCTCTTCTTCAAGGCCAAGGTGCCGGGGGCTGGCGGGTCTGACCTGTTCGCCATGCCGGTTCATGTGGACGGCTACACGACCAAGCACGGCACCTATGTGGCGCCGCACACCGCGGCCCGGCACAAGCGTTTTGTGGTGCGGGCGTCAGCGGAGGGGCGTGCCCTTGGCGACCTGTTCGCACCGGCACCCGCAGTCGCGCCAACGGTCGACCCCGTTCAAGCGCAGCAGCCACCAGCCTCGCCGCTTCCAGCGCCTGGGTTACCGCTGGACGAAAGCCCCGTCGCCAAGCTCCACACCGAAACCACCGAGCCCCCTGCCCAGGCCGACGACTTTCACGAGGCGGCGAAGCTAGCCGGCGCACGGAACAAGGGCCCGTTCACTGGCGCGGACGTCGCGCGGCACTGGACCGGGCGGAACGCGGCGCACGCCACGGACATGCTGCACGCCCAGCCCGACGACTTCGCCGTGATGCCGGACGGACATAGCTTCCAGCACATGGCCGACTACCTGCGCACGGCCACGCCGACCGCCGCCGTACGGGCAATGCGCGAGATGCGGGAAGCAATCGCCAACAAAACGGCTCCGGCTCACCTGCATGAGCGAATGCTTAGCCAAGCGCAGAAACTGGTCGAGGCCGCGATGAAGCGAGAGCCGGCGAGCGCCTAAAAGTTCTGCTGGGGCTGCGCGTTATTATAGGTGCGGCACGCCGCCATGGCACCCGAGTTAGATGCACCCGCGCCCGAAAACATCTTTTCGCACGGGATCGGCCCGGGCGGCGAGCGGTCGCGATGGTTCCAGCCGGTCACCGGGTCGACATGTTCGCTCGCAGGCGCTTCGGCGCGCAGCACCTGTAGAGGCGTCCATCCGCATACTCGGCGGGAGAGTGCGGCTGCATCACTTGGCGAAATGTTCGATCCGTAGATGTCGGCTGTCATCTGCCGCTCGATCTCGTAGGCCGGCGGGTCGTCGTGTCGCAGCGACGCATAGGCCCCTGGCTGCGGCCCCATGCCAAGATCGCGGCGCAGCGCCATTGCATGGGCATCGTGGGCAAAAGCATCGCATACCTGCGCGTGGGCCGGAATGGCGGCGAGCGCCAGGAAAGCAGCGACGGCAATCGTCCGCATGGGGACCTCCAAAGGGTGCAGCATGTCGTGACGCCACCATAGCGCCATGTCGCGTCATTCCGCCATCCTGCTCCTTGTCAAGGCCCTGGCTGCGGGGGAGCGTTGGATTACCGTCAAGGCGCCGGGGCACGACAAGGGCCAGCCGCTCCTTATCAAGGAGCAGCCGGACGGCTCCGCCAAGGTGATCGGCGGCGCGGGCGGCAGCATGAACCATTTGCGGCTGACCGGAGTGCGGTCCGAAGCCGACTACGCGGAGGAATGTCGGGGCAAAGCCGCCGGCGCCAAAGACGCCCGCAAGCGCCAGCAGGAGCGCGACCGCAAGGACGGCCTCACCGAAGGCAAGACGGCCGCCAAAGAGGTCATCAAGACCCAGCTGCGCGACGAGGAGGCGAAGTTCGTCTCTACCGTCGGCCAAGCGCTTGGCTGGAAGGCGGAGGACACCCGGTTCCCGGAGGAGAAGCTGGAATGCGGGCGGAGGGGGAGCCCGGCCCTGCTTGCCTTCCTGTGTCATCGTGCGGGGCAGGGAACCTCGTCCGGGGAGCGGCTGCGTCCCGCTGCCTGGGATTTCACCTGTTTCGTCCATCCGGGTGACCGCAGCCGTTGCACTCTGCATACAACTGGCGTAATTTGCCTAATTCATGAGCAGCAAAGCCGAACTGTCACATCTGGCG
>CAXSEF010000222.1:0-2174 GCA_964236535.1 uncultured Acetobacteraceae bacterium
ACGCGGCAGGCTTGCTCGACCGGCTACCGGCCCGACACCGCAGGCCCTCGGCTCATCAAGGCTGGAAGTGTCAAGACACACTCCCCGGCATCGCGGTGATCCAGGCACGTCCAAACAGACCCGTCGCGAGTGTTGAAACCAGACGACGCGCTGCTCCCGCAGACGAGGCAGGTATGGCCTAGCTGGGCGTGTGCATCGGGGGCGACGTCGTCCATCAATCTGTCTCCGGCACGCGACCGAGCTTCCCGAGGAACTCCGGCTCGCCGAACTCGCCCGCATCATCATCGTGCGTGACCCGCACGACCTGGGCGCCGAGGATGGAACCGCCTGCGAGGGCGCGCTCGACGCGGCGGATGCCTTCTTCCGGTGAGCGGCAGGCGATCGGCGTGCCGGCCTTCAGGGCACCGCGGGCACCGGCGATGTAGGGCTGGCAGATGACCTGAGACGACGACGGCCTTCAGCATTCCTGACGGGTCCGCGACTCCGGGGGGAGCCGCTTCGAGTTCATGTGGCGATTCCGGCTCGCATTTTATCTGACTGATATCCAACAGGCCGGGCCGCATGGGCACGAAAAGGGCTTTCTGCAATCCCTATGTTCACGTTACGTTCTCACAGTTGAGTTTGGGGGCATGCATGGAAGGAGCACGGCTGGAGGCTCTTGCAAGCCTGCGCGCAGAGATCGCCAGGCTGGAGCGGGGGAAGTCAGCCATTGATGGGCCCGCAGCGCTACCGTTCGGGGTAGCGGCGATCGACGCGCGACTACCGGCCGATGGGCTGCCGCTGGGGGCCATGCACGAGCTGCAGGCAGCCGGTCCGGACACGGAGACCGGGGCAGCGCCCGCGCTGTTCGCAGCCGGCATCCTGGCACGTCGCCCGGGGACGGTGGTTTGGATCAGTCGGGAGAGCGAGGTGTTCGCTGCCGGCCTGTTGGAGGCTGGGCTCGACCCCCGCCGGGTGGTGTTCGTGGACGCGGGCAAGACGACGCTGCTGGCGATGGAGGAGGCGCTGCGCGTTGCGGACGTTGCCGGCGTCGTGTGCGAGCTGGAGGGACGGCTGGACCTGGTGACGTCTCGCCGGCTGCAGCTGGCGGCCGAGGGCTCGGAGGTGCTGGGCCTGCTGATCCGCCGGTCACGGCGCTTCGACGATCCCGTGCTGCGCCAGCCGTCCGCCGCGGCGACGCGGTGGCGGATCGGCACGCTGCCGTCGCCGGCAGCGCTCGCGCATGCGCCGGACATTCCCGGACTGAGCCGACCGCTGTGGCAACTGGAGCTGATGCGGTGTCGAGGCGGGGAGGGTGGATCCTGGATCGTGGGAGGTTGCGATGCGCAGGGTCGTCTCGCTCTGGCTACCGTATTGGCCGATCGACCGGCTGCGCCGGCACGACAGCGCGCTGCCGGCTGATGTCCCACTGGTCACACGCCTGCATGACGGGCGCCGCATGGTGATCGCGGCCGCCTGTTCGGCGGCACGCGAGCTCGGCCTGCACGCCGGCATGCCGGTCGCGCATGCCCAGGCGATGGTGCCAAAGCTCACGGTGGTGGACGCCACGCAGGACGAGGACGCGGAGGCCCTGGGACGCCTAGCGGCCTGGTGCCTGCACCTGTCACCGATGACGGCGCCCGATCCGCCGGATGGGGTGTGGATCGACGTCACCGGCTGCACGCACCTCTATGGGGGCGAACAGGCGATGCTGGAGGGGCTGGTAAAGCATCTGGCCGAGCAGGGCCTGCGGGGCAGGGCGGCGATCGCCGACACCCCGGGAGGTGCCCACGCGCTGGCCCGCTTCGCCGGGAGCCCGATCGTGGTGGTGGACGTCGGCGGTGTCGCCGACGCGGTGGCGCTGCTCCCGGTCAGGGCGCTGCGCCTCGACGGCCGGACGACCAGAGGGTTGCGCAAGCTCGGTCTCGACCTGGTTGGACAACTCGCGACCGCGCCGCGGGGTCCGCTGGCCCGGCGCTTCGGCACCGGGCTGTTGCTGCGGCTCGATCAGGCGCTGGGGCGGGTCCCGGAACCGATCGAGCCGGTGCTGCCGTCTGAGATCGTGGCCGTGCGCCGCACCTTTGTGGAGCCACTCTCGACCCCGGAGGCGTTCGCCACGGTGATCGCCGTGCTGGTGGAGGAGGCCTGCGTGCAGATGGAGCGGCGCGGCGAAGGCGCGCGCCGGCTGGACCTGC
>CAXSEF010000223.1:0-2164 GCA_964236535.1 uncultured Acetobacteraceae bacterium
TGAGGTTGTCGCGGGCGGTGGTCAGTAGGCATCCCAGGGTGCGGGCGGAGAGAACCTGCTGCAGCCGCTCGAGATCGAGTTTATCGGCATGGCGTTGCCGCGTGCCCATTTGCGGACCATGCGTCTTGAGCCCCGGAACCCCGGCAGCTTCAGCTGCCGCCACGGCGCCGTGCTGTTGCGCGCTCCTGCGGTCCACTGCGTATCCAGCCGTGGGAGATGGAGCTCGAGAGAGTTTTTCCGGGTGCGGAACACGTCGGAGCGCAGACCGCGCAGGATTTGCCTGACCAGCCCGCGGCTGTGTCCAGTGCCGCGGACGATCTGCTTGATGGTCATGCAGGCCCGGCCTGCTCCAGCACCGGCCGGAACTAACGAACTGGCTTTCTGGTAAACAAAAGTGAACAAGCTGGAACACGGCTGGCTTAATACCAGTAATCATGGTGCATGACTTGGCATCCACTGCCGCAGCCCGAGGCTCATGACACGCCATGGCTGATCCGTGAGGCAGTTCCACGCTTAGCAGCAGTGATCCACAATGGCGTTGTGTGAGGCGAACACCCGGTTCGACAGCCGGTTGTCTGGCAGAACTCGGTTTCATCAGAATCGGCCGGACCATGCGGCCTTGTCTTGCTACCGAGTCGGGACATGTTCTCGATCAAGATGCGTCTGCTGCCTTCAAAATAAGGCCTGCCACTCGGGAAACGGGTGCAATCGGTGATCCGGACGAAACGGCTGATGCTTCTTCCTTGGCGCGACGGACATCGCGCGCCGTTCGCCGAGATGCATGCGGACCCGGAGGTCATGCTCGACCTGGGTGGGCCGGTTGGCCGCTCCGAAAGCAACGCGAAACTGGAGCGCTATCGCAGGACCTACGCGGAGCATGGCTTGTCCCGATGGGCAGTCGAGACTTTCGATGGCGACTTCCTCGGATATGCGGGGGTCATGCCCCGTCTCTCCCCGGAGCATCCTCTTGGCGCCCACTTCGAAGTGGGTTGGCGGCTCGTCCGCAGGGCCTGGGGCAACGGCTATGCGACCGAGAGCGCCAGGGCAGCCCTCGACGAAGCCTTTTACCATGTCGGCCTCGGAGAGATTGTCTCCTACACAAGCGCCGACAATCCACGTTCGCAGGCCGTGATGACGCGGCTGGGACTCGTGCGAGATACGCGGCGCGATTTCGTGGCCGAGTATGAAGGCGTCGGCTGGTGGCGCGGGTTGGTCTGGGTGGCTCCTTCACCCTGAAGCGACAATCCGCTTGGGGTCGGCAGCAAACGGACTGGTCACGAGAATGCATCATGCCGAACTGGATGTAGCCTTTGATGCGCTGTCGGCAGATTTCGAGCCTTCCCGGCCACAGCCTCAGCATGCGAGGTGCGTAGATGTCTCGACAACATTGTGCATCCCTGATCGTATTCAGTGGCCTTCCTGGAACGGGAAAGACGACGATCTCGAAGGCGCTGGCGGCCCGAGAAGGCGCGATGTACCTGCGGATCGACGCAATCGAGCAGGCCATGATCGCTGCTGGCGTGGCGTGCATTGGAGCGGCTGGATACGGCGTGGCCAATGCGTTGGCCGAAGCCAATCTTCTGCTTGGTCACTCAGTGGTGGCTGACTGCGTGAACCCCGTGCGTGACAGCCGGATGGGCTGGCGAGCCGCAGCAACACGAGCATCAGCCAGACTGGTGGATATCCAGCTGGTCTGTTCGGATGCAATCGAGCATAGGCGTCGCATCGAAGGTCGCTCGGCTGACATTCCCGGCCATGCCTTGCCGAACTGGGCAGCTGTAACCCTGCTCGATTTTGAGGCCCGAGACGACGATCATCTTCTCCTGGACACGGCCACGATGTCACCGTCGGAGCTGCTCGACCGTTGCTATGCCCATCTTCACGAGAAGACTGACTGAAGGCTGTTGAGGCTGAGCCTGACCGGGGGCAGACGATCTGGCCTTCTCGCAAAGGAACGTCTGACGAGAAAGCCTCACTTCATACCCGGCCGGACCTGATGAGGGTTTTGTTTTCCCAAAACCTGCTCCCGGTTTATGACTCCTGAAATTGGCCGTCTTAACGGGAAAGAGGGAAAGGCTGATCGGATTGCGCAGGCCTCGGCGACCGATCGGGATCTGGCGCTGCAGTTCGGTGCTTTGACCGAAGCCGGCTGCGGGCGGCTGTT
>CAXSEF010000224.1:0-2160 GCA_964236535.1 uncultured Acetobacteraceae bacterium
GTGTAAGCGTCCGGCCTGGGCCGCGGCGCTGCCCTATTGACGTTTGTCAGGCTGCTGCGGTGCGGCCCTGGTCTGTGCCGATGTTCCAGGGGAGCAACTCGGCGACACGGTTGAGCGGGTGATCGGCGATGCAGCTCAGGACGTGGCGCAGGCAGGCTTCCGGATCGAGGCCGTTGAGCTTTGCCGTGCCGACCAGGCTGTAGATCGCCGCGGCCCGCCGCCCGCCCGCGTCGGATCCGGCGAACAGCCAGTTCTTCCGGCCTAGGGCCACGGGGCGCATGGCGCGCTTGACCGGGTTGTTGTCGATCGCGATGGTGCCGTCCTCGGCATAGCGGGTCAGCGCCGTCCAGCGCGACAGGGCGTAGCGGATCGCGGCCGCCACGTCGCTTCGACCCGAGACCCTGTCCCGTGTCGCCTCGAGCCATCCCTTGAGGTCGTCCAGCAGTGGCCGCGCGTGTTCCTGGCGCACCTGCCTGCGCAGGTCGGGCGGCTTGCCGCTGATCCGGGCCTTGATGGCGTAGAGCGCGGCGATGCGTTCGAGCGCCTCGCGGGCCAGCGGCGAGGGACCGGCGGCATGGATGTCGTGGAACCTGCGACGTGCATGAGCCCAGCAGGCCGCCTCGACGACACCGCCCCCCTCGTAGAGGCTGCCGAACCCGGCATAGCCGTCCGCCTGCAGCACGCCGCCGAACCCGGCCAGGTGTGCCCGGGGGTGCTCGCCGCGGCGGTCAGGGCTGTAGTGGTAGAGCACCGCAGGAGGCGCCGGGTCTGCGTACGGCCGCTCGTCGCGCAGATAGGCCCAGAGGCGGCCGGTACTCGTCTTGCCGGTGCCGGGCGCGAGCACCGGCACCGGCGTGTCGTCGGCGTGCAGGCGATCGCCCGCCATGACGTGGCGCTCCAGCGCGTCCACCAGCGGCCGCAGCAATGCGGCGGCCTGTCCCACCCAGTCGGCCAGGGTGGAGCGCTCCAGATCCACGCCCTCGCGGGCGTAGATCTCGGACTGGCGGCAGAGCGGCAGGTGGTCGCAGAATTTCGCCACCAGCACGTGGGCCAGCAGCCCAGGCCCGGCGCGGCCGCGGCGCACCGGCTGGCTGGGAGCGGGCGCCTGGGTGATTGTCTCGCAGGAGCGGCAGGAGAACTTCGGCCGCATGTGCCGGATGACGTGAAACGCGCCGGGCACATAGTCCAGCACCTCAGTCACGTCCTCGCCGAGGCGGCGCAGCGCCCCGCCGCAGGCCGGGCAGGCACAGGCGGCGGCATGCTCGACCACGTCGCGGGGCAGATGCTCCGGCAGCGGCCGCCGCGCCGGCCTGGAGGCCACGTCGGTCTCGACGGGCGCATCTGCAGGCGGCCGCAGCACCGTCTCGGCGCCGCTCTGCTCCTCGAGGTCCTCCAGCGCCAGCTCCAGCTGCGCGATGGCGGCGTCCAGCTTCTCCGACGAGCGGCCGAACTGCATGCGGCGCAGCCGGGCCAGCTGGACCCGCAGCTGCTCGATGCGCGAGCGCTGCCCGTCCAGCTCCGTCTCCTGCCGCGCGATCGTCGCGGCCTGGGTGGCGACCAGCGCCTGCAGCGCGTCCAGGTCGTCGGGCAGGGTGGAGAGGTCGATCGGCACACCAACATCATGGCGATGCTCGCCGCTGCTGTACAGCGACGTGTGACGCTATCCCGCCATCTCCGGACGCCAGCTGCGCACCGGCGCACGCCAGTCGATGCCCTCCAGCAGCATCGACAGCTGGGCCGGGGTTAGCGACACCACGCCGTCCCTGGCAGAGGGCCAGACGAACCGCCCACGCTCCAGCCGCTTGGCGAACAGGCACAGGCCCATGCTGTGCCAGGCCAGGATCTTGAGCAGGTCGCCGCGGCGACCGCGGAACACGAACACCTGGCCGCTGAAACGGATCGTGGCCGAGCACCTCCTGGACCTGTCGCGCCAGGCCGTCGAAGCCGCGGCGCATGTCGGTCGCCCCCGCCGCCAGCCAGACCCGGGTGCCCGACGGCGGCTCGATCACGCCCCGAGCGCCGCCAGCACCCGGCGCAGTGCCGCCAGGTTCACGTCGCTGCCCACCCGCAGCTGGCGGCCGCCACCCAGCTCGATCTCGATCAGGCCACGCTGCGGCCGAGCCGGCGCCGCGAGAGGCTCTGGCGGCGTCGACAGCACCA
>CAXSEF010000225.1:0-2147 GCA_964236535.1 uncultured Acetobacteraceae bacterium
ATGCCGGGTAGAACCCCGACTGCCCTCTGCCCGAACATTCAGTCTGGAAGCAACCGAGGCTGTGTGGAAATGCATTGGTGGTTGGGAGCTAAGTGGCGGGCCGCAGTCTGGTGACAACGCCCTGTGAGGACAGCCTGGGCCGTCAGGCTCGGATGGCCTCCATCATTGGCCTGACGCCCAGGATCGCGATCACCCGCTTCATGTTGTAGGCCAGGACCTGCAGGCTCATCTCGGTGCTGACCCGTTTGAGTGTTTTGGTGAGGAAGTGGGTGGATCCCATCCAGGCCTTGACGGTGCCGAACGGGTGCTCAACGCTCTGCCGCCGCAGGATCATGGCTTGTGGAACCTGGTCGAGCCGCCTTTGCATGGCGTCCAGCACAGCCTCGTGCTCCCAGCGCTTGATGCGCCGTTCCTTGCCGGTCGTGCAGCGCGACTTGATGGCGCACGCGCCGCAACCGCTGGTCCAGTAGTTCCGCAAGGTCATGCCGTGCTCGACATTGTCGAACCGCCACGTCAGCCGCTCACCGGCCGGGCAGCGATAGGCGTCCTCCCTGGGCAGGTAGACAAAGTCCTGCTTGCCATACCGGTTCTCGGCCTTCGCCCCGGAGGTAAGCGGTTTGGGGACGTAAGGCACCATGCCAGCCTCCTCGCAGGCCAGCACCTGACGACCGGAGAAGTAGCCACGATCGGCCAGGACAGTCAGCGCCGTCCGGCCTGTCGCCTCCTGGGCCTGCTTGCCCATCGGCGCCAGTTGCGCGCGGTCGTTGCCGACGTTGGTGACCTCGTGCGCCACGATCAGGTGGTGTGTCGTGTCCACGGCGGCCTGGACGTTGTAGCCGACCACGGTGGTGCCGCGGCCTGCCGAGGTCATGGCCCTGGCATCCGGATCGGTCAGAGAAACCTGACCGTCCGATGAGGCTGCGACGACCGTCTCCATTTCGCGCAGGTGCTGCATCTGCTCGCGCAGCTTGCACAGCCGCTCCCGCAGCCGTGCAACCTTGCCGGTCGGCACGCCGGGGTCGTGCCGGTCAGCCGTGTCGAGGGCCGCCAGATAGCGTGAAATGCTGGCCTCCGCCTGTTCCATCCGGCGCTGGATGACGGACTGCGTGTAGCTCCTGTCGCGACTGTTCACGGCCTTAAATTTGCTGCCGTCGATGGTGACCATTGCGTCCGAGAACAGGTTCATCTCGCGGCACAGGGCGACGAACTGCCGGCAGGTCGCCTTGATGGCCAGGCCGTTGTCGCGGCGGAAATCGGCGATGGTCTTGAAGTCCGGCGCAAGCCGCTCGGTCAGCCATAACACCTCGAGGTTGCGCTGCGCTTCGCGCTCCAGCCGCCGGCTGGACGGCACCCGGTTCAGGTAGCCGTAGAGGTAGAGTTTGAGCAGCGTGGCTGGATGATAGCCGGGACGTCCCGTTTCGGCAGGCGTTGCCCGGATGAACCCGAGTTCAATCAGGTTCAGCTCGTCGACGAACGCCTCGATCACACGGACCGGGTTGTCCTCGCCGACGTAGTCGTCCACGCACTCGGGCAGCAGAAAGCTTTGACGACGGTCCCGACCTTCGATGAAACGCGTCATGTCCAACCTTGAACGGGTGATCACAGGATTATCGCTCACAAGCTACAGGCTTGGAATCGTGTTTCTTAAAGTGTGGTCTGGTTTGTAGTATCCGCCTCGTGGACATCGATCGGCGGACACTCAACCTTGGCGCCTTGGCGGCATCAGCTATTTTCACGGTTGGCGGCGCGACGGCGGAACCTCGGAGTGAAACAATGTATGGGCTTATCAGCCAACTGATGGCGAAGCCGGAACATCGAGACGAACTCGTCCGGATCCTGGCCGCGAACACGAAAGGGATGCCCGGATGTCTTAGCTACGTCATCGCCTTCGATGCGACGCGAGACGATGCCATCTGGATCACCGAGGTTTGGACCGACAGCGAGAGCCACGCCGCGTCCCTCAAACTACCTAGTATCCAGGCTGCCATGACGGAAGGACGACCGCTGATCACGGGCATGGGGTCGAGAACGACGACGCACCCTGTCGCCGGCATGTGAGGCAACACCTCTAAGCTGTCTTTTCACACAGCCTCAACCAGCAGCGGGAAGTCTGTTGGCAGAAATTTCTGGGCTACTGGAGTCCTACG
>CAXSEF010000226.1:0-2095 GCA_964236535.1 uncultured Acetobacteraceae bacterium
CGGCCCAAACGAGACGCAGGCCGGTGTCTCGCGGCGGCGCCTTGCTGGGGTATACTCCAACGGAACTATAATTGCTTGTAATGGGTAGCCGACGTCCCGACCTGACGAGGTCAGCGGCTCCGCCATGCGCTGCCGTCGATTCTGTCAGCTCAGGGTGGCCATGTCGGCCGCGGAAAAGGATTTCAGTCCAGCGCTGTTGCGGGTGCGGATTTTCTTGGTCCAGTCAGGGTCGGTGAGCAGCGCCCGCCCGACCGCGATCAGGTCGAACTCCTCTCGCTCCAGCCTACCAACAAGCTTCTCCAGCGTGCTCGGGGTCGACGTCTTTCCCATGAAGGCGCTGAGCATGTCGCCGGAGAGCCCGACCGAGCCGACGCTAATGGTTTTCGCGCCCGTCAGCTTCTTGGCCCAACCCGCGAAGTTGAGCCCTTCTTCACCATCCATGTCGGGGAACTCAGGCTCCCAGAACCGCCGCTGGGAACAGTGCAGGACATTGGCACCCGCCTCCACCAGGGGCGCGAGCCAGTCGGCCAGCGCATCGGGCGTCTCGGCAAGGCGCGCGGCGTAGTCCTGCTGTTTCCACTGGCTGAGACGCAAGATCACGGGAAAGTCGGCACCAACCGCAGCCCGTACGCTTTTGACAACCTCCGTTCCGAAGCGCGCTCTTTGCGGCAGTGTCGCCCCGCCGAACAAGTCAGCGCGCGTGTTGGTCTCCGACCAGAAAAACTGGTCGATGAGGTAACCGTGCGCGCCGTGGATCTCGACTACGTCGAAGCCCAGGCGCTTCGCATCGGCGGCGGCGCGACCGAAGGCCGCGATCGTGTCGGCCAAATCCTCCTCGGTCATGGCGCGACCGCGCGCCTGGCCGGGTCCGATCAGTCCGGACGGGCTCTCGACCTCGGCCTCGGGCGTCCATTCGGTCATCGGGCTTTTCACCGATCCCACGTGCCAGATCTGCGGCCCCATCCGGCCGTTCGCGGCATGCACCTCTTCGATGACGTGCTGCCAGCCAGCCAGGGCATCCTCGCCGTAGAAATGGGGAATGCCCGCGTCGTTCTTCGACGCGGGACGCTGCACCACCACGCCTTCCGACAGGATCAGCCCGACCTCGCCCTCCGCGCGGCGGCGATAGTAAGCCGCCACATCCTCACCGGGCACGCCTTTGGGGGAAAAGGAGCGGGTCATGGGCGCCATGACGATGCGGTTCTTCAGCTCCAGCGACCCGAGGCGCACGGGTTGAAACAGAACGTCGACGTTGTGCGAGGACATGGAAAGCTCCGTGGTGACGGAGTATCCGGTATACCCTATATACCTGCTGTCAATTAGGCACTACAAGGCGACTAGGTAGCCTTGGAGATACCATGTCGGCCTGTGATGCGCCTCTGGACGCCAACTGCCCCCACCGTCTCTTGCTCGACCAAGTGACCGACAAGTGGTCGATCCTGATCCTCACGGCGCTGGACGGAGAGGCGTTGCGTTTCAATGCGCTCAGACGCCGTCTGCCGGGCGTCACGCAGAAGGCGCTGACCCACAGCCTGCGCAGGCTGGAACGCAACGGCTTGGTTGGCCGACGCGTGGTGACGTTCTCTCCGGTCGCCGTCGAGTATCGAATCACGCCGCTCGGACGCACTGTTCTCCCACCTGTCCTCGCGCTCTACGCCTGGACGGTCGAGAGTTTGCCGGAAGTGGAGCAGTCAAGGCGACGCTTCGACGAACAAGGTAATAGGGACAGCTTGGCGGCGTAACGCCGTTGCATGTCTGGCCGTTCATCCGAAATTCGAACGAGAGGCCACTTTGTGTCGGACGCGGCAGCTATATACTGCCAGTCGGCTGAACTGCATTTTCGGCACCGTTGCTACTGACCCCCTAATCCGGATCAATAGCACCGATCGTGAACACGCGCCGGCGATGTCGAGCACCGATTACCGAGCGTGAGCATGGGGGCGCCTAATGTGAGCACAGCGACCTGCCTGCAATCAGCCAATCCGAGCAGTATCTGACGACGAAAGCGAGCACAGCCGCCGATGATGTCGAGCGGCTACATGTAGGCAGGCAGGGTCAGCAGGCTGATGTTGTCCGGCACAACCAACTGGCGGCT
>CAXSEF010000227.1:0-2024 GCA_964236535.1 uncultured Acetobacteraceae bacterium
GGAAGAACGCCTCGTCCTGCAGGTAGAAGATGCTGCCGGCCGCGACGACGCCGACGCGCAGCGGGTTGTCGCCGCCCTGGCTGCGCTGCGCCCCATACTGGCGGATCATCTCTGTCCTCCGTGGCAGGCGCGCTCGCGATACAGCGCCAGCGCCTCGGCCTCGGGCAGGGTGTTCAGCCAGGTCTCCACCTGCCACCGGGCTCGTACGTCCTCGGAGGCGAGCATCCGCCGCATCTCCTCGAGTTTGAGGGTGACGCTCTGGTAGAGGCCGGGCATCCCCGGCTTGGTGTAGATCAGCCGTCGCCGCAGCCCGCGCCTCATGTCGCGCCGCACGATCCAGTCCTCCAGCAGCTGGTCCACGATCCACTCGGCGTCGGGCTGGATGATGAGCGGGGTGGGATTGCCCATCGGCTTCAGCGTCAGGGCGGGCTGTGCCCGACCGTGGACGTCGAGGCGCAGGCGCAGGGCGTCGGGCTCCACGTCGGTGCATCCGCCCTGGCCCTGGTTGTAGGCGCGGCCCTCCTTGCGGCCGTCGATCCAGACATCGGCCGAGAAGGCGTTGGTCTCCCGGCTGAGCGCCGGGCTGTACTCCACCCTGCGAAGCTCGATCCGCATGGCCATCGGCCTGCTCCTGTGCGAACGGCCCGCCCCCTCTCGGGAGCAGGCCTGGTGAAAGGGATGGGGGTGGCCTGGAAGGCCGGATCAGGTGCTCGGGCTTCGCAGCCTTCGCCGAACAGGGCCTCGTCCGCGGCCTACGCCGCGATCGGCGTGGCAGGCACAGCCGCCGGCTCGGCCAGCCGGGTGCGCTTGTCCTCCACGTGCAGGAAGGCATCCTGGCCGAAGCCGTCGCAGCGACTGGCGGCGTCGTAGCCGCCCGGCTTGCGGCAGCCCTTCGCCAGCCGCACGGAGACGTAGAACGACGCCCCCGGGTGCCCGGCGCGCACCCTGGTGCCGAAGCGCGCCACGGCGGCCTTGATGTCCGCCACCGTGGAGGTCGCGGTCAGGGTCTCGCTGCCGAGGGAGGGGCCGAACAGCTCGATGGTCTTCGAGGTGCAGCGGTCCTCGCGGGTCAACTTGCCGGGGATGGTGGACAGGGTGAGGGTGACAGGCATGGCGGGTCCTCTCGGGACAGCGCGCACGGCCGCGCACGCGCACCCAATGTGCGCGCGCCGTCCGTGGCGGGTGGGGGTGACTGGAAGTGCGGCCCGGGCTGTGCCGGGCGGCAGGTCAGGCGGCCGCGCGGTGCTCCACCGCGTCGCCAGCGCCGGGCGGCGGCATGTCGCCTCCATCCGTCTCGTCGTCATCGCCAGGCCCGGAGCCGGTGACACCGGCGTCGCCCGCGGCCTCTCCTGCGACCTGGAGATTGTCGTCCAGGTCCTCGTCTTCGCCGTCGATCAGGCTGGAGGGGCTGCGACGAGCCTCAATCTCCCTGACCGTGGGCGCGAACAGGGCGGCCGGGTGGACAAAGGATCCCTCGCCCACGTGCGCGATCAGCGCCGCCCGCGTCTCCTTGCCGGTGTTGCGCGGCGCGACCCGATTGGCTGATGCCGTGCTCTCCATGGCCTGCTTGGACAGGCAGGACAGGAACTCCTGCGTCGCCATGTTCGGCAGGTAGAGGTCGGCGCCGACCGCCGCGCCCGCGTGGCGCGCTACCATGCCGCTCTGGCTCATGTTGTCGCGGCACGACAGCACCTGGACCAGCATTCCCCGTGCTGTGGCGCGCAGCAGCTCGAGATCCTGGGTCAGCACCCCGCCCTCGGTCAGCCGCTCGGCAATGCGCTCGCGCTGCCCGAAGCCCTGGGTGGGGGCACCGGAGTGGACCTGGACGTTCCTGCCGCCGAGGGCGAGCACCAGCAGGCCGATCAGCACGTCGTCGCCGATCGGCGCCTCCTGCAGCGCCTGGTGCAGCGCGTCGGTGCGCAGGTCGCCGATCATCGCCACGCCCTTGGCCGTGATCTCGGCCCGTGGCTTCGGGGCCGGCTTCCCGGCGTCCTCTCCCTTGCCGGCCCTGGCGTTCCGCTTCG